>JBDRPT010000019.1:0-99444 GCA_043826785.1 Chloroflexota bacterium | reverse complement strand
GGAAAGAATGCCACACTTTCTAAAGATTAACCAGAACTTCTTCGCTTTCCCCGTCGATTTTTATTCTTCCAGATTCCGATCGATTTCGACCACCAATTCCGATGTTATCCAAAAAGTGGCCGATTTGCGCCGGAATCACTGCCGATTTGTTCCAGAATCGGTGGCCGATTTACATCGGATTCACTGGCCGATTTGCACCGGATTTTGCACACAACTACATCTGCTTTGAGTCGTCCTGAGTTGGGTAGAATTTTTATTGATTTGCTACCTGTTGTGTCAACAAATTGTGATCCATAATACTTCGTTAGTGCTGTAATTACATCTGCTCGAAATTGGCTTATTGAGTATTGCGCTGTTTCCAACTTAAGCGTTGCTTTTTGAGCTGTTGTTAAGTTTGAATAGAAAATTGATGTGAGTTCCACCACCATATCAACATCACTGTTACCGTAGATGTTCGTTGTGTTTCTGTATGATCCCTGGAGATAATGGGCGTGGGTAGTGCCAGAAGGCCAGCCTTCGTAGGAGTCAATAGCTGCCTTAACTGACGTATAGGTTTTTTGGGCTGTGGCTGACGCTCCTTGATTTGCCCAAGTCTCAAGTTGAGAATCAGGTATAGGCATATTTCCTCCTTCTTCTCAAAACTAAGAACGATAATCCACTTGTGAATAAAGACCGAATATTAATTGCGCAAAGCAATTAATAGTATAGGTGGGCCCGGTTGGGATCGAACCAACGACCAAGCGATTATGAGTCGCCTGCTCTCACCGCTGAGCTACGGGCCCTGGGAAAATCGCACCACAAAGGTACTGATGTTTACAGCATACCCTTCGTGGTGAAGTAAGGAGCGGGCGACGGGATTCGAACCCGTGAATATCAGCTTGGAAGGCTGATGCCTTACCGCTTGGCGACGCCCGCGCGCCGCTGATTCTACCGTGAGGGGAGCGGATGGTCAAGCGCGACCGAAAAAATCCCGGTTGATTATTCCTCTTCCAGTAATCCTGCCACCAGTTGGCGGAGTTCCCCAGCCGCCTCGGCATAGGCGCCTTCGGCTTCGCCCCGCGCCGGCGAAGAATCCTCCGGCGGGTCACTCGTCTCATGGGCCAGACCCGCGAACGCCTCGAGCAGCGCCAGGCGAAGCTCCATGTTCAACCCATCCACCGGCCTGGCCGCCTGGATGCGGGCGATCCACCCCCGCGGTTGGCCATACGGGGCTGCGAATCCATTGATCTTCTCCTTCTCGAGGACCACATCGGGATGGTCGAAGACCAGCCCACCCTGGACCGAATCGGCCAGCCATGGCAGGTCGGGGAACGCGACCCGGAAGACCTCAACAAGCGCGGCTTTCCTTGCCAGCCAATGCTCATCCGGTGCTTGAGCCGCCGGCGCTTCAGCGAGTCTCTTCCCCTCCGGTTTGCCCGGCCGGGGTTGCGGATGGTACCAGGTTCCATCCCGCTTGACAACCCGCCCCCGCCAGGGGACCAGGCTGAAGAGCCAGATGCCGGTCGGCCCGAGCAAAAGGATATCCTCGAACGGCCCCCCTCCCATCCGGTTTGGCGTCCCCAGAGCGCCGGTCGCGGCACCAACGGCCAAAGTGGTCGCGGGTTGGGCGACCGTAATGTAGTCATCCGGTAGATGCCGCGCCAGATGGACCAGGAAACTTTCGCCTTTTTTCCCTTTCGGGTCTACACGGACGAGGTCAGCAGGTTCAAGCCGCTGCCACCAGCGTCTGGCCAGGGCGAACTGATCCGGGTTGACCGCCCCCTCCTCCGGACGTCCCGCCAGCATCTCGGTCACGTAAGCTCGCCGGGCGACGATCGTGGTCACCAGGATGACAATGACCACCAGGGTCCAGTAAGCAAGGATGCAGACATAATCACGCAGGTAAACTCCGGAGACACACAGGGCGATCACCCCCAGTACCGACAGCGACGCCATGGCAATTAAGACCCTGCGTTTCTTTTGCCACCCGGTCAACGCCTGGCGATATTTCTGCCGGTAACCGGCCTGGATGGCGCGGGTATATTCCGTTTCCAACTTGCGCTGATAATCCAGCAGAGCCCGGTACCCTTCAGCCAGGCCTTTCCATCGACGGTCAATGATGCGCATGCTCCACCTCACTCCGTGCGAGAGTATATACCAGCTTGCAACCCCAGGCAAGCAGAGCGCCAGTACCAGTTATAATACCAGCATGAGGAAGATTATGAAGACCATCCGCCTGCCCATTCTCCTGCTCGTCGCCACCTTTTTGCTCCTGCCGCTGCAGGCTGGAGCTGCCGGAACTGAGGCCTTCGTCCTGACCATAGACGGCCCGATCACACCCGCGATGCAGGAATACCTGGCCCGCGGCATCAAGTTAGCCAACCAACAGGACGCGGAGTTGATCATCGTCCAATTAAACACCCCCGGCGGGAGCGTGGAGACAACCATCCAGATGGTCCAGGATATCCGCGCCAGCCGCGTGCCGGTGGTCGTCTATGTCACGCCGCGCGGCGCCTGGGCTGCCAGCGCCGGGACGATCATCACCCTGGCCGGGCATGCAGCCGCCATGGCTCCCGAAACGACCATCGGGGCTGCCAGCCCGGTCAGCTCGGAAGGGCAGGACCTGACCGAGACGATGGAAACCAAGGCCAAGGAGATCATGAAGGCCACCGTCCGGGCGCTGACCGAGCGCCGCGGGGAGGAAGCGGTCACCCTGGCCGAAGAAACGATCGAAGTGGCCCGGGCAGTGTCGTCCAGTGAAGCCTTGCAGGCTGGCCTGATCGACTTCATCGCCAACGACCTGGATGACCTGCTCGCCAAGCTGGATGGCTTCACCGTCCAGATGGCGGACGGCGAGCGCACCCTCGAGACGACCGGCCTCAGCCTGGAAGAGGTCGACATGCGCCTGATCGAGGAACTCCTGCTGATGCTGACCAACCCGAACGTGATCTTCATCCTGCTGAGCATCGGTGTCCAGGCCATCCTGATCGAAATCTCGAGCCCCGGCGGTTGGGTGGCCGGGTTCATCGGTGTTGTCTGCCTGGCGCTGGCTGCCTATGGCCTGGGCGTGCTGCCGGTCAACTGGTTCGGCATCGTCTTCATCATCGTTGCCTTCGTGCTATTCATCCTGGATATTAAAGCTCCCACCCACGGCGGCCTGACCGCTGCCGGGGTCGGGGCGTTCATCGTCGGCGCCCTGGTGCTGTTCAACTCGCCAGGCACACCGCAGTTCCAGCGCGTATCCATCCCACTGGTGATCGTGGTCGGTGTGTCCATCGGTTTGATCTTCGCAGTGATCCTGGCAATCGCCCTGCGCGCCCTGCGCGCCCCCATCCGCACCGGGCAGGAGGGGATGCGAGGAATGACCGGCACTGCACTGACCGACCTCGCCCCGTCCGGCCAGGTCCAGGCGGCAAGCGAACTCTGGACTGCCGAATTGGCCGATGGGTCCCCGCCGGTCAAGAAAGGGGACAAAGTTCTGGTGGTCAAAGTCGATGGGTTGCGCCTGAAAGTGAAGAAAATCTGACCTGCGTCCTGTTTTGATCTAAGTTAACGCATTGGTTGGACCGTTTACCGGTAGAAAAGAGGACCTGATGCCTGCACCCCCCACCCGAGAGCGGGTCAACCCCGAAACCAGAGAGACAACGCCCCTCCGCCGCCCGGAGTGGATCAAGGTGCGCGCCCCCACGGGCGAGACCTACGAGCAGTTGCATGCGTTGATGCGCAAAAAGTCGCTGCATACCGTCTGCGAGGAAGCGATGTGCCCCAACCTGGGCGAATGCTGGGGCTCCGGCACAGCCACCTTCCTGATGCTGGGGGATGTCTGCACCCGCTCCTGCGGATTCTGTGACATCAAGCACGGCCGCCCTGGGAGCCTGGACTGGCTGGAACCGGAACGCGTCGCCCAGGCAGTCAAGGCGATGGATCTCAAGCATGCCGTGATCACCTCGGTCAACCGCGACGACCGCGGCGACGGCGGTGCGCCGATCTTTGCCATGGTCATCCGCCGCATCCGTGAACTGCTCCCGGGTTGCTCGGTGGAAGTGCTCATCCCGGATTTCAAGGGCGCATTGGAGACACTCAAGATCGTCATGGACGCCCGCCCGGAGATCCTCAACCACAACGTCGAGACTGTGCCGCGCTTGTTCAAGCAGGTCCAGCCGCAAGACCGCTACGAGTGGGCTGCTGCGACGCTGTCCAACGCCAAGAAACTCGACTCAGAGGTGCTGGCCAAATCTGGCATCATGGTCGGCCTGGGCGAAGAGATCGATGAAGTCAAGGCCGTGATGCGCGACCAACGCTCATGGGGCGTCGATATCCTGACGATCGGTCAGTACCTGCAGCCGAGTAAGAAGCACCTGCCGATCGCCCGCTATTACACCTTGGAAGAGTTCAAGGAGCTGCGCGACTACGGGCGGGAACTCGGATTCAAGTGGGTCGAGTCCGCCCCGCTGGTGCGGTCCTCCTATCATGCCGCCGAGCAGGTGCGCGCCTTGAGTGCAGTGCACCACAGGTTATATGGTCCAGCCGATGGTTGATTCCTGCCCATACAAACACCACCTTTTTCCACCCAAAAAACCCCAAAAATTCCCTTGACAGACCACTTGCCTGACTAATCAGGCCGTGATACACTATTCGTGATGCCAAGCTCAATCCTGGTTGTAACGCCTGATTCAGCTTTTGGTGCGTTGATTCGCCAGAGTCTGGAAGAGACCCGGCGTTTTGGTGTTCGCGTGACTGGCGATCCCAAGACCGCAGTGGAATTCGTCTATGAGACGGTCGCCCCACTGGTTTTCCTGGATGCCAGCCTGGGGGAGGAACTCAGTATCGAACTTGGCTATGCCTTGCGCCAGGCCAACCCTGAGATCAAATTTGTCATCGTCTCTGACGCCTGGACGCCTGTCGCCCTCGATGACCTGGAACCCGAGGAACTCCTCTCCAAACCATTCTACCTCCCGGACCTACTTGACATGATGGAAAGACTCTTCCCCGACAGCATGGGCGAGTCTGCCGGGCCCGATGAGCCGGCTGCTCCGCCGGTCGATGAACCCACCTGGCTGCTCGACGTCAACCGCGCAGCACAGCACCTGACCCGGCTGACGCTGGAGTCCTCTGCACAGGCCGCGCTGATCATCCGGGAGGGCGGATTGTGGGCCTATGCCGGACAGCTGCCCCAGACCGCGGCCAATGAACTGGCCGAGGTGGTCAACCGCTACTGGAACAAGCATGACCAAAGTGACCTGGTGCGCTTCATCCGTCTGAGCAACACCCACGCGGAGCACATGGTCTATGCCACCCGCCTGGCCACGAACATGGTCCTCACGCTCGTCTTCGATGCCGAGACACCGTTCAGCACCATCCGGTCTCAGGCCAGCCAGCTTGCCCACTCCCTGGCGGAACCTGCCGGGCAGGAGATATTGGAAGACGAATACGAACTGGATGCAGCCGCCTCGATCAACAATATCCTCAGCGATGTCCCGCCGCCAAACGTCTTCCGCAACGGTAACAACATCGAGATGACCTTCTCCCGCGAGACCAGCCCTGCGATTCCCCTGGAGACCTCGGCGTTCAGCCTGGAAGCCTCCCCCGCCCCACAATTCCAGCCGGTGGCATATGATGAATCCGAAGCGATCGCGCTGGAGACCGATCTCGAGCAGACCCGTCCCTCCCCAGCGGTAACCCGCAAGAGCCTGCCCCAGAGGAAGCGGTTCGATGGCTTCGACCCCCATGCAGAGACGCGGCCCCATATTGTCGCCGAGGAAGGTCAGAAGATCGTCCTGGAACCGGTCTCCCCATCGGTATACAGTCTGAACTACGCCTGCCTGCTCATACCCCGCTTCACCCACCACCACCTGACCGGCGACCTGGCCACCAGCATCTCCGAGTGGGTCCTACACACCTGCATCTCCTACGGCTGGCGGCTGGAACACATCGCCGTCAGGCCGGATTACCTGCAATGGATCGTCAATATCCCACCAGCCACCTCCCCGGGCTACCTGATGCGCATCGTACGTCAGCGACTCTCGGAAAGGCTCTTCGAAGACTTCCCCCGCTTCAAGAAAGAAAACCCTTCTGGAGATTTCTGGGCTCCGGGCTATCTGATCATGGGAGGCTCGCAACCGCCCCCCGCCCAGCTCATCCGCGAATACATCCAGCAGACACGTCAACGGCAAGGAATCGCTTAGCATCCGATCGAATCTGACCTTGCCCGCCTTTCTCCTGCACAACAGACTGTAATGCCCCCAACCCTATACCTTATTGATGGTCATGCCCTGGCCTATAGAACTTTTTTTGCATTGAGCGCCTCACCATCGGGCGGCCAGCGCTGGCTGACATCCAAAGGCGAGCCGACCGCAGGGGTGTTTGGCTTTGCCAGTGTCCTCATCCGCTTGCTGGAACAGGAACGACCCGATTACCTGGCTGTCGCTTTTGACACCGGCAAGACCTTCCGCGATGAGATCTACCCGGAGTACAAAGCCACCCGCGCTAAAATGCCAGATGACCTGCGCCCGCAGATCGAGCGCATCCGCCAGCTTGTCGATGCGTTCAACATCCCGCGCCTGGAAATGGAAGGATTCGAAGCCGACGATGTGCTCGGAAGCATCGCCCGCTGGGCTGCCAAGGAAGGCCTGGGAGTCAAGATCATCACCGGTGACCGCGACCTGTTGCAACTTGTCGACGAGCGCACGATCGTCAACCTGCCCGAGGGCCGGATGGCTGATGCAAAGGACTACATCACCGCCGAGGACGTGGTGGCGAAAATGGGGGTCCGCCCGGAGCAGGTAGTGGATTACAAGGCCCTGGTCGGGGATAAATCCGACAACATCCCCGGCGTGCCGGGGGTCGGCGAGAAGACAGCCGGGGCACTGTTGGAGCAGTACAAAACCCTGGAGAACATCTACGCCAACCTCGACCAGATCGAGACGCGCTGGCGCACCAAACTCGAGAGCGGAAGGGAATCCGCCCTGATGAGCTACAAGCTGGCCCTCATCCGCACTGACCTGCCAGTCTCGATCGACCTGGAACAGGCGCGCAGCGACCGGTTCAGCCCGGAGAGGGTCGAAGCGCTATTCCGCGAGCTAGAATTCCGCTCCCTGACCGACCGTCTGCATAAACTGGTCAGGAACATCGCCCCGGTCAGCGGGAAACCGACCCAGCAACTCAGTCTTTTTGGTGAGACAATGGGCACCGCGGCAGGCTCTGACCATGAAATCCGGGAAGGCGGGGCAGTTCCCGCTGCCGCTGCCCGGATCCAGGTCCAGATCATCGACACCGAGGAAGGTCTTGCCCGACTGACCGAAGCGTTGCAGAACGCCAAGGCTATTTCGATTGACACCGAAACAACCTCGACTGACGAGATGGTCGCCGACCTGGTCGGAATCTCGCTGGCCATCAACGCGGGCGAGGGCTACTACATCCCGGTGGGGCACCAGGCAGGCCGGCAACTGGGGCACGAGCAGGTGCTCACTGCCCTCACGCCCCCGCTCACCGACGCTAAGATCGCGAAGCTCGGCCACAACCTCAAATATGACTACATCATCCTCGCCCGGCATGGTCTCCACCTTGCGCCGCTATCCTTTGACACCATGCTGGCCGAGTGGATCCTCGACCCCGGCTCACGCAACCTCGGCCTCAAGAACCTGGCGGCGGTCCGCCTGGACGAGCAGATGACCCACATCCAGGACCTGATCGGCAGCGGGAAGAACCAGCGCTCGATGGCAGAGGTATCCATCGGCGAAGCCGCAGCCTACGCTGCTGCAGACGCGGAAGCCGTATTGCGCTTGTGGCCAGTCCTGGCTGCTGACATGCAGAATCTGCCGAAACTGACCAGCCTGTTCACCGAGGTCGAGATGCCCCTGGTGGCAGTCCTGGCCGAGATGGAGATGACCGGCGTGGCCCTGGATACCGCTTTCTTTGCCACCTTTTCCAAGCAACTGGATGAAGGCTTGGCTGAGCTCCAGGGTAAGGTCTTTGAAGCAGCCGGGAAGGAATTCAATTTGAATTCTACCCAGCAGTTATCTGATATCCTCTTCGGGACCCTGCGTCTGCAGCCTCCAGACCGGGGGCGCAAGACCGCCTCGGGCCACTATTCCACTTCCGCCAGTGTGCTGGAGGAGATCGCCTCCCAGCACCCGATCGTTGGCCGGGTGCTCGAATACCGAGAACTCTCCAAGCTCAAGTCCACCTATGTGGATGCCCTCCCTGCCCAAGTCAACCCGCAGACCGGCCGGGTGCACTCCTCCTTCAGCCAGACGGCCACGGTCACCGGGCGGTTGTCCTCATCTAACCCCAACCTGCAGAACATCCCCACGCGCACAGAGCTTGGCCGGCGCGTCCGGCGCGGGTTCGTCGCCGCGCCGGGAAATGTCCTGCTGTCCGTGGACTACTCGCAGATCGAACTGCGCATCGTCGCCCACATGGCCGGAGATGAGGCCATGCTGGCAGCGTTCCGCGCCGGGCAGGACATCCACGCCACTACCGCGGCTGCCATCTACGCGGTCCCGCTCGAGGCGGTGACCAAGGAACAGCGCCGGCACGCCAAAGCGATCAACTTCGGATTGATCTACGGGATGTCTGCGTTCGGCCTGACGCGCAGCACCGAGCTGACCCTGGCCGAATCCGAGGAGTTCGTTGGCGCCTACTTCCGCCAGTTCCCCGGGGTCAAACGCTACCTGGACGGCATCCGCCGCGAAGCTGCCCGGCTCGGCTATGTTGAGACTCTCCTCGGGCGGAGGCGTTATTTTCCCGGCCTGATGAGCCAGATGAACCAGACGATGAAGAACCGGGAGGAACGCGAGGCGATTAACGCGCCCATCCAGGGCACGGCTGCTGATATAATGAAGATCGCCATGCTCAACATTCCCGCTGCCCTGGCGCAGGCCGGTCTGCACGGCAGGATGATCCTGCAGGTCCATGATGAACTGGTGCTCGAATGCCCAAAGGCAGAGCTGGAGCAGACCACGAAGGTCGTCCAGAAGACAATGGAAGATGCTTACCCGCTGTCCATCCCGCTGACGACCGATGCGCGTTGGGGCAGCGACTGGGATGAACTCCAACCGATCCCTTGATTCTATTAACGATTGAGAACCTATGCCTGGACGTGAGGACATTTTTCAACAAGCCATGAATGCCGGCCACTCGGCCGCCTGGGACCAGAACTGGGAAACAGCCTGCGCAGCCTACCAGAAAGCGCTGGTGGAATCCCCCAACAACCCCAAGGCGCTGATGAACCTTGGACTGGCATTCTATCAATTGCAACGCTATGAAGATGGGCTCAAGATCTATCTGCGTGCCGCGCAGGTCGCCCCTGAAGACCCGGTCGCGCTCGAAAAAGTCGCCCAGTTGTCTGAGCGTCTGGGGAACATTTCCCAGGCCATCCAGGCGGCGTTGCAGGCGGCCGAACTGTACATCAAGAACCAGGACGCCACAAAGGCCATAGAGAACTGGCTTCACATTACTTCGCTCGATGCAGACCATCTGATCGCCCATTCGCGCCTGGCCATGGTCCATGAACGCCTTGGACATGCCCAGCAGGCGGTCACCGAATACCTGGCAACCGCCAGCATCTTGCAACGCACTGGGAACGGGGACAAAGCAAACGAAATGGTCACCCGAGCCCTCCAGTTGAACCCCAACAGCACAGAAGCCCGCCAGGCCCAGGCCATGCTCAAGGGCGGGCAGGCACTCCCCAAGCCGATGCGCCCGAAGGGCGGTACCGGCCCGTTGCGCATGGCACAGGTCCGCAAACAGGAAGCAGTCAAACCCGCTGAGACCGCCTTGGACCCAATCGCCGAGGCGCGCCAGAAAGCGATCACCCGCCTGGCCGAGGTGCTCTTCGACCTCTCGACCGAGACCAGCAGCGACCCGGTCTCATCGAAGCGCGGCCTGCAGGCGATCGTGCGCGGCACAGGCCCGCTCAACGTAAAACAGGACGCCCAGACAAAAATCTTCTACCACCTCGGGCTGGCAGTCGACGCCCAGACCCATGGCAAGGGCTCCCAGGCTGTCGAGGAACTGGAAAGGGCCTTGGAGGCCGGCTTCCAGGAAGCAGCTTTGTACTATGATCTAGGCCTGCTGCGTTCCAAGGGCGAACGGCTCGAGAGTTCCCTGCGCTATCTCCAGCACGCCGTCAAGCATGAAGACTACGCCCTCGGGGCACGCCTGCTGATGGGGCAAATCCTGCGCCAGTTGGAACGCCTGCCTGAGGCGGTGATCGAGTACATGGAAGCGCTCAAGATTGCAGATACGCAGATGATCCCGCCGGAGCAGGCCGATGCACTCCGCCAGCTATACGAACCTTTGATCGAATCGCAGTCCAACCAGGAGGATCCCGAAGCCATGGGCCGCCTGTGCGATAACCTCTCGCAATTGCTCATGCGCCCCAATTGGCGGGCGGCCATCCGGCAGGCACGCGAACAACTGCCCAAAGGCGCCGAGGGCGCGCCTCCGCTGCCCCTGGCAGAGGTCCTGACCCAGGCATCCAGCAGCCAGGTGATCGAATCGATCAGCAAGGTGCACCAGTTGGTGCGCGAAGGCCGCCTGCGCTCGGCCATGGATGAGGCCTTCCATTCGCTCAAGTACGCCCCCACATACCTGCCGTTGCATTCTCTGATCGGCGACCTACTGCTGCAGGAAGGCAATCTGCAAGGAGCGATAACCAAGTACACTGTCGTCGCCCAGGCCTACAGCATCCGGGGTGAATCGAACCAGGCTGTCAACATCCTGCGGCGGATCACCAAGGTGGCGCCGATGGACCTGGTCGTCCGGTCCAAACTGATCGAGCAGCTTTCGAGCCGCGGCCAGGTCAACGAGGCGATCAGCGAGTACCTCGACCTGGCGGACATCTACTACCGGCTGGCCGAACTGGACATGGCCCGCAAGACCTACACCCAGGCCCTGCGCCTGGCCCAGCAAGGCGGAGGCAACCGTGACTGGAGCGTCAAGCTCATGCTGCGCATGGCCGATATCGACATGCAGCGCCTGGACTGGCGCCAAGCAATGCGCGTCTTCGAGCAGGTGCGCACCCTTGAGCCGAACGACATTCCAACCCGCAGGCAACTCGTCGACCTGAACCTGCGCCTCAATCAACTCAACCAGGCCGCTGCCGAGATCGACGGCTACATTTCCTATCTTGACGGCAACGGCCGCCGCGTCGAGATGATCACCTTCCTCGAAGATATGGTCAAGGAGAATGAGCGCCAGCCGGTCCTGCGCAAATACCTGGCAGAGGAGTACCGCCGGATCGAGCGGATCGAAGATGCTGTTGCTCAATTGGACGCCCTCGGCGATATCCTGCTCGAGAGCGGAGACCGGGTCAGCGCCATCAAGACGATCGAAGCCATCATCGCAATGAACCCAGCCAACCTGGAGAGTTATAAAACCGTTCTCGAAAGCCTGAAACAGGCTTAACTTAGCCGCTGAACTCCCCTCTGATCCCTTTCTGCTCCACAAGCCCGTGGACCTGCAAGGGATTTTTCTTTTCCCGGGGTAGGTTCAACGGCCAGGACTGCCAGCGACTCACCCACGACAGGCAGCGGGTATGACCGCACACCGTCCAGCACCTGTTCGTCCAGCCATTGGCGGGAAATGCCCAGAGGGGTCAGGATGGTCTCGGCAGCCCGGAGCAGGAGTTCGGCATAGCGGCCCGTATCCACCTGCCGGCTGTCCAGGTGGGCAGGCAGGTCCCAGGCATGGACGCCCGGCTCCCCGAGGGTATGTACAAAGCGGACATGCTGACCCGGCCGCATGGATTTCCCTGCCGCGGCCAATTGGCCGACCGCCCGCGCCGCCAGCGAAGGGGTGCGGTACTCTTCCAACATGCGGCTCAGGCGCTGGGTGACCAGCATCCGGTCCAGCCGGACGCGCCCGGCGCGCAGGTCGGCGAGGCTGCGCCGGATGAGGGCATACAACTCAGGAAGCTGCTCCGGGAGGGCGGCCGCGTCCGGGGCGCGGGCCATGACTTCCAACATACGTTGCTGCAGATCAGCGATGAAAAGTGGCGTATCCCGGCGGCGCAACTCGATGCCGCGGGCTTTGACCGACCCGTCCTGGAAGACCCCGAAATAGCGGTTGGCGACCGGCACGCGCCCGTCCAGGCGCGAGGGCAGGAACGCCACCCAGCGGTAGACCCCGTCCAGGGCGATGGGCAGGCAGGTGCGCTCCAGGATCGCATCCAAAAGAGGCTGAAAATCCCGCACCGTGGCGCAACCCGGCTTATGGACCCACATCCCGTCCACGTACAGGTGCAAGACATGGAAGCCCAGGTCTTCGGCGGCATCCTTGGCCCGCAACAGGGCCTCCCGGCCATAAGCCGTGACCGCCTCGTGGGCCTCGATGCGCCCGAAACGGGCGTTCTTGTAGCCCAGATAGCCAAAACAGGTCACCAGAAGCCACTTGTGCGCCGAGGCGCAGGCCTTGTAGCGCTTGCGACGCGGGTCCCATTTCGGCATCCCGGCCAGTTCGGCCTTGAGCGCCAGGCGCTTATCGAGCAGGGGCTGGAGCGTCTGCGGCACCAGGCCAGGGTCCAGCGCAGTGACCGGCAGGCCGGTGGCGGGGTCGCGCCGTCCGGGGATGACCGTCTCCGGCGAGATGTTAAAGCAAGCCATGATGCTGGGGTACATCGAGACGAAATCCACCTCGGCAACATCCCGGTGCAATCCAATGATCGGCTGGAAGACCAGCCCGCCCATGTCGGCGCGCAGCAGGTCGAGGGTCGTCTTGGGACGTTCAGCTTGCTGTTTGTGCCAGGGGACCAGCACGCCCTGTCTCAGGGCGGTCAGGATCTGCATCGAGGAGATGCCCGTCCCTGGTGAGACGCGCGCCACTGTCTGCACCGGCAGCGAGGTCACCCGGGCCAGCTCCCAGACGCCCTCCAGCCCGTAATCGTGGTACATGACCGCGTTGTTGATGTCGATGTGCCAGCGGCCGAAGAGGTGCATCTGCTGGCCGCGGTAGATGACCTGGCCATAGGCGAAATAGGTGCGTTCGTCCTTGTGCAGAACCGCCTGCCCGGGGTCGCGGTTCAGGGGCAGGTCCAAGCCGGCCTGCCGGGCGCACCCCAGCAGGTGCGGCAGCAGCCAGGTATCGCCCCAGGCAGTCAGCAGCAGGTCGGGGTCGTATTGGCGAAAAAGGGAACGCAGCCCGACCAGCAAGGCGCGCCCGGGTTCCAGGTCCAGGGTGCAGCAGCCGCGCTGTGAGCGCACGATGACCCGGCGCGGCGCGGCGTGGGTGGGGTTGGTATCCGGCTCGATGGCCAGGGTGCGCACCGGCGGCAGGGGCAGATCCAACTGCCAGCGCGAATCCAGCACATCCAGGGCCTGCACCCGGCCGGCGGCGTCGACATCCAGCCGGCAGCGGGCCAGCGGGAAGCTATCGTATCTGGCAGCATGTCGCAGCGCCAGGGGGATGTCGGTGTCGTAGTAGGCCAGTTCGGGGAACTGGCGCGCCGCCCGGGCGAAGAGCGGCGGCTGGTCGGCAGGGTTGCGCACCTCCACCGCCAAGACGATGGTCCCCCCGCTGAAGAGGTCCCGGCGCTCGGTGCGGCTCAGGCACAGCGGGACGGGTTGCCCCTCCAGCCAGCGCCACAATTGGCGCAGAACCTGCGCCGGCCCGGCGGCGTAGAAGGTCGCCGGGAGTTCCTGGCGCAGGCGGTGGCGCTGGCCATCCTCCCCGATGACCCAGAGGGCAATGCCGCCGGCTGGGTCGGCGTACAGGTCGAGCAGCCAGCCGCGGACCTCACGAGTTGTTGCGGTCATGCAGTCCCTCCACCAGGTGGCGCAGGCGCTGTACTTCCTTGTACTCTTCCAGCAGCATGGAAAGCAGGAAGACTTCGAAAGGCAGGGCGTGGGCCGCATAGGCCGCGGCGGCCAGGTGCTGGCGGGCGGAGGCGAACAACTCGTCGAGGATGAGCTGGTGGCTGCGGCGCAGGGCGCGGCGGAAACGGGCGAAGGCATCCTGTTCTTGTAGGAATGCCTGGCTGATGGAAGGCAGGGTGCGACCCATCAGAACAACCTCGGGCTCTGCAACTTGGGCGCTGGCGGGTCCGGGTACCAGACCTCCCCGGCCGCATCCTCCAGCATGTCCACTAGGGCTGCGTTCTCCCGATCCGGGACCTTCGGCAGGCAGGCGCTGACCAGGCCGCTGATCGGCTGGCTGAGGCGGTCGAGCTGGCGGATGCAGGCGGCCAGCAGACGCTGGCGCTCGAGGATCGAGACGGCCTCGTCGTAGAACGTCGCCAGCATGTCCAGCACCAGGAAGGGGATCCCGGCCTGCGGGGTGGACTCGAGCAGGTTGAGCATCTGGTGGCAGGTGAACGCTCGCGCCACGGTGATGCGATTGAGGACTTCGCGCCGGCCGCGCACCGCCCGCGAGATCGTATAGGCGTTGAAGCGGTTGCCGCCATCGAGCACGCGCAGCGGACCGAGCCCGGCCAGGCGCGCCGCCAGGGCGAGCATCTCGGGGTGAATGCTGCGCGGGCCAAGCACCAGCGCCCAGCGGCCCGCCGGGAGAGTGACCAGAGCGTCCATACTCCAAGCCTACCCGGAACTGCGGGAAAAGAAAATTCCCCACCGGGGGAAGGGGCGGGGGATTTTGGTTTAACCTGCCGGGGGAGCCAGGCGCGGGGGGACCGCAGGGGGACAGGCCAGGGCTAGTGCCCGGATACTAAGCATCCCAGGCGCTGAAATCCCACTCTTCGAGCAGGAGGCCGAGTTCGGAGCGGGTGTGCAGCCCAAACTTGATCAGCGCGTTGCGCAGGTGGGTCTTGACCGTCTCGGCCGAGATCCCCAGCCGGGCGCCGATCTGCCGGTTGGTGTGGCCCAGGCAAGCCAGGGCGGCAACGTCTTGTTCGCGCGGCGAGAGCGACCGCCAGCGCTGCCACAGGGATTCCTGCGAGGCGCGCTGTTCCAGGGCCGAGGCGAGCAGGCCGGCGGCCAGTTCATCGGGGGGGAGATGCTCTCGCTGGGCCAGGTCTTCCAGAGTGGCGTAGAAGTCCTCGTCCAGTTCGTAGGTGCGCGCGACGGAGAGTTGGCCCAGGCCCAGCCAGTCGAGCAAGCGTTGCCATATAGACATGTTATCAAGATTGTAACAGAACAAACGTTCTAAAGTCAAGCCTGGCAGGCTGCTGGCGGAAAGGGTACTTGCCACTCTGCGCGTACCCCTTGAGTAGCGGCGGCAACCGGCACACGCAGTTGCCCCGGCAATAAATGAGCCAGGACGCTCGCTAACGAGCGTCCTGGCTTGAGGAGGAGAAGCACACGAAACGTGCTGTGCTTGCGATTATTTGGCGGTGATCTTGATTGTCTTCGGGCGGGCTGATTCGGCCTTCGGCAGGCGCAGGGTCAGCACACCGTCGTTGATCTTGGCTTCCGCCTTTTCGGCGTCGAGGGCTGTGCCCAGGCGCAGGGCCCGACGGAACGAACCATGCGGCAGCTCGCGCAGCAGGTATTCCGAGTCATCGGACTTGAACTCACCCTCAATGCTGACCACATCTTCGAGGACCTGGATGTTCAGGTCGCTGGCTTTGAGGCCGGGAATAAGAGCGTTGAGGGTATACTCGTCGTTCTCTTCACGGACATCGACTGTCAGGGTGAAGTCGTGAGACGATTCTTGGTTGGCCATTGCCATGCGGTGGGCCATGCGGCGGGCCGTGCGGTACGTATAGGGGTTGATATAGTAGGTCATTTCAGGACTCCTTATTATGATTACGGTTAAGTGTCTTACTGCTCCTTGCATAAATTTCTGAACTGAATCGACCAGATAACAAGGACCAAACGGTGATTTGGGTTCAAATAGTTACGCAGTACACAGTAATTTGGCCCTATCTTATCGCCTGCATATTAGAAAAATGACAGTGGAAAGTAGATTTAATATAAGAAATCTGGCCTCACAGGCGGGAGGCGAGACGGGCATCCGTTGAAGGAGAGGCGGGTATAATCATTCCATGCCCAAACGCATCCTTTTTATTGTTATCTTGGTCGGAGCCCTCGCCGGGGTCGGTTTTTATCTCTACCGCACATTTCGCCCAAGTGTGGGCCGGACAACCACCTTGCGAGAATGGCTGCGCAACGCCGGGGCGCACCCCGAATGGGCGATCGAGGCCGGGACCCGTTGCGGGCAGGCTCCTTTCCTGATGCCCACCGACGGCCTGATCGGCTTCCTATGGGACGATTCCTTCCGCCCCGGGCACCACCACCAGGGCCTGGACATCTTCGCCGGCACCGACATTGGCGTGACGCCGGTCATCGCGGCCTACCCCGGCTACCTGACACGCATGCCGGACTGGAAATCATCAGTCATCGTGCGCGTCCCCGATGACCCGCTCCAGCCCGGACGGCAGATCTGGGTCTACTACACCCACCTGGCTGACATGGCCGGGGCTTCCTACATCGCCCCCGAATTCCCCGCAGGCACCTTCGAGAAGTTTGTCGAGGCCGGGACCCTGCTCGGTTACCAGGGCAATTACTCCGGTGACCCCAACAACCCGGTTGGCGTGCATTTGCACTTCTCGATCGTCCTGGATGACGGCGAAGGCAATTTCCGCAACGAACTGGAGATCCGCAACACGCTCGACCCATCGCCCTACCTGGGATTGCAGGTTAATGCCAACCTGAACGAAGGAGTGATCCCGGTCTGCGAGCAGTGAGCTGGCCGGAGCGTTGAGGACAAACCATGGGTACTCTCAAAGGCAAGGTCATCCTGGTCACCGGAGCGGGGAAAGGCAGCGGACGCGCGATGGCTGAAACCCTGGCAAGCCAGGGCGCCATCGTCGCCGCCAATGACATTACCCCGGTCAACCTGGACGAAACCGTCCAGCGGATTACCGCCGCAGGCGGAACGGTCCGGGCATATGTCGAGGATGTCGCCAAGAAACTTCCCATACAGACGCTGGTCAATCTTGTGCTGGACGAACTGGGCCGGTTGGACGGCCTGGTCTGTTGCGCCGAGGTCGAACCGGTCTCCGCGCTGCTCGAAATGGACGACTGGGACTGGCAGCGCACCCTGGACGTCAACCTGACCGGCACCTTCCTACTGGTGCAGACTGCCGGACGGGTGATGCGTGCACAGGGTGGCGGTATGATTGCTGTCCTGGGCGCCCGGCCGCGCGGCGAACAATCCCGCGGAGCATACCAGACCAGCAAGGCGGCACTGGCCGAGTTCACCCGCCAGGCTGCCAGGGAACTATCCGCAGACGCGATCAAAATCGCCTACATCGACGCGCAACAGACCGCCGACCCGGTGACTGCTGTCTTATCTTTTTTAGGAGGCCAAGATGAACAAAGCGATTGAACGCCTGGCGCGCCAAGGGGAAGAATGGCGCCGCGCCGTGGCTGCCATACCCGACCCGCGGGTAGAACTGGAATCAGGGGACTGGAACCCACACCAGCTGCTCGCCCATACCCGCGATACCAATGCGCACGTCTATTTGCTCCGCTTGCAGCGGATCGTTCTTGAAGATAACCCCCTTTTTGGAAATTTCGATGCCGACACCTGGATGGCGGCGCGCTACGACCCAGATGAACCGCTCGACACCATCCTGGAGGAGTTGGTCGGCCAGTGCGATGCAGCCGCGGCCTGGCTAAATGGGCTTGCGGATGCAGTCTGGGCCCGCCCCGGGACGCATGTCACCATAGGGACGCTACCCTTCGCGGGCTGGCTGGAGCGGATGCTCGCCCATATCCAGGAACACCTCGACCAACTTAAACGCTGACCCCATTTCCCTGCTCTACCAAGGAGGAGCCATGTCCTATCAATTGATCCTGACTGAGAAACGCAACCGGGTCGGCTTGGTGACGCTCAACCGCCCGCCGGTCAACGCGCTCAACGCCGCCCTGCTGGCCGAATTGATGGACGCGCTGTCCGCTTTCGACGCCGACGCAGACATCGGCGCGATGATCGTCACCGGCAACGAGCGCGCCTTTGCCGCCGGGGCGGACATCAAAGAAATGGCCGCTGCCTCTCCCGAAACCATCCGCGCAAGCGGATTCATCTCCAGCTTCGACCGCATCCGGGCGATCAAGAAACCCGTCATCGCCGCGGTTTCCGGCTTCGCCCTGGGCGGCGGCTGCGAGGTGGCTCTCTCCTGTGACATGATCATCGCCGCGCAGACAGCCATATTCGGCCAACCGGAAGTGACCATCGGGGTCATCCCCGGCGCAGGCGGGACCCAGCGGCTGACACGCGCGGTCGGCAAGGTCCTGGCGATGGAAATGGTGCTCAACAACCGCACCCTGACCGCTGAGGAAGCGTTGCAAGCAGGCATGGTCAACCGCGTGGTGCCGGTAGATCAATTGCTCAGCCAGGCCTTTGCACTGGCCGAAGAGATCGCCAGCCGCGCTCCCCTCGCAGTCCAGGCAGCAAAGCTGGCTGTCAACAAAGCCGATGATCTATCGTTAAGCGCAGGACTCGAGTTCGAGCGCGAAGCCTTCTATGCCCTGTTTGCCACCCAAGACCAGAAGGAAGGCATGCAGGCGTTCATGGAAAAACGTCCACCCATCTGGAAAGGGGAATAAACAAGCACAATGACTTCCGTCGACCTGAATGCCCTGATCCGTGGACTGCGCGGCCTCGAGCTGAATGACCCCGTCATCGCCCATGCCTCGCTCTCCGCATTCGGGGAAATCTCCGGCGGAGCACAGACCTTGGTTAAATCCCTGGTGACCCTCTTCCCCGGGGTGATCATGCCGGCATTCACCTACAGGACGATGGTCACCCCTACCGCCGGCCCGGCCGGTAACGGGATCACCTACGGCGCCGGGGAAGACCACAACAAGATGGCCGAGTTCTACTCGTCCAACATGTCCACGGACCGGTTGATGGGCATCGTCCCGGAAAGCCTGCGCCACCACCTATTCGCCAAGCGCTCGCTGCACCCGATCCTCTCCTTCACCGGTATCCGTGCTGAAACGGTCCTTGCCACGCAAACCATGGACGACCCACTGGCCCCGGTCGGCGCGCTGACCAAACAAGGCGGTTGGGTCTTGTTGCTCGGGGTCAATCACACGGTCAACACCAGCATCCACTTCGCGGAGAAACTGGCCAGGCGGCGGCAGTTCACCCGTTGGGCCTTGACTCCCCAGGGAGTGCGCGAATGCCCGGGATTCCCGGGGTGTTCGGCGGGTTTCGAGGCCATCAACGCCCATCTGGATAGTCAGGTCCGCCGTGTCCAGATCGGGAATGCCACCGTCCAGGCAGTGCCGTTGATGATCCTCTTACGGGCGGTCATCGAGCAGATAAAAAACGACCCCCTGGCCTTGCTATGCCAGGTGGATGGATGTGAGCGCTGTAATGCCGTCAGGGAAGACGTGGCAGTAAGACTGCAACCAGGGAATCGCCTGAATGGCGAAGCAGTCACTGGTACGTGATCGGCTCGATGCGCAGGTTCTCGTCCCCAACCAGATCTTTCAACTTCTTGATCAATTCGCTGCACACCCGGGTGGTATCGTTGGGAAAATCGATCAGATGGCCAATGCCGTCTTCGAAGATCTGCAACTGGAAGCGGTCCTTGCCGGGATAAGAGATGAAGATGCCGTGCAGGCGGCTGATCCGGCGGATATCACGCTGGGGATCGCCGCATGATCGCAGGATCACCGCCACCATCTGCGGGGGATGGTCTTTATCCAATTCCACAGGCAAGATGACAGGCGGAAATTTCCGAGCCGGCATGACCGGGGCTGCGGCCGGGGGTTCAGAGGCTGGCGTAGCTGCCACAGGCTGGGCGGGGATGCCGGCGGGTTTATCCCCGGGAAGTTCCGCTTCACGGACCACTAAATCCGGCACCGAGAAGGAACCTCCGCAAGCGGAGACCAGGTCTTCCCAGCCGGGAGGAAAAGATTCCGGAGGGGGCGGTTCATGATCGGACCCGGAAGCCGCCGAGGGTGGGTACGCTGGAGAAGGTTCCGCTACCCGCTTCAGAGCAGGGACCGTCTCCTTGGGTGCAGCGGGTTTCCGGTCTGGGGGACGCTCGACGGGCTTCAGCGGGCCTGTGATCTTGATCTCGGTGCGGATGTTATCCACCAGGATCTTGGATGTCACCCCCCGGGCATCCACCTTCCCTTCTGCTAAAATCACCCCACCAATCTCGAGTACGAACTGGAATTTCTCCCAGGTGCGCGGAAAAATGACCAGTTCGATGATACCCTGCAAGTCCTCCAGGTTCACCCAAGCCATCATCTTGCCGGTCTTGGTCTGATGCGGGCGGATGGAGGTGACCATCCCCGCCACGCGGATCCTTTCATCGTGGGCGGCCTCTCCCAGGGTACTTGAGAAGTGACTGACCACCCTGCGAATGTCGTTCATGTAAGGCATCAACGGGTGCTCGGACATGTACATCCCGATCAGTTCGCGCTCCCAGTTGAGCACCTCGCGCCGGTCGGCCTCGGGGACAAGCGGTAGATGGATGTCATCGGTGACGCCTGTCGCCGCCCCGAAGAGCGAGAGCTGGCCGGCTTCGGCCGCCCGGTGGTGGGCGGTGCTGATGGCGACGATGCGATCGAGCGCTTCCAGCATGGCTGCCCGGGAGCCAAAGGCATCCATTGCACCTACTTTGATGATACATTCCAGGGCCCGTTTACCGACGGCGCGCAGGTCCACCCGGCGGGCGAAATCGTTCAGATCCTTGAACTTCTCGCCCTTCTTACGGGCGTTGACGATGATCTCCACCGGTCCCTGGCCGACATTCTTGACTGCCCCGATGCTGAAGCGGATGGCCGGTTTTTCTTCCGGGCAGTCTTGGATGACAAAGTCCCACTCACTGGCATTCACATCCGGCGGTAGCACCTGGAACCCCATGCTGCGCGCGTCGCTGACATAGAAGGCGACCTTCTCGATCTGGTTCTTGGATACAGTCAACAGGGCAGCCATGTATTCGACCGGATAATGGTACTTCAAGAAAGCCGTCTGGACGGCAATGATGCCATAGTCGGCTGCATGGCTCTTGTTGAACCCGTAACGGGCAAATTCTTCCCAATCGGTGTAGATGGCCTCGGCGGTCTCGCGCGGAATACCACGGCTGCTGGCCCCATCCACGAACATCACCCGGTGACGGGCGATCTCCTGGGCCTTCTTCTTGGAGATGGCCGCTCGCAGGTTGTCGGCCTCGGAGGGGCTGTACCCGGCCAGTTCGACAGCGGCGCGCATCAACTGTTCCTGGTAGACAGGGATGCCATAGGTCGATCCGAAGATCGGCTCCAGGGATGGATGGCGGTACTCCGGCTCACTCTCGCCATGCATGCGGCTGATGTAATCAGGAATGAACTCCATCGGCCCGGGGCGGAAGAGGGCTACCATGGCAATGACGTTCTCCAACCGCTGGGGCTTCATCTGGACCAGCCACTTGGTCATCCCGGAGCCTTCCAGTTGGAAGACACCGGCTGTATTGCCTTCGCCCAGGTACGTAAACGTCTCCGAGTCATCGGTGGGGATGTTGCCCAGGTTATATTTCACCCCGTGGCGCTGTTCGATCAGTTCGCAGGCGCGCGCCATGATGGTCAATGTGGCCAGGCCAAGGAAGTCCACCTTGAGCATCTTGAGTTTTTCCAGGATGCCCATCTCGAACTGGGTCACAATCTTGACCGGGGTCTCTTCGGAATTACTCGTTGGCCGGTGCAGGGGCAGGTATTCGATCAGCGGTTTATCCGAAATGACCACGCCGGCGGCATGCGTGCCGGCACTGCGCACGACGCCCTCCATTCTTGTAGCCGTATCGATCAGGTCACGCAGATGCTCATCGGACTCGTAGGCAGCTTTCAAGTCAGGAACTTGATTGACAGCCTCACTCAGGGAGACCGGCTTGCCGGGGATATTGGGGACGAGCTTGGCGATGCGGTCCACTTCTGGCAGGGGGATGTCCTTGACCCGGGCGACATCGCGCAAGGCAGCCCGCGCCCCGAGGGTGCCGAAAGTGATGATCTGGGCAACCTTGTCCTGCCCGTATTTCTTGACGGCATACTCAAGCATCTCGGCGCGGCGGTCATCGGGGAAATCCAGGTCAATATCGGGCATCGAGACCCGCCCGGGGTTGAGGAAGCGCTCGAAGAGCAGCTCGTGCTGGAGCGGGTCTACCAGTGTGATCTCCAGCACATATGCGATGATCGAACCGGCCGCGGAGCCGCGGGCGTTGTACCAGATGCCGTGTTCGCGGGCATGCCGGCAGAGGTCCCAGACAATAAGGAAGTAGGCATCAAAACCCATCGTGTGGATGATATCCAACTCGTACTCGAGGCGCTCGCGGACCTCTGGGCTGCTGGCGCTCTCCTTGTAGCGGTTGCGCGTCCCCTCGTCACATAAGCGCCGCAAGTAGGTCTGGGGAGTATTCCCCTCAGGCACGGTAAAGTGCGGCAGGCGATATTCCTTCGCTTCCAGGTCCAGATTGCAGCGTTCAGCCACCAGCAGGGTATTCTTCAACGCCTCGGGCACTTCATGGAACAGCCGAGACATCTCCTCCGGGGAGCGCAGGTAGTAAGATGGGTCGGTCATGCGCATCCGCGTGGGGTCCGAGAGCACGGTCCCGGTCTGGATCGCCAGCAGGATGTCTTGCAGGTACGCGTCCTCCGGGTTGATGTAGTGGACGTCATTGGTGGCGATGAAACGGGCGTCGTAACGGGGACCCAGGTCGAGCAGGTTCTTGTTGATCGATTCCAGTTCGGGGATATCGTGCTGCTGAAGTTCAAGGAAGTAATTGTCCCTACCGAAGGTTTCAAAATACCAATCCAGAGACCGGCGGGCAGCGTCCACCTGACCCTGTTCGAGCAAGCGCGGTACTTCAGAGGACATACAGCCGGAAGTGCAGATCAGGCCTTCGGCGTGCCGGGCAAGGAATTCCTTGTCGATTCGGGGGAAATAATAGAACCCTTCCAGCTGGGCGGTTGAGGCAATCTTAAGCAGGTTCTTGTAGCCGGTCTCGTTCTGTGCCAGCAGCAGCAGGTGGGTCGATTTTTTGTCTTCGCGCGGGTCGCGCTCTTGCATCGTCCGGGCAGCGAGGTAGGTCTCGATGCCGATGATGGGCTTGATGCCCGCTTCCCGGGCGCTGTAGTAAAACTCGATCGCCCCATACATTGTGCCATGGTCGGTGATCGCCAGAGCCGGCATATCCATTTCCTTGGCACGCTTGACCAGCTTCTTGATGTTACTGAAGCCGTCAAGCAGGGAGTATTCCGTGTGGACGTGGAGATGGGCAAAGGGCATGAGGAACCGGTAAAACGGGGAAGATATGTCTAATCGATTATAGCATGCGGGAGAAGGGTAGAAACGATGTTTTGCTTAAAGTTTTGTCCCTGTATGCTATGATTGAGCAAAATATCAGGAGGCCACCCCGATGGACAATCTCAACCCTATCATCACAAGCATGCTCAACCGCAAATCCATCCGCAAATACAAGCCGGACCAGCCCACAGACGATGTTGTGGAAGCCATCGTCCGGGTCGGGCAGCAAGCCCCGTTCGCATCCCAACTCTACAGTGTCCTGCTCTCCAGGGGCGAGAAGGCGCCGTTCGATGCGCCGCTCTGGTTTGTCATCTGCGTGGATGTGCACAAGCTCGAACGCTTCATGAAAATCCGCGGCTGGGAAATGGTTACAAACGACCTTTCATTGCTCTTCTTCGGCATCCAGGATGCGGCCTACATGGCTGAGAACATGGTCATCGCTGCCGAAAGCCTGGGCCTGGGTTCCTGTTTCATTGGCAACGCCCCGTATGTCGCCGACCAGATCGCGGCAGAGTTCAACCTGCCGCCGCGGGTCTTCCCGCTGGTCGGCCTGGTGATGGGCTACCCGGATGAGGAGTTTCCTCCCCGGCCGCGCTACCCGCTCTGGTTCACCCTTTTCGAGGACAGCTATCCTGAGTTCACTGACGAGCAAGTCGCCGCGGCGATGAAGGTCATGGACGATGGCTACCTGGCCCAGGGTTATTATGCCAAACAGAAAGCAAAGATCCGCCTGGAGGAGGACAGGAAAGAGACCCATACTTACAAGGATTACTCCTGGACCGAGCACATCTCGCGCAAGTGGGGCCAATGGTTCCGTTCGCCCGAGGAGCTGATCGAGCAGTTACAGAAGAGGGGCTTTGAGATCACCGAATCAAAATAAGGTTTGGCGAAGTACCGGGCGTCCTCCGCTGGAAATGGAGGACGCCTTTTTTTATGATTCGCTTGCCGGCTGGAATAACGCCGCTTATTTCGATAGGCCTGTCTGGGGTTGCCTTTTTTTTGCTAAATATGGATCGCGCTGCCTTCGGCCGCGTGCGCCGCTTCCATCAATACCTCGCTCAGTGTCGGGTGGGCGTGGACATTGCGGGCGATCTCGAGGGAGGTCAGTTCCATCATCTGCGCCAGGGTCAGCTCGGGGAGCAGTTCGGTCACCTCCGGACCAACCATGTGGGCGCCCAAGATCTCGCCGTATTTCTCGTCGACCACCAGCTTGACCCAGCCGGCATAGTCGCCGAGGCCGAGGGCCTTGCCGTTGGCCTGGAAGGGGAAGCGCCCAACTTTAACGGCCAGGCCGCGTTCCTTCGCCTGCGCCTCGGTCAGCCCGAAAGAGGCCACCTGCGGCTGGCAATAGGTCGCCCGCGGCATCATCACATAGTCCAGCGTGACGGTCGCATGCCCGGCGATGTGCTCGGCGCAGACAATGCCCTGGGCTGAGCCGACATGGGCCAGCATCAATTTGCCGGTCACGTCGCCGATCGCCCAGATGCCAGCAACATTGGTAGCCATGCGCTCGTCGATCTCGATGAAACCACATTCGCTAAGCTTCACGCCAACATCCTCCAGCCCTAGCCCGGAAGTATTCGGCCGGAAGCCGATCGCGACCAGGGCTTGTTCGGCCTCCAGGACCGTCTCGGCCCCCTCAGCGGACACCGTCACCTTGACACCGTTCTTGGCGGCTTTGATCGCCTCGACCTTGTGCCCGGCCAGCAGCTTGACGCCGCGCTTGGTGTAGGCCTTGGCCACCTCAGCACCGGCTTCACTGTCCTCCAGCGGCAGGATTTGGGGCAGCATCTCGACCACCGTCACCTCAGTGCCGTACGCGCTCCAGACCGTGGCGAACTCCATCCCGATCGCCCCCGCGCCGATGATGATCACGCTCTTGGGCAGCTTCTCTTGCAGGATAGCCTCGAGATAGGTGACCACCTTCTCGCCATCCACCACCCACCCTGCGGGGACCATGGCGGACGCTCCGGTGGCGATGATGATGTTTTTCGCCTTGAGCTCGACAACCTCGCCATCCTTGTCCGTGACGGAAACCATGTCCTTGGCGGTCAATTTGGCCGTGCCCATCAGAACCGTGATCTTGTTTTTCTTCATCAGGAACTCGATCCCTTTGACCAAACGTCCCGAGACCTGCCGCGAGCGCTTGACTGCCGCACCGTAATCAAGCTGCAGGTTATCGAACGTAAAACCGAACTCTTTGCCGCGCTCGCGCAGCGTGTGGGCCACTTCGGCGTTCTTCAAGAGTGCCTTAGACGGGATGCAGCCCACATTCAGGCAGACGCCGCCTAGCCATTGCTTGTCCACGATGGCAACCTTCTGTCCGAGCTGGGCGGCGCGGATGGCGGCCACATAGCCCCCGGGTCCCGCGCCGATGACGATGACATCAAAACTATCGGTCATTGTTCTCTCCGTAAATGCTGAATTCCAACCTAAACAAGCCAATTATAACAAGTGTCTCCCGCCGGGCCGTCAAGCCCAGTCTTCCAGCGTCTCCTTGACCTTTGCCAGGAACCAGTCCGCGCTGGCACCGTCCAGGATGCGGTGATCGAAGACGAACGAGAGATACAGCATCGGGCGGATGGCGAAATGAGCGTTCATGGTCCGGCCTCCCATGGCCAGCTCATGCTCGATATCTGCGTGGGCGTACAACTGGGCGAAGAATTCCTGGACGCTCAAACACGCCGAGGGCGAGCATCCAGGTCTGGTCACGATAGTATCCCGAGCGCCAGTCGCCCGGATTGAAGGACCGGGCAAGCGCGATCTGGGCGACTTCCTTGCCAGCGCCGAAGATGCCAAACTTGGCTTTCCCGCTCAGGACTTCCCGGCGGCCAACCAATGACACCTGCCGGCTGCGATAGGCGAGACGGTAATCCTGGATGATCTCTTCAGCGGGGAGCGGCAGGTATTTGCCTTTCTTACTTGGCATGTCTTTCTCCCGGTTAATTAGATAAGGTCGGTAGAATTATACTGGAATCTGGGCTGCCTGCCGGACTGAACCCGGAAAATATCTCTCTCGCCGACCTGCTATGATATACTGACTCCGATGACCGGACCCGGCCTGATCGACCGCCTGCGGAAACGCCTCTCCCGCTTATCACTCTTCCACCGTATCGCGCTGGGAAACGCGTTCATCATCGTCGCCGGGGCGGTCCTGGGAACGCTGATCACCCGTCACCTGGCCAGCCAGGCTGCGGACTGGTGGCTGATCCTGGTCTTCGCGGCAGCGGGTACGCTATTCAGCCTGGGTTTGAATTTTGTCATCCTGCGCGCAGCTCTGCACCCGTTACGAGAACTGAGCCTCCTGGCCCGGCGGTTGCAAGCGGGTGAAAAAGAGATCGACCCGGCAGGTTTGAAATACTCCGACCCCTATACAACCCATCTGGCAGCGACATTACAGACATTACTGGAGCAATTGGAGGCGCGCAACCGTGAGTTGCGCGCCCTTTCTGAGCGGACCATCCGTGCCCAGGAAGATGAGCGCCGGGCGATTGCCCAAAGCCTGCACGATGACACTGGTCAGGCGTTATCCATGCTCCTCATCCAGCTCGACCGTCTCGAAAGGAAGCTGCCTGCTGCCGGTCAGGAAGTCAGGGAGCAACTGGCAGAAGTGCGGAATCTGGCCGCAAGCACGCTGACTGAACTGCGCCGCATCCTCTCTGGGCTCCGCCCCGCCATCCTGGACGACCTGGGACTGATCCCTGCCATCCGCTGGTATGCCCGTACCACGCTGGAGGAAGCGGGTATCCGCATCGCCATCAAGACACCAGGCTCACCTCTCGATATTCAACCCGTAGTCGCTACCACGCTCTTCCGCATCACCCAGGAAGCAGTGAACAATATCATCCGCCATGCGGGCGCCCGGATCGTCAAGATCGTACTACAATCGAGTATGGATGTGATCCACCTGCATATCGAGGACGACGGCCGCGGGTTTGACCTGCAGCAGGCCGCGCAGAGAGCGGTCCAGACCCAGCAACTGGGCTTGCTCGGCATCCGCGAGCGGGCGGAACTGCTCGGCGGTCGGGCAGACTTGGATAGCCAACCCGGCAAAGGGACGCGCCTGGATGTCTTTATCCCTATGAATGCAAGAGGAGCAAGAGCCCATGAATAAGATCCGCATTCTGCTGGCCGATGACCATACGATACTGCGTAGCGGCATCCGGGCGATCCTTGAGGACGAACCCGGTTTTGTCGTCGTTGGCGAGGCGGAGAATGGTCGATCTGCCGTGACGATGGCTTGCCAGGTGGAGCCGGATGTCGTCATCATGGATATCGCCATGCCACTGCTCAATGGGCTGGAGGCGACCCGGCAGATCAAGCGCCAGTGCCCGGGCGTGCGCGTGCTGATCCTGACCATGCACGACAACGAGGAATACATCCGTCAAGTGTTGGAGGCGGGGGCAATGGGCTACATCCTGAAGGATGCCGCCGCCAAAGAGTTGATCAATGCCATCCGCGCCGTTCATCGCGGCGAGTCGGTGCTCTCTCCGGCCATCACCCGCCTGGTGATCGAAGACTACCTGCGTTGGGGGGGGACGCGCCCGCAGGAGCAGAGCGACGGCCTCAGCCCGCGTGAACGCGAGGTATTGCAGCTCATCGCCGAGGGTCACACCAACAAGCAAATTGCCGAGATCCTCTCCATTTCAGTCAAAACTGTCCAGGCCCATCGTACCAACCTGATGCAAAAGCTGGACCTGCACGACCGTGGCGAGTTGATCAAGTACGCGATCCAGAAGAAGATCATCGAAATCTAACGCCCGGATAACGTGGTTTTTAGTCTATGGTAACAGGCTGCAAAGGCGCATACCCAAGATCACGTCGATCCATATAGGTCGTCCGAAGACCGATTTCCCCCCTAGCATAACCAACACCATCAATTAATAGCAAAAACCCCCGGAAGCAATAGCACTAGCATTCACGGGGCATGACCAAGCTGATGTTTAATTTCAGGATGACGCTTTTTCCACTGGACCTATTTGCTCTCCACCCCTTTGTCTTTTTCATCGAGGGTCTGCTTGTAGAGGGCCCTAAGGTTGCGCCGGTGGAGGTCTGCTGCCAGGCCACCGAGGTAGACCCTGCTTTTGCCACAATTCTCGATATGCATCTCTTCCAGGTATTCTTCCGCTGCTTTCCGGCGGGTGGCTGTCCGGGCGACTTTGCGGATGTTGGCCAGATAGGCTAGGTTTTCCTTGACCGCTCCCTCAATTTCACCTCGCAGGACGATATCGCCGTGGCCCTGGACGATATTCTCAAGCCCCATGCGTCCGACCTTCTTGATCGAGGCGGTGAGGTCTTCATAGTCGCCATCGACAAGGTAAGGCAGCGGCATGAAGGAATCACCCGCAAATAGGATCCGGTCCTCCTCCACCAGGACAGCGATCCCATCCGCGCTGTGCCCGGACGCAGGCATGATGGTCAGGTTTTTCTTACCAATGCGGATGTTGATCGTACCCTGGTTGAAAGTCAGGTGAGGCAGGACGATCTTGACCTGGCGGAAGGCAGGGTTCTGGCGGCGGACGGTCTCCAAGGATGGGATGCCGCGGCTGGCCAGCAATTCGCGGCACAGCGAGTGGGCGATGATGGTCGCCCCCGGGAAGTAGCAGTTGCCCCAGGTGTGATCGGCATGGTAATGGGTGTTGATGACATAGCGCACCTGGACATCCAGCTCGCGCTCGATAAAATCCCGAATGGCCAGGGTCTCTTCAGGCAGGGCCAGGGTATCGATGAGGATGGCCCATTGTGATCCGGCCACAACCCCGGCCGTGACTTGTGCGTAGACCTCGCTTTGGAACCAGTAGACATTATCAGAAACGCGTTCGCGGTGCATACTTGCCTCAGTTGCAGAGATACATAAATCTAGCACAAATGCAACCCAAAAGTCAAGTTTTAGCCCGAGGAAGTGACTCTTGTCGGTCAATTCAGGATGATTGGCGGCTAGACTGATCCGCTAATTAAAGGTCGAAGACTAGCTAAAAAAGTCGCATCTGCTCGGGAGGTTCCAGGGGATCGCCGGCGAGTTGCTGTTCCCATTGCCCGCGGGTCAATCCCTCGGTTGCAGCCAATTTGCGCACATGGCGGTATTTAAGCACACGCCAGCCGGAATCCCAGATCTCCTGAAGGGATGGGTCACGGCGGAGTTTGCAGATCAGCAGTCCGGCGCGCCCGCCGGGCACTACAAGCAGGCTGCGCTCAGGGGGGTGGGGATTCTGGCGCATCAGCTGGCTGACCCGGGCCGTTGCCAGCAAATAAAATGCGTAGCTGGTCTCATCCCCATCCTGCCAGAGGTGCAGGCGAAAAGGGCTTTCCGGGAGGATGCATTTGTAGCCGATCATGTCAGCCAATCCGGTCAGAGTCTGGGACACGGCTTGCAGGTCGGCGGTTCGGATGGCTGGAACGTCCTCCGGGCGAAGCGTCCAGCAGCCATCCGCCTCCAATGCATAAGAGCTCAATAGGTCTTGAATCAAGCCAAGCGAAGGGGTGTCCAGACCAGAAAATTCGGGATTAAGCAATCGCTCGATCGAACGCTGGTTGGTTTCGGGGTTCTCGCACAAGAGATTCACCAGGCTGCGTTCGACCCGGTCCGGCAGGGATTCCGCCTGGGGATCCCACTTGGAAAGCCCCCACAGGCCGGTCTCGGGATTGGTGCTGGCGCTGAGATGGGTAAATTTGTCACCCGTCAGGACATCTTGGATGGATGAATTGACGTTCGGCAGGATATCATCGTACCACCCGAGGGCATGCTCGCGGGCCATGCCTGCCAGGCCCGCCGCGTGCATGTGCATGTAGGTAACCGGTTCCCCCCGTTGAGCCAGGTGGGCCACCAGCGCTTCCTGGATAATGGACTTGTCTATCGCCCTGCTGCCTTCAAGCGCAAAGGCGCGCCGATGCCAGAGAATCTGCGCCGGGTCATGCCGGCTGCGTAAGGTCAGGCCCTGCATGTCCAAGCCGGCGCTTGCGCCAGCGACCATGACGGCGGTGAGGAACGAAGGCTCACATTCCGGGACCAGGGCAAAGACAGGCACATTCAACGACAGATTTGCGACCACGTTTTTCAGCGCGGCCTGCATGGCGGTGGCGTGCCAGTTCCAGTCGTACCGGCGGCGATGGAGGACAGCCTTGAAAGGTGCAGCAGCCTCCCGGCCCCAGAGCCAGCCGGACCAAAGCGCAGAGAGAGTCCAGAGGGCATGGTTGGGCCGGGGGATGGCGGTGACAACAGCCCCAAGGGAGATCTCCTTCAAGTGAGGGGACAGGTTACGCACCGGTCCTTCGAACAGGCTGATCCCACCGTGTTCAGGCGGCACCTCGGGCCAGTTGGCCACCTGAATTGCTGGTTGTTCGCTCTCCCATGAATCGACCGCCTGTTCGAGTGCCATCCAGATGTTTTTTTCCAGGAAGCGCGGCGGGACAGACAGTTGCTTTGGGCGTGGGCGCTCGGTGGGATGGGCCCAGAGGGAACTGCCTTCGTCAAAGGCGACCAGGAGGAGGGCAGCGAGGGCACGGCGGCGGTCAGGACTCAGACGCAGGCTGTCCAACCGGTTGACAATCGTGGAAAGCACGTAGACCGCCCGTGGCAGGTAACAAGCCAAGGCTTCATCAGCGTGGACTCGGTCCGGGTCGTCCCGGGCGGCGATCCGCTCCAGGGCGCGCGAGCGGTGCAGGCCATCTGTCGCAGCCATGGCTGTCGCCTGGTTTTGATCCGCTTCGGTGGCGGGGAATTCGCCGCCCTGCCCGCACGGGCAGCGATAGATACGTCCAACCGGCACATTGCCCTCGCGTTCCCAGATGTATGCCTCGGCAGGGATGCGTTGGCTGCACCGGGCGCACTCGGTCATGTAGAGAGCTCCGAGATGGCTCTCCAGTCGTTCGTCGCCTTTCCGGGCCGAGCCCAACTCGGCCAGTGCGGCGTGAAGGTCGGATTTTGGAGGCGGGGTCGCGATCGATTCCAGCAGAAAGCGAGTGACCGGGTTATTGACCGCGACGAGCACACGGTAGCCCAGCCGCGCAATCTCAACCGGCAATCGCGGTGCAGAACCGAACGGGTCCAACACCCAATTCCCCGGCTTGAGGGGGTTGTCAACACTGAGCCCCTGCCGTCCTGTCAGGAATAACCCGGCGGTCCCGGATGGCACAGGGGGCAGGAAACGGGCCAGCGGCCCGGGAATGGGTTCATCCCCGGGAAGGTAGGCCAGACTGTCCATTAATGTTAGTATACTGGTTTGGAGGGAAAAAACAAGCTGGTTTTTCTGGTATAGAGAGCGTCTAGGTTTGTTTTACAATCAGACAGATTCCGCTGGGACCGAGGGGTAGCTTGCCTGTGTGCGAGAGGGACCCGTTGTTCGTGGGGAATAGACGATACCATTCCCCTTCAGGCAACTCTACAGATATGCTCCGCTGGCTGAAATTCATCGCCACCAGGATGGTCTGTTCCTCCGTCCGGCGCAGGTACGCCAGCCCACTGCGCGGCGCTTTAAGAGAAAGAAAGTCCCCCCTGCGCAGTGCAGGATACGTCTTCCGCAGAGCGATAAGCATCTTGGTGAACTGGAGGAGTGAGTCTGGGTCTGCCTGGTGAACTGCCACGTTGCGGGTTGTGTGATTTGGATGGACCGGGAGCCAGGGACTGGCCGCAGAAAACCCTGCATTCGGCGTACTATCCCATTGCATCGGCGAGCGGCAGCCGTCTCGCCCTTTGTAGATCGGCCAATATTTCTTGCCCGGAGGGTCAAGGATTTCCTGGCGTCCCAAGGAGATATCGCGCATGCCGATCTCCTCCCCATTGTATAGGAACGGCGTGCCCCGCAAAGTGAGCAGGAGTGCCATTGCGAGTTTCGCCTGAGCGTCATCTTCCCCGTCGGCATAGCGGCTGGCAGGGCGCGGGATATCATGATTGCTCATCACGGTGGTTGGCCAGACCCCGGCCTGTTGGAAAGCATCTTCCCGGCGGAGGATCTGCTTCATTAACCAGCCCGGGTTCCAGGGGTAAACCAGGTGTGAAGGCGTGAAATCAAAACTGAAGGCAGCCTGGAGCTTGTCAGCCCCACAATACGAGATGGTCTTCTCACGTGTCGCCAGGTATGTCTCGCCGACAGCGTACCGTTCCGGGTAAACCTCCAACAGGGCGCGGACCTCGCTGAGGAACGGCATCATCTCCGGCTGGTCGAGGTCGTGGATGTGGCGCTGGCGGTCGAACCCGCGCAGGCCGAATTTAGGTGGGTTGTCCGCCAAGTCGAGGTGCTTGAAGTAGGTGTTGAAGACGTCCAACCGGAAGCCATCCACCCCGCGCTCCAGCCAGAAGCGGAAGACTTCCAGCATCGCCAGGCGGACCTGCGGGTTGCGCCAATTGAGGTCGGGTTGGTTCCTCGTGAAGAGATGCAGGTAATACTGACCAGACTGAGGGTCGGCGGTCCAGGCCTTGCCCCCAAACGCGGCCTGCCAGTTGTTCGGGCGGTCGCGCCAGATGTACCAATCGCGTTTGGAATTCTCTCGGTTCGAGCGTGATTCCTGGAACCAGGGGTGCTGGTCGGATGTATGGTTGAGTACCAGATCCAGGATGACCCGGATGCCCCGGCGGTGGCACTCAGCTACCAGCCGGTCGAAATCCGCCAGCGAGCCGAAACGCGGGTCGATGGCCGTGTAGTCTGAGATGTCGTAGCCGAAATCAGCGTCCGGGGAAGGATAGACCGGTGAGAGCCAGATGGCATCGATGCCCAGGTCGGCAAGATAATCCAGGCGGGAGATGATTCCAGGAAGGTCGCCCAGGCCATCGGCATTGCTGTCGGCGAAGGAACGCGGATAGATCTGGTAGATGATGCCGTCTTGCCACCATGGGGTTTTATCCATTTGCTGGCCTCGGTTTTGCACGGAACTATAATGAGTATTATACTCGTGGAGATTCCTGTTAATGTTACAATAAGGAATTGGAAGGCTATATCAACCGGGGCTTGGATCCGTATGAATACTATTGCCGAGAAAATCCTGCTTGTTGAGAGCGACCCTGATATCAGCGACCTGGTTGCGCGCCAGGCGCTGACCCCGTTGGGGTACCAGGTGCAGATTGCCGAAGACGCCAGCAAAGCCATCATGCTGGCTGCTCAATTCTCCCCTGATCTGGTGATCGTCAACTTGACCTTGCCCGGCCTGAGCGGCAAGGACTTGTTATTCGCCTTGAACTCCCAGGGCCTCTCCATCCCGATGATCGTCATCGCCGAAAAAGGGCGCGAGATGGATGTCATCCAGGCTTTCCGGTTGGGGGCCGCGGATTACCTGATCTGGCCGACGCGTGAAGCCGAGGTTGTCGCGGCTGTGGAACGCGCCCTAAAACAGGTGCGGGAGGCGCGCACCCGGCAGCGGCTTGACCAGAAACTTAAGATCACCAACCTAGAGCTTAGTCGCCGCGTCCGTGAACTGACCACCATCTTTGCGGTCGGCAAAGCAGTCATCTCCATTACAGACCAACGCATCCTTTTCGACAAGATCGTCGAGGGGACGGTGCATGTTGCCGAGGCCGATTACGGCTGGTTATTATTGCGCAATGACCAGAAGAAGATATACTACCTGGCGGCGCACCACAACCTGCCGGATGCCTGGGCCAAGAAGATGGGCATGCCGCTGGATGATGGTGTCAGCTCGCTCGTGGCGCTCTCCGGGGAAACTCTATCCATCCATGATGAACCGTTGAAACGGTTCAAAGTGGCATCCCTGGGTGGTGCTGTGATCGTCGTCCCGGTCAAGGTGCAGCAGGAGGTCATCGGCACCCTGGCGGTCGCCCGCAAGACCATCCAGCCGTTCGACAATCACATGCAGACTCTGCTCGAAGCCGTGGCAGACTATGCCTCCATTTCCCTGGTCAACGCGCACCTCTTCCGGGCACTCCGGGAAAGCGCCGACCTGGCCCAGAAGGGGGAATCGCAGAAAATCGAACAACTTGAGAGCTTAAGCCAGAGCATCCATGAGGCCTTGGAGGTTGCTGGCTACCCGCTTGAGCTGCTCCACATGGAGAAAATGGGCAAACTGAACGAAGAACAAACCGAGGCGCTGGAATCTGCGCAGGCGGCATTGCAGCGAGCGTTGCAACTCGTCAATCCGGATGCCCCCGCGGACACAAAATCGAAGAAGGGATAACGGTAGCATGGCAAAATCTGCCCTGGTGTTGCTGGCTCTGGATGACCCGCAAGCATTGCAGTTATTTGAGCGGGCGCTTGGCGCGGTCCAGTATCAGGTAGCCATTGTCCGCGACCGGTCGGCATTGGATCAAGCCTTGCAAGGCACCACCCCTGCATTGGTCATCGTTGGCGAGGTGGTGGCAGGATCCGCCGGCCTGGAGATCGCGGCCAACCTGCTGGAACGTTTCCCCACCATGCCGGTGTTAATGTTTGTGTCTAAGGAATCTACAGCTTTTTTCAAAGAAGCATTCCGGATCGGGGTCAGCGGTTGCCTGTTTCCCCCGCTGCGGATCGAAGAGATCACCAAGACCATTGAAAACAGCCTGGCGCGCGCCAACCGGATCGGAGATTGGACCCGTCGCGAGGTCCGCCGGACGACAGCGTCGTTGGAGCGCCGCCTGAGTGAACTGCAGAAGATGGATACCATCATCGACAATATCGCCGACGGAGTCATCATCCTGGATGACCAGCACGAGCTCCTGCTGGTTAATCAAAATGCCCGCCGGGCATTCGGTTTCTGGCTGGATGAAGATCTTACCGGAAAGCCACTTCTGGAAGTTTTCCCGCATCCGGATTTGCGCGCTCTGCTCTCGCGAGGGGGAGAGAGCCCGATGCCTCACAACGAGATCGATTTTGACGACGGCCGTGTTCTTGCAGCCCAATATACGCCCATCCCCGGCATCGGTGTGGCGATCACCATGCAAGATATCACCTATCTCCGCCAAATTGATCGCTTGAAGAGCGAGTTTGTCAACACAGTCTCGCATGACCTGCGCTCCCCCTTGACAGCCATCCTGGGATATGTCGAACTGCTCGAACGGGTCGGCCCGGTGAATGATGCCCAGCGGCAGTTCATTTCACGGGTGCAGGCAAGCGTCCAGAGTATTACAGCCCTGGTTAATGACCTTTTGGAGCTTGGCCGGATTGAAGCGGGCCTCGATGATCAGAAGGATAGGATCCCCCTGGACGAACTGATCCGCTACACAATGGAGAACCTGACTCTGCAGATCGAGGAGAAACAACAGAGCCTGGACATGGATTTTCCACCAGAGGTCCCTGCAGTGCTTGGCAACCCAATCCGGTTGCGCCAGATGCTGGACAATTTGATCGGCAATGCGATCAAGTACACGCCAGAACTGGGCGAGATCCGCATCCAGGTGGAAATCCAGCAGGAACAGATCATCTTGCGGATCAGCGATAGCGGGCCGGGGATTCCCCCGGCAGATCAGCCGCATATCTTTGACAAGTTCTACCGGGCGAGCAATATTCCAAAGGGAGTCGGCGGCTCGGGGTTGGGTCTGGCAATCGTCAAATCCATTGTAGATAACCACCAGGGGCGCATCTGGGTCGAGTCGATCCTCGGCCAGGGTTCGACCTTCACTGTCGTCCTGCCGGTTTACCAGCAGGACGGGAAATAGCACCGCAAAAGGCAAGAAATCTTACCTTATCCTCCTGAAATCTGGGCTGGCCACACTGCCCGGATTTTTGGGTTAATAACAGCCTCCGCAGAACTGGAGCGTGTTCTGCGGAGGCGTTCGCCAAAGGAGGAGACAGTGATGAGCATATTGGAGGTGTCCCTTCCCCGTCTCCACAGTTATCATATCTCAATTGGGACTCTGAGAGAAAGAGTTGGATGTCACCCATTTCTTGTGACAATGTTCACAAGTCTAACGGTGGTAGGGAGAGGCGGCTCTGTAACCAGGCGATCGCTTCGTCAACCTGGCGGTAAGCCTGAATGCGGAGTTTGGAGTGTGGGTTCCCGGAAATCATCTTCGAGATGGCATGCCCGTCTTGATGGACACACAGGACAGGCTTCTCCAGGCTCAGGGCATAGCCGATCTCGTACCCCACCCCATGGGATGGAACACTCACTTCCGCGACCAAGGCGTCGCATTCCCGAATCCAAGCCACATCCCGCTCGTAGACATCCCGCGGACTGACGGTCGCCTCGAGTGCCGTGATCCCTGAATCGGCCAGGTGGGCGGTCGGGATCTGGTGACCGTCTGCGAGCAGAACCCGCACGATCGCCTGGTAGACGGGCTCGAATTGCCGCCCAGCGGTGATCGCGCAGGCAAAGTAAATGTTCATCGGGTTGATCTGTCTTGATAGTTTCCGTTGAAGACCGAGGTGCGTGGGTGCTCGGGGCGTGTCCGCAGCGTATCCTGCCAACTGCTGCGCAGGCTTTCCATCTCGGTGCTGAATGCAATCCAGTCGGAGACCAGCAGGGCGAGGCGGCTTGATTTATCCGGGAAGAAGAACGGTGAGAGGAAGAAATACAGCGCCAGCCGTGGGATTGGGAACGCACTCAACTCAAGGACAATCGCGGTCTTTGAGGCCAATGGGCGCAGGATGTTTCGCTTCCAACCCCGGACCTTATTAGCCGGGTAGATATGTTCCATCTCGCTGCTGTAAGTCTGCCGGATACGGCTGTAGGATATATTTAATCGCAAGAACGGTGTCACCAGGCGCAAGTGGTTGTCAAAAGGTTGGATATAAGCGGACTTGCGTACCGCGATCATGACAAAGGCGAGCAGGAGCGCCATCACCCCGGCTCCGGTAAGGACCCAGAGTTTCCAGTCTGAGACCCACATGAAAGGATACTGTGGCAGGTAAATGGGCAGGATACCCAACCCGCCTGCCAGGATGAGTAGAAAGACCCCGATGAGCATGATCGCTTGCCACCAGCGGTCCAGGAGATAGGTGTACAGGATCAACCGGTGCCGGTTCCCGCCGGTTGGCATGGGTTATTCCTCCTCCGGGGATAACGGGGGCATTCGCTGGCCTTCGGGCAACGGGCTGGAGACGGGCAATCGCTTACTGAATTCTGCGATCGAGCGCTCCAAGTGTTCCCCCCGCAGGCTGAAGGTGATGTCGCCGCGGGTCCGCTCGATGATGCTGCGGGCTACGTCCGTCTGACGACGCAGACCGTGGGTGATCGCGTCGGGATAGTCCATGGTGACCAGGATAGCGTAGATGTCGTCCATATGCCGGAGGAGTACCTCGACCTCATCGGAGTAACCGTGGCGGAGGATATCCAGACAGCGCCGGCGCAACTCGCCAATCGTTTCAGCCAATCCATTCAAATAGGTCGCATGTGGGATCTTCAACTCTTCGGGTGTGGGCAATCGTTCATGTCGGATCAATGCGCAGGTGATGTTGGCTTCAGCATATTCTTTAAGCGCATCCTGGGTGTAGCCTGAGTGATACAGGTCAATGTGGTCCCCGAGGTCACGATGGAGGTCGTTGGCAAGGATACCGGCTTCGGCCAGGTGCGACTGCATCGTCTCGGTCTCTTCCCGGTGGACAGCACGGATGGCCAGCGCACAAGCCCGGGTCAGGGCGCGTGCCTGGGCCAGGGCCTTATCACGAGCGGTGGTCTGCGCTTCGAAGGTCTGGCGGATATTTTCAGCAATCTGCTCGAGTTTATCCATGCGGGATCATTTCTCGGGCTTATCCGGTGGCTCTTTAGGGGGGCGAAAAAGGTAATCGGCCAGGGAAGAGCCGCCCGGGACGTTGATCGGGCCAAAGGTGCTTTCAAAGCGGACGAGGTTCTCGGTCAGGGCCTGGACCAGCAGCTTGACACTGACAGGCGACATGATCACGCGGGAAGCAACGGTAGCCTTGGCATCGCCGGGCAACAAGCGGGCGAAGTCGAGCACGAATTCGAACGGGGCATGGGCGATACGGGCAAGGTTGGCGTAGACGGGCTGTAAGTCTGCGGGCGTTTCTATCTGGACCGAGACAGGGCGATTCGGGGGATTGGGCATGAGTACCGTGCCTTTGGCCTAGAAGGGGATATTGTCTTCATCCCCCACCATCGGGGCGTCATCCACCCCGGACGTGCCGCTATCCACCTCGCCGCGACTGGTCAGGAAGCGGACCGTCTGGGCGTTGATCTCGAAGGAAGCGCGCGGCTGACCAGCTTGATCGTTCCAGATGCGCGGCCCTCCCGTGGAGCCATCGGCGGTCAGACGGCCTTCGACCAGCACCTTGGAGCCTTTGCGCAGGTACTGGTTGCAGGTCTCGGCCTGCTTTCCCCAGGCGGAGACGCGAAACCAGACGGTCTCTTTGATCGTTTCCCCACTGTTGTTGGTGTACTGGCGGTTGGTAGCTACCGAGAAGGATGTGACTGCCTGGCCGGAAGGCGTGTAACGCATTTCGGGGTCGCGGCCCAGGTTACCGACGATGATGATAGTATGGTACATGGGAGACTCCTTTTTTGTTCAGGATACCGCCGCAGTCCGGCGGTGACTTTGTTACAAGGCAATTTTACACTAAAAGCATCCCGAAAATATCGCCCTGATTTGGATATTGGGTATTATGTGGCCCAATGTCAGAGAAGCTCCTTCTCTCTATGCCGTCATGTTACCGGGTGGGTATGCGGCTTGATGGTCGCAGCAGCCAGGTCAGACGGTCAAGACAACGATCCCGATGATCGTCATCAGGGTGCCGAGAGCAGTCTTCAGGGTCAACGGTTCACCGCCGAAGATGATGCCCATCAGCGCGCCGAAGAGCGGGGAGGTGAAGGCAATCGGCATGACGCGGTTGAGCGGCGCGCCTTTGATCGCGGCGTAGAAGCACAACATCCCGATCGAACCAGCGACGATCCCGCCGCCGATGACCATCATCAGGATCGCCTTTGGTCCGGCTTGGGGTAGATTCTTCCATTGCGGGAAGGATACAGCGCCGAGGATGAGCAAGGCTGCTGCCGTGCGGATGGTGATGCCCATCTGCGGGGACAGTCCTCCCAGGTGCAAGCCTTTCTTTTCGAAGTAGCCGCCAATCCCCCAGGCCATCGCGGTGAAGAGAGCGAGCAATTGCGGGTTTATTATTTTCCTCCGATGATGCAGGGATATCGTTAATGGTACCGGGAACAATTTTAACCGACTTGTCGGTGAGGAGTGGACGGAACTTAATAATACAAATATGATGGAATTTATTTAAATATTCTGGCTTTATAATCTTCCATTTCACTGGAAAGGAAATTACTTTGGCTGAATTGAAAGAAATCTTCGCTGCACTGCGTCCACTGCTACGCAAATACCAGCCGCCGCTTATCCCTAAGAAAGACAACGATTCTTGCTTGGATCTTTGGTCAATTAAAAACGTGGTCATCGAGAGCCGGAAGAAGAAGGAAGTTTATTTTGCAGCGATCATTATTCAGAAGTCCTATGTCGGCTTCTACTTCATGCCGGTTTATGCGGATGCCGAGGGGATGAAAAAAGTCTTTGCGCCGGAATTGTTGGCCCTGCTGAAGGGGAAATCCTGTTTCCACATCAAAAAAAATGACCCCAGAACTGCTCGGTCAGATCGAGTCAGCTCTGGAGGCCGGGTTCGCATTATACAAGGAGCGCGGTTGGGTCTAGGATAGAAACAGGCGCATTTTCCCCCAGGATATATTACTTTCTTCTATCGCTATAACGCTTGTATACCCGGAGCCATATCTCGCTTGGGTCTGCTGGTTTGTTGTTCTTTTGTTCTTCCTTACTCAGGAAGAAGGCCAGATCCTCAAACAAACTGGTGATCGGTTCATTCGGGTGGGCCAGGACAAAGGGCTGGCCATAGTTGATCGCTTCGATGAACAGTTCTGCGGTATAGGGGATCACCACCGTCACTTGCATAGACAGGGCAGTCTCGATCTTATCACGGGAGAGCCCCTGCTTCGGGAATGTGGCGTTGAGAACCAACCGAATCTTCTCCGGCGGGTAACCAAGCTTGGCATACGTATCGATGGCGACATTGGCGGCGCGGACAGAGGCCATCTCCGGGGTAACCAGGAGCAGGATCTCGTCGGCTGCATCCAGTGCTTGGAGCGTGAGGCCGCCAAAATCATGGGAAAGATCGGTGATGATGTAATCATAATGGTGGCGCAAAATGTCTATCGCCTTCCCCAGACTTTCGGGGGCTAGTTGTTCCGCCTCGGTCGGAAGAGCAGGAGCGGCGATGAACGCCAGCCCGCTCTCGTGTTTGCTGATAATCGAGTCGAGGATCGAATAATCGATCTCATCTACCAGTGTATGGGCGATATCGGACCAGGTACGCCGCAGCGCCATATTGAGCATCAGTGCAACTTGTCCCGCGACCATGGACAAGTCAAAGAGCAGCGGAGTTGTCTTCCACACCCTTGCCAATCCAACCGAGAGGTTGATCGCCAGGCTGGTGGAACCTGTGCCGCCTCGGAGACTATGCACAGCGATGATTTTCGCCAGTTCCTTGCGTTGGCTCGGTACGGTCTCGCGTGCATGCTCAGCCCGTCGCAGGAGCGCCTGCACCCGGGCGGAGAGTTCCTCGGATTGGAAGGGTTTATTCAGGTGGTCGTCGGCCCCCGCCTCGAAGGATTTGAGCTTGTCTTCCAGGTCAGTCTTGCTGGTCAACACCAGGATGGGTATATGGGCAAATTGTGCTTCTCGGCGCAGGGTCCGGGCGAGGTCATAGCCTCCCATTTCAGGCATCATCAGGTCGGTGATTACCAGGTCTGGTTTCATTTCGCGGGCTTTTTCCAGTCCTTCCCTGCCATTGGATGCTGTTGCGTGCTCGAACCCGAGCGGTTCGATGGCATGGGCGATCATCTTGTGATAGATGGGGTCATCATCCACAATGAGAATTTTCGTCATGGTGGCTCCTGATTCTTATGAGTAATACCCTTTTTCGGTCAGGAACGCTTTCAAGCGCTCTGCCTCGGTTTGCATGCTTTCAAGGATTTCTGGGAGTGCCGTCAGCGCCCCGGCTTTGCCCAACATTTCCAGTTCGAAGGCCAGCCTGGTCATCGGCGTGGCGCTGAAACTGGCAGCTATCCCTTTCAGGTTATGGCCGAAGCGATGCAGAGCTACGGCATCCTGGGATTTGATGGCGGCATTGATCTCGATGAACCGGCCAGGAAGGTTGTTCATGAAGTCATGGCACATTTCTGTGAAGAACTCCAGGTCATGGTTGAAGCGTGGCATGGCATCTTCGATGTCCATTGGGGGTGCTTCAGGAGAAGGTTCGATCTGCTCTCGAACGGGGATCCCGGGCTGGCTTTGTGGCGCTGAGATTGAAGGGCTGGTGGCATCTGCGGATACCGAGCCGCTTTTCTCAATGGCAAATGGCGAGAGCGGCTTGGTATAGTCGTCCGGTTTGGCTGGGAGCCGTTCCTGGGCTTCGGGCAACTGAGCCCAACGGTCAAGCGCGCTGAGCAGCACTTCAGGCTTGATAGGCTTGGAGATGTAATCGTCCATCCCGGCTTCCAGGCAGCGCTCCCGGTCTCCAGCCATGGCATGCGCAGTCATGGCGATGATCGGGATATGGCGGGTATCGCCCTCCCAGGCACGGATTCTTTGCGTCGCTTCGAAACCATCCATCTCTGGCATTTGGACATCCATCAAAACCACAGCGTAACTCCCTGCCAAGACCTTTTCGAGTGCCTTCAGCCCATTGTCTGCAACGTCGACGCTGAAGCCGGCCTTTTCCACCAAGACGGTGGCCAGTTTCTGATTGATGGCATTGTCTTCCACAAGCAAGACGCGCAAGTTGGCCCGGTTCCGCTCTGCGATCGTGTGGCGTGTCACCAGGCTGCCAGGCTGGCGTTGTCCCACGACGGCCAACATGGTGGCGAGTAGGAGCCGCTGTTTAACCGGCTTGAGCAGGTAGCCTTCACATCCCAGAGCAGCCAACCGGTTGGCATCTCCCCGCTGTCCCATCGAAGTCAGGATGATGATATTGAGCGATCGGCCAACCGGGTCGCTTTTAATTGCCCGGGCGGTCTGTTCGCCGTCCATCCCGGGCATCTGCATATCCAACAAGACCAGGTTGAATGGGTCTTTCGAACGGTCGGCAACGCGCAACATCTCAAGTCCCTGCGAGCCGCTGGCGGCCATGGCTGAACGGCATCCGAAACTGGCAAGCATCTTTGAAAGCACAATTCGGTTGGTGGTGTTATCGTCAATACCGAGGACGTGCAGTGAGCGGATATCTGCCAGCTGGGCTGTTGGCAATGGCGCGGTACGGACGCCCTGCTTCTCAAATGTTACCTCGAACCAGAAGATACTTCCCTTGCCCATCTCGCTGACGACACCCATTTGACCGCCCATCACATCGACGAGTTGCTTGCTGATCGCCAGGCCAAGGCCTGTGCCCCCGTATTGGCGCGTGGTCGACCCATCCGCCTGTGTGAAGCGGTCAAAGACAGCATCCAGGCGGTCTTTGGGGATGCCGATGCCGGTATCTTTTACAGAGAACCGCATTGTCGCGTGGGTGTCGGTTTCCTCGCCGGGGTCGGCGCGGATGACAATCTCACCTTCGGTGGTGAACTTGATCGCGTTCCCCGCCAGGTTGACCAGTATCTGGCGCAGACGGCCGGGATCGCCGCGTAAGTGAGAGGAGAGGTCCGGGTGGATCATGCAGACCATCTCCAGGTCTTTCTCCTCGGCGCGTTTTGCCATGGTGGATGCGACGTCTTCGACCGTGTTGCGTAAGTCAAAGTCGATGATCTCGAGTTCGAGTCGGCGGGCTTCGATCTTTGAGAAGTCGAGGATGTCATTGAGCAGGCTGAGCAACGCATCGGCGCTCTGGCTGGCAACATTGATGTAATCGCGTTGCTCATCGTTAAGCGATGTTTCCAATGCCAGGTTGATCATCCCGACGATACCGTTCATCGGGGTGCGGATTTCATGGCTCATGTTGGCAAGGAATTCGCTCTTGGATCGATTGGCTTCTTCCGCCTCTGTGCGAGCGCGCACCAAGCTGGAGATATCGACGTAGATAGCCAACGCTCCAACCTTTTGCTCGCCTACGAACACAGGAACGCCATAGATCTGTACATCCACAAGGGAGCCATCTTTCCGCTTCCGTTTGCTGGTTGCCTGGACGGTCTTCTGGAATGCGTCCTTGGTGTAGGATTCCGCCTCAGCCCTCGTTTCCGGGGTTGTGATGAGGCTATCGATATCTTTCCCGATAATCTCTTCCTCGGAATAACCATAGAGCCGTTCGAAAGCAGGGTTGGAGGAAAGGATCCTCTGTTCTTCATCGAGGACAACGATGGCCGCCGGATTGTTGACCACCAGGGATTCAAAAAACCGCTTCTGCCGTTCGGTCTCTTTTTCTTCCTGCTTGAGACCGGTGATATCGTGCAGGATGTACACATCGCGGGTCACCCCCTTTTCCGGCGCGATTGTCGAGACCCGGACATCATAGTCTCCGGCGAGCCTGGAGAAGCGCATCACCCCGGATGGGCTGGGTGATGGGATATCACTCCCGCTGAGGATTTCTGTCAGAGATTTGCCGAGCACGGCTTTAAAATCCGTACCCAGCCGGTTGACCAGGGCCCGGTTACAACGAACGATCAACCCTTCTCCATCTGTGATCACCACCGGATCTGCGAAGGCGTCGAATGTGGCCTCCCATTCGCGCTTGTTGCGCTCGATCAGCGTCTCGATCTTCTGGCGTTGTGTGACCTCAGCCCGAAGGTCGGTGTTGGTGTTTGTCAGGGAAGCCGTACGCTCGGCGATGGTTTGTTCCAATTCATGCCGCATCCGGGCAATCCGACCTTCCCGCCTGCCGAGGATAAAAAATATCCCACCCAAGACCAGGGGGATACAATCGATAATCCAGAGGAGAAACTGTGAGCGTTGCGCTTCCAGGACCCCCTCAAGCGTCCATGGAATCCCGGTGAAATAGACCACGCCCAAGGAGCCGATGACTGGGAAGATCAAGCCGAGGAGGATGCCTGCTACCGAGTATGTAATAACAATGTTGGAATACCTTGCTTTCAGATTCATACGTTACTCCACGGGTCTCGAGTAAAAAGCTTAGTATGACGATAGCATATCATAAAAATTGTTCCAGAGGTCAGGAGGATGCACCCTGGAGCATTTCAATATCATGCCAGGTACCCGGCCTCTCGCCTGTGGCATGGCCGCGCTAATCGGTTCGGCACTTGGAACAAAAGGCTGGGTCGAAACTAGCAGGACGAATCCCCTATCCAAGCATCAATTCCGCTGCCCGCCTGCCGATCTCCACGGCGAAATTCGTCCCCCGGTCCCAGGGATAGACTTGGCTCATCGACGCAAAGAATACACCCTCAACCGGTGTCCTGATCTTAGGGATGTTCTGCGAATGGTTCAGGAGCGGCACTGGCTGGGCATAGTCCGTGCGGAACAGCCAGGTTTTCTTGACCCAGGAACGCTCGAACTTCGGGTTGAACTTGGCTAACGCCGGCAGGAATCTCTCCAGCACTTCTTCCTGGCTCAAGCGGAAGTACTCGTGCCCTGGCTCCAGGTAATCGCCCATATAGACAATGTGGTCGCCGGCGAAGTGCTCGGGTGAGACATAGTTGGTATGCTCGACCAGCGCCAGGCAGGGGTAACCGGCCTCCTTGGGCAGGTTGAACCAGTAATAACCCTGCTCTGAGAGCCGGTGCTTAAGGGCCAGGACCATCACCAGCGCTCCCATGGACTTCAAACCGCGCAGGCCGCGCAAATACTCTTCGGGCAGGGATGGGACCAGCCGCGCTGTCGCCTCGGGGGAGAGGGTGACCAGGACCTGGTCATAGCTCCCCGAGCCGACCAGGCTATCGACCCGCAACGGACCTCCAGCCTGCTCCCGCCCGACCTGCGTTACCGGGGTCTGCAGCTTGATCTCCACGCCCATCTCCTGAAGCCGATGGGCAAACTGATCCGCAAAGGCCTGGAAGCCGCCCACGTAAGTGCCCAGGCGGGTGGTGCGCGCCTTCAGGCGGGCCCACATCCAGGCCATGTTGACGTCCTTGTAATATGGCCCGAACTTGCCGACCAGCAGGGGTTCCCACATCTTCGTGTAGACCGTCCGCCCGGCCCACTTGCGCATCCAAGCATCGGCGGTGACCTTCTCGAGAGGGAGCCAGTTGTTCGTCAGCCGCAGGTACAGGCCGACCAAACCGAAGCGGATCTTGTTCAGGCCCCAACCCAGGCCGGGAAAGAGCAGCGCTTTCAGGATGGAATCGAACGGGTACCACTTGTCATTGTGGAGCAGGACGGTGAAAGGGCGTGGAAAGACGACTTTGTCCTCCCAACCGAGTTCGCGGATCAACCCGAGCATGTGCCTGTCGCTGGCGAACCAGTGGTGGTAGAACTTCTCCACTGACCAATCCCAGCGCGGATCCTTGAAGCCGCTGGCCAACCCGCCGACGGACTCGGCTGCTTCGTAGATCGTGACTTCGCGCCCGGCCTTGGCCAGGTCGTAGGCTGCGGCCATCCCACCGAAACCGGCGCCGATGATAGCGATTCTCATGGTTTCTCCTTGTCGATGCGACCCTGTCAGCGGCCAACCAAATGGGCCAAGACCCGCCCTTACGATCTTCCTGTTTCTGCGCGCAACGAATCGCTCCACTTGATGCCCTCACGGGCCATGTACCATGCGCCCAGGGCCGTGATCGGCAGCCAGAGCGCTACATGTAGGACCACGGCGTAGCCGAGCGCTTCCGCACCAGGGACTTCGTAAGCCACCAGCACGGCCTTGGTAACGGCTTCCCAGGTCCCTATGTAACCGGGAGCAGCCGGGATGGTGGTCGCCAGGTTAGCGACGCCGTTCAGGAGCATCAGGGCAAAGAAACTGACCTCAAAGGTAAAGGCATGCATGACAAACCAGTACTTGACCGTCTCCAGCAGCCAGATCAGAATGGATGTAATAAATACCATCAGCACGTTGACCGGCGAACGCAGCGAGGCCAGACCGTCCAGGAATTTAAGCATGATGCCGCTGGTCTGCTCGCGGAAGCGTTTGGGTAGGATGCGGTCGATGAACCACTGGCCGATTTTTGCCGTTACCTGCGGGAACATGGCTGCCAGTATGAAGACGATCAAAGCGCCGATGAACAGTCCTGTCCCGATCAAGGCAAAGTCTTGGATGTTTCCCACGAAGCCCGAATCCGCCGTGGCTACTTTTGCCAGCTCCGGCAAGTTGACGAAAACGAAGCCCAACATGACCACCCCGTCGAAGATGCGCTCGACGATGATCGTCGCCAGCGAGGCGGAGATCGGTACGCCCTCCCGGCGTTTGAGGATTACCGCCCGCAGCACCTCCCCGGCCCGCGCCGGGTAGATGTTGTTGCCCATGTAGCCGATGCAGGTGACCGGGAACATCGTCCGCGTCGGGATTTTCTTGATCGGGCCGAGCAGGTAATGCCAGCGCCAGGCCCGCACCCACACCCCGATGAAATAGACCGCCACCCCCGGCAAGATCCACCAGTAATTGGCCGAGCGCACTGACTGCCAGAACTCGTCCAATTTCAAGCCGCGCAGGGCCAGCCACAGGAAAAAGAGGCTGATGAGGATCCCGACCCAGAATTGCCAGCGTTTCATAGGCCCGATTGTACCAGAGGCGCCTGCCCCTTGATATAATCTCATTATGCCATCCATTGACCGCCTGGCACCCGAGTTTGAGCTCGAGGACCTGACTGGAAAGCCACATCGCCTGTCAGAGTACCGGGGCCGGATCGCGATCGTGAATTTCTGGTCGGCAGAATGTCCGTGGACCGAGCGGGTAGACCATGAATTAACCAGGCTTCTCCCCGGCTGGGGGGAGCACGTCGCCCTGCTGACCCTGGCGGGAAATGTCAATGAAGAATCTGCCCTAATTCTTTAGCAAGCGCACCATCGTGGCCTGGTCTCGGTGTTACTGGCAGCCCGGACAGGGGTGCCGGAGGCATATGACGCCAAGACAACACCCCACCTATTCGTCGTCGACCCGGACGGGATCTTGCGTTATCAGGGTGCATTCGATGACGTCACCTTCCGACAGCGTACTCCCGCGGTCGGCTATCTCGCACAGGCAGTGGAAGCCCTGCTCTCGGGAGGCAGGCCGGACCCAGCGGAGACCCCTCCGTATGGCTGCGCTCTGGTGCGCCAATTACCCGATTCATGCTAAAATCATCCCATGGCAGTTGACCTACCAGACCGAGTTGCATTCCTGAAGCGAATCCATATCTTCCGCGGCCTCAATGATGCCCAGTTGACCATCGTGGCCGAGGAACTGCGTGAGGAAAACCGACCTGCAGGTGATATCGTCATCAGCCAGGGCGATGACGGGGACTACTTTTACCTGATCCACTCGGGAAAAGCCCGGGTGACCCGGCAGAGCGAACACCAGGAACGTGAACTGGCGACCCTGATTCCCGGGGATTACTTCGGAGAGGAAGCCCTGTTGACCCGGCGTAAACGCTCAGCCACGGTGGAGACGCTGGAGGATACCCGCCTGCTCGTCCTCTCGCGCGAAGACCTCTCCGAGCTGCTCAAGAAAAACCCGAAGTTACGGGCCAATTTTGAGGTCGCGGTGGAGAGCCGGCAATTGATCCGCCAGAAACGGTTCAAGTGGGTGCGTAAAGGCGAGGTGATCTATTTCCTGGCCCGCAAGCATCCGATCGTGTTGTATCAATCCATGATTGGACCGGTTCTATTGCTTATCATTCCGCTGGCGTTCCTCCTGTTATACCTGCTTACCGCGGCCACATCATTTATCGTATTTTTCGGATTAGCGCTGCTCGTCTGCCTGGGCTGGGGGATCTGGCAATGGCTGGACTGGGGAAATGATTACTACATTGTCACCAACCAGCGTGTCATCTGGCTGGAGAAGGTCATCGCCGTGTACGACACCCGCCAGGAGGCGCCGCTCTCGACCATCCTGTCGGTGGGCGTCGAGACCGACCAGTTGGGGCGCATTCTGGATTACGGTGATGTCGTTGTGCGCACTTTCGTCGGACGGATCCTCTTCCACCGTGTCCACCATCCCTTCCAGGCGGCTTCACTGGTCGAAGAACACTGGACCCGGACCCGGGAAAGCAGCCGCAAGGTGGACTCAAGTGCCATGAAGGAAGCGATCCGCAGCAAGCTCGGGCTGCCATCCAAGCAGGTAGTCGAGCCGGAACCGCAAGCAACGGTCTCGTCGATCTACAAGCCGGGTATCCTGCGGGCCCTGTTTGCCAACATGTTCAAGGTGCGCACTGAGGACAGCGGGGTGATCACCTATCGTAAACATCCCTTTGTCCTCTTCCAGCAGACCTGGAAAGCCGGATTGGCCTTCCTGCTGCTCCTGGCGGGCCTGGTCTACCGCCTGGCAAACCTGCCGCCAGACCTTCCCGGTGCAATCGCCGGGGGTGTAGATACGCTCTCCTTGTTGATCGGGTTTTTTATGCTCGGGGCCATCCTCTGGTGGATTTACCAGTTCATCGACTACCGCAATGACATCTTCCAGGTCACACAGGACCAGATCTTCGATATCGACCGTACCCCTCTGGGGCGCGAGGAACGCAAGGCGGCCCCACTTGACAACATCCTCAGCACCGAATACAAGCGGATCGGTTTCCTGCAGGTGGTGTTGAATTTTGGCCACGTGTATATCACTGTCGGTGGCGCACAACTGGTCTTCGAAAACGTGGCCGACCCGCCGGCCGTCCAACAGGATATCGACCAGCGCCGCATCACGCGCATCGAGGACAAACGCCGCTCCGAGGCGGCCGCGGAACGCGAGCGGATGGCAGACTGGATTGCCACCTATCACCGCAGCGCCGAAGGTTTCCAGCGTGAGGAAGATTTATTTAATCCTGAGGAAAGTGATGTAAAATAGGCGGGCTATAAACCTTAGGACTTACGACTCCAAGATGGTTGGGGGGTGTGGTGGGGGGGGGGGGGGGCGGCCCCCCCCCCCCCACCACACCCCCGAATCCTATCCAACTGCGTAACTCCTAAATCTTATTTATCGGTGAGAGAAGAATGACTATTCGAGAAATTGTGACCCTGCCAGACCCGGTGCTGCGCCGCAAGGCGAAACCGGTTGATCGGTTCGACGATTCCTTCCAGAGCCTGGTTGACGATATGATCGAGACGATGCGCGCCGCGCCCGGAGTGGGCCTGGCTGCACCCCAGGTGGGTGCCTCGCAACGCCTGATCGTTGTTGAATACCCCGAGGAGGACGAGCAGGAAGATGCTCCCAAGAAGCTCTTCGTCATCGTCAATCCGGAGGTCAAGGCCACATCGGAAGAGGTGGAGACAGGCATGGAAGGTTGCCTATCCGTCCCAGGGTTGCTGGGCGATGTCGACCGCAACGTCTCCATGACGATCAAAGGCTTGAACCGCCGCGGCAGCCCGATGCGTGTCAAGGCCAAGGGCTGGCTGGCGCGCATCTTCCAGCATGAGATCGACCACCTGGACGGCATCGTCTATACCGACCGGGCGACAAAAGTATGGCAGCCCGCGCCCGACGAACCTTTTGTGGATAACGTCTAAATCTGCCGGATGTACCTGACTCACCTTTCCCTGACGAATTTCCGCAGCTTTGCCCGCCTGGACCTTGATGTACCCCGGCGGGTTGTCTTGCTGGTCGGGAGCAACGCCCAGGGCAAGACAAGCGTTTTGGAGGCAATCTACTTCCTGGCCGCTTTCACATCCTTCCAGACCCACGTGGACCGGCAATTGGTCAACCTGGTCGCTGCCAAGGAGGCGCTTGCCGTAGGCCGCCTGGTGGCTGAGTACACCCGCGGGCCAGTGTCCCACCGGCTGGAGGCGCGCCTGATCCTTGAACCGACCGGCGCGAACAGCCAGCGCCTGCGCAAGGAGATCCTGCTGGATGGTGTCAAAAGGCCGCTGGCAGATGTCATCGGGCACTTCAACGCGGTCTTGTTTGTTCCACAGATGATCCAGATCCTGGATGGTGGTCCGGAGGAGCGTCGCCGGTACCTGAACCTGGCACTTGCGCAGACTACCCCCGGCTACGCCCGCTTAATCAGCGAGTACTCGCAGGCGCTGACCCAGCGCAATGCCTTGCTGAAACAGCTTGGTGAGCGCGGCGGCGACACGAGCCAACTCGATTATTGGGACGAGACGATCGCTCTTGCAGGTGCCAGGATTATTTTGCACCGCATCCGGGCGGTGCAGGAGATCGAGACCCTGGCTGCCCGCATCCACCATGACCTCACCCGCGGCAAGGAGGTCCTGCGCCTGAATTATCTCCCTTCCTATGACCCGGTAGCGCAAGCGAATGGGCAGATAGCGATGGCGCTCAACACTTCGGTGGACCGTAGCGGGTTGGGCGAGGACGAGGTTTATCAAGGATTCCTGCAAAGGCTGAAGTCCTCCCGGCCCGAAGAGATCTCCCGGGGGGTGACCGGGATTGGACCCCATCGAGATGATTTGCGCTTCCTGGCCAACGCCATTGACCTGGGCGATTACGGCTCACGCGGCCAGGCACGGACAACCCTGCTGGCGCTCAAGCTGGCTGAGATCGAATGGATAAAAAAACAGACCGGGCAATGGCCTGTATTGCTGCTCGACGAGGTGCTGGCTGAGCTGGATACCGACCGGCGGGACGACCTGCTGGCATATCTAGAGAAGATCGAACAGGCCCTGTTGACCACCACCGATCTGAACCTGTTCACTGCGCAGTTCGTCGCCCAGGCCCGGGTCTGGCAGGTTGAGGCCGGTTCGATAACAGACAATTGAGATCTATCAGGGAAGGATGGAAAGATGACTGTAAAGAATATCAATGCTGTCGAAGCTTCCACCGTCAAGGCAGGGGTGGATACGACCATTCAGGTGCTTATCTCGTCTCAGGAAGGGCCGAATTTCGCCATGCGCCGTTTCAGCATCGCACCGGGTGGTGGCATGCCAAACCATACCAACCTGGTAGAGCATGAACAATACGTGCTCCAGGGTCAGGCCAGGATCAGCATCGATGGCGAGGAGTACGATGTCAAAACCGGAGATGCGGTTTTCATTCCGGCGGGGGTGCCTCACTGGTACGAAAATTCCGGTGAAGAGCCGTTTTCGTTCCTGTGTATCGTCCCAAACCGACCGGATGAGATCAAGATACTCGATAAACAATGCTAACTGGATTTTATGTTCAGCGTGCCCCGCAATTGGATGATCCCGCCAGGAAATTACGTCATTGGCGGGATGTCATTTAATATAATAGCGGTTTCTTCGCCGGGATCCCGGCACTGCGGGGATATTTCGGCGGGGTGGCGGCGATCTTATCAACAAGGATCAGGTAGCGTTCGTCTGCTACTCCCGGCAAGGTGACATGAATGAGCTGGTTGATCTGTCCCCCCAGCAATTTGATCGCCTTCTCCGCCTTGTGAGCCTCGGCCGGGCCGCTGGTGCCTTTTTGGGCGAGCATATGTCCGCCGACCTGAGTCAGGGGGAGCAGGTATTCTGCCAGGATGGGCAAGTTGGCGACTGCCCGGGCAATTGCCCAATCGTAGCGCTCGCGGTGGGCGGCCGCCTGGCCCACATCCTCGGCGCGGGCATGCAGCACCTCGACTGCCTCCAGCTTGAGGCTCTCGACGATATGCCGGCAGAACTTCACCTTTTTACTCACCGATTCGACCAGGGTCAATTGCATGTATGGGTAGAGAATTTTTATCGGGATTCCCGGGAACCCGGCCCCGGTGCCAACATCGATCAGTCGCGTCGGCGGGTTATTCTTCCAGGCCAGAATGCATGAGAATGAGTCCAGGAAGTGCTTGGTGCGGATCCCCTCTTTATCCCGGATGGCCGTCAAGTTAAACATCGTGTTCCATTCCAGCAGTTCGCGCTCATAATGCATCAATGCAACCACCTGCCGTCCGGTCAGATGGATGCCAAACTCCTGGAGTGCGGTCTGAGCTAACTTTTCCATGCCTGTCGTAAATTATAACAAAGCCCCTCCCTTCGTGGGGGGAGGGGCAAAAGTGGCTAGGTTTTACTTACGCCTTGGCTTTCTTGGCCTTGCGCTTGCGGATGGCAGAGCGGATGCCTAGGCCAACCAGCACGAAGGGGCCAAAGATGATCAGCAGGATCGGCAGAACGAGGATCACCAGCCAGATCAGGAAGTCCACCAGGCTTTGCAAGAATTGGATCAACGCCTGGACAGCATCCCGGGCTACGCCCTCAGGCTTCCAGCCGCCAATCTCAAGCGGTTGGATGGTCTCCTCGGCAATGACCGTCACGGTGATGAGCGAATAGGCGGAGGCCTCTTCGAAATATTGCATCTGGCCTTTGACGACTTCGATCTGCTCGCGGTAGTACTCCAGTTGGTTGAAGACGCTCAACACATCCTCGGTCTCAGTTGCATTGAGCATGATCTGTTCCAACTGGTCGCGGGCGGATTCCATGGAGCGGAGCCGCGATTCGAGGTCCACATACTGCTGGGTAACATCCTGGCCGGACCGAGTCTCATTACGCACCTCGATCGCATCGCCTTTGATCTGGTTGATGGCGTTATCCATGCTCGTCGCTGGGACGCGAATGCTGATGTGGCCTTCCGGGACGATCTCGCCGCGCGGGGCATAGGTCTGGTAGACATTCATCGAGACGACGAAACCACCCATCTGGTTCGCCATCCGGGCGATGGCATCTATTTTGATGTCGGGGTCTGGTACTACGATGCTCAACTCGGCATTCATGATCACCAGCCGTTCCTGGATGGCGGTGTTGCTGTTTTCGGTCCCAGACTGGCCATACGGCATCGAAGAGGGCATATCCATGCCCAGGTCGTAGGCTTCGGCCACCGAGGCTTCCGGTGCGAGACCATCGTACCCGGGGTCACGCATCTCCTCCGGGGCGCCAAGTGAAAACGGGGCAGACGCGCCCGGGGCACAGGCAGTCAGGACCAATAACAGGGCAAGGACAACAAATACTGCGTTCTTTTTCATCGCTTCTTCTCCTTCGTTGGGGTCATGAGTTCAAGTTCGCCCTTTAGACGCCGGTTGGTGGAGAAAAGTTCCGGGATGGGATGCGAGCAGAGGCAATTACCAGCCTCCGGTGAGCCTTTCGGCATGGCGCGGCGGGAGTCCGGCGGTCAGGATACGATCCTGTACAGATAGGATGTCGTAGTCAGCGCGGCGCGGCTCCCATTTACAGGTCTCAGGATAGTAGATCGCGTACGCTGCGCGCGGGTCGCGGTCGCGCGGTTGGCCGACTGAACCGGGGTTGTGGATCGATCGGCTGTTCATCTTGTAGTGTGTACCTGGTGCAGGGATTTCGATCTTGAAATCGTCCTCATCCTGGTTGTACTGGAAAATGGCCTGGAAATGTGAATGGCCGACAAAGCACCACGGAGTATCGAAGAAAGCCAGGTTGAGGCGGGCATTGAGGGTATTCAGGATGTATTCCCAGATCGGGTCGCGGGGTGCACCGTGGACCAGCGATACTTGGCCCCGGACCGATGTCTCCTTCGCCAGGTTGCGCAGAAAATCCCGGTTTTCATTTGAGAGTTGGTCCGTCTGCCAGATCAGCGACCGGCGCGCCTCAGAGTTAAAGGCTGAAAGGGGGATTCCGCCGACCATGGCATAGTCGTGGTTGCCCATCTGGCAGGTCAACCCAGGAAGGTTGCGGATCCGCTCGACACATTCGTTCGGGTCTGGGCCATAACCGACCAGGTCGCCCAGGCACCAGGTCTCATCCACGTCTCCAGCGTCTGCCAGCACGGCTTCGAGGGCATTCAGGTTGGCATGCACATCGGATATTACCAATATTCTTTTCATTACTGCTCCAGGAGCCCCAGTAATCTTTCAATCACCCTTTCTCCTACTTCTGACTTGCTCATCAGTGGCAGGACTTCTTTATTGCTATCCGCATAGATAAACGTAACCCGGTTGGTGTCGGTAGCGAAGCCGGCATCCGGGGAGGAGATATCATTGGCGACGATCAAATCAAGCTTTTTAGAATGCAATTTTGCGGATGCATTATCCAACAGGTCGCGACTTTCGGCGGCGAACCCGACCACGCAGCGCGGTCGCTTCGTCCCGGACCGCAGCTCTGCCACCGCGGCAAGGATGTCTGGTACGGCCTCCAACTCGACCCGCGGGATACCGTCCCGTTTCTTGAGTTTTTCGGTCGCAACCCGTTTCGGGCGGAAATCGGCAACGGCGGCAGCCATCAGCAGGGCATCGGCATCCGCCGATTCCGCCAGCACAGCCGCGAGCATCTGCTCTGCCGTTCCTACTTCCAAAATACGTGCCCCAATCGGCGGGTTTAGGCATGTGGGCGCCGTGATCAGAACGACGTTTCCACCTGCATCGAGTGCAGCCTGGGCCAGAGCGTACCCCTGTTTGCCCGAGGACCGGTTGGTGATCATCCGCACCGGGTCGATCGGTTCCTGTGTCCCACTGGCAGTGACGACGATCTTCTTCCCATTCAAAGGCCCGCCACGTCCCAGCGTAAGGCGGATCTGCCCAAAGAGATCTGCGGGCTCGGTCATCCGCCCCAGCCCGACCAGGCCAGAGGCCATCCAGCCCTCTTCCGGGCCGATGACAGTCACTTCCCGCTGGCGCAGGATTTCGATGTTCGCCTGGGTTGCCGGGTGCGAGAACATCCCGGCGTCCATGGCCGGGGCAATCAAGATGGGGCAATTGGCAGCCAGGGCGGTGATGGTCAGCAGGTTATCGGCAATCCCGGAAGCCAGTTTGGCGATTGTGTTCGCCGTGCAAGGGGCGATGACCAGCAGGTCTGCGCTGTGACCAAGACCGACATGGAGCACGTGGGCTTCGCCACCCCACAACTCGGTATCGGTGAAGGCTCTCCGACCAGTAACCGACTGAAAGGTGAGCGCCGTGACGAACTTCTCTGCGGCGGAGGTGAGCAGGATCTCCACGTGCGCACCGGCCTGGGTCAGCCTGGACGCCAAATCAGCCGCCTTATAGGCGGCGATTGACCCGGTCACACCGAGAATAATATTCTTGTTTGAAAAGATGGTCATAGAGAAATTATACTCTTAACCCCCTGCAGAAAGCGAATCGGCGGGGGTATCTGCGGGACGAGTGGTCCATGGTGCGGATATTGGTCATCTTCGAGGTAACGGTCACACTTCCTTAAGAGTCTGTGCGATTCAGCAACGTGTTAATCCGGGCGATCAGCTCAGTGGTGTTGCATGGTTTGGTCATGTAATCATCAACTCCCAACTCGATACCTCTTTCCTTGTACTCGGCACTATCCAGAGCAGTCAGCATGATGATCGGGATGCTAACGGTCTTTGGATTGCTGCGAATCTTCTCGCAGACTTCAAAGCCATCCATCTCCGGCATCATGACATCCAGGAGAATGAGAGCCGGAACGGATTTTTCCAATTGCTCAAGGGCTTGAATACCGTCGCTTGCATGGATAGTGTGAAACCCATGATTACTCAGTAAGGTTGAGAGCATTTTGCTGAGCATCTTGTCGTCATCAACAACCATGATTTTCCCAGGCATAATGGTTCTCCAGAGCTTTGGTTTCGGGCACCGTAGTGCTCCTCTACCCAACCGATTTCAGGCCTATGATCCGGCCGCTTCAAGATGCCTCAGGAATCTGAAAGCCATCCAGCAAGCATAGAACCATCAGCAGGATAATTTGTCCTGTAATATTATCGTAAATGTAAAATCCGTGTTTGAAGTACCTTCCCGGGGTTGCTTCATCGTGCCCTTCATGAAAGCATGAATCCAATCGGCGGGTATGATGTCAATTATCATTGTCCTTTGTGAAGGAGGTATGCGCGCATCCAGTTGTATGTTGCAGGGAGGATGGCACCGAGATAGATGCTCAAGGGGACTATAGAAAGAAGCTTGAGCGCCTGGAAATTATACTTGAAGAACAGGTAGCCGAGGTTGCCGAGTATCACCGGGAGCCAACCCACCGGCAGGACAAACAAAGCCAGCAAGTCGGCTTGCTGGAAATAAGGCATAGTCAGAGGAATGGCAGCCACCAGGGACAGGAATTTCTTTCCCCGATCCATTGGGATCAAAAGCGGAGGCAGCCAAAAAAGGAGGGCGGCAGGGCCAATCCATTGCCATAGGCTGATGCTGGCCCAATCATATGGTGGAGCGATCTGCAGCCTTGCCACCAGGTTCTGCGGCCAGCCCGGGTAGAGGATCAACGAAAGCAGCGAGAGACAGGCCGGCAGGATCAGGACGCGCAACCGGTCCCGCCACGAGATATCTGCTGTCAGCCAGAGCAGAAAGCCGAATGGCAGGCCGATCTGGAACTTCGTGCTCGCCAGCCAAAATCCCAGCCCGGCGAGGTGCCAGCGCCGGTGGGCCAACCCCCACCAGCCGAGCGCCAAACCAAAAACCAGCAGGCTGGTGATCTGGCCCATATACAGGCCATAGAGCATTTGGAATGAGATCAGGGTGAGGGTTGTCGGCCCGCCGAAGATCCGCCCGGCGAAGTAGATGCAGGGAATGCTGAGCAATGCCCAGAGGACATAACCCCATGTGAAAGGAAGAACTGCCCACAACTGGAACAGGGGCAGAATCCAGATGGCATAGTAATAACGGGTCAGGGTACCCCCGGCAGCGAGAAAGTAGACATTGTAGTCGAAGGGGATGACGAAGAGCTGGTCCTGCACCCAGACCGCCAGCCCTATGGCCACGATCGCAAATGCGAGGGCGAAGGCTTCCTGCCTGGATGGCGGTTTCCTCAGCCGGGAGTCGATCTCATCTGCTTTCCAAAAATGTTCCAGGTTGGGGTGGAAGAAAGACACTTGTTGTTCCCTTTGTTCTACCTGATTACGATTGTCCAAACAGGGTTTCCAGCCCGCGCCAGACACAATCGCGCCAGGTGGTGAAATTGTGCGCGCCCCCGTTCTCAAAATAGATCATATCATAGCCACTCTCTCTGAGCAGGGCCTGCATGCTTAGGTTGGAATCGCGTAGAAAATCCATCCTGCCGCAGTCCAGCCAGAGCTTGACTGGCGGCCGGGGCATGTGACGGACCATCTGCATGGCAATGGTCTCATGCTCCCAGAGCGTGAAGGCGCCTGCCTGGCTGAGCGCCCGGCCAAAAATCTGTGGCAAGCGTAGAGCAGTATACACCGATATCAACCCGCCCATCGAGGCCCCCAACAATCCGTAAGCACCAGGGTGTTTTTCGATATCGAGGATGTTCATTTCCCGGGAAGCGAGTGGGATGACGCCTGCGACAATAAAGGCCAGCGTCGTCTCCGAACAGGCATACTCAACCATCCGGCCCAGGCCGCCATTCTGGATCAGGGCCATCGCCAACGGGTGGATGCGCTCCTGGGCGATGAGATTATCCACGATGGCGGATAATTTCCCGCGTCGCAGGTAATCCGGGCCATCGAAGACGACCAATAAGGGGACAGGGGCATCGGTGGGAGGCTTGTACAGGTAGACGTCGCGCTTGCTCCCGAGGACCATGCCCTGCGCCTCGACCCGGTGGCGGGTGACTGTTCCCCGGTCTGCGCCGCGGGTGCGTCGGACGAGGGGTGTTGGGCCGGCATCCGGCATATAGAAGAAATGGTTGTAGGCGTTGATCCCGTTCCAGATGCGCCGGCGGTTGAGCGGGTCTGGAATACGGACTTTTGTCCTCGGGTCCAGAAGCGAGTATTCAAGGTAGCTGTCTGCCGGCAAGTCGAATGAACAGGCATACATGCCCCTGGCAAGGCGTTTAAACGGCTGAGGGTTTGCATCCCACCCGTGGAGGTCGTCGATCAAGGATGGGGCTGACTGACCTTCCCATAGGAAGGTGGCTTTTTCTCCGTCAATGACCGGGTTGCCACGCTGGCGCGCCAGGTTGAGCAGGGATTGGTTCATAAATATTCTCGTTGGGTTAAGATTGCCCCGGATCTACCCGACTGACCACGGTCCCGGCAATCCAGTCGTAGGGCGTCCGTTGTCTTTTGGACAGGAACAGGGTCAGCAAGGTGATGGCCAGGAGCAGATATGCCACCACAAACCCTGCCACAACCCACCTTTCCGGCTCCTGGGGGTTCGCTGGCCATCCGGGGATGTGGAAGATGCAAGTGTGGGCGATCTGCCAGGGAAGGAATTTGAGTGCCGAGCGCAGAAAGGCCTGCCGGAAGGACAACTTAGTACCATCCAGCGTGACCACCTGCAGACCTAGCCGTCGTTTTCCCCAAGTGGCCCTGCGTGAGGAACTTTCCTGAATGGCGAAATACAGGATCACAGGCAGGATCACCGTGATGAAGGCCACCAAGTCGCTCAGGACAGGATCCAGCGGATCGGCATCCTTGAGCGGGCCACGGACGAAACCGATGCCGATTGCCAAGGTGATGAAAATATAGATGGCGATCGGGAGGAAGTCGATGATGAAGGCACCCATACGGCGGAAGACTAGAGTTTACTTTCGGCTTTCCATAATGTTCACATTTCTCCGTTCCCTTTGGTGGCTCCTCGATATCAGGATGAGCCTCCCGGACTCCGCATTGCCTTCAATATTTTCTTTCCAAAAGATGCCGGTATGGAGCTTTCTATGACCAGCGTCTCTGCCGAGTGGAATTTCATGAAATCGGTCATCGCCGCGGCCACGCTGGTGACGAGTTCCTCATCCAGCTTTACTCCCGGCTCCAGGTAGAGAGCTTTAAGGCGCAATGTACCGGTCTTGCGCTCGAGTTTTGGATCGAAGCGGCCGACCAGGCGGTCCTTGTGCAGGATGGGCAGGCAGAAGTACCCATAAATACGCTTAGGGGCAGGTAAATAGGCCTCCAGGGACTGGCGGAAACCCCAGAATTTAACATCCCGGCGGTTGGCCCAGAACAGGCTTTCGAACGGGCTGAGGAAAGTCGTCCTTTCGGCTTTCAGAGCTCCCTCCGCAGCCTGATCCAGCAGGGGCAGGTTGTCGTGGTGGATAATCAGGTCCCCTGTTGTGCCATCGTCAAGGATCCCGCTGACCCGCAAAAGGGTTCCCTCCCGGAGCAGGGATTCTACGATCGGTCTCGACCGGGTAACCTTCATCCAGGTATAGTCACCAGCGTGACGGGCCAGACAGACCCCGAGTGCTTTTGCGCCGCGTTCAACCCAGTAGCGGTCGCGTTCCTCAGCGGTCGGCTCGGTTGTGTCGACCCATTCCGGGAGGACTCTCTCGGTCAAATCGTAGACCCGCTGGAAGTTAACCCGGTCAGCGATCATCAACTCTCCGAAGGCGAACAAGTATTCCAACGCGACCTTGGCCGGGCGCCAGTTCCACCATGCCCCTGGGGGATGGTCGCCGCGATCGAAATCACTGATCTTCAGCGCCCCCTCGCGCTGGATCCGTTCGCGGACGAAAGCGATGGTCTCCGGATGGCCTCCCTGTGAAAGCCAGCGGGTGTACCAGTTGCTCGGCTTTTCCTGCAGGCTGCGCTGGTGGGGGATCTGGTAACGGTATTCGGCCAACGGGATGATGCTGGCGGCATGCTGCCAGCCCTCGAAAAGCCGGCGTTGCGGGCCAAAGACCAGGGCATCAAAATCAAATGGGACGTAGTTCCCCAGGCGGGACCACAGGACGAGGTACTGGCTGCGAGCGACCATCTGCAAGGTATCGATCTGGACACAGCCAACCTGGTCGACAGCAGCAGAGATGGCGTCGCGCCCCGAGGGAAGCTCGCTCCCATTTGGGTGATGCAAGCCCTGGGTCCGCAGGGCAAGGGTGCGCAGGGCCGCCAGCGGGTAGACCGTTGTCATCTGGCTCGCAGCGAAACGCGCATCGGGTGCAGTTCCGCCAGCATGACATTATTCTTGACCGACGGGTCATTGTACATGAATGCACGGGCGGCGTCTTCGCTTTCAGCCTGGAACACCACCAGGCCAAAGGTGTCGTCGAGGCACGGGCCGGCCAGGAGGACAGTCCCTGCAGCGGTGGCTGCTTTGAGATATTCAAAGTGTTCGCTCATCACGGCTTCTTCTTCAGGTGTGGGGGCGTCGAAAAAACCGTGGCGAAACGGATGGAGAAGGTAGATATATTCTGGCATGGGCTAATCCGAGAACGCTCCTGACCAAGCCTCGAAGCGTCGGCTGGCGCATTCTTCATCCTTGTAGAAAGAGAGATAGGTTAGAACCTGGTAGGGGATAAAGACCTGATCCTTGGGCTTGTGCAGAGCCAGGTCGTAATATGTGTGCCAGGTGCCGGAGTTCAGGTATATCTGGTTGGTAGGGTTGGGCACGCCGGGGATCGAGTCCAGTGGGATGACTTCATGTTGATGGGTATGTCCGTAGACGATGAACTGGGCCGTGCGCTTAAGGAACGCTTCCTCCTTCAGGGCATATTTCGCCAGTGTGACGTCTCCACCCCAGAAGGTCTCGCGTAGCCATACTACGATTTCATCAATGGTCTGGAACGATGTGCGTTTGGACAGGCGGATGAGCATTTCCAGGCCATCGACGAGATCAAATTTGAACTTCCTATCGGCCTCGCGGACGATGGGCAGCTCCAGGAATTGCTCGGCCAATTCATCCCAGACGGCCTTAAGTTTCTTCTGTGCCGAAGCAGGGATATTGTTCTGTCTCAACTGGCCGCTGATCCACAGCGGGGTGGCCAGCACCGGGCGGACATTGACCAGTTCACGCAGGCTGTCGATGATCCCGGCGGGCAGGTCCGCACCCAAGCGGCGTTCGGCCTCGACCGGGAACCGGTTGAGCACTTCCACAGCGAAGGCATCGCCAATCGTGGCTGCATTCCGGCCTTTTTCCTTGTTATAGTTAAAGGAGTCGTAGACATCGCCATGTTGGGCATGGATCTTGTATTGCTGGAAGATGTCGTTGAGCTCAGCCAACTCCTCGCTCTCATGGGGAAAGGGCGTGACCGGGTTGGCCAAGCCAAACGCAGCGATCACTTCCTGCCGGATCGCGTCGAATGCGGGACCAGGGATGTGATAATACCAATCATGGTTGCCAATCATGGAGTAAATGCGCACTGGCACACGCGCCTCCTGTTTCTTGCCCATGGCTGGAAGGCCATTCCTGGTTGCAGCGGGGAGAGGCAAGCCTCGGGAGAGATCCTTGAGTATCTGGGCGGTCTCCTGGTTGTTAGCCAGGATGGCGCGGGTAATCTCTCCCAGCGTCTCGGCATAATCCGGGTCCTTGAGATCAGTCCATGGCCGGGTCAGGTTGGCCTGGCCATTGTCCTTCTCCAGCCAGCGGGTGGAATGGAGGGGCTCAAGGATATCTCCCATCAACACGATTTCTATCTGCTCCAGGGGGCGGTATCTGCCATCGGAACGCCAGGAAGCGTGGAGGGCCAGTTCCTTCAACCGGTCTGCGAGCAAGCGGAAGGCTGCAGCGGAGATGGATTTGCCGAACGTGCCGTCGCCCAAGTGGATATCGCTGATGATGATCAACATACGCAACCTCCAGTGGAATCAACTATCTGCTCTAATTATAGCCGCTAGTTGCAGCCTGATTTGGGAAAAAGTTGCTCCGAATTGCCTGGACACAGTCACAGGAGTTTTCGGAACCTCTGATCGTCCGCTCAAACGGCTGCTTGACACCGGTCAAGAGCGTTTTCTCCGGATACAAGGGAAGTTTTTGACCATCATCGGTCTGTTTTGTTGCTCCAAAAGTCCCTTGCTATTTCGGGCTGTATTAAGGTACTATTACGGAAACATATGTCATCGAATATGCCGGTGCCCCGCGCCCAGACTGGACTCCAGACCGGACGTATCCTGCAAACCACTCTCAGTGTTGCAGTCTTGTTGGCGACCCTTTTCACCGGATTTACTCCAGCATTTCTGACCGACAACCTGAACGACCGGTTCTCCTTGCTGTTAACCCCTCAGCCGCAAGTCTTCCAGGCTGAACCGACGACCCAACGCTCCTTACGTATCGGGATCGTATCTGGCCACTGGGGGAACGATGCCGGTGCGGTGTGCGAAGATGGGACGACCGAAGCCGATGTCAACCTGACAATTGCGATGTTAGTCCAACAGCGGTTGATGGCGCAGGGTTTCCAGGTCGACTTGTTGAAAGAGTTTGATACTCGTCTCGATGGATACCAGGGCGCTGCATTGGTCTCGATCCACAATGACTCGTGCCTGTACGTCAATCCGCAAGCCACAGGATTCAAAATTGCGGCCGCGGTTGGCAACCGCGATCCCAACCTGACCAACCGTCTATCCGCCTGCCTGCGCGACCGCTATACCCAGAGCACCGGCCTGTCATTCCACTCGGGCAGCATCACACTCGACATGACAGATTACCATGCCTTCAATGAAATCGATCCGTCCACCGCTGCGGTGATTATCGAAACCGGCTTCCTCAACCTGGACTACGCCATATTAACCCAGCGTCCCGACCTGGTGGCCGAAGGTATCGTCAACGGCATTCTATGCTATGTGAATAACGAGAGCCTCTCGACGCCTAATGTAGTGCCATAACATGAATCCTGAACCGGTATCCGTTCAACAGGCAATCGAGAATGCCCGCCAGGCTATGCAACGGGGCAACCGGAAGGATGCCCGTCGGTGGGCGGAAAAGGCTGCTGCCCTCGCCCCGGACCTGGAGGAGGCCTGGCTGATCCTGGCGGCAGTTGCCAGCCCGCGGGCCAGTGTGGCCTACTTGGAACGCGTCCTCGAGATCAATCCGGATAGCGAGGCCGCCCGCAAGGGCCTGGGTTGGGCAGTTGGCCGCCTGCGCCAGGCGGAGGGGGAGAAAGATGCAACTGCGCGGATTCCGCAACATGAAGAGGATCTGGCAGATACGACGCCGCGCCGCTCCCAACGTTCGACCAGCAGGCGGAGCTCCATCCTGCCAGAAACATCCCGCTCTCGGTCGGGTAAGTACCGCGGGGTTACTTTCTGGATCGGGCTCCTGCTATTGACCTGTCTGCTGGCAGCCTGGGTGTTCTGGCCAGGGAATGCCGCGGCAGCAGTTGCCATGTTGCGCGGATACAATGGACAGGTCCAGCCTACCGCCACGCTCCCCGGGGCAGCAGCGAACATCACCAAACCGACCTATACCCCGACCCCGACGGCTACATTCACACCCACACCGACCTTCACGCCATCGCCAACGCCCACGAATACGCCCACACCCACCCCGACCTTCACACCGTCACGAACGCCACTGCCGACCAATACCCCCGACCGCCAACAATCTGGTCCGGTGCCCGGGTATTCACCGACCGGCGCTGAACGCTGGATCGATTTAGACCTGTCTGCCCAACGGCTGTATGCTTATGAGGGCAATACCGTTGTTGCGAGTTTCATCGTCTCGACAGGAACCAGTCAGACACCAACCGTAACTGGACAATATTACGTTTACATAAAGCTCCTGTATACGGATATGGCCGGCCCGGGTTATTACCTGCCCGATGTGCCCTATACGATGTATTTTTACAAGGGGTATGGCATCCACGGAACTTACTGGCATAGTAATTTCGGGGTACCCATGAGTCACGGGTGCGTGAATATGCGCACCTCTGAAGCCGCCTGGTTGTTTAATTGGGCTTCTGTGGGCACTCTGGTAAATATCCATTATTAGGTAGGAATTTGTCTGCTGTGAGTCTACTTTCGAGACGCGATTTTCTCAAGCTGAGCGGGGCGGGGGCGCTTGGCTTGTTGTGTGCCGGTCTTTTCCCGGAGCGAATCCGGGCCGGAGAGGAGCCGATCAGCCAGGGCCGTGTTACGGATGGCAATATCAGAGTCTATGATGCCCCCTCGACCAGCGCCAACCTTGTGACATCGTATTGGAAGGATTACGTATTCCCCATCTCTGAAGCGGTGATCAGTGATAACCACGAGGATTACAACCGGGTCTGGTACCGGTTGGAGAGCGGCGGGTTTACGTACTCGGGTTCAATCCAGCCAGTGATGACTATTTTGAACACGCCAGTCACAACAATCCCCTCGCAGGGCGTCCTGGCGGAAGTGACCGTCCCATATACGGATGCCCGCCGGCGCCCGGGGCGTGACGAACCCGTCCGTTACCGCTTGTATTACCAGACGACCCACTGGGTGGTTAGGATTGAATCCGACAATAGCGGGACTCCCTGGTACCTGATCCAAGACGACAAGTGGCAGGATGTCCGCTATTACGCCCAGGCCAGTCACATGCATATCTACACGCCCGAGGAACTCGCCCCGCTCTCCCCGGACGTCCCGAACTATCTCAAACGGATAGAAATCCGCCTCGACGACCAGTTGGTGATTGCCTATGAAGGTCGCCACCCGGTGTTCATGACCCGTACAGCCACCGGGGCACGCTTCCGCAATGGAACCTACTCGACTCCGCTCGGACATTTCCAGACATTCCATAAACGCCCGTTCCGGCATATGGCCGCTGGCGACCTGGCATCTAATGGTTATGACCTTCCGGGCGTACCCTGGGTATGTTACATTACCGAAAGCGGTGTTGCACTCCATGGGACATACTGGCACAATGACTTTGGTCGTCCCCGAAGCCATGGCTGTATTAACCTGCCTTCCCGGGCTGCGAAATGGCTCTACCGCTGGTCCCAGCCGGTTGTCCCCCCTGAAGAACAATTTGCCTTGAAGAGCTTCGGGACTGGGGTGGATATCTTCGAGTAATGCTGACCCGCAGGGATTTTCTAAAACTGAGCGGTGCCGGGCTGCTGACGGCCTTGTTTGCAGGTGTCTTACCGGACCTGGGACAGGCCGCGCCGGTGCCCCGATTAGGCCGCGTTGCCTGGGCGCGACTCCCGATCCGTGAATCGCCATCTCTACATGCCCCGCAGGTGGGCACCGTTTTTCGTGACACAGTGCTGGATGTAGCGGAGGGGGTCTACGCAGGCAGCCCGGAAGATTACAACCGACTCTGGTACCGGCTCAACAACGGGGATTTCGTTTATTCCGGCGGCGTCCAGCCGGTGCGAGAACAACCGAATTTGCCTGTCTCCAGCCTGGAGCAACCGACGGTCGGTGAGGTGACGGTCCCTTTCAGTGACACGTACCGGGGGATTAACCATACTCCGTCGGCGGGGCGACGTGTTTACTATGCAACCACACACTGGATCCTGGAAACAGTCACGGATCGGCGCGATGGACAAATATGGTATAAAGCCTATGACTATGTCTACCGGTCATTGTATTACCTGCCTGCCGAGCATGTCCGCATCCTTCCTGCCGAGGAACTGACCCTCACATCCCCCGACATCCCTACGGATGATAAGACCATCGAGGTCCGTCTGCCCGAACAGCTCGTCCTGGCATACGAAGCTGAACATTTGGTATTTGTCGCCCGGGTCGCGACCGGGCAGGGCTACCATGCCACACCGTCCGGCCTGTTCCGCACATTTCACAAGCGGCCAACCGCCCGGATGAGTGGTGGAGACGGAGTATCGTCATCCTATGACCTGCTCGGTGTTCCCTGGGATACCTATATCACCGAAAATGGTGTTGCCTTCCATGGGACATTCTGGCATAATGACTTTGGCGCTCCGCGCAGCCATGGCTGTATCAACATGACCCCGGACAGCGCCCGGTGGATCTATCGCTGGACCCTGCCAGTCGTCCCGGTGGCAGAACCGTACCTCTACCGGCCCGGTACAGGCACAACGGTGCGTATCATTTAATCGTATAGAGAATGAAACGGAGACTTTATGCATTCTGCATTCCAATATCCTCACTATTTCCTTAAACGACAGGTCTTTGCCCTGACGGGCAAACTGCGTTTTTTTACCCCTGACGGCCAACTGGTGTTGTTCGTCGAGCAGAAGATGTTCCGGCTGAAGGAAGATATCCGGGTTTACAGCGACGAAGAAAAATCGCAGGAATTACTGTTGATCAAGTCGCGCAACATCATCGACTTTGCTGCCGCGTATGATGTGCTTGATTCCACGACCAACTTGAAGGTCGGCGTGCTGCGGCGGAAAGGGCTCCGGTCCATCCTGCGGGATGAGTGGGAATTACTCGATACAGCCGACCTGCCAATCGGCATGTTGTTCGAAGATAGCATTGGCCAAGCAATGCTGCGCCGCTTCCTACTGGGCACCCTGCTGCCTCAGAATTACGATATCACCATCGGCCCTGAGCGCGTGGCAGACCTGCGCCAGAAGTTCAATTTGTTCAGCTATCAAATGCTGGTGGATTTCAGCATGGATGTCAACCACCGCCTGGATCCCCGGCTAGGGATTGCTGCTGCGACCATGTTGGCAATCGTCGAAGGTCGGCAGAGTGGATAGCATGGCCCGACAACCTCTTTTTGCTGGCCTGGTGATTGACGAATTCGACCGGCCTGTGGATGTGGCCCATGTCGGTGATGAACCCTGTTACGTCATCGATGATCACGGATTCCGACGTCATATCCCCTCAGAGAAAGTGGACCGTCAGGTATTGGAAATGATGCGCCACCAGATCAGCGGCAACGAGGATTTGCTCAGCGCGCAGGCTGCCAAAATGATGGGTACGGAAGATATTTTCTCAAAAGCCATCATCCAAAATCAGTTGCAAAACCTGGATCAGCAATTCGACCAGCTTTTACAATTCGGCATCCCGGAAGAAGGGCGGGCGTATATGGGAATGACCGGTTTCAAGATCGTGATCGATATCCACGGTGAGGTCATCAAAGTCGAGCAGCCTGCGGGGGCAGATGACCGCGGCGAAGGAGATGGTGAGTAGGGCCAGCCCACACTTGCCTGGCCTTTCGCTTTAAAAGGTGTCGCTCCTCATCGTGTTCTGGCGCTTTCGCGCGGGGGAATTCTATCAATATGCTAACAGTCTGAAAAACCCATAACAAGTATAATAAGGTCATATATATCTTATTGCCAGGGGGGTAGTATGGTTTCCAAGTCAATGCAAGCAGCTTTCAATGAACAAATTAACAAAGAATTTTTCTCAGCCTATGTGTACCTTTCGATGGCAGCCTACTTTGAAGACAATAACCTGCCGGGCTTCGCCCAGTGGTTGCGGCTTCAGGCAGATGAAGAACGTGAGCACGCGATGAAGTTTTACGATTTCATGCTCGACCGGGGGGCACGTGTCCTCCTCGGGGCAATCGCTGCACCTCAGACCGAGTGGAAGTCCAGCCTGGATGTGTTCAAGGATGTCCTGGCCCATGAGCAGAAGGTGACCGCATCCATCCATGCCCTCTATGAACTGGCTTTGAAAGAGAAAGATTACCCCGCCCAGGTCATGTTGCAATGGTTCATCAGCGAACAGGTCGAAGAAGAGAAAAGCGCGACAGAAATCGTCGAGCAATTGGAGCTGGACAATGCCCATGGCACTGCCGTATTGATGCTTGACCACCAGCTGGCCAAGCGCAAAGAAGATTAACCCTCCACCCTGAACGACCAGAGACAGCCCTGTGCATCAAGAGATCGCCGGGCTGTCTTTTCTGGTTAAGTGACTGCAGTGTTCTGAAAAGCAGCAGATGCGAAGGTAAAATAAATACCATAATTTCTTATGTGTGGTTCCTCGACGCTGGGGACAACCACAGAGATTTCACTGTCCAGGCTGGCCACCCGACTACCCGACATGTTCCTGCTCCTTGGTATCGACTTCTGACCCGAATCGATCAGAATCAACTTGTCCGGGAAACAGCCCGAATACTTCTTGACGGCAAGCCGGTGAGATTGTATGATGCTGAAGGGGATCGGAAGCGGCATTTTCAACCCAGCCTCCGCGAAGAAGGCTATAGTTTAGGTGTGATCGGATCAATACCATGGAAGATCAACTCAACCAAGAAGAGAAGGACCTCCTGCTGAAACTGGCCCGCCAGGCGATCGATCATCACGTACGCGGCCAATCATTACCCGACCTGGATCCAGCATTATTGACCCCGCGGCTGCATGCTGACGGGGCCTCGTTCGTCACCCTTACCGCGCATGGGAGTCTGCGCGGTTGCATCGGCGCTCTGGACCCTTACCAGTCTCTGGTGGAGGATGTCCGCGAACACGCGGTTGCAGCGGCGTCTGAGGACTATCGTTTCCCGCCAGTGCAGGAGAACGAATTAAGCGAGATCAAGATCGAAATTTCCCGCCTGACTGCCCCTGTGCGGTTGGATTACACGGACTCGGCAAATCTGCTCGCGATAATCAGGCCGGGTGTCGATGGCATTGTCTTGCGCGATGGCTGGCGGCGGGCGACCTTCCTACCTCAGGTGTGGGATAAAGTCCCTGACAAGGCGGAATTCTTGAGCAGTTTATGTTTGAAGATGGGCGCCGACCCAGACACGTGGAAAAACAAGCATCTAGATGTCCTGGTCTACCAGGTGGAAGAATTCCACGAGTAAACCGTCAGTCTACAACCTGTCTTGAAGGCGGCTGTCTGATGCCCACTTTTTGTTGTATAGATGCGATATTTAATATATACTGATAAAAACTTGCCCAGAGGAGTCAACCATGTACGAAAATACGTATTCTCCCCCACCGCTGCCAGATGACCTGCCGAAACACTCTGTTTTAGGTATCATTTCATTCGTAATTGGGATTTTGGCGAGTCTTTTGCTTTGCATCACCTTTGCAATTGCGGGGTTCTCATCCCCACAGACCTTCGGTTACAGTTTGTACGAAAACATGATGACAGTGATCGGCTTGATGGCCTGCGCGAGCGGTGGTATGAGCGTCCTCGGTTTGGGCCTGGGGATCGGAGGGGTCATCCAAAAAGCACAGAGCAAGGTCTTCGGGATCATCGGCCTGGTTGTGAATGGCCTGCTCCTGCTCGGTTTTTGCGGGTTGATGCTGCTCGGCATTATCGCCGGTGGGATGTTGTAGGAAGAGATTAGCCAAGAAGAGGAACTTGCCTCATCCCGATCCTTGATCTCGGGATGAGGCTTTGTGTTTTTTGCGTATGGGGACCGCTGGGGCTGATATCTGCTACAAATGATGCTGATTTCGGCGACTCAGCTAATTCTTCAGGCGAAGAAATCCGTCTCAATATCCTGCCAAGACTTTTCCTCCGGCAGGGCCATCCAGGTGCCTAACAAGGGGTGAACCCGGCGGATTTCCTCGGCGATCCGCTGTGCTACACGACGAATGGAGAAGTGTGCATTGGGTGCCGCACGCAAACGACAGAAATGGAAGGCCTGGCGCAGGTTCATGCTGAACAGTACCCGCCGGTTGAAGCCGTTGGGGACCAGGTATGCGGCGACTTGTGGATTCCAGTTGGCCAACTTTTCATAGGCTTCAGCAGCCGCCTCCATCGCCAGGCGGTAGGGTACCTCGAAGCCGGCCTCCACTACCTGGCGAGGAGTGACGTACCCGAGTCGAGCCGTCAATGCCTGGGGTGTCTGGGTCATCATGCGGTGGCGCTTGAATTCGGCATAGGCCCCTTGGTCCAGTTCCAGGTCGAACACGTAAACCGTGTATTCGAGTTCCCGCAGGGGGATGTCATACTGTCCCAGGCGACCGAGCAGGCTCTCTGCCAGCCTGGCACGTTCTTCCGGCTCGATGGATTGGATCCATTCCAACGCTTGGGTGTACGGCATCTCATTGAAACGGTATATTGCTGCTGCGAGCACTTTTGCCTCGCCGTCGGGGTCGTGGTCGATCAGCCGGCACCACTCTGCTTCTACTTGATGTCGCTCGAGTCCTTTGCCTGCGAAATCTTCGCTTATTTCGCCCAGGTACGGCACCGGATCGGCATACTTGACCAGGGTGGGGACCTCGCCCTGGGCAACGCGCTTGACCTCATCGCCGATCTGGCGTACCTCCGCCAGCGGGTGGGAAAGCATCTTGCGGATGGCATTCTCGAGCACGCGGGCATTGGCGGTCATGCCGAGGTTGGCGAGGGATGCCGCCGGCAGGAGGAACCGGCACGAATCGATATACTGTGACCGGATGCGCCGATCCCAGGCCTCTTCGGACTCATCGGGACGAGGTGGGTGGAGCGCCTCAATGCTCCGGCGGACCGGCACAAGCGACTGCGAATAGGTATCGAAAAGGAGTCGGCAGGTGCGAGCATACGTCTCTCCCAAGGGATGGCCATCCAGTTCGGGTGGGACAATGAAGTCTTCCGGGCTCCACTTCTGGTAGCGGGTGGATTTCTCTGTGTAAGAAGCCAAACGGTTGGACTCGATGCACTCGACAGCCAGACGGGATACATTCTCGATAGCGATGTGCAAGACGGCGTGTTCAGCGACCGAAGAGTGTCCATAACCGACGACCCATTTCTCATGGAACTGGGCGCTGGTTTCGTCGCTCAACGCAGCGGCGATTTCCCGGAAAGAATCCGGGGAGCGGGAAGTCTTGGCAAATGCAACCGCTATCGTCTCAGGACTAAGTTTTGTTGGGGAGAGCAGGTAGATTTGACGGGTAGGCATACCGATAATCCTTTGAGCGATAAAAAATGTGGGCAGCTTACGGGCCAATGTCAGTGGGAAAATCGAGCGGGCTCTCGGCCTTGTAGATCTTATCGAGTTTATGCAGTGCGACCAGGCCGCTCACTACTCCCCACAAGAGGTAGATATGGAAAGCGATCCCGAAGATATCCATGACGGCAAGCAGCAAGAGCGTATCAACAGCGTAGAGGACCACTCCTGTCCAGAACGCCCAACGCTTGCCCCGCGAGGCAAAGATACCAAATAACACGAACATCCCGGCGATGACCATGTCAAGAATAAAACCCAAGGTCAGGATGCTGGCTCTCAGGTTGCCGGTCGTGCCTTCGGATATGATACTCGCAAGAGCATCGATCACCTGGGTGATAGCCAGACCGATGACAAAGCGGGTGTCATTGCCGAAGATGGCGATGAGCGAGTTAATGACGGAGAGACCGGCAATCCAGTAATAATTATTCGCACCGAGCTTTACCCGGCGCAAAAGCCGGGCTATCTCAGACATGCGGGAATATTGTTGCATTCCTGGTGGGTTGGTTGGAGAAGTCTGGTTCATCGGAGCTCCATTGACAGGGGGATTTACTGCTGCATGCAAATATATGTGAGCCTTGAACAACCAAAACGCCCGAAGTTATAGTAATCTTGGTTCAGATCATTAAGCAGCACACGGTGGGTTCTTTTTTTCGCAGTATATCGTGAGTACTATAGACGAAATTGTTGTGTAAGTCAACGGGCTTTTTTATGCGTGCTGCGGATGACCAGGATCATGCAATCGCCTCGATGGTCTTTCGCATCCGGATGGTCACACCAATGGCCAGGAAGAGCGAGACCAGGTACAGCCCGCCGGCGATCGTCAAGAAGCCGGATTCCATCACAAAGCCGAGGATTGTCAGCACAATGAAGAGCCCGACCTGGATCCATGTCCAAGTGCGGATGGCCCGGTAATCGCTATCGGTCTTGTGTTTGCGCCTCAGCCAGTCCAGGCTTAAAAAGTAGAGGGCAAAGAACAGGAATTCGGCGGAGAGCATCAGGGTTTCGAAGGTCGCAGCGGGGTGAAACCCCTCCCAGAGATTGATCCAGGATGGGATCGGCCACAGGACCTCCACACCGTTGAACCAGACCAGCAGATCGAGCCCGATGTGCATCACCACCCCAATTGCCAGCCCCATCCCGAGGTTGAACCAGCGCGGTTTCCGGGCGATGGTCGCAGCCAGGTAGAATACTGCAAGGATGGCGACGCTGGTGAACAGGCTATGGGTAAAGGTGCGGTGCAGGCCTTCAACAGGGAGTTTGGCGAGCGTGGCTCCCGCCACCGCGATGTTATCTGTGTCTGGAAACAAGTTTCCAAGGATGATGCCGAGGAGCAGCCACTCGCGTCCCGGCATCCATCTCCGGACCGCGATGCCTGCAAGACTGTGGATACCGGCCTGTGCCATAAGAATCTCCTTGAGATGAACAAGACGGGCAAATGCTGCCCGACAGCCGCTGCGCGCTGTGCTTCCAGTATAGAGAAAACCATGGTGGGATTCAAGGGGTTAAAAAATCCCTGGCGATCTACCAGGGAAGAGCGATCGAGGTTGAGACAACTCAGGCCAGAAAATCATGAGCGCGGGCGATATCGGCTTGGATCTGAGTGATGAGCGCATCTACGGAGGGGAATTTCATCTCGTCACGCAGGCGGGCGACAAACTCCAGTTGAACCTCTCGTCCATACAGGTCACGCTCGAAGTTGAGCAGATGGGCTTCAACATTGACGGATTGCTTCTCGGGGGTAAAGGTCGGGCGGATGCCGACATTGGTGACCGCGGCATGACGCTGGGCTCCATCCCTGGCCCAGCAGGCATAGACACCATTCCCTGGGACGATCTTGCCTTCCGGGATTTCAATATTTGCTGTGGGAATGTTGATGTGCCGCCCACGCCCATCCCCATGGACCACCGGTCCTTGCAGGGAATAGAGCCGGCCCAGGTCCAAAGCAGCCTGCTCGACCTGGCCGGCAGCCAGGTGCTGGCGGATACGGCTGGAAGATATGATCTCGGTGTCATCCGAGACCGGCGAGATAAGGTCTACACTGTACCCGAGACTCTTGCCGAGCGTTGTCAGGAATTGGCTGTCGCCTTCCCTGCCCCGACCGAGGGCAAAATCGTAGCCGATGATCAGCCGTTCCACTCCCAGGGTCCGGGAGAGATGGCGCATAAATGTCTCAGCCGATTGAGCCGCCAGCTGGCGGTCGAAAGGCTGGGTGATGACAACCTCCACCCCCAGCGACTCGAGGATCTCAGCCCGTTCCTGCGGGGTGGTCAGGAACTTAAAGTCGCCCTGGTTGCCCAGGACGATTGCCGGGTGAGGATGGAACGTCAGCACCACTGCCGGATTCCCTTCAGCCTGGGCCCCCGTCACCAGGCGGTCCAGCAGAGATTGGTGGCCGCGATGGACGCCATCGAAGATGCCAATGGTCAGCCAGGAGTTCACCAGGGTAATGCTGTCGAGGCTTTGTACGTGGGTCATTTCAGACCAAGAAGGTCAACGGAGAAGGGACACGGCCATGAGGAGAATATCAGCTGAGCGAGCTTACCTCATCCTCTCCCGTGTCCCTTTGAGTGCTGTCACGCTACCGAGTTGGACAGCTTATGAGAAGAACACCTTCTTTGGCTGCCACTCCGGAGTACCATCCTCGGCCTGGGACAGGTCCATGATGGCGATGAGTTCACCGGCCATGCTGACGCCGCGCACCAGACCCGGTTTGGCGTCCGCCGCAGCCTTGACACGATGGCCGTGGGTGACATCCTCGACCTCGTCGGGGTTAAGCTCCACAACCGGCCAGTCTGCCAGTGCCTCAGCTGCAGGGATCAGGTACTGGTACCAGTTGCCAGACTGGAACATCTCCTGCAATTTACGCAGTGGAACAGCATCCCGGAGCGTGAAGCGGCCGCTTTTTGTCCGCCGCAGTCCCACCAGGTAAGCTCCGCATCCCAGAATGTTTCCGACATCATTGGCCAGTGAACGGACGTAGGTTCCAGAAGAGCAATGGACATCGACAACAACTTCCGGTGGCATCCATTCCAGGACCTCGAGATGGTGGACCTGGATCTTGCGCGGCTCGAGTACCACTTCCTCTCCCTGGCGGGCCATTTCGTAGGCTTTCCGTCCTTTGACTTTGACTGCCGAATAGGGGGGCGGGGTTTGTTCGATCTCCCCAATAAACTGCTTGAGAACTTCCTCGAACTGGCTCTCGGTGACATCTACCGGCGCAGTGCCCTGGCGGGTGAACTGCCCATCGGCATCATACGTGTCGGTGGTGCTGCCCAAGCGCACGATGGCCTGGTAACGCTTGTCCGAGGCCGAAACGAATTCGCTCAGCCGGACCGCCGGACCGATCAGGACAACCAGTACGCCTGAGGCACGCGGATCGAGGGTCCCGGTATGTCCGGCTCGGCGGATACCTGTACCATTGCGGACGATCTGGACGACATCGTGCGAAGTCATGCCGACCGGTTTGTCGACCACCAGGATGCCAGAGATGGCATTCTTGATATCTTGACTTTCCATAACTTTCATAACCTCCTGAATGACCGACAAGCGCCTGTTGAGTTCAGACACTTGTGGAATATGATGAATTCAAGCTCTTGCGGGTCGCCCGCAGGACACGCTCCTGGACCTCCGCCAGGCTGCCGCGGACCTCGGCACCTGAGGCGGCTTTATGACCTCCGCCACCAAACTGCTTGGCAATCTGGGCCACATCAAGATGCTGTTGCAGCCCGCGCCAGGAGACTTTCACTTTTTGTTCGTTCTGTTCAACAAAAATAATGGCAATATCTGCCTCGTCTATCGATGAAACGACATTGATCAAATCGGCATCATCGTTGCCTGTATACCCTGATGCCTGGCGATCATCCAATGTCAGTGCCACGTAAATGATACCATCAGTCCGCTGGATATTGGAGAGTCCGGCACCCCAGTAGCGGGCAGCTGTGAAAGTGCGCCGCACCAGGCTGCGGAAGTATAGCGCGCTCATGTCCACGCCAAGTTCGAGCAGGTCGGCTGCCTGGCGTAATGCTTCCGGGGAAGTGTTCGCCGTCCGGAAGCCCAATGTATCGGTGACCAGCCCGGTCATCAGGCTGGCGGCTATCGGGGTTGTTATCGGCAGACCCCATTCTGGCATGTGGCGGGCAAGCACCGAAGTAGTGGCAACTGCGTCCGGTTCGATCAGGTTCAGGGTCCCGAAGGGTTCAGTGGTGATGTGGTGGTCGATGACGATGTCGGGCTGGCCGCGCCCATCGAGGCTGGACCCGGTCCGCTTGATGTCCGAACAGTCCACAGTAACAACCAGGTCGAAATCCCCTTTTGCCTTGCCCTGGATCTGGTCGCTTCCAGGAAGATGCCTGAATGTGGACGGGACGCCATCCGTCATGACCATCTGGACGTCTTTGCCAATTTCCTGCAAGGCCAGGCCGAGCGCCAGCATCGACCCGATGGCATCACCATCCGGGCGGATGTGTGACACGATCAGGATGTGTTGAGCAGCCTGGAATTTTTCTTTAATGGCTTGTTGTAGATCACTCATTGTTACGTAATGAAGCCAGTAATCGCTCGATCTGGTCTGCGTTCTCAAGGGTAGGGTCCCAATGGAAGCGCAGGCGCGGGAAAGAACGCAGTTCGATCCTCGCGGCTAATTCACGGCGCAAAAAACCGCTGGCATGTTCCAAACCTTCTAGGATTTCCGCACTGCGAGTCACACCTTCGATTGCCGAGACATAAATATTGGCAAAAGCCAGTTCTCGGTCTACTTTCACATCGGTGATGAAGACCTGGTGCAGACGCGGGTCACTCACCTTGTGGATGAGCATCTCCGAGAGATCCTGGCGGATGCGGTCTGCTATGCGTTGGAGTCGGACGTTAGTTGGCATAGTTTAAATTCAATTGACTGCTAATTGTTGCTGATTATCTCCAGTACATAACACTCAATGATGTCACCTTCTGCAATATCGTTGAAATTCTTGAGGTGGATTCCGCATTCGAACCCTTGGCGGATCTCGCGGACATCATCTTTCTCGTGCTTGAGCGAAGCGATCTCACCTTCGAACAGGATATCCTTGCCCCGGTGCAGGCGCACCTTGGCGTTCCGGCGGATCTCGCCTTCGCGGACCTTGCAGCCGGCAATCTTGCCGAGCTTACTGACCGGGAAAACCACCAGGATTTCTGCCTTGCCAATTACCTTCTGGGCATATTCAGGGGCCAGCATGCCCTTGAGCGCCTTTTCAACATCCTCAGTCAACCGGTAGATGATATCGTAAAGACGGATGGATATGCCCTCAGAATCTGCCAGCCGCCTGGCAGAGGCATCTGCCTGGACGTTGAATCCAACGATGATGGCGTGGGATGCAGACGCCAGCATTACATCGTTCTCGCTGATGTTGCCGGTCTCGGCGTACAAGACATTGACGGCAATTTCGCCTTTGGCCAGGTTAGTGACCTCGTTGACGATCGGTTCTAGCGAACCCTGGACATCGGCTTTCAGGATCAGGTTAAGTTCTTTTGCTTCTCCGGCTTTGTACTTGGCAAACAATTCTTCCAAAGTCACTTTCTTCTGGGCAGTGGCCTGGTTCTTGATCGCTTCTTCGTGTTCCAGGATGATCTGGCGGGCTTCTTTCTCCGAGTCGACGACCTGGAACACATCTCCTGCGCTGGGGAGGCTGTTCAAGCCCATCACCGAGACCGGGAAGGAAGGCCCGGCGTTATCGACTTTCCGCCCAAAGTAGTCGAACATGGCACGCAGGCGTCCATAGGCGCTGCCGGCGACGACGATATCCCCTGTTTCGAGGGTCCCATTCTGGACCAGAAGAGTGGCCACCGGCCCCTTCGATTTGTCCAACTCTGCTTCAATGATCGTGCCGATGACTTTCCCCTTTGGATTGGCGCGAATATCAGTATTATCCGCCACGAGCAGGGTCGCTTCGAGAAGGTCTTCGATGCCTTGTCTCTGCTTGGCAGACACGGGTACAACAATCGTATTCCCGCCCCAGTCATCGGGGACCAGGCCATTCTCGCCCAACTGGGTCTTGACCCGCTCCGGATTGGCATTGGCTTTGTCGATCTTGTTGAGGGCAACGATGATCGGAACGCGCGCCGCCCGGGCATGGGCAATGGCTTCTTTTGTCTGCGGCATGACGCCATCATCTGCAGACACAACCAGGATGACGATATCTGCACCCTGAGCGCCGCGGGCGCGCATGGCAGTGAAGGCCGAATGCCCAGGTGTGTCGAGGAATGTGATCTGGCGTCCCTTGAGTTCCACCTGGTACGCGCCGATGTGTTGGGTAATCCCACCGGTCTCTCCGGCGGCGACTTTGGTATCCCGGATCGCATCCAGCAGGGATGTCTTGCCGTGATCCACGTGCCCCAAAATAGTGACAACCGGCGGTCGAGGCACCAACTGGTCCTCTTCTTCGTCGGCAATCTTCTGGCGCCAGACGGGGACTTCCCCGGTCTCTTTCTCTTCCTGGAGAGCTTCCTGGCTTTCCAGGATGGTTTCGAAGCCTAACTCTGCGGCGATAATTGCAGCAGTATCGTAGTCGATTACCTGGTTGATATTGGCCATTACGCCGTTTTTCATCAGGATTTTAATGATTTGTATTGGGCTAGCGTCAATTCGTTGTGCCAGTTCGCGGACAATGATCGTGGCAGGAAGTTCAATTTTATGCCCGTTTTCGCTCATATGGCACCTCCTATAATTCCATCGATAAGTATTCCCGCTCCTCATGGGGCGGTACGCTGGGGTCGGGACCTTGTGGGTGCCTGCTGAGCGTTATTATCTCATCAGCCCATACGCACCTTATGCGTTTCCGGCTCCAGGATCCTCCGGCAGTGTTAGCAGGTACTGCTGGAATGATTCGATTTCTTCCGGAGTCAGGGTGACCTTGAGCGCATGTCCGAGCGCTCCTTTTATGGCTCGTTCCCAGCAGGAACGTTGATTGTGCAAATATGCTCCCCGTCCGGCAAGCTTGCCTGTCGGGTCAATCTGCACGCCTTCCGCTTGACGCACCAGCCGGACCAAGGTCCGCTTGGGCAATACAGTACGGCAGCCCACGCAGGTGCGTTGCGGAATATGTTTAGGTCGTTTTGCAGGTTTACCAGACACCTTTTTATTCGTCAGTTACATCTATTAGCGTCGCCAAGGGGTTGGTGACCAAATTCTTGGTTCTACCAATCACCCCAGCCATCGCCGTCGCGCTTATGGATCTTGCGTGATACAGTTTCACCAATATCCGGGTCGAACTCGATGACGCGGTCCTTCTTGCCCTTCTTTTTCTTGCTCTTCTTGGCCTCTTCGTCCTCTTCCTCTTCGATCGGTGCTTGTGCTACGACGCTCTCAAGCGAGAAGATGGCATCGAAATCCTTCTCTTCATCGGTTCCCTCTGCCATAACCTTTTCTTCTGCCGCCTCGGCTTCGGTTACCGGTTCAGCCTGGGGCGTTTCAATTAATTCGCCAGCTTCTTCAACGACGGCGGGGTCTCCGGCAACTTCCACAAGGGCTTCTTCAACAGATTCCACTTCTTCCACCACCGGTTCTGGCTCGGGGAACGAAATGGTTTCGAGCGCAGCCTCGATCAACTGCATAGACTTGGGACCGATTCCAGTCAAGCCGAGGACACTATCGGGATCGAGTTTCATCGCCAGCATCAAATCGCCAACGGTACGCAACTCGCCTTCAGTGAGGATATTGTGCATGTGGTCTGCCAGGCCAAGGGCCTCAATTTCGGTTTCAAAAGCGACGGCGGGGATTTCTGCCCGGGCTGCGGCAATGCGTTCTTCTTCCGCGGCAGCCTCGGCATTCTTCTGCTCGACAGTGCGCCGCTCAACCCGGTCCATGAATTGAACCAGGCTCAGGTACTCCTCCGGGGTGACCGGCCGTCCTTCCGCCTTCTTGGTTAGGATTCCCTCGACAGCGGGGACGTTTGCCTGTTCGGCCTCCGCCAGGGTTTTAAGCGTGGGATCGGTTTGCAGCTTGACGATTGAATCGCTTGCTGCCTCGGGCAAGGACTTGATATCGATCCGCCAGCCGGTCAGCTTGGCTGCCAATCTGGCATTCTGCCCATCCCGTCCGATTGCCAGGCTCAACTGGTCTTCCGGGACAACGACGGTTGCGGTCCGCTCCGCTTCGGTGAGATAGACACCCGAGACGCGCGCCGGGCTGATCGCTTTTGAAATATAGATTACCGGATCCTGGTTCCATTCGATGATATCAATTTTCTCATCGTGGAGTTCCTTGACGATGGCCTGGATGCGGACACCCCGAATGCCGACACACGCACCCACCGGGTCCACGTTCTGCTGGGTTGCCATAACCGCGACCTTGGCGCGCGCCCCCGGTTCGCGGGCGATCGCGCGGATCTCAACGATTCCATGATAGATCTCGGGCACTTCGTTCTCGAGCAGGCGGCGCAGGAAGTTGCGGTGTGAACGAGAGAGGATGATCTGCGGCCCGCGCGGGGTATCTTTGACCTCCAGCACGATGGTCCGGACGCGGTCATGCACGCGGAATCTCTCGCCAGGGATTTTCTGGTTGGGCGGCATCACCCCTTCCGCTTTCATATCCAGACCGATGGTCACACCCTGCGATGTGCTGATCGCCTGGACAATCCCGCTGATAATCTCACCGACCTGGCGCTCGAAATATTCCGCCTGGGCCTGGCGCTCTGCTTCGCGGATCCGTTGCTGGATGACTTGGCGAGCTGTCTGCGCGGCCACACGGCCAAAGTCTTTCGGCGTGGATTCAACAACGACCATGTCGCCAGGAACCGCGTCAGGGTTCACCTGGCGCGCTTCATCCAGGAGGACCTCGGTACGTTCATCCTGAACGTCATCGACGACTTCCTTTTCGACGAAGATGGTCACCTGACCGCTGTCAGGGTCTACTTTTGCTTCAACAAGTTGGGCGCTGGAGGCATTCACTGAACGCCGGTAAGCAGAAACCATCGCTGATTCGATCGCGGCCAGGATGATCTCTCTCGGCAGTTGTTTTTCTTCCAGCACCTCGTTGAAAGCCAAGGCAAATTCATTTTTCATGCTAGCAACAACTCCCCGTGGAAACGGTCTATTACATGCAGAAAAGTGGGGGGCTCCCACTTTCCGGTGCTTGCAGTATTGGATTGCGACGTTCATGATTCTAGCATAGAACCGGTGGGGATGCAAGGTTATAATTACTCGCATGGACCAACGCGATCTCGCCAAAGCAGCACTGCGCGGTGAGCCTTCTTACGTCTGGCGCGCCGGGCAGCAACGACGGCTGGAAATGATCCTTCAGTCAGCAGGCGAGCGCATCCGTGGTCGAGTCCTGGATAATGGCTGCGGGGTGGGGATGTATGTTGAACGCATGGCTCCGTTGGGCGGATGGGTGGTCGGACTGGAGTATGACTTCGCGCGCGCCGCGGATGCCGGTACCCGGTCGCCACGGATCATTAATTCTGTCGGTGAGCTCCTGCCGTTTGCCGATGGGACTTTCGACCTGATCCTGAGTCATGAAGTCCTTGAGCATGTCCAGGACGATACCCAGGCGGTAAGGGAAATCATCCGGGTACTCAAACCAGGCGGCCGGGCGGTGGTATTCGTTCCCAACCGGGGATACCCATTTGAAACCCACGGGATTTACTGGCGCGGCAGGTACCGTTTCGGGAACATCCCCCTGGTGAATTACCTGCCGCGTCGCTGGCGGGAACGCCTGGCGCCCCATGTGCGTGTCTACTTGCAGGGGGATCTAAACAAGTTGTTCTCCGGGTTGCCGGCGGTCGTCGTCTCGCAGAGGGTCATATTCGGCGCTTACGATAACCTCATCGCCCGCTTTGGAGTGATCGGTCGCTTCCTGCGCGGACTTTTGCAAGCCGCGGAAAAATCGCCATTGCAAGGCCTAGGGCTATCCCACGTTTGGGTGGTAGAAAAATCAGCTTGATTTTCCAGTGCAGTTAAGAAGGATATCAATTAATTGGCGATGAAAATTAATCGTCACGACAAACATATGGGTGGGTTGAGTTTATAGTTTACTTTGGGGCCTACTAAGGCTCATTTTAGAGCCTGTTTTGAAGCCTCCCATGCAATATAAATGAATTGCTCTCCGCTTATTTGCGCCAACAACTCAAGTCGCCTGCTATTTAGATGACCTTTGCGTAAGTCCAATAGCCGTGATGATTAATATGGCTACCGAAATGATCCATATTCTTGTTGTGTATGAAGATCCTTTGGTACGTAAAGTTATTCACGCGATCCTTAGCAATGCACCAAATATCCAAGTGGTTGCTGAAATCAATCACAAGGAGAATGTGGGGGAATTTATAGAAAGATTACATCCTAATCTTATATTGATGGAGGCTAAATGGTTAGCATTTCTTAATGGGTTGAATAAGGAGAACATGAATCGTGAAGAAACCTTTTTACTCGGGATCTTCTGTAGTAACCTAAATTTGCCGGCAGTTTTTATTATTAAGTTCAATGGACAGTTATTGGAAAGTGAAGAACTCATCGATGCTATTCGGTATGTTACTCTGGCAGGAGAGGTCAGTACTGGGGAGAGAACGAAATCTTTATCCCGGTGCGTTTTATCAGAGAAGGACATGCAAAACTTGAGTCCTCGTGAGAAAGAAGTCCTTAACCTTTTAATTCAAGGTTTTGCTAATAAAGCAATCTCACATGAGCTGGCAATATCTATTAAAACAACAGAATTTCACATCTCTAATATTATTAATAAATTAGAAGTCAGGTCGAGTCGGGAAGTCGTGGCCAGGATAATGAATTACCAGTAGACGTGTTGGTAAACCAGGGTTTTCACTAGTTGAAAAGTAACAGCCGAATTGATAATATGTAGAAATCATCATAGAGTTGATAGAAAAGGAGATGATTATGTGCATTTAAGCATGTGAAAAGTCAGTACAGGAAGTTTGAAATTTAGCGAAATTCAGGGAAGGCAAGAAAGTGCTAATCAATTTGTGTCTCACATTGAAATGTAATCTAGACTGTGACTACTGTTACGCGGAATCGTCGCCTAGCGCAAAACGAATGTCTACGGTACTTGCGCTGGATAGTGCAAAATTCATCATGGATACTGCCCGAAAGGAAAGTGTCAGGACCCTTGGAATTGGGTTTATTGGTGGTGAACCGTTATTGTGCATAGACACAATCAAACAAACCACAGATTATGTCTCAGAACAATGCGCCGAGATCAATTTTCCTGTTTCGTTTATTCTTACCACCAATGGAACTCTGCTTACTCCTGAAATCGCGGAATTTTTTAAGGAACATGATTTTCATATGTCGTTGAGCATTGATGGCCCAAAATCTGTTCACGATGTTCATCGCAAATATCATAATGGTAAAGGGTCTTTTGAAGATGTAAATCTTGGGATTGGACTGGCGAGTGAAATATTACCCGGAACTGTTGCTCGGATGACATTTACATCCAAGACTGTCGATTACTTGGCCGAAAGTATTCATTATCTCGCTGATCTGGGATTCAAAATCATTAAACCGGTTCCTGATTTCTTCGACCTCGATTGGACGCAAGACCACGTTAATCGGTGCGAAAGACAGTTTGATCAGATTCTTGCCTGGTTGCCTTCATATTTAAATCACGGGCGACAGGTCAGAATCGGGCCAATCGAACAACGATTGAATCAAATAGCTAAAAGCCCATGTAATGCGGGATTAACCAATAGCCAATTTTCAATCGGGCCGAATGGAAGCATTTACCCTTGTTCCTATCAGGTGGACAATCCAGATTTTGTAATCGGAGATATTTATTCTGGGATAGATCCTGATCGCGCCCAAAAAGTTCATCGTATTGACCAGCAGCCATTTACTAGGTCTGCCTGCCAGGGATGCGCTCTTTTCTCCACTTGCGACAGCGGAAGATGCACCTTTCTAAACATGCGCATGACTGGGAAGATGGACATACCGTCTCCGTTTTATTGCGCCTACGAAAAAATGATGTTTCGCATTCTCGAAAAGTACAAAATGAGCGGATTGTCCACCCATCAGCGCTCACGCCCAGATGAAAACTCCGATCAAGCCTTAAGGCATGACGATTGACGGCCGTATATGACGCACGTGGAACCCCGGGATGTGCGCCAACATTTTGTCAAGAAAGGAGGTGAGAAACGTGGAATTCGAAGTGACACCGCTTGAGATACAAGACAAAGTTCAGCCCGGTGAAGAGGCTGAAGTCTACGGGTACGGCGCTGCATGCTGGACCGATTGCATTCGATGGATGAACAGAGGTTCACTTGCAGCAGGCTGTCGTATCGAGATCAGTTGCTTCTGGACGTGTTGGTGGTAGGCTAACATTGCCTAGAGAGTTGTAAGTCAACGTTAGTGGAGCCGATTTTCTAGAAATCGACTCCACTATCAGACGTGGAAATTTCTCTCAAAGCAGGTTGCAAAAATACAGGGAGACCTTTCTATCGTGCAAGTCAGGCTGAATTCAACTGTAAGGGTCCTCGAGGGACACGAATTGTCTGTCTTAGTTAATCTCGCCAACGGCGCCTGGACGAGGGTTCGGTCTGACCTTTGCCATCTCGTACTCAATGATATTGATCAGATGGTGCCTGTCGAGGAGATTGTTCTTAAGTTTGGTGGGAAAGAAAAAGCAATCCTGGCAAAATTATTGCCCAAATTACTGGATGCCAAGTTCTTACTCCCCCTGGGATCCAATCTGGAGTCGGAGCATCCCAGGGGCTTCTGCGGCCAACACGACTCTGTCTCCCTGTTGGTGACCTTGAAATGCAACCTCAGATGCCGGCACTGTTCTGCAAATGCCGGGCCGGATTCGCAATTAGCGCACCCTCCTTTGTCTGACCTTATTTGTATCCTCGAGAAAATCATCAGTCTTAATCCTCGCGGCATCGACATCACCGGAGGAGAACCCTTTTTTAGAGCGGATATCCTCGAACTATTGAGGCAAACTCGAAGTAAGTATGCTGGCCAGATCGTTGTCCAGACCAATGCCACTTTGATCACAAAAAGTTTAGCCAAGAGCATAGCGGAAGAAAATCTCGTGGATTCCTTTGACATCAGTCTTGACGGCGTGGACGAAGCCTCGTGCGCACCCATTCGAGGCCGTGGGACGTTTCTCGGGACTATTCGGGGAATTAGATATCTTCAGGATGCAGGCATTAAGAATATTGCAACTTCCATGGTGGTTACGAAGGATAATTATCACCTGCAGCCTGCTTTTGCCAAGCTAAACAAAGACCTTGGAACGAACTATATGTTGCGGACCTTCAGCCCCGCCGGGCGGGGTAAAGAACATCGGGAAGAGTTCGATATACCTTTGCACCAGAGCGTTCAACCAATGGCGCAAGCTTATCGGGAAAAAGTAGAGGACGCGAAACAACTGGACGATGAAAACTACAAACGCTGGTTACAAATCAAATCAAGAACCGGGTTAGTGGCCAAAATGCAGTGTAGCGCCGGCCTATCTACTTTCTCGGTTATGCCGAATGGGGACGTATTTCCCTGCCCCGTGTTAATTTACCCCCAGTTTCTTATGGGGAATCTGCTGGGCGCGGACTCTTTCCAAGCCATCATGGATCGCGGCGCGAATCGGCAATTGGTGGAGAGTTTCCAGATTGACCACAGGCCGGGTTGTCACGATTGTGAGGTCAGGTATTTTTGCATCGGGGGTTGCATGGGGGAGAATCACGAACGTACCGGAGATCACTTGGCGCCCCCTCAAGAATGTTCCCGCTTCCGACAAGATTTGTCGGAGCTGGTTTGGGGATAATTAGATAACATCATGCCAGCATCGCCACTACAGTTTGAAAAATTGGATGGAAAAGGGGTAAAGATTGGTGTTGCAGATACCGGTATTGATGTATCACACCCAGCGCTTGAGCAATGTGTCCATGCAGGTGTATCTCTGCTGAATACAAATACACGGCGAGGCCGCGAAGTAACCCCACCCACCACAACTCACATCGACATCGTCGGGCATGGGACTGCCGTAGCCTACATCATACACAAGAAAGCCCCCGCGGCCCAAATTTACAATATCCAGATCTTGGATGAACGACTCACATCGTCCATTCATAGGATGATTGAAGCTATTGATTGGGCCATCGAGCAAAATCTTGATATCCTCAATTTGAGTATGGGTTCAACACATCTTCACCGGAAAAATGAGGTTGAGGCCGCAATACGCCGGGCCAATGAAGCCAACCTTTTAGTCGTAAGCGCATGTCACAACCATGGCAAACAAAGCCTCCCGGCAAGTCTCCCTGATGTTTTTGGGGTTGTTGCTGGTGCTCTTTCCGGCCGATATAGTTATCATTGGGAAGAAAAAAGCCGCAAGTTCATCGCCCGGGGGGATCATCAGCGCGTTGCCGGGCTCAACGGCAAGTACTTGTTCTGTTTCGGCTCCAGTTATGCTGCTCCGCACATTACAGGAATAATCACTCTCATCCGACAAACTGCGCCGCGCGCCACATATTCACAAGTCCTTGATCTCCTTATAGCTAACGCATTACAATCTGATACTGACGACAAGGTTCCCCAGCACCTCTCAGCTGCCCTTTACTCTCGAACAATTCGAATGGATATCAAAAGGTATCAACAACAACTCAACTCTGTGGCGATTTCGACTCAAGCAGATGCTCTCCTGAACTCGGTTAAAAACGTTGTTGCAGATGTTCTGAATTTATCTGATGCGGAGGTATTGCTGCTCCACTCAACCGCTCTTCTTGATCCCGTGTTTAATTTAAACGGGGAAACCGCTATGCTCATACTTGACACACTACAGCGCAAATTCAACCTAATGATTGACGATGAAGATTTATCCTTGATGGACTTTTTTTCATTAGATAGCTTGGTCAAAGCCGTTATACGGTGGCAGAAATCATCCAGCCATTCTTCCCCATCTGCGTGTCAGGCGGTTGGAGAACTATCGAGGAGATAAAGTATGAAAGTAAGCATCCAAAACGTAACAAAAACCTATCGTGGGGGCGTCCAGGCCCTGATAGGGATTTCCATTGAGTTGGGGGCCGGGATGTTTGGGCTGTTGGGGCCGAACGGCGCCGGGAAGACCACCCTTATGCGGATTATGGCGACCCTTCTTCCGCCATCTTCGGGGGACATTTTAGTCAATGATATATCGATCCATGAAGCGCCCAATGAGATTCGCAAGGTTTTGGGGTATCTGCCGCAGAACTTTAGCATGTACCCGCAATTGACAGTCTATGAGTTTCTGGATTACTTTACGCTGCTAAGTGGCATGAGTGGCCAGCGCCGGGAGCGTATTCACGGGGCGCTGGAACGTACCAACTTGCTCGAACAGAGCAACACCCGCACCGGGAAGTTGTCTGGCGGGATGAAGAAACGCCTGGGCATTGCCCAGGCCTTGATCAACGATCCCTTGCTACTGATCGTCGATGAACCCACTGCCGGGCTGGACCCTGCTGAACGGGTCCGTTTTCGGAACCTCCTGGCAACTATCAGTGGGGAGAGAACAGTCATTCTCTCAACTCATATTGTGGAAGATGTCGCCAGCGCCTGCGCAGACCTGGCAGTGTTGTCCAGGGGCGAGATCCTGATGAGAGGGACACCCTCCGGATTGGCGGCGAAGGCTTCGGGTAAAGTTTGGACTCTAACGGTATCGCAGGCTCAGTTGGACCAGTTGCAAACCCGCGCCCACATCGTGAGCGCCGTCCGGCAGGATGATGTCTGGCAGGTTCGGGCGCTGAGTGACGCAGCCCCCTCGCCGTCGGCAGTGCCCGCCGAGGCAACCATCGAGGATGGTTACTTGTATCTCATGGAGGACGAGGTGGGCCGATGAAAACCGTGTGGAGCATTGCCTGTTACGAATTTAAAATTCAACGCCGCAGTTTGGCGTTCTGGCTCGTTGCCGTGTTTCTGACAGCATTTTTGTTCGGGGAGATTCTACCAGGGATCAGTAGTGGCGCGGGGCTGGCCTCCGGCCAGAACCCGTTCCTTGTTGAATTTTTTGGAACGGAAGCCCAGGAAACGATGAAGGTGGCTAGCTTCAGCATCTTTCAAGCATGGCGTATATCCGATCTGCTGGGACTGATGGCCGCCTTGTTCATCAGCATCCTTGGCGCGTTCGTCTGGCAAAGGGACGGGCAGTTTGCGATAACAGAGATGCTGAACACGCTTCCCTATCAATCCTGGCAATATATTCTGGGGAAGTACTTGGGAGTGGTCTGCAGTTGGGGGGTGATTGTGGCACCTATGGCGGCCATTGGGATGGTGTGGACGTATGTAGAAGCCAGTCGGTATGGACTTACGTTCATGCTCGCAGATTTCCTGATGCCCTTGGCGGGATGGATGCTGTTATCTTTGGCGTATGGCACTGCTTTCGTGATGGCAGCCAGTTTAATTGTCCGGAACGGGGCCGCGACTTTGCTGCTCTACTTCTTCTATTGGGCTTATTGCATAATGGACGTGGGGATGTTGCAGGGGGCTTCTACGGCCAAGCTCTTCTCGTACTGGTTGATCCGGTCTGGCGTAACTATAGCTCGTGACAGCCTTCTCCTAGTCCAGGCCCGTCTTCCCGTTCTCCTGCTGAACCGTTGCCTGTATCTGACCCTTGCCGCCGTGATACTGTGGCTGATTGCCCGCCTATTCACTCACTTCCGCAGGCAGGGAAGCTTATTGGGGGCTGGCGGCGATGCGGATTAGTGAAAGACGGCCTGATTTGAGGTTCTGGAAACAAAGCGAGGCGCTGATATGAAATCCATGGCACGAAGCCTGGTTTTAAGCATGATCGGATACCAAGCCCGTCTGATCTGGCGGGTCAACCTGTTGGCGGCGTTCCTGATCGCGATCCTGCTGCCGTTGTTTATCTATCTTACAGGCGATCCTGCCGACCAAGTTCGAAATTTTTGGGCTCTGAGGATAGCGGAACAATTTTCTCCCCTGCTCGGCATTGCCATTTGCTCTAACATTCTTTCCATGGAATGGGAAAACCGGACGGCAGATATCTGGCTGACAAAAAGCTATCCCAGAAGCGGGGTGCTCTTGTTACGCTTATCCGTCGCGGCGGCTCTGACAGTACTCTCTGTACTCCTGCTGACGGGTCAACTCTACCTGACTTACGTACATTTCGATTGGGCCGAAATGCTGCTGGTGGCCATTCCGGGAGCCATCTTTCTCGGCACGATGGGAATGCTCACAGGAACGGCGCTTAAGAATTCCGCGGCCGCCTATATCATTCCGCTTGGGTATTGGGTCTTCGAAATGACCACGAAGGGGAAGTACACCGGCAGCATGTATCTATTTTCCCGTACAAGCATCATCTGCGAGGATGTTGAAGATATCTGCATCGCGATTGCCAAATTCGGCCCCTGGATGGTATCCAAGTTGCTGATCCTTGCATTAACCGCCTGCGTAATATTCATCACGGCCTTCATTCTGCAAAGAGCCGGCAGAAAATGGTTGCTGTTTACAACCGCCTGATTTGCCCCGCATCCCGGATGAGGTTTTTGAGGCTGCTGTTCCTCTGACGGTGAGACATTGCGCGAGGAAATGGATTTCGGACGGCGATTTTAGCACGTGACTGTCAAATCCATATTATCCGTCCACATTCGTTGATCTTTGCTTGATAAGCCGAGATAAAATCGTTCAATCTGAGAGGTTAGTCCATGATTGGCACAGGCTGGTTTTCATTTTTTATGAATGATGATCGCAAGCTCCCAAAACTCCGCCCCGGAATGCTGAAGCGTATCTGGGCTATTTCACGATCACATTGGCCATTGTACCTGGGTCTGCTGGCGTCTACTGTCATCACATCGATCGCGGTGGTTATGCCGCCAATCCTCATCATGAATCTTATTGACGAAGCCATTCCGAACCGGGATGTCCCCCGGCTCCATTTGCTGGGTTTTGGTCTCCTGGCCGCGTCACTGCTCATAACTTTTGGCACTGTCTGGACGACCTTCCTCAAATCCCGATTATCGGAAAATATTATCTTTGACCTCCGTCGTATGTTGTATAAGCACATGCAACATATGTCCATCCGTTTTTTTGCTGAAACTCGTACAGGCGAGTTGATGTCTCGATTGAACAGCGACGTCAATGGGGCCCAAACCGCCGTGACCGATACGGTCATGAACTTTGTTTCCAACATTTTCTCCTTTGGGTTCGCATTTATCGCGATCGCCACAATTGAGTGGCGGGTTGCTTTGTTGGGCATAATCATTCTCCCCCTTTTTATCATGCCTGCAAAGCGGGTAGCCGCTGTATTGCGTGGCCTCCGGCGTCAGGCCATGGAAAGAATTGCAGACATGTATGCGATGCAAAATGAAGTCCTTGGAGTAAGTGGGGCCCTATTGATAAAGATCTTTGGTCAGGAGAAAAGACAAGCCGAACAGTTCGAGCTCAATGCCAATCGCGTTCGTGAAGTTGGAGTAAAAACAGCGGTCATCGGGCAAAGTTTCTTTAGTTTATTGGGATTAATTGGATCCTTAGTGATTGGTATAGTCTATTGGGCTGGTGGGGCTCTGGTTTTGAATAACGAACTCACGATTGGCACCGTCGTCGCATGTGCGACCTTGTTGGGTCAGATATATGATCCGCTGATGTCTCTTACAAATGCGCCAGTTGAATTTGCATATAGCCTGGTTAGCTTCGAGCGCGTTTTTGAGGTCTTGGATTTACCAATAGAGATAAAGGAAATCCCCAATGCAGTTTCTTTGCCCAGAGTGGGTGGCCGGGTAGTTTTCAAGAACGTGAGCTTTGATTATTCTTCAACGCCAGAGGGCAACCTCTCAAAATTGGAAGACATTGCCCGTTTTGACCGATTCTCGGATTCTCCTAGGCCCCAGCCGGCCAAAGATGGCTTGGAGGCTTCAGAGTCTGGAAACAATTTGGACACCGCAACTGTTCGTGATAGACGCTGGGCGCTGAAAAATATTAGCTTCGAGATTCAACCCGGGCAGCTTGTTGCCCTGGTTGGCCCAAGCGGAGCAGGAAAGACCACTTTGACTCATCTCATTCCCCGCCTGTACGATCCAACTCAAGGTCAAGTCTTTATTGACAACCTGGATATCAAAAATGTCACTTTACCTTCCCTCATCAGAAATATCGGGATAGTAACCCAAGAAACTTATTTGTTTAATGACTCCATCAGAGCCAATTTGCTTTTTGCTCGTCTGGATGCAACCGAAAATGAAATGATCGAGGCCGCTAGGGCTGCTAATATTCATGAATTCATCACCGAGTTGCCAGATGGTTATGACACCATGGTGGGAGAGAGAGGTTTTCGGCTAAGTGGTGGTGAGAAGCAACGCGTCGCAATTGCCCGCGCAATTCTCAAAGACCCTCAAATCATTATCCTCGATGAAGCCACCTCTCACCTAGATTCTCTTTCAGAATCCCTTATCCAAGATGCCTTGCTTCGCGTTCTGCGGGGTAGAACTAGTTTTGTAATTGCTCATCGCTTGTCCACTATTCTCTCCTCTGAAGTAATTTTGGTTTTAAAAGACGGCGAACTGTTAGAACAAGGGACTCACCACGATCTCCTCGCTCACGAAGGTCTATATGCCGTTCTCTATCGCACCCAATTCCAGCCCTTGTATGCGAGAATGTGAGTTGATTCCATTTGACATGAAGACGACAATTTGAAACAATTATCTCTACCGGATAAAATAGCGAAAATAGTGGTTGATGTCTGGTATGCTTAAGCTCACACCACGGAACGAGGGGCGAACCATGAGCAACAGGTAGCCAGCGCTATCGTAACATAGAGCATCGCTTTCGCATAATGAGACGCATCTTGCTGTTGACCTCACCGCCGGCAAAGGGAAGTCTATCGTACCCTGGTCTCCGGACTCCATAATTATGAAACTATGGAAATGTTACCTGAGGAATAGAAGTGAGAAGGTCAGAGGTCGAGATTTCATTTCGATCCTCTTTATTTTGAAGAAGGATTATCGCCTCGGCGTTTTAAAATCATAAATCCCCCCCTCAAATGACCACTCAGCTCTGCAGCCTGGGCAGGCAAGGTGGTCTTTGTGGTCCACCAACGGCGCATGGTTACACTGCGGACATTTGAAGAAATCTCCCACCGCAGCCGTATGCTTCCCTTCGCTTGCGCGTGCCCGCAGGAATACGCTTGGCGAGAATTGGAAATATGCGCCTGTGGGTTGGATGAGGACGTCCAGCATGGCCAGCAGACTTACCGGGACGATCTTTTTCAGCAACCCTATCCGGAAGTGGGAAACAGTGCGGATTTTATCTATCTGAAACCCCAGCTTGGTCAATATGCCATGGACAGCCCTGGGGTGGAAATCGAAATTCAACGCGGCGAATTCAACCGGTTCCAGGCTGAATGGACTCCATGCCTGGCGGCGAAAAATATAACGCAGGATGGCCTTCAAGTTTTGCTTATTGGCATATTCCAGGATGAAGACCCCATTGGGTTGGAGGATGTTATGCACTTGCCGTAACGCTGCTGAAGGGTCAGCCATGTGGTGAAGGGTCCGGATCATGGTCGCAGCGTCAAAGAGTCCATCCACAAAAGGCAGGCGGTAAATATCGGCAGCAATATAGAGGTAGCGCTCCCCGGATCCCAAGCGGGCTTGCGCCTGCTGCAATTGGGTGCGCGAGTAATCCAGAAGGACCATCTTGTCGAAGCCGGCATAGCGATGCGTATTGCGCCCTGCTCCAGCTCCAAGTTCGAGCAACAGGTGACCGCCCTTGGGGAGTAGGCGCTTGAGAGCAAGCGCTTCACAGCGGTCCTCATACGCCCGTCCCCCCTGGTCCCAAAACGCAGACTGATAATCGGAACCTTCGTAGTCGCAGACCGGGGGGCGCTCGCTCATCGAGTTGCCCTGGTTGGTCATGCTCCGTTTCTCTCGACTCCCTGGCCCATGCCGGCGTATTGGAATCCAAGGGCGCGGATTTTTTCGGGTTGGTAGATATTGCGACCGTCGAAACATACCGGTTGCTTCATCAGGGTCTTGATGCGTTCCAGGTCTAACTGCTTGAACTCGTTCCATTCCGTGACCACGACCAGCGCATCACAGCCTTCTGCCATCTGGTATGGGTCAGCGAACATGACAACCGCAGGCAAATACTTGCGCGCATTGTCCATCGCCACCGGGTCATAGGCCCGGACGGACGCTCCACCGGCAATCAAGCCCTCGGCGATATCGATGGATGGCGCCTCGCGCATGTCATCGGTGTTCGGCTTGAAGGCAAGCCCGAGCAGGCCGATGACCTTTCCCTGGAGGCTTCCCAGCAGGGTCTCGACTTTTTGGAGGGCGAGGCTGCGACGTTCGTGGTTGATTTCGGTGGCAGCATTGAGCAAACGCGGCTCGATATTATTTTCCTCGGCCATATAGATCAACGCTTTGATGTCTTTGGGGAAGCACGATCCGCCCCAACCCAGGCCGGCATCCAGCATCGCTGATCCGATCCGTTTGTCGGATCCCATGCCAGCAGCAACCTCTTTGATATCCGCCCCAAGCGCTTCGCAGATGTTCGCGATTTCATTGATGAATGACACCTTGGTCGCCAGGAAGGCATTCGATGCGTACTTGATCATTTCCGCCGTGCGCAAGTCTGTGATGATAATCGGGGCGCGCAGCGGCAGGTGTAGCCGGGCAACCTTTTCCGCAGCTTCCCGGTCGAGCGAGCCAAGCACGGTCCGATGCGGGTTCATGAAATCAGCAATGGCAGTCCCTTCCCTGAGGAACTCGGGGCAGGAGACAACCGAAAATGGGATTGGCTTCGGCTGGGCTTTGTTGACGATATCGGCGACCCAGTCACCGGTCCCGACGGGGACCGTGGATTTGTTGATGATGATCACCGGGACAGTCATGTTTTCAGCAACAGTCCTGGCAGCTGCAGCCACATACTGCAAGTCCGCTTTGCCATTGACAGCTGACGGTGTGCCAACGGCAATAAAAACATACTCGGTGTCTTTTAGCGCTTCTGGGTAGGAAGTTGTAAAGGTCAACCTTCCTGCGCCGACATTTCGGTCGACAAGCTCTTCCAGACCGGGTTCATAGATAGGCATGACCCCTTTCCTGAGCCCTGCTATGCGTTCTCCGTTGACATCAAGGGCAATGACCCGGTTTCCAAGGTCGGCAAAGCATGCCCCGGTAACAAGACCGACATACCCAACACCGATTACGCAGATTTGTTTCATATCAGACCTCGTGGCAATAATTGATCAGACAAACGGCTAATATATCAGAAAATAAGCATTGGGACAGTCTGCAACCGTCCCTTGGTATTCCCGGTAGGGGTTGGAGTATCCGTCTTATCCTTGCGGAGTCGGGGTTGGCGATGGTTCCGGAGTGCCCGTTGGCGGGGGGGTTAATGTTACTTCCGGGAGATTTGCGGGGCTGAATAGCCCGAGCAAGTCCCGGCGCACCCAGGCACCGGAAAGGTGTGGGTATGAAAATTGGTTGGGGGAAATCCTCAGCCACATGCCAGATGGGTCGGCTGCGTCGAAAAACAGGCAAGCTCCATTGAGCAATGTGCCGACAGCCTGATAAGTAGTGTCCGGTCCCCCGCGAACCCATACGCTCGTGGCCTCAAACACATTGACGCAGAACTGCAGGCCTGGCGGTGGGGCTGTGATTGTGGGTGTATTGGTGATAAAAGCAGTGGCTGTCGGGGTGGGCGTGGATGACGGTTCGCCGGTGGCTGTCCAGGTCGGCCCGACCGCAGGCTCGTTGGTCTGCGTAGGCGTGATTTGACCTGCCGCCAGGGTCTGCCGGGCCTCGGCTGTTTGGGTGAGGCGCATGTCCAGAATCCTCGGATAGGTATCTGTGATGATGAGTGTGATGATAGTTCCCACGAGTCCAATGACTGCAGTGATGATCGCCACCCATGCTTCAGAGGATAATCCTTTTTTTTCTTTGGGGTTTGAAGGTGGATTCTTGGGGATTTCAATCGGATCTGACATTGTTTTATTCGGGTTTGTTCTCGAGTGCGTTTGCAATCGCTTCCGCGAAACCGGGCACATTGATCGGTTTGGATATATATCCGTCAAACCCTGCTTCGAGGGCGCGTTTGCGGTCTCCGGGTAACGTGTGCGCCGTCAGGGCCAACAGGGGGATTCCGGCGGTTTCAGGGTCTGCCTTGAGTATTTTGCCTGCTTCCCAACCATCAAGCTCGGGGAGAGAGAGGTCCATTAAGATAAGGTCGGGTTTCTCCTGGCGGGCTATCGCCAATCCATCCAGACCATTGGTTGCCGCCAGGACTTCATATTCAGCCCGTTCAAGCAGAAAACGTACCAACTCGAAGTTGTCCTTATTGTCTTCGACCAGTAGTACGCGCAATTTACTCATCTGTGCCTCCGGACATAATCACTATACCTAATCTATCCCATTTCGTCAAATAAAAACAATTACTACTTTAATAGTTATACGGAGGCAGGGCTACCAAAGCCGGATAGTGAAAAAGCGCTTGCCGATTTACCCAATGCTCGGGTTTGTCTTGGATGGTAGTAGCATTGACAAATCGTCAGCACCCTGCAGTTACTATTCTGTCGACATTGTGCCCCGTCTGTTCTGAGAGCACCAGGGTCAAACAGAACCGTCCACCTGTCACCCAGGCGCGCCAACCGGTGGCATGACCGGGCCCAAGCGGACGATCTTGTGCTGTACCGTTAGAGCTAATTATGCCTTGGGGGCGCGCAGGGATTCCAAGCGTTCCTGGAGCTCGATGCGCTTGCTTGACGCCGCGAGGCGGAGTTCATCGGCGAAGTTGCGTGACCGTGTACTAATTTCTGCCCGCAATTCCAAGCCGGATTCGGGGGCGAAGAGAATGGCCAGGGTCGCACCGACTAAGCCGCCCAACACGACACCCATAAGAAAACTCACTGCACGTCTCATAAATCTCCTCTCGATTGTCAGAAAAGTTCTTGTCTCGTGCCCTTATTATAGAACAAAAATTACCGGAACGCAAAGATTGCATGTCAGCAGGTTCTGTGGAATAATATGCCTACCTGCGCGTATCGTTTGAACGCGACAGTCCGGATCAAAACCCAATCTCTTATCGGCTTACCGGTACCCGGAAAATCAAGGGAGGAGCACTCGACGGGACTGGAACGGCCCCTACCTGTAAAGGAGGGTACCATGTCAACCAACTCCCCAGTCTCATTTGCGGTCACAGAACGCAAAAAAGTCACTACTTTAAATCTGCGCCAGAAAAAAGAGCGTAGAGAACCCATCACCATGCTTACCGCCTACGATTATTCCACCGCGCTGGCAATGGATCGGGCAGGCGTGGATGCCATTCTGGTCGGCGACTCCCTCGGCATGGTTGTCTTGGGCTACGAAACCACACTACCGGTAACCATGGAGGATATGCTCCACCACTGCCGGGCAGTGGCACGCGGCGCAAAAGCAGCATTCTTGACCGGCGATATGCCTTTCATGTCTTATCAGGTTTCCGTCGAAGAAGCAGTTCGCAATGCCGGACGGTTCTTGCAGCAGGGGGGCATGGATGCCGTCAAGCTGGAAGGGGGGCGTGAACGCTTGCCCGGTATCCGGGCCATTGTTGAAGCAGGCATCCCGGTGATGGGGCATCTCGGGCTAACCCCCCAATCGGTGCACCAGTTGGGTGGCTTCCGGTCGCAAGGACGTACAGCCTCAGCGGCGATCCGTCTGATTCAGGATGCCCTCCTGCTCCAGGGCGCAGGGTGTTTCAGCCTGGTGCTCGAGTCTATACCTTCAAAATTGGCGGCGCTGATCTCCAAGCGGCTTTCCATCCCGACCATTGGGATTGGGGCCGGCTCGGGGTGTGACGGCCAGGTACTGGTCACACCCGACCTGTTGGGCATCTTTGACCGCTTCACTCCCCGGTTCGTAAAGAAATATGCCGATCTCTATACGGAGATGGTGAAAGCCTTCGGGACCTTTATCGCGGATGTGCATGCGGGTGCGTTCCCGGCTGCCGAACACCTGATCGAGATGCCGGATGACGAATGGGATGAGCTGACCCGGCTGATCGATGAGGGGATGTTGGCAGAATCGACCGGGTGACCCGCCGTGGACACATCCATCTTGATTCTGGGAACCGGGGCGCTGGCAACCTTGTTTGCTGCGCGCCTGGCATCTGCGGGAGTCGATGTGACTCTGCTCGGCTCGTGGCTGGAAGCGGTCCAGGCGTTGAACACCCATGGTGTCCGGCTGGTCGGTCTTGACGGGAAGGAGCAGGTTGCCCCTGTCCGGGCGACGGATAACGCCTCTGAGTGTCGTCAGGCGAGCCTGGCGCTTGTGTTGGTCAAAGCCTGGCAGACAGAACGCGCCGCTGGTCTTCTGGAAGATTGTCTGAGCGCAGACAGTCTGGCGGTGACGCTCCAGAACGGTTTGGGCAACCGGGAAACACTTGCCCGGACCATCGGACCGCAGCGCGTTGCCATTGGCGTGACAACCATGGGTGCGACCCTGCTCGGCCCGGGGATCGTCCGGGTTGGCGGGGAGGGGACCATTTCCCTCGAAGCCCATCCCCGGATCGGACCGCTGGAGGAGGGCCTACGCCTGGCCGGGTTTGAAGTTACCGTTGTCGAAGATGCCATCTCCCTCCTGTGGGGTAAGCTGGTGATCAACGCGGCCATCAACCCGCTGACAGCCCTCGTACAGGTTCCGAATGGTGAATTGTTGCAGCGCCCATCCTTACGGCAGTTGATGATCGACCTGGCTACTGAGGTTGCGATGGTTGCCCGGGCATATGGAATTGCTCTTCCATTCGATGACCCCGCTGGCGCGGCAATACTTATCGCCGAGCGGACAGCACCAAACCGTTCTTCGATGCTGCAGGACATCCTGCGCGGCGCTCCGACCGAAATAGACGCCATCTGTGGGGAAGTTGTCCGCCTGGGGGAGGCGAAGGGTATCCCGACCCCGGTCAACCGGGCAATGTGGTCCCTGGTGCGCGGCCTCAGGGATTAATCTTACATGCTTCCCCCAAATTATCGGACATGGTAAGATTATAAAAGAATCCAATCCTGGAGGTGTCTGGTGCGCAGGTGTTTGTTTGCTTTGTTCCTGGCAGTCGTGATTGCCTTGCCGGTCTGTGCCCGTGCGCAGGCAGAGATAGCTTTTGAAATTGCCCGGGTCCAAATATGGCCCGAATATGACCAACCGGGCGTGCTGGTCATCTATGATTTCCTCCTGTCTGCTGAGTCTCCTGCACCCGCTGACCTGTCCTTGCGGATCCCGGCTGCAGCAGGGCAACCGTATGTGGTTGCTGCCGGTACGACGGTCGAGTTGGTCACTGACCAGGGCGTGGAGTATGACACACGTCTCGAGGGTGAATGGCTCAAGATCAACATTCGCATGCAGGCTGGCGACCGGGCGATCCGTTTGGAGTATTATGACCCGGCATTGCAGAAACAAGGCGCAGACCGGCAATATGTCTTTACCTGGCCCGGCGATTATGCCACCGATGCCCTGCAGATCAGTTTCCAGCGGCCGGGTGGGGCAACCGCTGTCCAAACGGCGCCTCCTTTGGCGGAAGTCCAATCAGAGTTGAACAACCTGCTCTATTATGAGGGTGAAGTCGGGCCTCTCCCGGCAGGCCAGACATTTACGCTGACGATAGGGTATCAAAAATCCAGCGATACACTGACTGTATCCGGTCTTGAGGTGAGACCAGCGGGGGTACTGGACACCGATACTGCTGGGCGGGTATCCATTTCCCCGTATGTCCCCTGGGTACTAGGAAGCTTGGGAGTTGTCTTGATTGGCGTTGGCCTGTTTGCTGCCCTGACCTATTGGCAGAGTGATAAACCAGGGAAGCAAGCCAGGAGAAAGCGCCACACCCCTCGCCGGGAGGAATCCACAGGAACATCTGACCCGGCCTACTGCCATCAATGCGGCAAACGCTCACAGCCAGGCGATGCCTTCTGTCGGACATGCGGGATACGTTTGCGACGCCCCGACTAGAATCGCTGGCAGATATGCATTTCCATTACATCATCGTCGTTTACTTCTTTTACGGGCTGGCTTTCTTCAGCATGGGATTGGTGGTCGCCATCGAGGGCGGGCGTTCCCCTGATCCACGATTAAAGCGGGCGCTGCGACCGCTGGCAATATTCGGCCTGTTACACGGGACCCATGAATGGATAGAGATGTTCATCCATATGGAAGAGGTGATGGGTCATACAGAGCCTGTCATCCCCGAGGCAATCCGCCTGGGCCTGCTGGCTTTTTCTTTCCTGTCGCTGGCTGCATTTGGGAGTTACCTGCTTGCAAAAACCGAGGGGGCACAACGGGTGGTCATGCTTATCCCCCTCGGTTTGGAGGCCGTCTGGGTGTTTGGTTTGGCGATTTTCCGGGGGCAATTCCCAGCGGCAGACATCTGGACAATCGCGGATGTGTGGAGCCGGTATACCCTGGCTATCCCGGCTGGAGCCCTGGCGGCGATCGGCCTGGTTGTGCAACAGCGGGCGTTCCGGCGCGCCGGGCTGGTGCGCTTTGGTAACGATGCCTTGTGGGCTGCCGTGGCGTTTGGCTGGTACGGGGTGATCGGTCAGCTTTTCACCCGGCCAAGCGCGTTACCCCCTTCCGACCTTGTCAATAGCGAGCTTTTCCTTGTCATCTTTGGGTTCCCAATCCAACTGTTGCGCGCCGGGATGGCTGTCATCGCATCGATATTCATCGTCCGATTCTTGCGCTCATTCCAGGTGGAGATCGACCGTCAGATCGCCACCCTGCAGGCAGCCCGCATCCGGGATGCAGAGCAGCGCGAGTCGCTACGCGGGGAACTGATCAAGCGGGTGATGACAGCCCAAGAATCGGAACGCCAGCGGATTGCGCGCGAATTGCATGATGAGACCGGCCAGGCATTGACTGCGATCGGGATGGGGTTGCGAGGGCTTTCAGGATTGATCCGGACCCCAAATAGTGAACGGGTCAATCAGATCCTGCGCCAATTGAAAAACCTGACGGCACATGCGCTCGACGAGCTCCAGCGGTTGATCGCCGACCTGCGCCCGTCCCATCTGGATGACCTTGGCCTGCCATCTGCCTTACGCTGGTACGCCCATGACCTGGAAGGGCGCACAAATCTGAATATCCACGTCCACATCGAAGAGGAGGAGCGGGAGGTCGACCCGGCCATTAAAACTTCCCTCTTCCGCATCGTGCAGGAAGCGCTGACCAATGTGGTCAAACATGCTGAGGCATCGACCGCATGGGCAAACCTCGTGTATACAACCGATGCAATCCGCATTCTGGTGAAAGACGATGGCCAGGGGTTTGATCCCAACGCCAGTAATTACGGCCGAATATCATGGGGGTTGAAGAACATGGAGGAACGCGCAACCCTGTTGGGTGGCAAGTTCGAGATCCATACCGGCAGAGGCAAGGGGACTACCGTGGAAGTAACCATCCCTTATCAACAACAGGCTCAGGAGATTGACGATGACCATCCGCCTTCTGCTATTGATATTCATATAAATCGGTTAAGATTGGGTGATGACATGGTTACCCAAAAAACTAACTCGGACACAAATGGCAGAACGACGCGCAGAGGGTGTATCTATGCTGGAAGCCGGTGAAATGGCTCAGGCGCAAATCGCCCGGGCTCTGGGTGTCAGCGAGGCTGCGGTAAGCAAGTGGAACAAAGAGTTGCAGGAAAATGGTTCGCATGCCCTGGAACTGCGTAAAGCCACCGGCAGACCGCCGAAGTTGAACCAGGAAGCCAAAAAACAATTGGCTGAAAAGTTGAAACAAGGAGCCATCGCCGCAGGTTTTCCGACAGAGCAATGGACCCAGGCCCGTGTGAAAAAAGTGATCGAGCAAGAATTTGGTGTTGTCTATCATCAAAATTACATCAGTCGCTTATTGGATGAGATGGGCTGGAGTGTGCAGAAACCAGACCCACGCGCCATCGAACGGGATGAAGAATTGATCCTGGCTTGGCTCAAGCAGGATTGGCCGAGGATAAAAAAAGGCGCAGCAGCTCGGCGCAGAAGTCGTCTTTGAAGATGAGTTTGGGGTCTCCTACGTGGAGCCAGTGAGTTTTACTTGGGCACCCAAAGGCCAAACCCCGCAATTGAAAAGGCATGGCCGTTACCGCCGTGAAACTTCGACAATGGCCGGTTTGACGATTTCGGGCAAGATTTACAAACGACATTTTGATGGTTCCATTGATACTGAGAAGTTGTTGGATGGTTTGGAGCACTTCCGCCAACATATTCAGGGACCGATCATCTTGATT
>JBDRPT010000018.1:0-4040 GCA_043826785.1 Chloroflexota bacterium | reverse complement strand
GATTTGCACAGCACAGGGGCCTTCGTGCGCATCTACAACCCCTTCATGAACCGCTATGAGACTTATGATTATGAGACATTCTGGTTTGCCTTCAAACACTCAGGGATGAGCAGCATGAACGGCATCTGGGTCACAAAATAAGGATCTGTGGAGGAGCTTTTCGTGAAAAGTCTAGAGAATCGAAGAAAAGTGAAAAATACCCTATCGTCCATTTGTTTATCGCTCTTGTTGGGTTCGTGTGCTGTTGCTTCGCCGACCCCGGTGATGACCAAACCACCTGCTGCGTCCGCGACAGCGACTGTCCCGCCCACCCGGACGGCATCGCCTACGGTCCGGGTTCCCACCTCGACAACCTCACCGCTGGATATCCGCGTGCGGGACGAGGGGGTCACCCAGCTCGAGTTGACTGAGGAGTTCCTGGCGTTGAGAAGAGGGCAGTACCTTCTATATAGAGAGGGTGCGATAGGCGAAAATGAGGTGAATACACTACAGGTTTCCTATTCGTCCATTGATCGCCAAACCAGGGGGGCGGTGCTTCCATCGGGTTCGGTGGAATCGCTCTACCGGACAGACCCGAGGATTCCTGATCCATGGAAGGTCTCTTGGGTGCGTCTGTACCATGACAATCCAATGTATTATGTCGTGCAATCCAATGATACCGAACAAGTTCTGGTACGAGCGTTAGATCTACGGGATGGAGAGATGCATAGCTGGAGGCTGATAGCCCGGGATGGATCGGGATGTCATCATATAGAATCGCTGAGTCCTGACGGGGAATTGCTGCCGATCGTGTGCCGACGGGGGGATGTAAGCGCCCTGTACCTGTTCGATCCTGTCCAGGGGCATGGAAGATCAGTCTTGTTGGATTTTTATCCATGTATGCGTTACGCCGATCGCTTTCTCTGGCTTGGGCAGTGGATCGACGCTGACCGCATCTGGGCCTATTGTGGTGCGGGGGAGGGGGGGGGGTCATATGATATATCAGGCTGTCTGGCGTATGTGATGACCGGGGAGGTTACCTGCCGGGAGCATGCGGATAGGTTGAAAGCTGTTTCCCCGGATGGCGAACGGATCATCCTGTTTGAGGAAGAACCGGGATATCCCGATGATTATTATTACATCACGGATGTGGAGTGTTTGACAGATGAGGCCGCCTGCCAGGAACTGGGCAGGATCGAGCAGATGGTTGCTGGATTGGGCTCAGTATTTGTCTGGAATCATGCCGGCAGCGAGATCGCATATTCAACAGCCTGGTCGCCCACCACCACCAATTTCCACACCATCCTGGCGCTGGTGGATGGGGAGAATTTCACCCTGCGGGTGGTCGCCCAGGGGATACCAGGTGCTCATTATGTTCTTGGATTTTCGCCAGACGATCAGTGGATGCTGATGGAAGGTGGTGATGTCAGTGTGACCTGGGTATCCGTGGCGACAGGATATCTGCATCAAATCGCAGATGTCGGATTCCTCGGCTGGTATGTAGTCCCATGATAGCCCTACAAATGTGGCCATAAACCATCCTCGCAGGTGCAATCAAGTTGCTAAGATACCGTCCAGATCTATGGTGAGATCTGCAACGGTATCTCTATGCATATGCCTCCTGTTCGGATCATGTGTCACCGCCTCGCCAACCCCGACAGCGACCAATATGGTCGCGACTTCGGCGACCAAACCGCCTGCTGCAACCGCGACAGTGACTTTCTCGCCTACGCGGACTGCTTCTGCGACGGTGAGGAGCCCCACCCAAACCAGGTCGTACCCGGGGATCCAAGTGATGGATGAGGGTCTCACCCAGCTCGAGTTGACCGGGGAGTTCCTGACCTTGCCATCGGGACAGTATCTTATCTACAAAGAAACTGAGGTACGCGTAAATGTGGTGGTTACGTTACAAGTCTCATTCTCATCCATGGACCGCCAATCCCGGGGGCCCATCCTGTCCTCGGCATCGACCGAGTTGCTCTACCGCGATGACCCGAGGATGCCTGACACCCGGTCTTGGAATGTGTTCAGCGTTTACCAGGAAACTCCGATGCTATATGTTATGTTCTCCAATGATACCGAGCAGGTATTGGTTCGAGCGCTTGACCTCGGGAGCGGGGAGATGCGCACCTGGAGGTTGGTCGCCCAGACCGGATCGGAATGTAGATATCTGATGTCACTTAGCCCAAATGGAGAATGGCTGCCTGTCATATGTAGGCGAGGGGATATCAGCGCACTGTACCTCTTCAATCCTGTCCAGGGCTCCGGGAGGGCAACCTTTCTGAATTTCGGTCCATGCATGCGTTACAGTGACCGATTTATCTGGCAAGGACAGTGGATAGATGATGACCATATCTGGGTCTATTGTAGCGCGGGAACAGCAATCATATCAGAGTCGGGCTGCCTGGTGTCTGTGGCGACGGGGGAGCTTGCCTGCCGGGAGCAAGTGGATGGGATGTGGGCTGTTTCCCCGGATGGCGAACGGATCATCCTGAGAGAAGAACCTGGATATCCAGCAGATGATTATTATTACATCGCGGATGTGGGCTGTTTGACGGATGAGGCCGCCTGCCAGGAACTTGGCAGGCTTGAGGAAATGGTTGTAGGAATGGGCTCGTCGTTTGCCTGGAATCATGCCGGTAGCGAGATCGCATATTCAACAGCCTGGTCGCCCACCACCACTAATTTCCACACCATCCTGGCGCTGGTGGACGGGGAGGATATCACCCTGCGGGTGGTCGCCCAGGGGATACCAGGTGCTCGTTATGTGATTGGTTTCTCGCCGGACGATCAATGGATGGCGCTGGAGGGGGATGGCAATATGACCTGGGTATCCGTGGCGACCGGATATCTGCATCAAATCGCAGATGCCCGGTTCCTCGGCTGGTATGTAGTCCCATGATAGCCCTACAAATGTGACCATGAGTGAGCTCGGCAAACGAAAACAACCTGCCAGGTTGGTGTCCAGGTTTATCTGGATGATCTTCGTTGTGGTCGCGCCCCCGGCGACCATTGTAGTCTCCTTTGGCTTACTGCTTTGGCTAGCAAGTTGCGAGAAATGCTATAATTATTTCATTCCTGATTAACCTTGAGCCGCATAAAGCCCTAAACGTTTGGGGTTTTATGCAAACCGCCCATAAGCTGTTACGAAGTACCCCGCAGGGGTGGACGATCCGCTCAAACGCGTGTTAGCCCGCCCCTCCTAACCGATTATCGAATGAAAGAGAAAATCAAATATGCCAGATGAAACTAACAGTCTCTCAGTTCAAAATACGAATATCACTACTCAACTTTTGCAATTTGAGAAATCTCTTCTTGCATTTATTGATGAGCAAGGACTTCCAAGCGATACTGTTCTTGTCCCAATGAATGAGCGACAAATAGTAATAAGAAACATCTTTTCTGTTCTTGAAAGAATTGACGATGAAAGATTGGGCAAATCAGTCTATATTTCTAAATTTATTGCGGCTACTGCATCTGGTCTGTTCGACGCCGCTCTAAATTACCTATGGGATGAAACAATTTACGAACTTAGAAAAAGGGTGGCACAATATGATTTGGCTTACTTTTATGATGTGGCGGTTGGTAATAATGCGGAAAAACGCAAAAGGCTTAGCACAGAAGATGATTTACAAAAAATTGATGATAGCGACCTTATAAAAGGCTCAAATGAAATCGGTCTAATTTCCGATTTAGGTTTTCGCCATCTCGATTTTGTCCGCTATATGCGAAATTGGGCAAGTGCCGCACATCCTAATCAAAATCAAATTACTGGTCTCCAGTTAATTGGTATGCTGGAAACTTGCGTTGTCGAAGTTATCAAACTTCCATTATCAAATGTTGTTGTTGAAATCAAGCAACTACTTGCCAATATAAAGAATAACAAAATAACTCAAGATGATGCAATCCAAATTGCTGTATTTTTGTAACTATTCAGCCAGAACGGTGACGAAATTAGGAACGTAAGGCGAACCGGATAAAGCCTGAGAGAGAACGTCCAGAATACGTTGTTTGTTTTTCCTGGCAGTCGAAATATAACTGCGGATATGGTAGAAAGCCTC
>JBDRPT010000017.1:0-32915 GCA_043826785.1 Chloroflexota bacterium | reverse complement strand
CCTTATCCGTTCGTAGTCTTCCACCTTTTTCATCTCCTTGCCTCCGCTCTTATTGTGCCGGAGTTCTTATGATTTAGGTGGGCTCACTTTCAATGTTAAATCCTCCCCCAGGTGGGCTCGTTTTCAATGTTAAAACACACCGATTGTTCTCTATTATTTAGCCGGCCAACGGTTTGCGTTCGCATAGCATATCATACCCGCAGGGTACACCCGAAAGAGGGCAAGGGTACCGGCGGGGCGGATTGGCAAGACTGCTTATTATTATGGCATAAAATGTGGAAAACCGCGCCAGTTTTTCGCGAAGCATATCATACCCGAAGGGTGCAGAGCCAGTGTTCAGCGGCAAATATGTTAAAGGTTGAGAAATTTCTCATATTCTTCATTTTACCCAAGTGATGCAACCTATCAGTGATTTTCCTTATGTCGCCCCTTCTTCCCGGCAATACCAGCAACTGCGTGTCCACCAAGAACTGATTAAACCTCCGCGGAGCTCCACACAGAAATCTTTATGTCATCAATCATCTTCCTGATCTTTCCTGACAATTCTGTCACCTGTTTAAGACGAAGACTGCCTCTGACCATATTTTGGACCACATCGGGTAATTCGTTTTGTTCCGTATTGTTGAGAGTATCAGTAAAAGTAAACTCTTCAACGTAAATCTGCACTAAATCCGCTAAATGTTTCTTAATTAGATCATCATCAAAGACCAACATTTTACTGTAATTTTTCGAGGTACTGTCAAACGGAACTAGTAATTTTTTTCTTTCATCGTCGCTCAGTTTTGCATCTCGGCAAATACGTTCTTGAGCGGTCATAAGCGCGTAGAACCCATCCTCCAATTCGTCTAAAATTCTCTCGGCCCTTTCGGATTTTGACAAAACAATCTCATATCTCTTATCCTGCGCGTTTCTTGCCATTTCAAAATCCCGACGCGAATCTTCCTCGATTAGTCGAAACTTGTGTTCGCGCAAGCTTGTTATCCACCCAGATACGATAGCAATGACTGCGCCAGTTATCATTGTCAGAATGGTTTCCAACATCTTTCACTCCTAATTGACCATAAACATTTGGTCGCCATCCTGCTCTATCGAGCCACCAAACGAAATTGACCTGCTTGTGAACGTCTTGTTTCCTCAGTAACTCATTTGCCGCCGAACGGTTGGCTAAGCTGCCTGCGTTTTGGCTCCAAATGCTGCTCATTCAGAGCCAGACTTAGCTTTTTGCGCGCCGTCCTCCGCTGCGTAGCAGGTCAGCTTCAGCCGGGGTTAGGCGAATAAATCTATTATTTTGTTAACCAATCTATGTCCGAACCATTCCAGCCATAATACTTCGTATGAAAAGCTTTCATCGCGGCTACATACTGAGACAAGATTAATGTAACATCGCTTACCTGTGGTACATCATCCTCATCAAGAAGGTCTAAAAATTCAATAGTTTCTTCCTCGTCTAGGACAACCCTAACCTTTGCAAGTAACCGATTGGCAATATTTATTTTGCTCTTGCTCACAGCTGCATCAGGTTTTTTCTTGGATAGTTCTTTGAACTCGGAATACATTGACTCTAAAAGGGGCATGGTTGTATCGTGAGTTGAAGCTTTATCAGCAGTAGTTTTAGGGTGACCGATTTTCATATTCAATCCTTAAGTTTTTGGGGCTTCACAGTGCGAATTAATACCATTCCATCTTTATCGACCCGATCATCTTTGCCGCCCTCAACTCTCCAATACCAAGTGCCTAAATTATATGTTACGTTATCAGACCGAAGTTTTTCAAAACATTGAAGGTATTGAGACAAGATAAATACCACATCACTATTTTGTGGAACATCATCTTCATCAAAGCGGTTAAATTCTTCAAAAGGTCTATATTTGTCTGAAAGAAATTTGTTGCTCTGTTCAATCAGGTTGTTTACAAACTTTAGTTTAAACTTGTTCACAGCATCATTAGGATTCTTTTTCGATAATAAAGAAATCTCATCATAAACACTTATTAACTGACCAGAAAGCTTCTCAAATTTATCAACATCAGCCTTATTCATAATTTCTCCTCTAGGAGGGACAACTTCTCCTAAATTCAATATATTTTTTCTTTAGCACATCAATGGGTGCTCTTTGCCTACTTTCATATACATTGACCATCAACTTCAAATCCTCGTCCGTTATAGCAATTATGCATTTCCTTTGGGAAGACCACAAATCTATTGTATTTGAGAACATTGCTTTAGGAAGTGGATTCCTAGTAAGGAAAATCCCAAAATTGCCTAGGTTATCTTGTAAATAGCGATTTAGCTGATTTATGTGCTCTCGTTCAATTTTCTTTACATTTTTCATTTCAATGACTAACTGCCTGTTGCCATAGTCAGTGAATATTTCGTCTAAAAAGTCAATATCCCTATTGTTATAGAAAATAAGATCTCTGATGTGCCGACCGGATTCAGTTCTACTTTGTATTTGGGCAAAATCAAGATGTGGATAAAACAATGATGCTAATAAATCTGCTGAGAACTCTTCATACTTAATATCAGAGCCATCGTCTTTACCTGTATTCAGTTTAAGTATGTCGTTAAGTTTTCGTTTTGCTGATAAGACTGGAATTTGGGAAAAAAGTGGGTCATTTTTGCAGTCGTCAGAACACTTTGTTTTATATTTGATGTAATCTTCTACAACACCATAGTTTTCTCTATTGAAGTTTAATACTTTTACGCGTTCTTCTGGCTCGTTGGGGTTAAAAATCTTATCTTTGGGACAATAAGATCGGAAATATTCTTCAAAGTTTATCCACGGATTGAAACGTAACCACCTTTTTGGAGTGAATATCATAGGCTCTTTAGTAGTTGGAATAACTGGAAGATTGACTATCTGATTCATATCCAAAGTGTTTGTATTGTAATTATATACGGTGTCAATCTTGACTCCTTCGATTGGAATTCCGTTTATTTCACACTGCTCAATAGTGTAATCAATCAAGAATGACTTTAAGTAGTTGCATGCAATGTCACTTATTCGATCTTTAGATATTCCGGAAATATATAGTTGGATAACTTCAAAATGAACGAAACCAAACTGACTATAATGCGGAATTTCTGTAAAAAGGTCTAGGATTTTTTGAGCTTGCGCATGGCTGATTCGAATACCTTTTCGTGTTTTCGATACACCGAGACCAACCTCTTGGCATTCAGATATGTTTATCAAAATTGATATTGCTTCCTCTATTCTCCCCTTCTTTGATAAGTAATTCAAATAATTAAATGAATTTGTTATTGCTGTATGTAGAGCCTGATCTTGTTGAGATGGTGATTTCCACAAAAGAAACGGGTCTATGTAGAGAGGAATATCTTCATAAAAAAATTGAATAGCAAAATCCAAATCAGATTGGCTTTTATGAATACCATGAAAATCTGTTAATCTAGGCCTAATAAGTTTCATACTCATCATTTCGAAAACAAGATTCGCCTAACACGCGTATAAGCGGATCGTCTACCACTGCGTGGCACTTTGTACCCCTGCGGAGTGCTTCGTAACAGCTTATGGGCGGCTCTCCAGCCGCCTGATCCCCTCAATGAAGCCCGGCATGAAACCGCAAAAGACTAATTCTTGGAGCAACGCCTCGATATCCTCCTCATCCACTACGAATACTATACAAGAAAACAAAACCCAATACAAGCATCTTGTAGCAGGCCGGGAGAACTTGTTTGAGGGGCTGGATTTGCCAACAGCCCACGCGCTGGTGACGACGCGGAGCATCGTCACCAGGAAAAGGCGTCGCCACTAGAAAAAGAGTCGTCACCAGGAAATAAAAGCGCCTGCGAGTCAGATTCGCAGGCGTTTTTGGATAAGGTGGAGTCAACTTGATTGTTTTTCTTGCTCTGGTCTAGCTGTCACTGCGAGGAGGCCTGAAAGGCCGACGAAGCAGTCTCCACGCCTGCGTGGGGATTGCTTCGCCGCTCATCTGCAGCGGCTCGCAATGACCCACAATGATATTTTACTGCTTGCAACCGTGTTTTTCCACAATCATCAGCGAGACCGGGGCGCTCAATCCACCGTCAGGGTCTTGGACAAATTCCTGGGGAAATCGGGGTCGTAACCGCGCCTCACGCTCATCTGGTACGCGAGCAACTGCAGCGGCAGGACGGCCAGCAGGGCCGAGATCTCGGGGCTGGCATCCGGGATGACGATCATCTCGCTGGCGTTGGCCCGCAGGCGGGCATCCTCCTGCCCGATGGCGATCGCCCGCCCGCCGCGGCAGGTCACTTCGTTGATCCCACTGACGATCAGGGCCACGTCCCCCGGCCCGGCGGCGAACAGCACCGGGAACCCGCGGGTCACCGCCGAGAGCGGTCCGTGCTTGAACTCGGTCGAGAGCATGCCCTCGCAATGGGCGTAGGTGATCTCCTTGAGCTTCAAGGCCCCTTCGAGCGCCATCGGGTAGGTCGCCCCGTAGCCGAGACAGTACAGGTCGTCCCATTCATTGATCGCCGGGGCGAGCGCCTCGACCTGCGGGGCGACCATCTCCAGCGTCGCCTCCATCAGCTCGGGGATGCGGCCCAACTCGGCAGTGGACCGCCCGGCCAGGCGATACGCCAGGTACAGGAAGGCGACCACCTGGTTGGTGAAGGTCTTGGTCGCCGGGACGCTGATCTCGTAACCGCAGCACAGCGGCAGCCAGGCAGCCGTGGCCCGGGTCAGGGTCGAGCCGATCACGTTGGCCAGGCCGAAGGCGGTCATGCCCTTCTCTTCGGCGATCGCCAGCGCGTTGAGCACGTCCTTGGTCTCGCCGGACTGGCTGACGAACAGGCCGACGTCTTCGTGGCTTACCGCCGGGGCGTACTGGGGGATGAACTGCGGGGCCAGCACCGGGATGGCCGCCCGCCCGGCGATACCGGCAAAATAGACCGCCCCCGCCAGGCAGGCGTGGTAGCTCGTCCCGCAGCCGATGAAATACAACTGCCGGGCCGCCTTCATCTTATCGAGCACGCCCTGGACCTCGGAGCTGCCATCGAGCATATGCAGCATCTCGCCGGCCACCTGGGCCTGTTCGTGGATCTCCTTGAGCATGAAGTGCGGGTAACCGCCCTTCTGGACCGCGTCCATCGTCTCGGTGACCGTCTCCGGGTCGCGGGCGATGACCGCGCCGTCCTTGACCGAGCGCAGTTCCACCCGGTCATGCCAGAATGTGATGATCTCGCCATCCTGGACGCGGATGATCTCACGCGTCAACGGCAGGATCGAAGGCAGGTCCGACGAGAGGCAGGTGAAGCCCTCGCCCAACCCGACCACCAGGCCGGAGCCTTTCTTGATCGCGTAGAGCCTGTCGTCGTCGATCCGCCCGATGACGAAGGCGTAATCGCCCTGCAGGTCGCCGTAGGCCAGGCGGATGGCATCGATGAAGTCGTAGCCCTTGTCCAGGTAACGCTCGACGGCGTGGACGCAGGACTCGCCGTCGTTCTGCGAGCGGACGGTGAGCCCCTCGGCGATGAACTGCTGGCACAGCTCGACATTGTTGACCACGTTGCCGTTGTGCGCCCCGACCAGGTCGCCGTCCGAGTCGAGATGCGGCTGGGAGTTGACCTGCGAGGGCTCGCCGAAGGTGGCCCAGCGCAACTGGGTGATGCCGCGCCTGCCGGTCATCTCGGCGAAGTTGTATTTCTCGGCCACCTCGTCGACCCGCCCGACGTCCTTGCGCAGGTCGATCCTGGACCCGGAAATGGTCGCCGCCCCGACCGAGTCATAGCCGCGGTAGGTCAAGCGCCGGGCTGCCTCGATCAGGATCGGGCCGAGAGCTTGGTCGTCTTTGGTGACAATGCCGAAGATGCCGCACATAGGATTCCCTTGGATTTGTGGATTTCTTGCAGGCGCCAAGTGTATCATGCCAGCGGGGAGCAAGCAACCGGAGGAACAGGAAGACCCCAGAACGACCGGTCAAACCGGGAACATTTGCCCGCCAGCGGGCGTCTCTGGCGGTGAAACAATACAAAACGAAACCGACTAACTTTTAGGAGGAAGAAGAATGAAACGAAACCTATCCACCCTGACGGTCATCTCCGTCGCCATCCTGAGCCTGGTCGCCGGCTTGACGCTGCTGGCAGCCTGCAGCGGCGGACCCCAGCCGGTGGCAGGATCTGACCCGGATCTGGCCCGCCAGGCGCTGATGGATTTCTTCACAAGGCTCCACGCCGGTCAGTATGCCGGTGCGGCCGGATTATACGGGGGCGATACTCATGTCCTGGCTGAAAACAATCCCGACCTGGACCCGCAGGATACGGCCGGCCTGTGGCGCAATGCCTGTACCATCAATGGGTTCCAGTGCCTGCAAGTCGGGGATGCGGTCCTTGAAGAAACAGTCTCCCCCCGGGAGTGGGTCTTTCTGGTCGAATTCACCAACCCGGATGGATCGGCCTTCGTCCGGGGACCATGCTGCGGTGAGGAGCAAGCCGGTTTTCAGGAACAGACCCGGTTCCCCTACCGGGTGATCAAGGATGACGAAGGGGTCTTCCTGGTCATGGACCTGCCGGTTTATGTCCCCTAGGGATCGCCAGGTCGCACAGCTTGTGCGACCTGTTTTATTATTTGACCGGGAACCAGCAGCCAAAGATCAGCCAGGCTGCGCCCAGGGCGATAACGGTATTGAATAACGTGGCGATCAAGAATACAACCACAGGTTTCCAGCCCATCTGGCGCAGGTCTGAGAACGAAAGGGAAATGCCCATACTGACAAAAGCCAGGCAGAAGGCCCAATCTTTCATCGCCACGATGACGTCGCCGGCATTGAAGGGTGCCTGCTTCAAGGGGGCGGGAATCAACCCCACCGAGAACAAGAGCGATGCAAAGATAAAACCGAGCACGAACTTGGGGAAACGCTGCCAGATCATCATCGCGCTTGGTTTTTCTTTCTTGCGCTCGACCACAGTCGTGAAATAGACCGCCAGGAGAAAAACCACGACGCCGATGAAGGCGTTCTGGGTGCTCTTGACGATCGAGGCAACCACCTCAGCCTGGCCCCCGTAGATCCTGCCCGCCCCGACCACCGCTGCCGTCGTGTCCACATTGCCGCCGAACCAGGCCCCGGCCACTGCTTCCGGGAGACCGATCTGCGCGGCGAGGAGAGGCATCGCCACCATCATCGGTAGAGCCACAAGGATGACCAGGGCAGTGACGAAGGTGATCTCCTGCTTTTTGGCATTGACCGCGCCCGCGGCGGCAATCGCTGCCGATACCCCGCAGATGGACAACGCCGAGGCCATGACCGCTCGCAGGGTATCCGGCAAGTGGAACTTACCGGCAAGCCACCAGGTGAAGAAATAAACACTGGTGATCAAGACCAGAGCCTGCAGGATAGACCCACCGGCTGCAGTGATGATGGTCGCGAAGTTGATCGTCGCACCGAGCAATACCAGGCCCACCTTGAGAAAAAATTCTGTCCTGAAGCCGCTGCTGAGCCGGTCATAGATCCCGGTCAATCGCAGGGCGAGATTGGCCAGGAGACCCAGCAGGGCAGCCCAGAGCGGGTATTCCAGCACCCTGCCAGGGATGCCATAGGGCAGTTGCACATCGTAAACCAGGAGTTTGATCCCGCGGGCAAGGAATGCCAGGGCCAAAACGAGCAAGAAGCCCATCAATACGCCAGTGATAGAGGCGGAGAACGGTCTATTTACAGTCTTCGTTGACATGATTCCCCCTTCAGAAGGTCATCCAGGCCGGATGGATCAGCCCTGCCAGCGCCAGGATCAACAAGAGCAGGGCAATCACAACCGCCAGCCAGTCTTCATTCAATTTTATACTCATAGGTACCTCGTCAATCGCGGGAGACATCCCCATTGTAACATTCCTGACCGCAACTCGCCAGAGCAGCCCAACTGCCAGGCTGGTCAGGGCAACCTCCTGCCATAGTAAAACTGCCCGCACAACCGCCCGGAGAATTCGGCCACCTCCGGCAGATACCCCCAGCGCTCGAACCCGAATTTCTCCAGCAGGCGGATGCTGCCTGCGTTCCACTCCAGCAGGATGGCCAGGTAGACCTTTTTGCCGATCCGGGTTGCCTCTCCAAGGGCATGCTCCATCAGCGCAGAACCGATCCCCCTGCCATGCTGGGCATCATCCACATAATACGAGACCTCCCCGGTCCGGGTCAGGGCCGGGCGACTGCGGTACGGGCTGACCGACAGCCAGCCGAGGACTTGCCCATCAGCCTGCTCGCAGACGTAGATCGGATGCGCATCAGCAGAGTGACCCTGGAACCAGTCCAGCCGGTCTTCGACCATGAAGGGGACCGTGTCGGCGGTGGCATTCCCGGCGGCGATGGCCTGGTTGTAGATCGCGACGATGGCCGGCAGGTCGGGGAGAGTGGCAATCCGATTGCTGAACATGGCAGGGTTAAAACTCAGGGGCGACTGAATAGTCGCCCCTGCGGGGTCAATCTAGCTTCTCGTAATCTTCCGGCAGCCAGCAGCACAGCACCAGCTCACGCGCCGCCTTGACCTCGTCCATCCGGCCGAACGGCGTCTCGTGCGGGGCCTCGTGGAGCAGTTCCGGGTTGGTCTTGGCTTCCGCGGCGATCTTGATCAGCGTATCCGCAAACCGGTCGAGGGTGCGCTTGTTCTCGGTCTCGGTCGGCTCGATCATCAGGGCCTCGCGCACGATCAGCGGGAAGTAATTCGTCGGCGGGTGGAAACCGTAATCCATCAACCGCTTGGAGATATCCAGGGCGCGGATATCGCTCCCTTCCACCCGGCCCTCGGCGACGAACTCGTGCATGCAGACCCGGTCGAACGGGACCCGGTAGGTATCGCGCAACCGGGCCAGCAGGTAATTGGCGTTGAGCACCGCGTATTCGGCGATCTCGCGCAGGCCCTGCGGACCGTGCATGACAATGTAGGTGAACGTGCGCACAAGCATGCCGAAATGGCCATGGAAGGCTTTGACCCGCCCGATCGTCTTGGCCGGGGTGACGAAGCCGAACAGGGGCGGCAGGTCTTCGTCCGCATCCTCGATGATCCCGACCAGCGGCGCGGGGAGGTACTCGGCCAGATGAGCAGCAACACCCACCGGACCCGAACCCGGTCCGCCGCCGCCGTGCGGTGTGGAAAAGGTCTTGTGCAGGTTGAAGTGCATCACGTCGATGCCCAGGTCGCCCGGGCGCAGGATGCCCAGCAGGGCGTTCAGGTTGGCCCCGTCGCCGTAGACCAGCCCGCCGCAATCATGGACGATGCGGATGACCTGCTCGACATTTTCATCGAACAGGCCGAGCGTATTCGGGTTGGTCAGCATCAGCCCAACGACAGTATCGTCGCAGGCGGCTTTAAGGGCGGCGATGTCCACGTTGCCGCGCTCGTCCGAGGGGATCATGACCACGTCCAGCCCGATCATCCCGGAGGAGGCCGGGTTGGTCCCGTGGGCCGAATCGGGGATGAGCATCTTGACCCGTTTGGCATCGCCCCGGTCACGGTGGTAGGCGCGCATGATCAACACGCCGGTCAGCTCCCCATGGGCGCCGGCAGCCGGCTGGAGGCTGACTGCGGCAAAGCCGGAGATCTCCATCAACCATTCCTGCAGTTGGTACATCAGCACCAGGTTACCCTGGACAGTCTCGATCGGTTGGAGCGGGTGGGTGAAGGCAAACCCGGACAGGCGGGCGGTATCCTCATTGACTTTCGGGTTGTATTTCATCGTGCAGGAGCCGAGCGGGTAGAAACCAGCGTCCACGCTGTAGTTGAAGCTCGAGAGGCGCATGTAGTGGCGGACGACGTCCACTTCGGCAAGCTCGGGCAGCGGCAGGTCCTTGCGCAGCAGATCCACAGGCAGCTCAGCAAGGGGCACATCCGCGGCCGGGAAAGTGACGCCAATCCGCCCGGGTGAAGACAATTCGAAGACGGTCGGTTCAACGACCTTCGGCTGGTCCTGCAAGATAAACTCAGCCATGGCTCACCTCCGCGAGGACATCCACCAGCATGTCGATCTCCTCCCTGCTGTTCATCTCGGTCACCGCGACCAGCAGGTGGTCCTTGAGGGCAGGGTAGTCCTGGCCGAGGTCATATCCGCCGAGGATGCCATTTTCGAGCAGGTGCTGCTGGATATCTGCCACCGGTTTGGGGCAACAGACCGAGAACTCGTGGAAGAAGGGGGTATCGAAGCACATGCTGAACCCGGGGAGCCTGGCGATCTGTTCGGCGGCGTAGTGCGCCTTGTGGTAGCAGAGTTCCGCCACCTGGCGCAGGCCGGTCTGCCCCAACAGCGACATATACACAGCCGAGGCCAGGGCCATCAACCCCTGGTTGGTGCAGATGTTCGAAGTGGCCCGCTCACGCTTGATGTGCTGTTCCCGGGCGGTCAGGGTGAGCACATAGGCCCGCTGGCCACGGTTGTCAACCGTCTCACCGACCAGGCGCCCGGCCATCTTGTGGACGAACTGCCGGCGGGTGGTGAAGAAGCCCAGGTAGGGACCGCCAAACGAGAGCGGGATACCAAGAGGCTGCCCCTCACCGACGACGATATCCGCCCCCATCTCGCCGGGTGTTTTGAACATGGCCAACGCTGTCGGGTTGGCAGCAACACAGACCAGGGCTCCCTTGGAGTGGGCATCTTCGACCAGTCCAGCCAGGTCATAAATGCGGCCAAAGAAATCGGGGTATTGGACGATCACCAGGAAGGTGTTTTCGTCAACCAACTTATTAAGCGTCTCCGGCCCGGCGTTCAGGTTGGCCTTGGGATCATCACCGGCGAGCTCCAAGCCCATACCCTGGACGTATGTCCGCAGCGTCGCCCGGTACTGGGGGTGGACGGTCGGCGAAATGACGACCTTGGTACGCTTGCCGCGGAACTGGGCATGGGCCATGCTGACGGATTCTGCCACTGCCGTGGCACCATCGTAATGGGAGGCATTCGAGACCTCCATACCGGTCAGGTTGGCCATCAGCGCCTGGTATTCGAAGATCGCCTGCAGGGTGCCCTGGGATACTTCCGGCTGGTAGGGGGTGTACGCAGTGTAGAACTCTCCCCGCCGCAAAATATGATCGACCACCGCCGGGATATAGTGATGGTAGGCTCCCGCTCCGAGGAAGGAGACCAGGTCATGGGTCGACTCGTTGCCGGCGGCAAGCCCGGACAACTCAGCGACAGCCTCCATTTCTGTCAAGGCGGGAGGAAGATCGAGTTCGGGAAAGCGATGTTTCGCAGGGATGTCGGCAAACAAGTCTTCAAGGCTTTTTACGCCGATGGTCGCCAGCATCGCCTCCCGCTCAGAGGGAGAGATGGGAATATAGTTCATGTCTGTGTCCTAACTCCCCGGTCGCGCGGTCGCAGGCAGGCCGGGGAAATGATCGTTTTTCTATTGTTCGCGTTCTTGGCAATATTTCTCGTATGCCGCCGCGTCCATCAAGCCGGAAGCATCCCCGCCTTCCAATTTGATCATCCAGCCAGCCCCATACGGGTCACTGTTCATCACCTCGGGGCTGCCGGCGAGGTCATCGTTGACAGCCACGACCTTGCCGCCTACAGCCGCGTAGGACTCTGCTGCCGCTTTGACGGACTCCACCGAGGCAACCGGACTCCCGGCTTTGATCTCATCGCCAACGCTGAGCAAGACTTCGACGAAGACAATGTCCGACAGTTGACTCTGGGCATAGTCGCTCAAGCCCATACTGCCATCTTCCGGGTTAAACCATTCATCCGTCTTGGAATATCTGAGATGTGCAGGTATATTCATCGCAAAGCTCCTTCTTGATTGGTTGTCTGGGCGAAAGAAAAGAGGACGCACGCAAACAGAGGGTGCGTCCTCTGTCATTGACCTGAGAGATTCCCCTGACCACGCTGAGAGCCATGTCAATGGGTTGCCCCGTCGGTGCCAACTCCCGATTAAAGGGAGCCGGACTTTCCAGAGGTGGCAGGAGCAGGGTCTTTGGTACCTGAGAGTTTCGCCCGGGCTCGCCAGTCCCGGACTTGCACCTTCGGTGCTCTCTTGCGCCAACCGCTGCCCGGCCAAAATCCGGTCGTCAGCAACTGGTGTTGCAAGAAAGTCTCTTCCCTGCCCCCGTTTAATTGTTAGACAAATCCGACTTCATTCTACGGAAGAGGGGGGGAAAAGTCAAGGGAAAACCGGGGTTTGTAATGGAAGCATATGGTATGACAATTCCACCCTATCTAAAAAGATAAGCCTGCTCTTCGAGCAGGCTTATGGTATCGATGAGTCTCTCTTACCCGGTCAGTGTTCCGCGAACCCAATCACCCACAAGCCAGTATTTGAAATCCTCGCCTTGGGAGACCTTCACAGCGCCAACGATCCCGTAGACGATGGATACCAGCGGCATGAGCAGGAACAGCGGGGTCAGGACCAGTGCCACCGGGATGAGCACAATCCCAATGAGCACGATGGATAGGATCCCCACGGCTGCCCAGACCAGGCCAACGAGCAAGCCACCGCCAAACCACCAGATCAACTGGAAGACCATCGCTTGCAGTGCGTGGTAGGCAATATAGCGGGAACGGTCCTTGTAGGCCAGATAGACAACCAGGGCAGCGATCGGTCCGGCAAAGCCGGTGATCAGGTTGAGCAGCACCGAAAGGTGTGCCAGCAAAGCCCAGGTGCGTTCATCACCCGGGGATAGCGGCTGCGGCGGTGTAATCGCTGCAGGAGCGTCGGCCACCGGTGCGGGGACCAGCGGGGCAACAGGTTCGACCACTTCGGTCGCAGGGGTCTTTTTCTTGGAAGGCATAGCAATCTCCTAAGGATAGGTTGGTTTGCCGGTAAAGGCTTATTACATATACGCCTTATCTGGTGGCAGGTTTCACCCTCCTATGATCCTAAGGTTGCCTGCCCAATGCAGAGTGAGGCCTCCGCGCGGTGATAAGTAAACGCAGTCGCAGTCAAAAAGCCTGTTGCAAAAGAAAAAAGCCTGCGCAACAACCGCAGGCTTTTTGTTGACAGGTTCCGGGATTACACCCAGCCTTGCTTCTTGACGAAATCGCTAAGCACCGGTACGTTGACCCACTGGCCCTGATAGGTCTGGAAAGCAAGGACGATCACATAAATCGCACCGACCAATGCCAAGCAGCCTACGGTAATCGTTCCCAAAATCGTGATTACCACTGCCATGGCCAGTGAAAGGACTGCATTGTACTTGAGAAAAGGGCGTCCTTTCTTATCTTCCATCAACAATACAATAATTGCTACCGGCCATAAAAGCCAGCTCAGCAATCCCCATAGCTTATCATCCTGTGTGATTTCAGACATTACGGGTTGTTCTGACATTTTACGTTCCTCCTGGATTTAATTGCTAGTTTTTCAAAGGTTGTGTGTATTGTACATCTAAACCGGACAAAAATCAACCGATTTGATCCACCATTGGTACCTCATCTGCATCGCCTTCTTCCCCGCCACAGATATGCTAGAATAGCCGCATGGACTCCTTTCCCCGGGTCATCTTCATGGGCTCACCAGATTTTGCTGTTCCGAGCTTGCGCAGCCTGCATGGATCCATGGGCGTGCAGGCTGTGGTGACGCAACCCGACCGCCCTGCAGGGCGCGGCCGGGCTCTCTCGCCCCCCCCCGTCAAAGTGGAAGCCCTGTCCCTCGGCATCCCGGTCATCCAGCCCGAAAAACTGAGTCACCCAGACGCAGTAGGACAACTGCGTTCCTGGTCGCCAGATGTCATCGTCGTTGTCGCCTTCGGGCAGATCCTCAAGCCTGAAGTGCTGGACCTGCCAAAATACGGCTGCCTCAACGTGCATGGCTCCCTGCTGCCTCGCTGGCGAGGTGCCGCGCCCATCCAGGCTGCCATCCTGGCCGGTGACACCCGGTCGGGCATCACCATCATGAAGATGGACCCGGGAGTCGATACCGGACCGATCCTCCGCCAGCGCCCGATACCGATCAGCCCTGATGATACTGGAGGTTCGCTATTCAGCAAGTTGGCCTCCCTGGGTGCAGAGCTGTTGATTGAAACCCTGCCGGATTATCTCGCCGGCAAGATCCTCCCCCAAGCGCAAGATGAGCGCCTCGCCAGCTATGCTCCCTTGTTAAAGAAAGGTGACGGTCTGCTCGATTTCCATCGCCCGGTCGAAGAGCTCCTGCGGGTCGTGCGCGCCTTCAACCCGTGGCCGGGGGCTTATCTCCTCTGGGAGGGCCAGAGCCTGAAAATCCATCGGGCCCGTCCAGGATCCCGTCAGGGAACGCCAGGGGAGCGACTCGTCCTGGCTGGCATGCCAGCGCTAGCTGCCGCGGATGGGGTCCTGATCCTCGAAGAAGTCCAACCAGCCGGGAAGAAGCCCATGCTGGGCAGCTCCTTTCTCGCCGGGGCGCGGAACTGGGTCTGATCACCGCCCGACCTGGGAACTCTCACGAAACGACGAGCCCATGAAGTGCTAAGGAATGTTGATGCCAAAATTTATCGCTGCCATTGACCAGGGAACCACCAGCACTCGCTGCATCCTGTTCGGTCACGACGGGAACGCGGTGGCCACAGACCAGAGAGAGCACCGCCAAATCTACCCCCAACCCGGCTGGGTGGAACACGATGCCCTCGAGATCTGGGCGCGGACACAAGAAGTTGTCGCCGGCGTGCTCGAGAAAGCCGCTTGTTCTGCCGCAGAAGTTGCTGCGCTGGGGATCACCAACCAGCGCGAAACAACCGTCGTCTGGGAGAAAGCCACCGGCAAACCGATCCACAATGCCATCGTCTGGCAGGACACCCGCACAGATGGCATCTGCAACGGGTTGGCCGAGGCGGGCGGGCAGGACCGCTTGCGGGCCAAAACCGGCCTACCGCTGGCGACATACTTCTCCGGGCCGAAGATCAAATGGATGCTGGATAACATCCCCGGGGCGCGTCAAAAGGCTGAAGCGGGAGAATTGCTCTTTGGGAACATCGACACCTGGCTGATCTGGAACCTGTCCGGAGAGCATGTCACCGACGTGACCAACGCCTCGCGCACCCTCCTGATGAACCTAGAGACGCTCACCTGGGAGGCGGAAATCCTGGAACTGCTCCAGATCCCTGCCCAGATGCTGCCCGATATCCGGCCCTCGGCACAGGTGTATGGGCCTGTCCGTTCCGGCGTGCTCAAGGGCATCCCGGTGGCGGGAGACCTCGGCGACCAGCAGGCCGCCCTCTTCGGGCAGACCTGCTTCAGCCCCGGAGAGGCCAAGAACACCTATGGCACGGGCTGCTTCATGCTGCTCAACACCGGCGAGACCCCGATCCCGTCCAAATCCGGGCTGCTGACGACGCTTGGCTACCAGATTGGGGAGCAAAAGGCAGTCTATGCCCTGGAGGGCTCGATCGCCATCACCGGCGCACTCGTCCAGTGGTTGCGCGATAACCTTGGGATCATCGAGAAATCGTCCGATGTCGAGACCCTGGCCCAGTCGGTGGAGGACAATGGCGGCATATACTTCGTCCCGGCCTTTTCAGGGCTGTTCGCGCCCTATTGGCGCTCGGATGCCCGCGGCGCCATCCTCGGGATGACCCGCTACGTCAACAAAGGGCATCTCGCCCGCGCTGTCCTGGAAGCCAGCGCCTTCCAGACCCGCGAAGTCCTCGATGCGATGGAAAAAGATTCGGGTGTGCAACTCACAGCCCTCAAAGTCGATGGCGGGATGGTCTTCAATGAACTGCTGATGCAGTTCCAGGCCGATATCCTGGATGTGCCCGTCATCCGCCCAAAGGTGGCTGAGACGACCGCCCTGGGGGCTGCCTACGCAGCCGGGCTGGCAGTTGGTTTCTGGAAAGACTTCGCCGAGTTACGCGCCAACTGGGGTATGGACAAGGAATGGCGACCACGGATGGAACCCGCGAGGCGGGAGAAGTTGTACGCCGGTTGGAAAAAAGCTGTCAGCCGGACCTTCGACTGGGTGGAATAAAAACAAAACGGGTGCACTCCAAGACGGAGGGCGCCCGTTATCGATTTAATCACAGGGAAAAGTCAGGCTTTCCAGACATTGAAATCGTGCAGGATCGAACCACCGATGAACTCACGCAGGATCGAATTGTCCGGGATCAGATTGGTATCCAGGGGCAAAAACCACTCCAAGAAAGCAAGCATGCGCTTGGCCTCGATGTACTCCGGCACACCATGCGGCACCTGGCGCAAGACCGGTTCGGCCAGTGGGCCAAGCGCCGAGAGTTCATAGACCAGCGCGGAATTGAACATCACGTCTGCGTTCTCCTGGTAAGGGAAGATGTATACCTCTTCACCCCAGCGGACGGATTCCCACCGGCGGATGGTCTGCTGGGCGGCATAGCCGCGCTCGCGCGCGTCCCTCACAGTCCGGCGGATCAGGCGCGTGTCGGTGGTGGAGACGCGGTTGTGCCGGTCCAGGTTGAGCTGGGTCAGGGCTGAGACGTAAATGCGGAAGGCGCGATTGGCCAGGTTTCCAGGTACCAGCCGGGGGTTCAGCCCATGGATCCCTTCGAGGATGATGATATGGTCCGGCGACAGTTGGACCACATCCCCGACCTCGCGCATCCCCGTCCGGAAGTTGTAGCGTGGCAGTTGAACCTCATCGCCATTGATCAGACTCTGCAGGTGGTCGCCGAACAATTGCAGGTCAAGCGCGTCCAGGGACTCGAAGTTGTACTGACCGTTCTCGTCCAGGGGGGTCTGCTCGCGGTCGACGAAGAACCTATCCAACTCGAGGGTAAACGGCGCCAGCCCGAGGGCCAGCAATTGGATCGCCAGCCGGCGCGAGAAGGTGGTCTTTCCAGAGGATGACGGGCCGGCAATCAGGATGACGCGGGCTTGCTGACGCCGTTCGGCGATCTGGCGGGAGATCTCGGTGATGTGCTGCTCGTGCAGGGCTTCGGCAACCAGGATGACCTCGCGACTGCGGCCGGCCTGGATGGCATCGTTCAGGGCGCCGACCGAATCGATCCCCAGTTTCTCCAGCCAGCCACCATACTGGCGGAATGATGCCAGCAACTTGGGGTACTCCGGAATAGGCAATAACTCCGTGGGTGAGCGGCGCAGGGGGAACCGCAAGGTGAAGCCATCTTCCGTGGGGAACAGCCGGAACCATTTCAGATAGCCGGTCGAGGGGACCATATAGCCGTGGTGGTAATCGAGGTGGTCGCCCATCCGGTAGAGCGTGACGTAATCCTTCTTGCGATGGGAAAGCAGGCGGACCTTCTCAGGGTAGTTCCGGCCCTGGAAATAGGCAATACTCTCGGCGAGAGGCATCTCCAGCCGCTCGAAGGGCAGGTCCGATGCGACCAGGGTCTGCATGGTCGCCTCCAGGGATTCGATCTCGGCTGCCGTCAACGCAGGGTGATCGCTGACGTGGCAGTAATACCCGCCCGAGGAGATCGAATGGTCGATCAGCAGTTTGCCCTGCGGGAACCGGGCTGTGAAAGCGACCTCCAGCATGAAGGTCAAGGAACGGCGGTAGATCCGGGCCCCGTCGGCATCCGCCATGGTGATCGGGACGAGCCGGGAATCCATCTTGATCGGGAAAGTCAGTTCGCGCAGTTCATCATTGACCACGGCAGCGATGACAGGCGCCTGGAGTTCGGCCTGGATGGATTTGAAAAAATCTCCAACCGTGGTTCCCCGCGGCCCGGTCAAGACGCGGTCCCCTGGCAGATGGACTTCGATATCCGGGCGCGGCTTTTCTACAGAGTGGATTTCAGGGTTCTCTTTCATGAGCAGTTGCCTGTCAAAGGGACGGGAATTGTATCACCGATTGCAGCGCGGCGAGGCTGAAGCCCCGGTGGGACGACAACTCACTCGACGATCAGCTGGTCTTGGAAGATCTTGATCTGATCCCGGCCTGCGTCCTTCGCATAATAGAGCGCCTTATCTGCGGCGCGCAGCAGGGAATCGACCGTCTTGCCATGGCCGGGGTACGCCGCAATACCAATGGATATGGTGATCTGTAGTTTCGTCCCGTTGATCGGGGCCGGTTCTTTCAACAGCGCTGCCTGCCATTCCTCGGCCCGTTTGCGGGTCACTTCCAGGGATGTTTTTGGGATGATAACGACAAACTCATCACCGCCATACCGGCAGGCGATATCCTGGCGGCGCGTGTTCTGCTGGAGCATGGCAGAGACAGCCTGCAGTACCCGGTCGCCTGCCGGGTGTCCATAGGTGTCGTTGATCGCCTTGAAATTATCGATGTCGAAGATCGCCACCCCGAGTGATGACCGCTCGCGCTCAGCGCGGGCAAGTTCACGCGGCAGTGTCTCGGCGAGGTAGCGGCGATTGAACAGGTTCGTAAGCGGATCGCGGATCGCCTGCACGCGCAACTGGGCTTCGAGTCGTTTCGTCTCCGAGATCTGCCGATGCAGCTTCCGGTTGGCCTCCCGCAACTGCATCTCCATTTCTTTACGATCGGTGATGTCATGCCAGACGATCATGCGACCCTGCCGCTTGTCCTGGAGATACAAAGGAGTGATCCTGACATCCAGCACACGCGGCGAAATATCATCCAGGACGAGTTCAAAACGGGCATCGCTGACATTTCCATAGGCAGTAATGGATTTCGACCGACTGGCGAACACAGTTTCCATGGACATGCCGATCGGCGAACCGGCAGCCGGGTCGGCAAAATAAAGCGCTGCCTTGTTGATGTCCACGATGCGGTCGTTATTGTCCAGGACGATGATGCCATCGCCCATGTTTTCCACCAAGAGATGGCGCGCCACCGGGACGATCTCGAACAACCGGTAACCGAGCAAGCTGACCGTGATCGTGATTCCGGTGAGAGTAAATGCGATCGGGGTCAGGTCGATGCCGACCAATGGGCTGATCTTTAGAAGACCGACAAGATTGGCCAGCCATGGCAGGAACGCTCCCACCAGCATTGCCCCGGTCTGACGGCGGAAGAGGCGTGGCGAGCGCATGAACGTCCAGACCAGCAAGATCGTGGCGATGAGCAGCAAGCTGTAAGAATAAACGACATGCGCCCAGAACACCGGCCCCCCGTCCAGGATGGTGCTGGACATTGCAGTCCGTTTTCCAGCGAAAAACAAGCCATGCCAGCGATCCGTCCACAAAAAAATGGATGCGAGGGTGGGTTCGATGCCCAGGAACATGAATGCCCGGCGGGTCAGCAACCCGCCGTAGCCGGTATATTCGAGCGAAAAGCAGAAGAAGGCCGTCGGGACGACGACGACCCCCAGATAAGTCGCATCGAGCCAGAATAGTTTTTCTGTGGGCTGTTCCGCCAGCCAGTAGAAAGCATAGGTGAAGGACCAGATGAAAAGCCCGGCCATCTGCAGAACGACGAAGCGTGCAGAACGGACCTGCCGCCGGCTCAAGGCAATCAACGCGGTTGCCCCTGCGGCAAAAGAAGAAATGAACAAAGCGATCGAATATGGGTGCATCTACATTTACAGCCAGTTCGAGAACAGGTAACTATCTAATTCTACATTAAATCAATCAATAATTTCTGCGCTTGATGGTCATATTCACGTATTGCCCTTTCATCCCGGGTAAGGGCCAGCAGGGTTGTGGTCAGCAGGCGATTGACCGGTGTCGGAACCCCAGTCAGTTCACCTTGTTGGACGACCGCGCCGTTCAACCAGTCGACCTCGGATCTGCCGCGGCCGGAATGCAAGTCGATGTGGAATGAGGGCATTTTCCCGCCGCGCCCGCCGCCTACGGCCTTGACCAAGAGGGGTTTTGATATGAAGGCAGGCAGCCGGGTTGCCAGCGCCAGGGCCCGGACCGGCGTCCCTGGCAGGTCGACGACTTTTACCCCCAGCGCCTCCATCACTGCCAGTGCCTCGGACATCATCGCCATCTCCAGGGAAAACAGGCCCGGATGGGCAAACACTTCACGGGGGGTCATGTTCAGGATCGCCGCGCTGGCATTGCCAACCAGGTTGGTGAGCATTTTCGACCACTTCATATCGGCTGCCCGCGGATAGAGTCTGGGATTCAACCAGGCATCTCCGCAAGCAGCAGCCAGGCTGTCCGAGAGCGGGTGACCGCCAGCGATCCCGACCCCGCGCTGCCGCTCCAGGACGATATCGCCAGCAGCCAGCCGGCCGATGGACGAGGTCACTGTTCCGGCGATCACCCTGTCGGGGCCGAGCAGGGCAGCGATGGCCGGCTCATTGTCGACTCCATTCTGGAGGCAGAGCAAAGGCGGCATCTGATCCCGATGAGGCTTCATCCCCTCCAAGGCCGCAGCAGTGTCGAAGGATTTGAGCGCAAAAACCGCCAGGTCAAACGGGCCATGGCGCAGGGCTTCGGCCAGAGAAGGGACACACCGGTATCCGGAAGGGTCGATCAGGAATGCGTCGGTCTGGTTCCTACGCTTGTCAACCGTCAAGTCCAGCCTCAAGCCCCTCTGGCGCAAGACGTCGACCACACCCTGTTGTTCGATAAACACGGCTTGATGCCCGGACAGGAGCAGAGATCCACCGATGTACGTGCCGATCGCACCAGCGCCGAAGATCAGGATGTTCACCGCTGCCCATCCTTCCAATGCGAGCGGTTATCGAACTCGAGCAGACGCCAATTGTGGTTCTCGGGTTCATAGCCCAGCGTGGTGAAGGTCGTATTATCGAAATGGAAGCGCGGCCCGGTGAAATCCGCCTGGGGTGGAATGCTCAACATGGCATACATGGCCATGTTGAGGATGGCACCGTGCGCCACAACGAGGCACCGCCCCACCGGCCTTTCGATCAATTTCTGGATGCAACGGCCTGCCCGCAGGTACAGCTCCCAGCGGCTCTCGCCTGTCCGGCCAAAGCGAGTATAGGGTGTCATGAAGTCCGGCCGCGGGTAGCGTTCGCTTGCTTCGTGTTCACTCAACCCCGCCAGGAGACCGTTATGGATCTCCATCCATTCAGGATCGTTCTCCAGCGGGAGACCGAGGGCGCTAGAGATAATTTCCGCCGTCTCCCGGGCACGCAGGAGCGGGCTGGTGATGCACTGATCGAATAGGACCCCCTCTGACCGCCAGCGTTCCGCCAGGGCCTGGGCCTGCGCCCGGCCGGTTTCGGTCAGCGGGAAATCATGCTGGCCCTGGAAGAGGTTATCGCGGTTGCCGACTGATTCTCCGTGACGGAGAAAGGTGATGATGTGCGCTTGACTGCTCATAGGAGAATTACTGCTTCTTGCAAAAATATGTGAACTGTGAACAAACAAAACGCCCGTAATTACAGTAATCTTGGTTCACATCTTTATGCAGCACACAGTATTTTACCATTATGACCGGAAAAATCTTCATCCATGCCCCGCCGTCCGGTCACAGGCGGACCGCGTGCCTGGCCGCCAGCAGGTCAAGCACACGGGTGACCTCAGCCGCTCTCTGGCTCTCATCCCAGCCCAGGACCGCCGCGCAAATGCCGGCGACTTCATCCACCAGCGGTCGGGTCAAATGGCCCAGGAAGGCCAGCATGGTCCGCCGCAGGAGCAGGTCGTCCAGGTGGACCACCTTCTCGGCCTCGACCAGGAAGGCAATCTCTCCGCGGGTCAGTTCGGGCATGTGTTCCAAGGGAGCATCCTCGTTCGAGGCGATGTAGGCGTTGATCTCAACCGATCGTGTGCCGTAGCGGGCGAAGAGGCCTTCATCCCGAGGCGAGCCCGTTTGCCGGGCTGTGGCGTAACCGCGCCCACCGCCGATGGGCAAGCAGGCTGTTTCCGCCTTGCGCGCCCGCCCAAGATCGGCCAGGACCCGGTCGGTCACCTGCTCGGCGAAGACCCGGTAGGAGGTCCATTTCCCGCCGACGAGCGAATAGACCGGGATGTCACCGAGCAGGTCCTGCATGATGTGATGATCGCGGGTGATCTGGCCGGCATTTTTCGCCTGCGTTTTGGCCAGCGGGCGGACCCCGGAAAAGCGGAAGACGATCTGGGCCCGGGTTACCGGGATATCCGGGAAGACCCGCGCCACCATCTCGATGAAATAGTCCACCTCATCTTCGGTACACAAGGCGGAATCGGGATCGCCGATCGGCATGTCCGTGGTGCCGATCATGACTTTATCGGCCAGCGGGAAAATGAGCACGATCCGGCCGTCTTGGTTCTCGAAGAAAAACTCGGTCTCGCCGATCGCCTGGCGCAGGTCCGGGTTGTCGATGACCAGGTGCGAGCCTTTGGTCCCGCCGATATACTCAGTCGTCAAGGCCAGGCCCCGGTTGGCGTGATCGATCCATGGGCCGGCAGCGTTGACGATCAACTGTGGGCTGATTTTATAGCTCTGGCCGGATATTTCATCCTTCAAGACCACCTTTCCGGCATCCCTCCCGGCCAGACTCACATAGTTGAGCGCCCGGGCATGGCTCCCCTCCCCTTCCGCGTCGAGGATGAGCTCCACGGTATAACGCTCCGGGCTGAAGATGGAGCCATCATAGTAGCGCGCCGCGTAGCGGATGGCCGGGTTGAGCTGCGGGAACCTGCCCAGGGCTTCTCTCCGGCCGAAGAAGCTGTGCCTGGGGACCGTCTTCTGGCGTCCGGTGTAGGCGTCATAGAGCAGCAAGCCCAACTTGATGACCAGGGCGCCGCGCTCGGAGGGCTTATCCAACCAGCCGAGGAACTTGAGCGGGGCATTGAGCAGGCCGGAGAAGACCTTGAAGATCGGGATCGTGGTAGCCAGCGGTTTTACGAGGTGGGGAGCGTTCTGGAGCATGCGGTTGCGCTCGCGGACTGCCTCGCGCACCAGGCGGAACTCGCCGTTTTCGAGATAGCGGATCCCGCCGTGGGCCATGTGCGAAGATGCAGCGCTGGCCCCCGAACAGAAATCGCCCCGGTCGACGAGGACGACATCGACGCAGTTGAGAGCCAGGTCACGGAAGGTCCCCGCGCCGTTGATGCCCGCCCCGACAATGAGCACAGCAGGAGGCTTTGTTTCGAGAGTTGAGAGAATTTCTTTCCTGTTCATGGCATCCTGAATTCAGTCACACGAGCATGCCTGTCGCCTGTTTCGGCAAGGCCAAACATGCAGACGACGGTCACCTGCCTGGAGGGCTGGTTCCAATTGTAGCCCAAAGCCTGTGTTTGCGCATTTCCCCGGGGATAACCCGTGCCCGGATCAGCATGCCCACGTCAGCTCCGGGAATGCATGTATAATCAGCCCACGCTGGACAGGGACACAGATGAAATTCTTCGAGGTTCTGCTCATTTCGGTCAGCATGGCAATGGACGCATTCGCAGTCTGCCTTGGCGCGGGCACCTCCGGGCGGGTCTCCAGCCCACGGCCGACCTTCCGGCTGGCGTTCCATTTCGGGTTATTCCAGTTTATCATGCCGATCATCGGCTGGTTTGCCGGGAGGACCATCGTCCAGTGGATTGCCGGATACGACCACTGGGTCGCCTTCGGGTTGCTGGCCTTCGTTGGGGTGCGGATGATCCGTTCGGGGCTGGGCCCTAACCGGGAGGAACAGAAGCCTGACCCGTCCCGCGGCTGGACCCTGGTGATGCTCTCCATCGCGGTCAGCATCGATGCCCTGGCGATCGGCTTGAGCCTGGCCTTGCTCCAGGTGACCATCTGGTACCCGGCGGTGATGATCGGCCTGGTCACCGGCCTGATCGCGTTCATTGGCCTGAGGCTGGGGAGCGCAGTGGGCCGTAAGTTCGGTCAGCAAATGGAGATCTTCGGCGGGATCTTACTGATCGCCATCGGGGTAAGGATCGTCCTAAACCACATGCTCGCTTGAGAGAGAACGCTGTTCAGAAAATCCACCAGCCGGCGAGCACACCGGTCAGCGCGCCGATGGCTGCGCAGGCCAGGTTGACCCGGTCATTGTTGAGCCAGAGCCAGCCGCGTATGCGGGCTGTCTTTTCCCCGCACGAATGGACCGGGGTGCGCTCAGTCTCTTTGTCGCAACTGGGACAACGGTAGATCGCCTGCACAGTCGCCCCCAAGAGTGAATCGAACATTGCACCGAGAAAACCGGAGAGAATCGTCACGCCGATGACAACACAAAAGCCATCCTGCGGACCCAGCAGACCGGCAAGCAAACCGATCAGGGCAGCCCCGCCGATGGCAGCGAGTGTGCCGTATAGGGAGACCCCGCCTGAAGTGCCCCTCTCGACCTTTAGACGCAGTCTCGTCACCAGGCGCGGCATGGACGGGTTGAGCACACCGAGCTCGGTTGCCCAAGTGTCGGCGTTGACCGCAGCCAGCGACCCGGCGAACCCCATCCAGGTCCAGGACGCCCCGGGGAAGAAGAAGTGTAGTCCGGCGAAGAGCGCGGCGATACCGCCGTTGGCAAGCACCTGACCGATGTCGCGTTGACCGCCCTTTTCGAATTTCTCGGCCAGGCCGGCTTTCCGGGTTCCAAAGGTACGCGTCAAAACGCTCGAACTGACAAAAAAGGCCAATAGCAGGATCGCCCAAGGCCACCCCCCCAGTCCAAAGATCACCACGCCCTCCAGAAACGCGCCCCACGCTCCGGACTGGTTCAAGCTACCCGCCCGGTACGCTGCATAGGAGACCGCGGCTGCGATCAGGATACCGCTGGAGACTTGGATGAGCATCTACACCGGGATCAGGGGACAGGAGTGGTAATCAGGAACATCACCGCGAGCAGGAACAGGATGGAGGCGACCAGGCCGGTTCCCCAGACGATCATTGCCAGTGGGCGAGTGGCTGGCCGGCGGTAAAAAACCAACCCGACACCCCAACCGAGGACAAAGAAAAAGATGCTCTCGATGGGGAACATGATCAGGCGGATCCCGGCAGTAGCAGGGAACGGCTCACCGGTGATCCTGAAGCCGGGGATCACCTCCGAGATGGATGGGATGAGCAGGCTGACCCAGGCAAGCAGCCCAACATTAATGAACAAGCCAGCCAGCCAGAGGAAGCGCACGCGCAAGTCCTGCCAGGCATCGCCGATGACGAAGGAAGGATAGATGGAGGCCGCCTGGGATGGTTCCAGGCTGCCCATCTCGATTGCGCGCTGGAAGTTCTGCACAAACTCCGCCGCATCCTCCGGTGAAACAGCGAAGACGCGCTCCTTCGTCCCGATGAGCAGCAACGTCCGCGCGTCCGAGGCCAGGAATTCCACCGAACCATAGTCCGGATGGCGGCGCACACCGACCAGCGACCCGGGCAAGCGCAGGACTGGCAGGTGCAACGGCACCACCAGGTCTTTTGCCGGGCGCACCCACTCGACGTCCGAGATCGGGATATGTTCCACCCGCAAACCCCAGACAATGATGAATTTATCCCGGTCCAGGCGGTAATTGCCACGCAGGAGCGCAAACAGGCGATAGGCCAGGAACGGTAACGGGAAGAAGGCGAGCGCTGCCAGGATGATGTACAGGGAAAATGCCAGGTTGATTTCCGTCTGCACGGCCAGAATCGCTCCCGCCGCGCTGGTTGCGGTCAGCACGGCGATCAGGATCACATGGATCATGATTCCAGGCTGGCGGGGGGGTGGGAATTCAAGCGGTTTCATGGCAGGGTTTCAAGCTGAAAGCATCCCGGTTGCTGACCGGACGGAAGGGGGGGTTAGCACGCGGGCATGGTCCGGCGGATCGTTTCGCAGACGGTCTCGACCTGGTCTTCCGTCATCACACCAGAGAACGGCAGCGCCAGGCCGCGCCGGCCGAGGTCCTCGGTCACCGGGAAATCCCCAACCTGGTAGCCAAAGCGCTCTACCATGTACGGTTGCAGGTGGATCGGGGCAAAATACGGGCGGACGGGGATCCCGCTGGAATCCAGCCGGTGGGCGAGGGCATCCCGGTCGATCCCCGCGGCAAAACGGACGACATACACGAACCAGGCCATCCGGGTGGTGTCTTGTTCGATCTGATACAACTCGACTCCCGGGATCTCCGCCAGGCGTTCGTCGTACCAGGCAGCCACCTGTTCCCGCTTGGCGAGCAGCTCGGCAATCCGCTCCATCTGGACGATGCCCAGAGCCGCGGACATCTCGTCCATCCGGTAGTTATAACCGAGATGGGTATGCTGCAACCAGGTATCGCCGACGGCGCGGCCCTGATTCCGCAAGGCACGCATGAAATCAGCCGCCTGGTCATCATCCGTGATGATTACCCCGCCCTCACCGGTGGTGATCTGCTTATTCGGGTAGAAGGCGAAGACCCCATAATCCCCCATTCGCCCGGCGCTGCGCCCTTTATACTGCGACCCGAGCGCCTCGCACGAATCTTCAATCACCTTGAGGCCATATTTCCGGGCGACGCTGGTGATCGCATCCAGGTCCGCGGGTTGGCCAAATATATCCACCGGCAGGAGTGCTCGCAAGCTGGCCTCAACTCCGGCTCCCCGCCGCGGCAGCCATTTCCGCCGGGCTTTCTCGTCGCCACCGGCGAGATCCCGGGCGGCATCGGCAAGCCGGAAAACGTCGATGTTCCCGGTAGCGGGGTCCACATCCACGAAGACCGGTAGCGCGTTCTCGAACAGGAGCACATTCGATGAGGCCACAAATGAGAACGGCGTGGTAATGACGGCATCCCCCGCACCCACCCCCGCAGCGCGGACGCACAAGTGCAGGCCAGCCGTACCCGAATTCACTCCGACCGCATGCCGGGCGCCCGAGTACTCGCAGACCATCTTCTCGAAGGCAGCGATCTTCGGCCCCATGCTCAAGTTCGGGGTTTTCAAGACATCCAAGACCGCCTGACGTTCAGCATCCGTCAGGTCCGGCGATGACATCGGGACTTTGGGAGAGGGGGAAGGTTTCAAATGAGCGCTGTCCGGCAACTCAGGATGGGATTGGCTCCGCAGGCGGCGTGGGTTCGGTCGGGGCATCCAGACCCAGGTCGACCGCATCCTCCATGCGGATCTGGCCGCGCAGGAACGCGCCCTCTTCAGTGGCGAAGGCTGCCGTAACCACATCACCCCAGATCCTTCCGGTGCTGCGGATCTCCACTTTTTGGGCCATGATGTTTCCTTTGACCGCCCCGGCGACGACGACAGTATGGGCGCGCAGGTCCTCACAGGTGACCCGCCCGGTCTCGCCGACCACGAGCGTACCTCGCAGGGCGATCTGCCCCTCAAAGGTGCCCTCAATGCGGACGCCGCCGGAACCCGAGATGCTGCCCTGCCAGATGATCCCGGCACCGAGCACGGATGTGATCCGTTCGATAGCCTGGACCGGGGATGGGGAACTCGCTTGAGCGCTTCGTCTAAACATAAGCCACCTGAGATTGATTCATTGCTGGGCAATATTGTATCACTGCTTATTGGCTTGCGGGCTTTCGTCCAACCAGGGCATGGCGAATGGGATGGCTATACGATCATCAACGTCGCTCACATGGGGTGAGCCATCTTTGGCTTCGCCTTTCCCAAACCGCCACTTCAACATGCCAGAGTGCTCTGCTTGTTTTCTCTTGTCTTCGGGGAGCAAACAGACTACAATCAATTTACCATGAGTATTCAATTTGGACCCATCCTCGTTGTTGAAGACGTCCCGAACGTCCTCGAACTGCTTGAAGTCACATTGCGATTCAAAGGCTACCCCGTCGTCACCGCCCGCAATGGACAGGAAGCGCTCGAAGCGATCGAAAAAGAACACCCGGCGCTGGTGATCACCGACATCCTGATGCCCAAGATGGACGGCTACGCGCTGGCTCATCGTCTCCGTACGGGGGCGAAGACCCGGAATATCCCGATCATCTTCCTGTCGGCGACGTATACCACCCTGGAAGACAAGGAATTCGCCCTCAGCCTGGGGGCAGCGCGGTTCATCGAAAAACCGATCGATACCGAGGAATTCCTGCTGACTGTCGCGGAACTGCTCACCCAGGAACCGGAACCGATCCCAGAACCCCTTGGGGAGGCCGAATTTTACCAGCGCTACCGCGAACGCCTCGAGTACAAGCTGCGCCACAAGAAGACCCAGATCTCACGCACCGAGCGGCTGCTGGCCTCGCTACCCGAGGCCCAACGCCCCGCTTTCCAGGCTTTGCTCAGGCAGGTGATGAGCGACCGGGACGAAATCCAGGCCGAACTCGACCAGATCTACCAGATCCTGGACGAGTATAAGAAGTCTAAATCCTGACTCATGCAACCCACTCTCGCCACCGTCGAACGGCTTGCCCGCCAAGCCGGTCAGATCCTGCGCGCCGGATATACCGGCGAATACCGGATCGATTACAAAGGGGTGATCGACCTGGTCACTGAAGTCGACCACCAATCAGAAGAATTTTTACTGGGGGAGATCAGGCAACTGTATCCGCAACATGGCGTCTTGGCCGAAGAGTCCGGCAGCTCCGGCGGCAGCGACGGACATATCTGGTACATCGACCCCCTCGACGGGACGGTTAACTTTGCCCATGGTGTACCGATCTTCGCCGTCTCCATCGCTTATGCCTGTAATGGGCAGGTCACCCTGGCAGTCGTTCACGACCCGCTCAGGGAGGAGACCTTCAGCGCCGAGCGCGACCGGGGGGCCTGGTTGAACGGACGCGTGCTGCAAGCCGCCATGACAACCGAACTGCAGCGCAGCCTGCTGGTGACCGGATTCCCGTACGACTCCTGGTCTTCGCCGCGCAACAACCTGGAGTACTTCAGCCAGTTCTCGCGCTGCACCCAGGGTGTCCGCCGCCTCGGCTCCGCCGCACTGGACCTGTGCTACGTGGCAGCCGGGCGCTTCGACGGCTACTGGGAGCTGTCCCTCAAACCCTGGGACGTCGCCGCGGGGGGGCTGATTGCCGAGCAGGCCGGGGCAAGTGTGACCAACCTGGATGGCGGGCCGGATTACCTTTCCCCGCCGAACTCGATCCTGGCTGCCTCCCCAGCCCTCCACCCACAAATGCTGGAAATATTGCGCGCCGCGTAATCCGCCGCGGCGCGGGGATCATTATATCCGGAATGATATAATCTGGAAAACCATTTCTGCCGGGAGTCTCAGCCATGACCGATCAACGCATCGAAAACCTCGCCCGCATCCTGGTCGACCATTCCGCCAGGATCCAGCCGGGTGACCGGGTATTAATCGAAGCAACGACTGCAGCCGAACCGCTGGTCCGCGCCCTCTACGGGCTGATCCTTGAACGCGGCGGGAGTCCGCAGCCGCTGATCGAACTGCCGTACCAGGACGCCATCCTGTTTGCCCGGGCAAGCGACGAGCAACTTGGCGAGGCACCGACCTTCCGCAAGCTGGCCTACGACCAGTTCGAGTCGCGCATCCGCATCGCCTCGGCAACGAACACGCGCGCCCTGACAAAGGTCAGCGCCGACAAGCAGAAACGCCGTCAGGGGGCGCTGGCCTCCATTTTGGAGACGCAAATGCGCCGGGGCGCGGAGGGGGCCTTCAAATGGGTCAGCACGCTCTATCCCACCGAGGCGTTCGCCATGGAAGCAGAGACCAGCCTCAAGGAATTCGAGGACTTCGTCTTCCACGCCTGTCATGCCGACGAAGCCAGCGGCGACCCGATCGCCTTCTGGAACGGCATCCGCGAGTCTCAACAGAAGCACATCGACCGGATCGAAGGCCGCGACCAGGTCGTGCTGCGCGGGCCGAACGTCGACCTGAGCCTGTCGGTCAAGGGGCGCAAGTTCGTCAACGCTTGCGGGGAACACAACATGCCGGACGGCGAGATCTTCACCGGCCCGGTCGAGGACTCGGTCAATGGCTGGGTGCGGTTCAACTTCCCGGCCATCTACAGCGGTGTCATGGTCGAGGGCGTCGAGTTGACCTTCAGCAATGGCAAGGTCACCCAGGCCAAGGCGGAGCGCAACCAGGTCCTGCTCCTGAGCATGATCGAATCGGACCCCGGAGCCCGCTACGTGGGCGAGTTCGCCATCGGGATGAATTACGAGATCGACCGCTTCTCGCGCAACATCCTCTTCGACGAGAAGATCGGCGGCTCGTTCCACCTCGCCCTGGGCGCCGGCTACCCCGAGACCGGGTCCAAGAACCGCAGCATCATCCACTGGGACATGATCTGCAGCCTGAAAGAGGACTCTGAGATGCTCGTCGATGGCGAAGTCATCTACAAGAACGGCCAGTTCACCAAGTGATCAAATCGGGCGGCATCAGCCGCCCGATTTTTTTTTGTTTGCGTTCAGGGGATTTGGATTATTTGAGAACAGGGACGCCCCGACCACCATCACCAGCTTCCCAGCCAGCGGACCGGGTTACGCCCGCCAGAATCCGCGCCGGATCGGGCGGACATCCTCGGAGGTGACGAAGGCATCCGGGTCGGTGGCATGGATGATCTTCTCCATCGAGGTGACATCCTTACGTTGTACACTGCAGCTCAGCAGGCTGACGTTGCCCTGCATGCCGCGCGCCGCGATCTCGGTGACTGCAAACCCGGCCGCTCGCAAGGCCTGCGCCAGGGTGGACCCACGCGCCGGGCTGACCACGCTGACCTGCACATGGCCGATGGCCAACCTTTCCTCGATCCACATCCCGACAACATTTCCGGTGGCGAACCCGGCAGCGTAGCCGACCAGGTTGAGCGGATTGTCGAGGTTGGCCAAGACCGTGGTGATTGCGATGACGAAGATGATCGACTGGCAGAATCCCAACACCCAGGCGATCCCCTTGCGTCCGCGCACCACGAATAACAGGCGCAGCGTATCGAAGGTCATATCGGTGACCCGTAGGGCGAAGATCCCCAGCGCTCCCAGCCAGGCTATCGGCGAGAGAATCATTTCTAACATCTGACACCTCCTATAAAAGAAAAGGGGCGCTCGCGCACCCCGAAGGATCACTTCATCGCGGGCAGGTACAGGCGCTCGACATACTCTTTTACCATCCGCCGGGTACTGAACAACGGGGTCACGGTGCGCAAGGCCTCTTTGACCTTCGCCACCCACTTGCGCGGCATGTCGTCTGCGCCCCTGTCCCCATAATACAACGGGATGATCTCTTCTTCAAGCGTATCGTACAGGCTTTCCGCATCATCTTCGTCGTCGATTTGTGTATCCAGGTCGGCGTCCAAGCCGATCGCCCAGCCATTATCCCCGTTGAAGGCCTCCCGCCACCAACCATCCAGGACCGAGAAATTGAGCCCGCCGTTGAGGGCGGCCTTCATTCCTGAGGTCCCGGATGCCTCGTTCGGGCGGCGTGGATTGTTCAACCACACATCCACGCCCTGGACCAGGTAGCGGGCCAGGTTCATGTCGTAATCTTCCAGGAACACCAGCCGGCCGCCGTTCTCAGCCTTCTTCACCACCCGGTAGACCTCCTGGATGAGTTGTTTCCCAAGCTCATCCGCAGGGTGGGCTTTGCCGGAGAAGATGATCTGCACCGGCCGGTTGGGCTGGTTGACCAGCTCCAGCAGACGGTCCAGGTCCTGGAATACCAGGTTGGCGCGTTTGTAGGTGGCGAAGCGGCGGGCGAAACCGATGGTGAGCACATACGGGTCGATCATCACCCCCGAGGCGATGACCTGCACTGGATGGAAGCCGCCGCGCATCCAGCGCTGGCGGGTGCGCTCCTGGATGTAGAAGGCCAGCTTGCGTTTGAGATGGTTGCGCACCGCCCACAACTCCTGGTCGGGGATCAGGTCGATCTTCTCCCAGAGTTCCGGGGCATCCAGGTTGTCGAGCCAGTCCTCGCCGAGGTAGCGTTCGTAGAGCACCCGCAGGCGTCTCGCCATCCAGGTGGGGGTGTGGACGCCGTTGGTGATGTAGGTGATCGGGACCTCGTCCTCCGGTGTGCCCGGCCAGAGGAAGTTCCACATCCGCTGCGAGACCCGGCCATGCAGTTCGGAGACCGCATTGCGGCCCTCCGAAAGGCGCAGGGCGAGGATCGGCATGCTGAACGTCTCCCCCCAGGTCTGCTGGTGGTGGGCGAGCTCGATGAACTGGTCGCGGGTCAGGCCCAGCTCGGACCACAGGGCGGCCAGGTATTTATCCAGCAGCCAGAGTGGAAACTCGTCGTTCCCCGCCGGTACCGGAGTGTGGGTGGTGAAGACATTGCTGGCCCGGGTTTTGGCGATAGCGTCCTCGAAGGACATTCCCTCGGCGACCAGTTCACGCGCCCGCTCCAGGATCAGGAAAGCGGCATGGCCTTCGTTCATGTGCCAGACCGTCGGCCCATGTCCCAGGGCGCGCAGGACGCGCACTCCCCCGACGCCCAGCAGGACCTCCTGCATGACGCGCAGGTCGAGATCGCTCCAGTAGAGCCGGGTGGTCAGTAGGCGGTCGGCCGGGGTATTGATGTCCAGGTTGGTATCGAGCAGGTAGAGTGGGAGGCGCCCCACTCGGATCTCGTGCACCCGGACAGCAACCTGCCGGTCTGGGAAGGCGACCGTAATGGTCAGAGGCTGGCCATCATCGTCCATCACCATCAATGCAGGCAGCTCGGAAAAACTGAGCGGGTTGTTGAGCGCATCCTGCCAGCCGTCGTCTGAGACCCGCTGGGTGAAGTAGCCCTCGGAATACAGGAAACCCACTCCGACAAGGGGCAGGCCCAGGTCCGAGGCTTCCTTCAGGTGGTCGCCGGCCAGCACACCCAGGCCGCCGGAGTAGAGCGGCAGGGTCTCGTGCAGGCCATATTCCATCGAGAAATAGGCGATCGAGTGGCTGCCGTTCTCCCCTGGGTAGGTTGTCGCGAACCAGGTATCCTCGCGGGCCAGGTAGGCGTCGAAATCCCGGAATACCTGGTCATACTGGTCCAGGTAGACGTTGTTCTGGGCCGCGGCGTTGATCTCCGGGCGATCAAGCGAGCGCAGGAAGCGCAGCGGGTTGTGGTTGACCCGCTCCCAGAGGGCGTTGTCGATCCGGCTGTACAGGCGTTGGGCAGACGGGTTCCAGGTCCACCACAGGTTATAGGCCAGCTCTCCCAGGCGGGAGATGCGCCGCGGCAAATCGAAATGATTGGGTATTTTTGTGCGGAAATTGGTCATCGAACGTTTCCTTCAAGCCGCTAATCATACCATAGAGAGACCCCACTTCCAGTTTACGGATTGTTGGGGAGTGGCGGAATTAATGGGCTAAAATAGAGAAATGAACACATGTCCCAAATGTAGTGGAACAATGCGGCAAAATAAAGCCGGGAGAACCGTGGCAGGGAGCCAACGGTTTCGCTGTATGCAGTGTGGATGCAAATA
>JBDRPT010000016.1:0-30432 GCA_043826785.1 Chloroflexota bacterium | reverse complement strand
TATGCCACGTTCAAGTTGGAGTGCTTGAAAATGAAACGGCATCTTGGTCATTTTGCCTTGCGGGCACACTTGTATCTCAAGGCTATTCGCGTGGCGTTTGCCGAGTTGCAAGCTCTCAAGGCTGCGTAACATCAGTTAAGTCATGGGAAGGGTAAAGACGAATGTGCTCCCTTGCCCAGCGCCGAGGCTCTCGGCCTGGATCCGTCCGCCGTGGGCTTCGACGAGGTGCTTGCAGATGGTCAACCCGACGCCAGAGCCACCGCCAGCCTGCCGCGACCGGGACTTGTCGATACGGTAGAAGCGGTCGAAGATGTGTGGCAGGTGTTCGGCCGGGATACCGCTACCCGTATCCGTCACACGGACGAATATCTCTCTGTCGCGTGCCTCCGCCGAGAGGGTGACGCTTCCATCCGCAGGGGTATACTGCAAGGCATTTGCAAGCAGGTTGGTCAGCACCTGGAGCATGCGGTCAGCATCGGCGCGGATGGGAGGAAGCGCATCCGGGATCTCGAGCGCCAGGGAAACGCCCTTTTGTGCATAGGCACGCCCGAGCCGCGTCCGGGCCGTTTCCGCCAATTCAGGCAAGGAAGCCGACATAAGGTCCAGGACAAAGGCTCCCGCCTCCACCCGCGAGAGTTCCTGCAGGTCGTCTACCAGGCGGCTGAGCCGGTCGGCTTCCTTGGCCACCTGCTCGAAGGTTTCTGCCGAAGCAGGCAGGACACCGTCTACCAGCCCTTCCATCGAGCCTTTAATCGCCGTCAGAGGGGTGCGCAGTTCGTGGGCTACGTCGCCGATCAGGCGCCGGCGCATGGTTTCGACCTGTTCGAGTTTTGCAGCCATCGTATTGAAACTACTCGCCAGTTGCCCGAGTTCGTCGCCACCCCCCTCCGGGACGCGCTCGTTGTACTGTCCCTCAGAAATCCGCTGGCTGGCGGTTGTCATTGCACGCAAAGGTGCCGCGAGGCGGCGACTGATGAGCAGGCTGACGACCACTGCCACGCCCAGTCCAGCCAGAGCAGCCCAGGCCAAGGCCTCATAAAAACTGAACCGGAAATTGTCAAACAACTCCTGCCCCGCGCCGCGAACCTGGCTGCGGCCTTCGCCCAGCCCCTGCATCATGCCTCCAGCGGGCATCATCTCAGCCATTTGTCCCAGGTGGCGGCCATACGCGGTCGGCAAGCTGACCTGGGTGACGACAACCAGGATAATCCCACCCACCAGCAGAACGACCAGGTAAGAGAGGAACAATTTCGCGCCGAGCTTGAGTTTCATTTCACTTCACATCAACCTTCTGCGAGGGTTCATAGCATTTCGTCTTCAAAGCGGTAACCGACCCCTCGCACAGTGGCGATGACTTCGACGCCAAGTTTGCGGCGCACGTGCCCGAGGTGGACATCCACCACGCGCGTATCGCCAAAATAATCATAACCCCAGACCTTCTCGAGCAATTGTTCGCGGCTGAGCACCCGGCCGCGCGCCTCGGCCAGGGCAGCCAGCAAATCGAACTCGATGGCTGTCAGATCAACCGTCCGTTCGTTGACCGTGACGCGGCGCGCCCCTGTGTCGATCGTCACCTGGCGGAAGGCCATCAACCCCGTGCCGGACCCGGATCCTGCCCCGGTCTGCAGGCGGCGCAGCGCCGCCTTGACCCGCGCGGTGAGTTCGCGCGGGCTGAACGGCTTGGTGACATAATCGTCTGCCCCGACCGACAGGCCGACGATCTTGTCCGTTTCCTCGGTGCGGGCGGTGAGCAGGATGACATAGGTGTCCGACTCGCGCCGCAAGCGGGAGAGCACTTCCAACCCGTCCAGGCCGGGGAGCATGATATCGAGGATGATCAGGTCGGGTTTGAAGGCGCGCGCCGCCTTGATGGCGGCCGGGCCGTCGGAAGCGGTGTAGACCTCGTACCCTTCGGCCTTCAGGTAGGAGGTGACCAGGTTGAGGATGCTGGGTTCGTCATCAACGACAAGGATCTTGGTCATGTGCGACTCTCTGAATGATACATTCTTGCACTATTGTAACAAAAACAGGTAAAGATTTGTTAAAGGATACACCCGAAGATCCTCTGCTATAATGAAATTGCGTTTGAAATTAGAACATCTAATCAATAGTCGCCATGTTCTTAACGGCGATGATGGAATCAGGAACAAGGAGGCATGATGGAAGCCTGGATTCCCTTCTTCCAAGCGTTGGTCTGGCCCGTCTTCATCACTTTGCTGATCATCTTCTTCCGCGATTGGTTTGTTCAGTTGCTGGAGATCATCAGGCAGCGGATCGAATCCGGCAGTGGAATAAGCATCGGCCCCGGCGGGCTCTCGCTGGGCGAAGCCCCCAAGATCGAAGCGGAGGGCGAGGTCCGTGCCGCGGCAGCCGAGGAGGTTGTCAGCCAGTATTCCGAGGACGCCAGGAAAACCCTACCCACCGAGCTACCGGGTATCGAGATGTCGCGTTACTTCCAGCTCATCCATTCGGCAGAGTACAACCCGGAAATCAGCCGCCAGCGCGGTCAGGCCTACTACACTATCAAAGCCCGGCTGGAAGCCGAGGGCGAGTCCTTCCTCGAGCAGGTCTCGCGGGTGGTCTACCACCTGCACCCCAGCTTCCCACAGCCCGACCGGGAAATCAAAACCCGCAGGAACAACTTCGAATTGGAGACATACGCCTGGGGTCAGTTCAACCTCTCGGCAGACGTTTACTTCAAAGACAACGACCCGCCGCTTAAATTATTTCGCTATTTGAACTTTTAGTCCTGGCGCCAGGAAGCCTGCTTTCCGGTTTATTCACTTCAGCCACTGAACGGGGAGACAGCATTGGATCCCGACAACATGCGGGATTATTTCACGTGGTTCAAAACACCCACGAATGCGGCCACCATCATCTCTATATTAACCTCTTCAGAGACGATGCGGTAGGATTCCGCCCCCATGGTGCGCAGGTGGGAGGAATCTGCCAGGGCCTCGGACAGGACCTCAGCCAGCGCCCCCGGACCCTCTGCCGCGAGCTGCCAGCCGTTCTGCGGACGCACCAGGTCGTCGTTGGTGCCGTCCCCGCGACCCATGACCACCGGCAGGCCATAGGACATGGCCTCCTGTACTGCCAGCCCGCCGGTCCCGGGCAGGACGAACAGGTCGGCGGTGAGGAAATATGGTTCCAGCCCGGCGCCACGCACCGCCCCGGGGAACTCGGCAAGTGGGTAGACATGCTGGGCAATGGCTTCCAGGGCCGCCCGTTCCGGCCCATCGCCGATAATGACCAGGCGCGGCTGGACGGCTGCCGGTAGGGCTGCACAAGCATGCAGCAGGTCATCGATCCGTTTGCGGGCTTGCAGCCGGCCCACAAAAATCACAACCGGGCGGCCAGAGAAACCTGCCGGTCGCTCCGGCAGGGGATGGACCGGGCGCGGGGCGGCGGCGTTTGGAGCGACGAAGACCTTCTCCGCAGGGAAACCGAGGGCGGCGTACTCCGCGGCGCCGCGATTGCTATAGGCGATCAGGGCATCGAATTGTGAGAGGAAGGATCCCCTTATGGAACGGCGCAGCCCGGCCAATGGACGGGAAATTGCTGCTGCGCCCAGTCCCCAGCCGATCACCGGGCGGCCGCGGCGGCGCATCCAACGCAGCGCGGACGGGATCGCCAGGTAGCGCGGGTTGGCTTCGAGGATCAGCACATCCGGGTCTTCGTCCGCCAACCAGGTGGTCAGCCCAGGCTGGTGACACAGGTAGACCGGTCCGCTCAGCAGGTGCAGGTTGTCCGCCAGGGTATGGTCCGCCACCAGTGTTTCCCCGGCGGCAATCATCTCGTCCGCCCGGGCATTGCCAGCGAAAACGCCCATCCCGCCCGTGCAGACTTCAGCGAGCGCATCGAAGAAAACCGCCCGGTAAGGTGGCAGGACCCGTTGCTGGACCGCCAGGCGCCCGGGGAAGGTCAGCCTACCCATCGCCAGTCCAGGAAACCGAGCACCAGGAAAACCTGCACGGCAAACGATAACACCCACAAGAACAGCCGCACTAGGCGGTTTTGCAGGCGCCCATAGACCAGGAAAGCCGGGAAGAGCGATAGCGCGAATCGGTTGAAGGCACCCAGCAGGTGGGGTGGGGTGCCGCGCATGAAGATTATGGCCAGGGTCAGCCAAGCGTAGAGCGAGAGCATCGGGCTGAGGCGGCCCATACCGGCGACCAGCAGGGCCAGCACGATCAGCAGGGCGGTCAGGTCAATGTAGTCAATGAAGATGCGGGGCGTACCGGACAAGCGATCGAAAAACAGAAGCACCCCGGCCCAGGGTGTCACCGTGCGGATGCCCCAGTGTGTTTCTAGCGCGGCCGGTATCGACCCCAGGCCGGAGAAGTGCAGGAAGGCCGTGTACCCGCCAAAGGCCAGGGCTGGGATGAAGATGCCAAGAGCGGACGGTTTTATCAGGGAGGTGAGGAATCGCTTCCAGCCCTCCCGGGTCATCAACAGTTCCGCGATCGCCGTCACTGTTTCCGCAGGAAATGACCGATCAGCACGCACGAGCCTGGCCGTCCAAGCCAGGACCAGCACGGGGAAGAGCAGGACACCCTGCAAGCGACAGATGGTTGCCAACCCGCCCAGCAGGCCGGCAGTCAGCCACTGCCCGCGCCGCGCTGCCAGCCAGGTCCCCAGCGCCAGGGCCAGGAAAAGCGAATCGGTGTAGGCAGTGAAGAGAAAGAACGCCGAAGGGAAGAATGCCAGCGAGAAGACCGCCTGGTGGGCTTTCTTTGGATCCATCCCCTCTGCGCAGGCAACCTCATAGAGCAAGATGAATGAGGCCAGGATGGCCAGGTTGGAAATCAGCAAGGCTGAGAACAGGTAGTCCCAGGTCAAGGTGGAAAGAAGCCGCACCAGCAGCGGGTAGAGCGGTGTGAAAACGGCGCTCCCGTCGGTGGGATCGTAACCGAATCCGGAGATCTTCAGGTACCAGCCGGTGTCCCAGCGGAACCAGACGTTGATGAACGAGTCAGAGACCGGGCCCGTGCGCAACAACCCTTCGGCAGCTTCATAGATCGGACCGGAGGCCAGTGGTTCCGGGTCGGGACCGGAGGCGACGATAAACCCGAGCGCCGAGTAGACCAGGCGCAGGGTCAGAAAGAGCAGTACCAGTTGTGTCCACTCACGCTTCCAGCGCAATTACTCACCTCCACAAGGACCAAGCCGGTAGACCACGGCGATGTCATCGCGGTATAGTGCACACCAGCCGTCCGACCCATCCAGGGCCGCGACCAGCCGCGGCTGGTACTGGTGCGATACCATCAGCAGGTTGACCCCGCTCTCATCGAGCAGCGAGTCCCAACCATCATAGGCGTAAGTGATCTCCCGGTACGTCTCCCACTGCCCGACCGGGAAGACCTCGAAGCGGGTGTCGATCCAGGTCGGGCGCTCGGGTAAGGCAAATTCCAGGTAGCTGGAGAAGCCAATCTCACTCCATAGCGGACCGGGAAGCTCGGGGTGTTCCTGCAGCCATGCTGTCGCTGCGACCGGCGTGTTCTCGGTGACGGGCGGCGCCTGCGGCCACCAGGCGGACCGGATCCCCGGCAGGAGGGCCAGCGGGAGCAGTAGGAAGGCCAGCCCGAGGGCCAGGTTGAGAGCCGGGATGCCGGCCAGGGGAACGGACGGACGGCGCTGTCCCCACCCGGCCAGCAGCAGGGCGGTCAGGACGGTCAGGACCATTATGAACCAGATGACATAGCGCAGCCCCGAGAGAGCCAGCAGGCCGAAGCCGAGGAACCAGGCCCACTCCAGGCGCGAGAGTCGGCGCTGGGAAAGGGCGGTCAGGAGCGGGAAGGCCAGCAACCAGAGGAAGAACAGGTTCATCTGCCAGCCCTCATTGACCGGCGGCTTCCACTCGGCGGAAAATACCTGGCTAGAGGCGACGGTGAGCGAATCGACCACATAGGTCCAGGCGCCGACCGCGCGCGGATTCGCCAGCGTGGCCAGCAGTACCCCGCCAAGGGTCAGTGCAAGCAAACGGCGATTCCCTTTGCCGAAGACGAACGCCGCCCCAACCAGCAGGACCAGGATGACAAACGATCCATGCAGGTTGACCCACAGCAGGCTGGCAAGCGGCAACCAGATGAGCGCTTTATTGTTTCCGTCCTGCCAGCGATAGAGCACCCAGACTGCCAACCCGAAGAGCGGATAGGCGAGCAATTGTGGGCGGACCGACCAGTTATTGCTCGAGGCCAGCACTGCCACCAACAGGACCAGGCTGGCTGTACGCACCCCGGCGCCCAGGCGACGCGCCGTCCACCAGACGAGCGAATAGGCAACAGCGATGACCAGGCCGCGCAGCAAGAATGTCAGTGGCAGACCGCCGGCCTGGTAGACCAGGAAGAAGAGCAGCGCCGCCGCCCAGGAATGATAGACCACCGGCTGTCCGGTCTGGGTATGGCTCAACGCGTCCACCTGCGGTACGGCCCCGGCGGAGAGGGTATCCTGCCCGATGCGCAGGTACCACCAGTAATCTTGCGGAGTGACCGGCAGAAGGAAAGCGATCCCCAGCGCTACCAGCAGGACCAGGCTCAACCAGAGCAGGTCGAGGCTGCGGAAGCGGCCAGTGTTCATCCCGCCGGCCTCCCGACGAGATAGGCTTTCCAGTCCAGTTCCTCGAGCGACGGCACCTGAGGAAAGCCGCGCTTCATCCAGCAGATGGTGTAGCCGGCCTCGGTCAGCGCATCCCAGGCAGCGCGGGCGGATTCCGGGCCGTGCAGTTCCATCAGCAGCCACGGCCGGGCCTCGGCCAGCACCCGCTTCATCCCGGGCAGGGCCAGCACCTCGCCGCCCTCGATGTCCATCTTGATCAGATCTGGCGCAGGGTTGCCCAGTTGGTAGACGAAGTCATCCAGGGAGAGACCCGGGACTGCGACTTCCGCCGGGTAGGTCTCATCCAGGCGACCGGACGAACCGACAGCCTTGCCCATCCCCCCGGATGTGTGCATCAGGAACCGGGTCGGGCCCGAGACGTGGGTCACGGCGGCAGCGACGATGGTCACCCGGTCATCGAACCCGTTTTGGGTGATGTTCTCATCCAGGCGGGTGAGGTTTTCCGGCAGGGCTTCGAAGGCGAATACCTGTCCCGTTTTGCCCAGGCGCTGCGCCAGCAGGAGGCTGATATAGCCAATGTTTGCTCCCACGTCGTAGGCCACCATCCCGGGGCGGGCCAACTTGCGCAACGCCGCTTGCAAGTCAGGCTCATACGTGCCGAGCCAGTAGTCTTTCTCAGTCTGCATGTAGAGGGTCAGGCGCAACCCTGCCAGGTCCCCAGCGGCGATCGTGACAGGGGTGCGGACAATGGGAGCGGCGCGGTTGAGGCTCCGGCGGATGAACGCAGCCAGCGGTCCCAGGCGGTAGATCAGGCGCTTGACCGGCGATGGCAGGACCCGGGCAGCAAATGAAGCAAGCGAGAGCAATTGTTTAGCCATCAATCGCGGCCGGCATATGCGCTGCCTGCCAGGCAGGCGACTTGTGCACGTGGACTACCTTCCATGCGTCGTCAAGCCTGACCATCACCCGGCTCTCGTTGTGCGAATCGACCCGCACGCCAAGAGCCGTCTCCGCGCTGATCAGCATGGTGTAACTGGCAATGGCAGTATCGCCGTAACGCTGGATGCGCAGGTTGGACAGGTCCAGGCGCACCCGGCCGCCTTCACAAGCCTCCGCCCCGAAGACCGTACCGCGCCGGGTATTGGCTTCCATCATGAAGTCGTGGAACGGGATGCCGTCGATGCGCTGAGGCGTGACCCACCACTCGTAGAGGGTCAGGTCCTCGCTGGTGGTGGCATGGTACGTATCCATGTCGTTCTCCTGGATGGATTGCAGGTGCCTGTTCAGGAAGGCAAGTACTTCGGGGTCATGCATTTCTCACTCCAATAAAACTTCAAGATAGGCCGCCACCATCCGGTCCAGGCCGAAGGCGGCCTCGGCATGCGCCCGGGCGGCGGGGCGGAACCTGTCCTGCCCGGCGATGATTTCCGCAGCGGCCGCGGCTAACGCCGGGACATCCGGCGGCTCAAGCTTCCAGGGATCGCTTCCATAGGGGACCAATCGCCCGGCATCCCCGGTGACCAGTTCGGCAAGCGCCCCTGTGTCGAAGGCCACGACAGGCAGACCACAGGCGAGTGCCTCAATGACTGCGTTCGGGCAGGCCGGGTGGATGTCGGCTGAGTACAACAGGTGGGCGGACCGGTCGAGGGCCGGGATCTGCTCGCCGGGGACCAAACCCAGCCAGCGGACCGGGACCCGGCTGCGCTCTCCGTAGGCAGACTGGACCCCCGGGTCGACACGCCCGGCAATGGCCACTTCCAGCGGGAATTTCCCGGCCAGCAGGTCTGCCAGTCGAAAGGCTGTCTCCAGGCCGAGTTCGTAGCCGCCTCCCATGCTGCCCTCGACCAGCAACAGGCGGAAGCGGTCATCAGGGCGCTCGTGGGGGCCTGCCGGAGTGTATACGTTCAGGTCCACCCCGTTATGGATAACCGTGTCTGGCAAAGGGGAGCCGCCGTGCCAGTCCTGCCACCAGTCGCGCGAGAACTCGGACTGGTAGACGATCCGGGTGGCGATGTTCCGGCGGATAAAGGCCAGCAGCCAGCGCCCGTATTCGGCCCGTAGGAAGTGGCGCAGGCCGGTGGACCGGCGGCGGTGGATCCAGTTGATCCCGTCCAGGCGCTGGACGATGGGAACTCCACGCCTGCGGGCGTGGAGCAGGCCGGCCAGGTCGCTCGTCCCGCCGGTGAGCAGCACGGCCGCGTAAGCCGGGTCATGCAGGTCCGTGCAGACATCCACGCCGCCTCGGGTCAGGCCGGCGGTCAGTTTGGCCTGGAACGAGACCATCCCGCCGACACCATGTACTTTAGGGACCAGACAGATACGCGCCATCAGCCTCCGCCGTGGACTTCAGTCCTGGCGTTGCCCCACTCTCTTCGCCGGTATCCCGGCCCAAACCTCGCCTTCGCCGGTCGATTCCAGCAGGACCGCGTTTGCACCGACGACCGTCCCGCGGCCGAGGCGCAGCACCCCTTGGTTGCAGAGCACCTTCGCGCCCGAGCCCAGGATGACATCGTCCTCGATGATCACGCCTTGAAAGGCCGAGCGTTCGATCGGGTGCTGGACGTCTGCCCGGCCGATGGTCACTCCTGGATAAATGCGCACACGGTCCCCGAGCACTGTCTGGGGGTGGATAACCACGCCGAACCCGCCGTGCAGCAGGAGACAATCTCTGCCGATCCTGACCGAACGGGGGATCTCTGCGCCGAGCAACTTGAGCAGAAAATATGCCACCCGGCCAAGGATCGGCGTCTGGCGGGCATAGACCAGCGAGGTATAAAAATCACGGCGCATGGGAGCGATTATACCGTAAGCACCCTGGGGCGGTCGTGTTATAATTTTGGACAGGAGTTGTCAGAAATGTTGCCTTCAGAAGGGGCAGACCGTCGCAAGCTAGAAGAACGCATCCGTTCCGAGGACAGGCTACCACCCGGCCAGGCGCTGACGGTGAAGTTTCCCGTCCTGCACTACGGGCCGGTACCGCCGTTCAGCCCGGCGATTTGGGACTTCCGTATCTGGGGCGAGGTCGATGAAGAGCGGTCCTGGGACTGGGCCGAGTTCAACAAACTCCCCCGCACCCAGGCCACCATGGATCTGCACTGCGTGACCCGCTGGAGCAAGGCGGATACCACCTGGGAAGGCGTCTCGGTGCGTGCCTTGATCGACGCAGGGCTGGTCCAACCCAAGCCCAGCGCCCGTTTCTTGATGCAGCATGCCGAATACGGGTTCTCCGTCAACCTGCCCCTGGAGGTGGTCCTGCAGGACAACTTCCTGCTGGCAACCCATTTCGACGGCGAGCCGATCACTCCCGAGCATGGCCACCCGTTGCGCGGTGTAATCGGGGCTATCCCGGGGCGTGTCGACATCAAGACGCCTTATCTGTGGAAAGGGGCCAAATGGCTGCGCAGCCTGGAGTTCTTGAACCAGGACCGCCCCGGTTTCTGGGAGCGGGCCGGTTATAACAACAGCGCCGACGTGTGGAAAGAAGAGCGCTTTGCCTGATTAAAAAAAGGCGGGTCAGCTTCTCTGACCCGCCTTTTGATTCCCGCAGGATCTCAGGGCCGTGAGCCGAGAACAACCTCGATCTCCGACCTCTCGGCCCCACGCAATATCGTCAGAGTCACCGTCTCGCCCGGAGCTTTGTTCAAGACAAGGTAGCGGATCAGGTCATCGAAGCGCAACACCGCCTCGCCATCGACAGCAATGATCAGGTCACCACCGGCGTACAGGCCGGTGATATCCGTTGCCTGCGAGCCGGCGCGCAGGCCCGCCTGGGCACAAGGTCCGCCAGGGACCAACTGGGTCACATAGGCGCCGGTCATGTTCTCCAGGTTGAGGGCCGCGATCACATCCAGCGGCAGGTCGTCGATCGCCGACAAACCCAGGTACGGGTAGTCGAACCTGCCGGTGGCGATGATCTGCGGGATCACCCGCTTGACGATGTTGACCGAGATGGCAAAGCCGATGCCGGAGTTGACCGGGTCCCCGCTCTGGGTGTATCCATCTGTACGGATGGCCTGGTTAACGCCGATCACTTCGCCGTTCAGGTTGAGCAACGGGCCGCCGGAATTGCCCGGGTTGAGCGAGGCGTCCGTCTGGATGATGTCTCCGGCTGAGAAAAATCCTCCGCTTGGCGCCTGGGAGTTCGAAGGCAGGCTGCGGCCCAGCGCTGAGACGATCCCCGTCGTCATCGTACCGCTCAAGCCGAAGGGGTTGCCGATGGCGATGACGGTCTGGCCCACCCGCAGGGTGTCCGAGTCGCCCAGGGTCAGCGGATGTAACTGCTCTGCAGGGACATCCACCCGAATGACTGCCAGGTCCGAATTTGGGTCGGTCCCAACCACAGTTCCATAGGCCTTGTAGCCGGTGGGGAAATCAACTTCCACCTGCTGTGCCTCGGCCACCACGTGCTGGTTTGTGACGATGTGGCCTTCCAGGTCATAGACCCAGCCCGAACCGAGACTGGCGGATGAAGTCCCGGCGACCTGGATCGAGACCACACCCGGGCTGACCCGGTCATAGAGGCCGATGAGCAGGTCCTGCTGGCTGACCAGGTCAACGGTCACTACCGATTGCGTTGGAGGTGCTGCTGTTGACGGCTCGGCAGTCGCTGTGGGGGCGACCAGGCCACTGACCTGGCAGGCTAACGAAGCCAGGATGAGAGCGGCCAATGCTACCAGTAAAAATCGTCGGTTCATTATCAAACTCTCCTGAGTAAACACAGTTACTTAAGTTTTGCAGCTTCTTCGATGAGCGCCTTCTGTTTGGCGCTCAACTGACGGGGCACCTGCACCTTAACCTGGATGATCAGGTCGCCTTTCGACTCCGGGGAACGCAGGCGGGGCATCCCCCGGCTGGCGATCCGGAAACGCGCCCCTGGCTGGGTGCCGGGCGGGATGGTTAGCATGACCTTGCCGGACAAGGTGTTGACTTCAGCCTCGCCGCCCAGGAGAGCCTTGAAGACATCGATGCTGATCTCGGCATGCAGGTCATCGCCCTGGCGCTCGAATACCGGGTCTGGGGCAATGCTCATCACCAGGTACAGGTCGCCAGTCTGGCCCTCCGGCCCCGCCGGACCGATGCCAGGGACGCGCACTTTGGTCCCGTTGCGCGCCCCGGCCGGCAGACGGACCTCGACCCGCCGGCTGCCCGTATCCAACACCCGGGTTGTCCCGGTGTAGGCGTCGCGCAGACTGATGGTCACCGGTTGTTGGAAATTCCGCACCGTTCGCGGCCGGCCACGGCCACGCTGGTTGCCTGGCATGCCCATCCCGCCGAAGATGGACCGGAAGAAATCTGAGAAGACCCCTTCGCCGAAGAGATCCTCGATATCAACCTGGACACCGCCGGGGGGCCGGGAGGACCACTCACCCCAGTTGAAATTGCCCGGGGCACCGCTCTGCCGCCAATCGGTATAGGAATCGCCTAACTGGTCGTAGCGGGTGCGCTTCTGCGCATCGCTTAATACCTGGTAAGCCTCGTTGATCTCTTTAAAGCGTTCTTCCGCCTGCTTGTCCCCCGGGTTACGGTCCGGATGGTATTGCATGGCCATTTTCCGGTAAGCAGACTTGATCTCATCGGCACCAGCCTTGCGGCCTACGCCAAGAATTTTATAGTAGTCCTTATACTCCATCTTATTCGTTCCCATTCTATTCTAGACCGCGCGGCCTGCCAGAGTCAAGCACAGGATGAGTGGTCTAATGAAACTCTAACCTGCGGTTGAACTTGGCAATCCGATCTTCTGGCAGTATACTACCCCATCTTTCAGGGAAAACCACACCCAACGTTGGAATGAAACATGAAATCTGTGTGCGTATACTGCGGCTCCGCAGACCATGTCCACCGAAAATACCTGGACGCAGCCCGCCGGACCGGCGCTTTGCTGGCCGAAAGAGGGTTGACGCTTGTATACGGTGGCGGGCGGACGGGGTTGATGGGTAAGCTGGCCGATGGTGCCCTGGAAAACAGCGGCCAGGTCATCGGTGTCATCGTGGAAAACATGAACACCCCGGCGCTGGCCCATAACGGGCTGACCCGCATGGATGTCCTGGCGCACATCCACGCGCGCAAAGCGCGCATGTACGAACTGGCCGATGGATATATCGCTCTCCCCGGCGGATATGGCACGCTGGATGAACTCTTCGAGACCCTCACCTGGGGGCAGATCGGCGCCCACGCCAAACCAGTCGGCCTGTTGAACGTCGACGGATATTTCGACCCCCTGCTGGCCATGCTTGCCAAAGCGGCCAGGGAAGGCTTCATCTTCTCTGAACACCTCCGTGCCCTGCTCGTCGATACGGACCCAACCAGCCTGTTGACCTGCATGGAAGACTTCCAGCCGGAAGAAGAAGCGGTGAAACGCTGGATGCGGCAGGCCTGAGACCTTCACCCGCATAGTTCCCTGAGATCCCCTAACGCGTCACCCGGAAACGGAGTTCCACCTCGCTCTGGTTGCCGGCCCTGTCGACGGCCATCACTTGCAGGGTGTGTTCCCCTGCGCTCGCCTGCCAGCCGACGGTGAACGGGGGGGCGACGCGTTCTGCGACCTGGACCCCATCCACAGTGAACGTCACCCGGGCCAGGTGCGGCTCGTCGACCTGGACCTGCAGGATGATCTGGCGATCCGCGTACTCCAGACCCTCCTGCGGAGACAGGATCACAATCTGTGGCGCTGTATTGTCCACTGCCACCTGGATGACCGCCTGCTCCACGCGCTGGTCGCTGCGGATGACCATCAGGCGCAGGGCATAGAGCCCATCCAACGGACCGGTATTCCATTCGGCCAGCAGGTCTTCCGCAACCGGAGTGGTAAAGTCCGAGCCGATCTGCACCCAGGTGCGTGGGTTCAACCCGCGGCCATATTCCAGGCGGTAATAGGCGAACTCCTCGCCTGTGGCGCTGCCCCTGATGCGGACCGCAGCGCGCACGTCGGCGAACAAGACCGGAGATGTGATATGCACCTCCGCCAGGTAGGGCTGCATCTGGACGGTATCGAAGGCGGAAGGAGGCGCAGGGATTGCGGCTGCCTGCGCCCAGGCGCGCGCTTCCTCCGGGACGACCATGTAGATGCGTTCCTCAACCAGTTCCGCGGGGGTGAAGACGGTCGCCAGCAGACCGGTCTCACGGTTGACCAGGAAGACCTGGTAGAGGTTGTCGGCCTGGATCGGTTCATTCCCGGCCAGGAAGACCTCCCGGACCATGCTGGGGCAGGCGCTTGTTGGGAGCAACCCGGACGGGTCGCAGACGTTCACTTCCACCACACCCGCCGGAAGTTCCCAGCCCGACGGCGGCAGGTCACGGACGGCATAGCGGGTCAGCCCGTTCCACAGGTTCGCGGCCAGGCGCGCCGGTTCGTTCCCGCTGGGGGTCTGGGCGCCTGCCGCAGTCCCCACCCAGACCACGACCACCCGCTGGGGCGTGTAACCGACCACCCAGGCGCTGCGACGGTCAAAGCTCTGGCTGACCTTGACTCCCGCCGGCCGGTCGATATCCAGCGGGTTGGGGTTGCCGAAACCGGGCCAGCGAGCAACCTCGTCGCTGAGAACATGATTCATCAGATAGGCCAGTTGCGGGCTGACCACCGCCTGCAGCCCGGTCATCGACCAGTCGACCCAGACCGAATCGTCTCCACCGTTGACCTGCAGCACGCCCACCGGGGTCAACCCGGTCGCCGACACCGGCTGGCCGGTTGCTACGCCCTGGTTGGCGAAGATGGCGTAAGCCCGGGCCAGGGTGAGCGGGGAGATGGTGATATCATCAGCGAGCAGGCCTGTCCCGGACGGGATGGTCAGGCCGAAGGGTTCCGCCAGGCGGCGGACGCTCTCTACGCCCATCTGATCCAGCAACCGGGCCGCCGGGGGAAGATAGTCGTTCACCAGGGCAATCCGCAGGCGGACCGGGCCATGGTAACGCCCGTCGAGGTTCGCCAGGCTGCCGGGGATATCCCAACCGAGCGAGGCCGGACTGAAGCCGCGCGTGAACCCGGTCAGGTAAATGAACGGCGTCAGGGCTGTCCCGGCCGGATGGGCCATCAGGTAGCTGCCCTGCCGGTCGGCATGGACGTCACCGACCAGTGCGAGGATCTGCCCGCTGCGCGGGTCGACGACCAGGGCACTGGCCTGGGCGTCCGGGAGCAGTGGGATGGTCGCATGAGCGGGGATGAACCCGGCTGCCGGGCAGGTCTCGGCGTCTGGCGCCGTCTGGCTCAGGGTGGCCTGGATGGCACACATGGCCTGCAGTTGCAGGTCGTAATCCAGGCTGGTGATGACCTCCAGCCCGCCCCGTTGGACGCGCTCGCGGTCCAAGTGCAGGCCCAGCTGGTCCACTACCAGGTTGACGAACGCGGGGGCAATCCCCGGGTCAGGTTGGCGATGCGGCTGGATGGCGGGCGGCTGCTCATCCGCCTGCGAGGCCTCTTCGGCGGAGACCAGGCCCAGGTCGAGCATGGCCTGCAATGCATCCTGCCGGCGCTGTTCGGCGGCGATGGGGGCATCGAAGGGATTGAGCGCCGGGGACCGGCTTACCGCTGCCAGCAGGGCAGCTTCGCCCAGGTCAAGGTCGCTGGCCGGCTTGCCGAAGTAGAGCCTGGCGGCGGCCTCGATCCCATAAGCATGGTTTCCGAAACCGGTGCTGTTGAGATACCATTCCAGCACCTGCTCGCGGCCATACGCATGGGTGATCTGGGCGGCCAGGATACGCTCGCGGAGCGCCCGGCGGGTCGAGGGTGCCTCCGCCCACAGTAGCAGGTCGGCGGCCAGGTCCTGGGCCAGGGTCGGGCTGACCCCGGGATCGCGCCAGCCTTCCAGACGGTACCCCGGGTGAGTCCAGAAATCCGGGTCGGCCATGGCCAGGGTGGCATCGATCAGGGCGGCAGGGAGTTCATCAAACGGGACATAGAGACGCTGCCCGTCCTGTGGGGCCAGGGCTGCCAGCATGTGCTCGCCGGTCCGGTCGTAGAGGCGGGTGGGTTCGAGCAGCAGGCCATCCTGGGGATCAAGCAGGATGGTGAGCGTTTCCACGGGCGGCAGGTTCTCTGTCAGTCCGGCGTAGGCCAGGGTGGCAGCCAGCAGGGCGAGTACCGCCAGGAGACTGGCAATGTACCCGATGCCCTTGCTGAAACGGGCAAGCCGCCTCTCGGCACTCCGCCGGACGTGGACGCGGCGCTTCCGGCGCTGGCGGATGATGGTCAGGGGTCTCGATCTCCGTTCAGCCATGCGTTTCAGGTTCCCAACAGGCCGGCCAGCCGACCCCGCTTCGACCGGACCAGTTCCCTGGGCCTTTCACCGGTAACCCCACCGTTCTGGCCGTTGATCAGCACCCGATAATGGTTACCGGCGTAGGTATAGAAAGTCATCCAGAAGGGCAGGAGCACCAGCTTGAATGATACGATCGCCATCCCCGCCGAGGACAGGGTCAGGTCGGAAACATGGCCCAGATCGGCGGCAACCTGCGGTTTGAGCCTGGCATAGGCGCGGCTGCGCGCCTCTAAGGCAGCCGCGGCCAATGGCAGGTCATACACGTCGGCTGACCAGTCGGCCAGGTAACCGGGGCGGTAAGGCTTGGCCGCCGCCAGGTCGAACCCTGGCAGGAGCGCCTCCACCTGGGTCGCCAGCTTGCGGACCGCGGGGACCGGCAGGTCATTCAGGTGGACGGGATAGCCATCTTCCACCCGGCGGACCGACCGCGTCCGCCTGCCGGTGTAGGCCTCTTCTTCGACCACCTGCCCCCGGTAATCGATCTGGCCCCCGATGTCGAATGTCCAGACCGGCAGATACAGGCCGCGCGGTGCCTCGACTTTATCTTCAGGGGTGAAACCGTGCCCTTCCACCCAGTCCACCAGGTAATCCGCTGCCCTGCGCCGGTCGAAGGCGTGGGGCAGAATCCCATTTGGAGGCAGCAGGTCGCGGCGGTCATCCAGGCTGACCACATGCGGGGAGAGGCAGTAGGCGCAGGTAACGGAGAGTTTCTCAGGGGGTAGAATGAACTCGGCCCCGCAGCCCTGGCAGAGGAACACCTGGGTGGCAACCGGGCCGCCGTGGCCATGCGCCATCGCCATGGCAACCAGGAAATCTTTCTCATCCGGATGCCCCCCGGCCCGGCCTGGGTCCTCCCGGCGCATGCAGAACTCGCAGACCAGCGAACGCCCATCCGAGCTGTAGGCGGTCGACCCGCCGCATTTCGGGCAGGTGAAGCGCTCAACCTGGGCCGCGATCGGGTCGCTGAACGGGACCGGCAGGGAATCTGGGTCGATGATGTCCTTCGGGTTCAACCTGCCGTCGAGGATGGCCAGGCTGCGCCGGGCCTCGGGATGGGTAGGATAGACAGCCAGGGTATCTTCGAGCAACCTGCGCTTGACCCCCGGGTCGGCAGAGAGCTGGCTCAGCCAGAAGCTGGCCTCGGCGCGGGTGGATTGGTCGTCGGCGATATCCATAGCGCGCTCGATGAAGCCGCGGGCGGTATCCACCTCGCCCACCTTGAGATGCAGGATACCCCGCTTGAGCAGTTCATTATCGTAATCGGACGGCATGAGCGTCTACTTGCGGCGGACGATGGCGTCCGTCATCCGGGTGACACGGGTCATGGCAGCAACGTCATGGACGCGGACGATGTCGGCGCCGCGGACGATACCTACCGCCACTGCGGCAGCCGTGCCCTCCAGGCGCTGGTCGGCCGGCAGGTCGAGAGTGTAGCCGATGAAAGACTTGCGCGACGGCCCGAGCAGGACGGGGAAGCCCAGCGAGCGGATCTCGTCCAGGCGGTCAACCAGCTCAAGGTTCTGTTCGACCGTCTTGCCGAAACCGATCCCCGGGTCCAGCAGGATGCGCCCGTCCGGGATGCCGGCGGCGCGCGCCAGGGCAACCGACTCGCTCAACTCGATTTTGACGTCGGCAAGCAGGTCTTCGTATTCCATGCCGGTATATCGGCCGCCCAGGCGCTCCTGGACCTGGGCATTGGCCGGCTTGGAGCGGTTGTGCATCAGGATGACCGGGGCCGCGTGCCGGGCGACGATGGACGCCAACTCCGGGTCGGCGCGCAGGCCCCAGACGTCGTTGACCATGTCGGCGCCGGCCTGTAAAGCCTGGTCGGCGACCGCGGCCTTGTAGGTGTCGATGGAGATGAGAGTCTTGGGGAACCCGGCGGCGAGGGCAGCCACCACAGGGATGACCCTCTCCAGCTCCTGCTCGGTGGATACGGGCTGCGATCCCGGGCGGGTGGATTCCCCGCCGATATCGAGAATCTCCGCCCCGGCGGAGATGAATGCCCCGGCCTGCGCTAGGGCAGCCTGCAGGGTTTCCTGACCGGTCAACAGACCATCCCCGGAGAAACTATCCGGGGTGATGTTGAGAATCCCCATCACGTAGGTGCGCTCGCCCCAGGCCAGGGTCCCTTTGCGGGTCGTCAACGGCTGCATAGTGCTCCCCGGGCGAGAGGTTGCGGATGAATGTTAAGCGGACGTCTGGCGGACAGTCGCATGGTCTCAGCAATCACTGCTTGGATGGCCGCGGCTAGACGATCTGGTCGAGGGACCTGCCCAGCCACTCCTCGGCCTGGTCGATGTCGGTGAAGATCTTGATCGCCGCGCCGCTGGTCGGCGGCTCGAGGGCGATGACCTCCATGATCGCCTGGCGGGCCTCCTGGTTGGCGACCACCACTGCCAGGCGGATGTTGCGCGTGGATGGGTCGTTGTTCAGCTCCACCGCCATCTGGATGGCCGCGACGGGGATGACCGCCACCTGGCGCAGGTCGTACATGTTGCGGGTCAGGCGGTCCGAGCCGAGCAGGTGTTCCTGGGAGAACGCATACCAGTGCTTCAGGGTTGCCTCGCCCAGGTCTGTAAAGGTCAGCATCATGCCGCCATCCGGCCGGCGGACGACGGTGTAGCCAATGCCGGGTTGGGGTTGCCAGTTCAGCGGTTTCGATTCGGTCATAGTCATACCTCCTAGTGGTATGCTGAAATTATATCGCAGCCTGCTGAAAGCCGATGAGGCAACCCGCTTTCCAAAGAAAACGGGTTGCCAATTTCCCGGACCCTTCAAGCGGATGGTCTTAGAATCCTATCGATCACTTATGGCCTGTCAGGGTACTTAGTTGGATTCGCGCCTGGGGATCTGCGGAATGATCCAGTTGATCAGCGCCTGCGGGGAGCGGGTCTGGATATAGAGCCGCCCCGGCCCGGTCATCTCGATGACCAGCCCTTCGCCCGAGAGCAGCGTGGATTTGATCCCACCGACCGTGCGGGGCTGGACCCCGACCGACCCGTCGAAGGCCACCAGGTGGGACGAGTCGACAATGTATTTCTCGCCTGCTCCCAGGGTCTTTTCATAAATGGCTCCGTACGAGGAGGTCAGCAACTTGCCCGTCCCGCTGGCTTCAAGGATCGACAACCCCTCGCCGGCCAGGAATGCCTTCCCGCTCAATTTTGCGTTGATCTCTACGCTCTCCTCCGAGGCCATGAAGCAGCCGGACTGGACCAGGATCGGCCTACCTTCCATGACGATCAGGGCGATGTCACCGGGAAGTTCGGGGGCCAGGGTCACCTCGCCCCCCTGCGGGCCGGCCTTCCAGAAGTTCTGGAATAACGACTCGCCGCCGAGGACCGCCCGGCCGAGGGACTTGAACAGGCCGCCTTCCATCTTGGTCTCGATCTCGACTCCAGCGGAGTGGCTGACCATCGCGCCTGGTTCAGCGCGGATGCGCTCGTTGGCCGCCAGCCGGGCCAGGGCGAGTGAATAAGATGGGCGGTGAAGGATTTCGATTTCCATGGGTAACTCCTTTCAGTTAACTTAACTTGGATTGATCAGCCCTGCCGTCCGGCCAGGCGCAGCACGGTGAGGGCATCGGCTGTGACGAAGGGGTTCAGCTTCTTTCTGCTCGTCCCGCCCCAGTTGACCGGCGAGTAGCCGCTCAGTTCGGGGCGCGTCGTCCGGGTGTAGGATGCCTGCGCCGGGAAACCGCCATCGGGCAGGCGCTTGGATTCGAGCAGGTCCAGGGCGGCCCGGCAGCGCGGGTCGGCGAGGAATCCGGCCTCGGCCAGCACCTTAAGCCCGAAGAGGATGTCATAGTGCCAGAAGGGCGGGTAATGCAGGCGGATGAAATGCGGATCGATGACCGCCCCGTCGCTGCGCCGTTTGAACAGTTCGCGGCCCAGGAAGACCTCGGCGGCGCGCCCGACCGCAGCGTTGACCTTGGCGTCCCCGCTGAGCTGCCCGTAGAGGGCCAGCCCGCGCAGCGGGATCAGCGTCTCCATGAAGGAGGAGATCTCGACCTCGGGGCGCTTGTCGCAGTTCCAGCCGCCGTCGGGCCACTGCCACTCCATCAGGCGGGCGACCAGTTCGTCGGTGCGCCGGTCGGCCAGGCCCAGCCGCAGCGAGTACCAGACCGCGTTGCCTTCCTGCGAGGCGCAGCGGCGGACACGCCCGGCAATCACGCGGATGTACTTCTGGTGGGCCTTCCCCAGCCAGGAGGCGTAACTCTCGTCCATCAGCGGGCGGAGCGATTCGTCGCCGGGCGGGTAGCCCAGGTCGGCCAGGAGCGACAGGACCCAGTGGGCGCCGTCCCATTTCTTGTATGGGCGGTGGCTGGCATCCAGTCCGGCGAGCAGCGCCCGTACCAGCGGAGCGTTGCGCACCCGCAGGGCGGAGGCGCGCGCCTCAGCAGAATCCGGGTCCAGGCCGCGCACGCCAACAGCCACTTTCCAGGCCAGGGCGGGCTCAGCGATCAGTTGGGCAGGGGGAATTTGCATAATTGTTGATTCCTTTCGTATCCACCCCCGCCAGCAGCTGGCGGACCGTCTTGCCCAGCGCGGGGTGGACCAGGTCTGGGGCGATATCCGCCAGCGGGACGAGCACAAAGGCGCGCTCGTGCAGGTGCGGGTGGGGGATGGCCAGGCCAGGTGCATCCAGGACAAGGCCGGCGTAGAAGAGGATATCGATGTCGATCAGGCGCGGACCCCAGCGGACGGCCGGGGAGCGACCCAGTTCGGCCTCGATCTGCTTGAGCCAGACGAGGAGCTCCCCCGGGGGCAGGTCGGTCGCCGCGCCCAGAGCCATGTTGAGGAAGGCCGGCTGGTTGGCGTAACCCCAGGGCGGGGTCTCGTAGACCGGCGACCCGGCCAGGATGGTCACGGCAGGGACGCCCTGCGCGGTTACTGCGCCGAGGGCGGCGATCGCCGCTTCCAGGTTGCGCAGGCGGTCACCCAGGTTGGTCCCCAGGGCAAGGTAGACCTCATCCATCCGCTCTGGCCTCTCCGCCGCCTGAAGAGATGCGACAAATGGGGTATTGATTCAGGACAGCATAATGCTATACTGATTGTAACGCAGCTTTCCACAAAACCGGCCTGGTCAATCCCGAGACAGGCCATATCCGTCCGACCAACGGGGAACCGTCTTTACGCCATGCTTTGGCCAACCCGCACCTGCACCGCCACCCATATCGCCCTGGCGATTCTAGAAAGCAACCAACCCAGCGCCTCAACCCGCCGGACCGAAGCAAAGCAATAGGAGAGGAGCCAAGCTATGAAAACCTTGCATTGGACCGGTATTTGCGCACTGGTAACCGTTTTGCTTATTTTGGTGGGCTGCAACCTGCCCGAGGGCAACCCCAACCTCCCGGATCCGTTGCCCGGCACCTGCAATCCCAACGAACTCATCGCCCCGGTCCCGGAGTCGCCGACCGCCATGACCCTGGTGACCGGTCTCCAGCCGCAGTTCGACTGGAGCTACCCGATCTATTGCCAGCCGACGGGCTACCGGGTCGAGGTCTGCTCCAACCAGGGGTGTGACACCGTCGTGGCCAGCGGGGATGTCGCGTCCGGGCAGACGACCTGGACCCCGGCCACTCCCCTGGCGCAGGCGAGCGAGCACTTCTGGCGGGTCGCCGCCCTGACGGTGGCAGACGGGGAGGATGTGCTCGGCCCGTGGTCCGCCCATGTGCCTTTCTACACAGGCCCACAGTGTGACCCGGCCGCGTTGACCGCGCCGTACCTGGTCTCACCAGCAGAAGGCGCCTCGGTCGACCCGGTGGATACCGCCCAGACCACGCCGCCGACCTTCCAATGGAGCCACCAGGCAGACTGCACCGCCCCTGGCCACCGCATCCAGATCGCCCTGACCGCCGATTTCGCCGCGCCGGTTGTCTCCCACGACGCGGAAAACCCGCGCAGCTACTGGCGGATGGATGCAAACCTGCAGGAGCAAACGGTCTACCACTGGCGCGTCGCCAGGCTGGTTGATGGCGCTCCCGGACCCTGGTCTGCATCGCGCTCGTTCATCACCAACACGATACCCACCGGGCAGCTCGCCGTGGTCGCCGGGGTGGTCTGGCATGACCGCTGCTTCATCGATTGGGAGGGCGGCGGCACACCGGCCGGCTGTGTCCCCGGGAATCCCTACCCGGTCGCTAACGGCATCCTCGAGCCGGGCGAACCGGGGATCCCCAACGTGGTCGTCTCGTATACCGCGGGTGCCTGCGGCACCGGCTGGAACGCAAGCCAGGCCCACACCGCCCCTGAGCCCACCTCCCAGGGCGGCCATTACGGCGTCTGGCTGGCGCCCGGGACGTACTGCTTCGCCATCGACCGGGGGGAGGCCGCGAACGGCAACATCTTCAACGGCGGGGCGTGGACCGCGCCTGTGCAAGGCGACACCTTCGCCGTGTTCCCGATGACCACCGTGACGGTCAGCGCCGGCGAGGAGCGCACCAATGTCAACTTCGGCTATGACTTCCTGTTCGGCTCGAGCGTCACCCCCGCCCGGGTCAGCGGGATGGTCTGGAACGACCTCAATGGCGACGGGCTGACGGGCCTCAACGAGCCGGGCATCCCCTGGCTGGAGATCTGGCTGACCCTGGGGGGGTGTTCGAGCAACTACATGCAAGCGCCGCACCTGACGGTCAACAACGCGACCGATGGCAGCTTCCTGTTCGATTACCTCAACCCCGGGCGCTACTGCCTGGTGGTCGACCCGGGCCAGCATCCCAACTTCGACTACCTGACCGGCGGTTTCTGGACCGCGCCCGATCCGGGTGACACGATCCAGATGGTCGCGCTGACCCTGGCGGAGGGCCAGTTCCTGAGCGGGCAGGACTTCGGCTGGCATTTCTCGGCCCAAGGCTCACCGACGGCGACCTTCCGCGCCTATCCCACCGTTGGTCCGCAACTGCAGACGCCAACGCCATACCCGACCCTGATCTGGATGCCCCAGCTCACGTTCATGCCTTACCCTACCTTCCCCATCTACTCGGCCAGGTCGCCGACACCGACACCGACACAGACAAATGGCGTACATTGAGCCCCGGAAAGACCAGACCAGTTGATGCACTCACTGATGCTAAATGACCCTTGAAAAACGCCTTTTCGCCGCGCCCCTGTGCGCCCTCTGCCTGAGGCTGCGCGGACCGGAAAAGAACTAGGACTCAAATGCCCAACAGTCTTCGTGACACATTCGCCCGTCATAAATACAAAGCGGGCATCTTCCTCCTGCTGGCTGCTGCCTCCGTTGTCTGTGTGACCCTGGTCGCCGCCCGGATCGCATACAGTGACACGCGCCAATACCGCGGGCTGGTCTGGAATCTCTTCCTGGCCTGGATTCCCTTTGTGCTCGCCTACCTGGCCTACATGCTTTCATGGCGGCGGTGGCGCATCTATGTTGTCATTCCCATCTTCGCCTTCCTCTGGCTGATCTTCTTCCCCAACGCGCCCTACATCCTGACGGATCTGCAGCACCTCGGCCAGGAAACCACCAACGTCCCGCTCTGGTACGATGTCATCCTGCTCGTCTGGTTCTCGTGGACAGGCGTGTTACTCGGGGTCGTATCCCTCAACTTGATGCAGGAGATCGTCAAGCGTGAGTTCGGCCGCTGGCCCGGCTGGATTTTTGTATTCGTCGTCGCCGGTCTGAGCAGCGCCGGCGTCTACATCGGCCGTTTCATCCGCCTGAACTCCTGGGACATCCTCCAGAATCCGGCCGGAACCGCCGATGACATTTGGGGTTGGCTGCAAGATCCCAGCCTGCGCACCATCGGTTTCATTGGCCTGTACACATTATTCTTCCTCTTCGTTTACTTCACATTTTACGCATTCGGCCGCATCCTCCAGGAAGGGGGCGAAAAGAGCGCTTGATGATGTTATCGCAGTTCACGCTCATTCCCTACTTTAGCTTCATCGGCTTTCCATCGAGGACGCCTACAGCTACAAAACCAGTTCATTGTAAGTCCTGGAGCAAACCGCACCACCAATTGCACTAATAGGAGGACAGCATGACCCCTAACAAACGCCTTTTCGCCGTGATCCTGGGCGCGCTCATCCTGGCGCTGCCCGGCTGCAACCTGCCCGCCCCGGCGACCGAGGCCAAGCCCAGCGCCACAGCCCCCGGCCAGTCCAGCGGCCAGGACGACCCCGTCCAGCCCGGCCTGGGGCTGTACGACGAATCAACGTTCTCGCCCGTCTACGGCATCTTCGTTGGCATGACCCAGCAGGGCTTCTGCGGCCCGACCACCAACAGCGGCTGGTTCGCCAGTTTCGACTTCGACGCCTCCTTCGTCAACGTGCGCTTCGTGCCGCCCGGCCCGCAGGTCCCGTTTCCACCCGGCGGGTTCTTCCTGGAGGACTCGTTCATGCCGCTGCCCTCGATCCAGGGGATGGGGGAGGTGGTCTCCTACTCCATCTGCCCGGACTACGACTCGGAGGCCCGGGCGAACACGGTGACGATGGGGCCGGTGCCATTCCAGCCCGTGCTGGAGATCTTCCTGGGCGCTGAGCAGGATATCGCCCCGGTCCCGCTGCAGGGCCCCGGGGGGGAGGCACTTGTCGTCCGCTTCGACATGAACAACGCTGCCCCTGACGGCGGGTCGATCATGGAATGGGGCAGCGCGATCGCCATCGGCAAGCTCGGCGCGCCGTATAGCCGCTTCAGCGTATTCTTCAGCGTCAGTTGGACGCAGCTCATGGCCGGGGAGGCGTTCGAGGTCGGGGCGATCTCCGAGGACGAGGGCGGGCGGGAGATCTGGACGATGCGCTTCGTCCCGGCCGCCCCCTAGTACCCGGACATGCTAAAAGTGATTGCTGTGATTTTGAGTTTATCCGCATAATGGTCGCGCCATCGGCGACAATAAATGGCCTGTTTTACTCGATCAGAATCAGCCTGTCCGGGTACAAGCCGCTTCTTCCTTCAAGCTCCAATGACCCCTCACTCACGCGGCGGATCCGTCCGAGTGGGATGAGCAGATGGATCTCTTGGTCTATCGGGTCCCTCGGTTAACGGAGGAAGAGGTCGGGGCTGAGGAGGCAGGGTGAACCCTGCCCCCGCGGCGGGATGACAAGTCCGCGCACAACCCACGCCCTGGTGACGATGCTCTCCGTCGTCACCAGGGGAATGATGATAGCGTTTCACTTATTATGTTTATTGACAAAGTGTAATTTTAAGTTGACAAAACAGCCCGAGGGGTGAATAATATACATACTGCAGCTAACAAATTTGTAAGGGGGATAATATCTAGTCGCAAAGGAGACTTGGCATACGATATCTGTCCTGCATTTTCTTATTGCACACAACCCCTAATTTCCCTGGAGGAAAATCATGAAGCGTTTCTCTGTATTACTCGCCTTGGCGCTGCTGGCAGCCATGACCTTGAGCCTGCTCGGCCCAACCGCTGCTTTTAGCGCCGCGGATCAAGTGCGCGTCCTCGTCCAATTCCAGCCTGGCCAGCGGGGAGCCGTCGAACAGGCGCTGCACGGCGTCGGGGCGCAGTTCCACTATGCCTTCGACGATCTAGATGCCTTCGCGGTCAGCATCCCGGCCAATGCTCTGCAAGGCCTGAGCCGCAACCCGAACGTGGTCCTGATCGAGGAAGATGCCCCCCGCTATCCGGTCGAGGTCATCGCCTCGCAGGTGGCGGCGCCCGCCCTGGCCGGCAGCCAGGTCGTGCCCTACGGCATCGACATGGTCCAGGCCCGCGATGTCTGGGATGTGAACCGGGATGACGTCATCGACAGCGGCGCCCCGACCGGCGCAGGCATCAAACTGTGCATCATCGACTCAGGCATGTACACCGGTCACGAAGACCTGTCCGGCGTGAGCGTCAGCGGATACGCCAGCGCCAACGACTGGAACATCGATCGCAACGGCCACGGCACCCATGTCGCCGGGACGATCACAGCAATGAACAATACCCTGGGCGTGGTCGGCGTCTTGCCGGGCACGGCGACCCTGTATATCGTCAAGGTCTTTGGCGAGGCTGGCGAGTGGGTCTATGCTTCGACCCTGATCGACGCCGCCAACCGCTGCGCGGCCAACGGCGCCCGGGTGATCAGCATGAGCCTGAGCGGGACGCGCGCCAGCACGGTCGAGCGGCGTGGCTTCGATACCCTCTACAGCCAGGGAGTGCTCTCGATCGCTGCGGCCAGCAACGATGGCGGCACATCCTATGCATACCCGGCCTCTTATAACTCGGTCGTCTCAGTGGCGGCCATCGACGAGGCCATGCTGGTGGCTGACTTCTCGCAGCAAAACGACCAGGTCGAATTGGCGGCTCCCGGCGTGGGAGTCTTGTCCACGGTCCCGTACCTGGATGCCAGTGTCCTGTCCGTTGGCGGCGTCGATTATGCTGCCAACCACATCGAATATTCCGCCCGCGGAACGGCGGGTGGCGCGCTGGCGAACGGCGGCCTGTGCGACAGCGTGGGCGCCTGGGCGGGCAAGATCGTCCTGTGCGAACGCGGCGTGATCTCGTTCTATGACAAAGTCATCAACGTCCAGAATGGCGGTGGAGCCGCGGCGGCGATCTACAATAACGTCCCCGGGAACTTCTTTGGTACCCTGGGCGATGGCAATTCCTCGGCCATCATCGGCATCAGCCTGAGCCAGGAGGATGGCCAGTACCTGGTCGCCAACCGGCTCGGCGTGGATGCGACCGTCACCAGCCAGTGGATCTACCCGAGCAACAACTACGAATATTACGACGGCACTTCGATGGCGACCCCGCACGTCTCGGCCGTGGCGGCCCTGATCTGGAGCGCCAACCCGACGGCCACCAACGCTGAGGTCCGCGAAGCCCTGACCGCCACCGCCCTCGACCTTGGGACGACCGGCCGCGATAACGCCTATGGCTTTGGCCTGGTCCAGGCAGCGGATGCCCTGGCTTACCTGGGCGGCGGACAAGTCGGTGACACGCTTCACGTGGCCGACCTGGATGGCTCGGCGACCTGGGTCGACAAAAACAACTGGAAGGCGACCGTGACCATCCGGGTCGTCGACCAGAATGGCGCCCCGGTGGCCAATGCCATTGTCAGCGTGACCTGGAGCGGCGGTATCTCGGCCTCGGCATCCTGCACGACCGACGGCGCGGGACTGTGCTCGGTCATGACTGCCAACATCCGCAAGAACAAATCCAGCGTCACCCTGACCGTCACTGGTATCACTGCATCCGGCTTTACTTATGATCCGGCCGCCAACAGCGACCCGGATGGCGACAGCAACGGCACGGCCATTACGGTGCTCAGGCCATAGCCGGTACGATCACAGCCAATAAAATCAGACGGGGAGGCACTGCCTCCCCGTCTGATGATTAACAGGGTTCTCGCCTCCGCGGGCAGCCCGCCGGGAGATCGTGTCTTTAGTCGACAGGCTCCTTAACAACCCACGCCTTGGTGACGGCGCAGCGCATCGTCACCAGGGGATCCCCGGATATATAAAACTGCCCTGCCGTTTTGTTGGCAGGGCAGTGGCATACATTCGATTGCAGGATCGCGTTCAGATATCCAGGTTGCGCACCTCGCGGGCGTGGGTCTGGATGAACTTGCGCCGCGGCGGGACGGATTCGCCCATCAGCATGTCGAAGGTGCGATCGGCTTCGGTGACGTCATCGATGGTCACCAGCAACAGCGTCCGGTTGGCCGGGTCGAGGGTCGTGTCCCACAGTTGCTGGGGGTTCATCTCGCCCAGGCCTTTGTAGCGTTGCATGCTTGCCTTATCTGCCGAGATGCCCAGGTCCTTGAGCAGTTTGTCCTTCTCGGCCTCGGTGTAGACGTAATGGACCTGGTTCTTGTAAGCGATGCGGTAGAGCGGCGGCTGGGCGATGTAGAGGTGGCCTTCCTCGATCAGCTTGGGCATGTAGCGGAAGAAGAAGGTCAGCAGCAGGGTGCGGATGTGGCTGCCGTCGACGTCGGCGTCGGTCATGATGATCACCCGCCCGTAGCGCAGCCCCTTCAGGTCGAAATAGTCGCTGATGCCGGTGCCCAGGGCCGAGATGAGCGCCCTGACCTCGTTGTTGCCCAGGATCTTATCCAGCCGGGCGCGCTCGGTGTTGAGGATCTTGCCGCGCAGCGGCAGGATCGCCTGGAAATGGCGGTCGCGGCCCTGCTTGGCCGAGCCGCCAGCGCTGTCACCCTCGACGATATAGAGCTCGGTCTTCTCCGGGTTGCGCTCCGAACAGTCGGCCAGCTTGCCCGGCAGGGTCAGGCTCTCCAGGGCGCTCTTGCGGATGACCAGGTCGCGCGCTTTGCGGGCGGCGTCGCGCGCCCGGGCCGAGGTCAGGCACTTGGCGATGATCGCCTTGGCCGCCTGGGGGTTCTCCTCCAGGAAGGTGGCGCAGGCCTCGCCGACCGCCTGGGCCACGTAGGTCTGCATCTCCGGGTTCATCAGCTTGACCTTGGTCTGCGATTCGAACTGCGGGTCGGGGTGCTTGATGCTGATGATCGCGGTCAGGCCCTCGCGGGTGTCGTCGCCGGAGAAGTTTGGGTCGGCGTCCTTGAGCAGGTTGGCCTTGCGGGCGTAGTCGTTGACCACCCGGGTCAGCGCCGAGCGCAGCCCGGTCAGGTGGGTGCCGCCGTCGACTGTGTTGATCGTGTTGGCGAACGAGTAGACCGACTCGGTGTAGGCGTTGGTGTACTGGACCGCGGCCTCGATGCCGATGGCATCGATCTCCCGGTCGGCAATGATCACCGGGTGGAGCACCTCGCGGTTGCGGTTCAGGTAGCGGACGAAGGAGGTGATCCCGCCTTCGAAGTAGAAGGTCAGCTCGCGGTTGGAGCGCTCGTCGACGAAGTAGATCGTCACGCCGCGGGTGACGAAGGCCATCTCGCGGAAGCGCTGCGAGAGGGTTTCGAACTTGTAATCCAGGTCGGTGAGGAAGATGAGCGGGTCGAACTTGAAGGTGGTCTTGGTGCCGGTCTGGCCGTCATTGAGCTTGCCGATGACCTTGACCGCCTCCTTGGGGTAGCCGCGCTCGTAGCGCTGGAAGTGGACCTGTCCGTCGCGGCGCACCTCGACCTCGCACCACTCCGACAGGGCGTTGACCGCGCTGACGCCCACCCCGTGCAGGCCGCCCGAGACCTTGTAGCTGCCGCCGCCGAACTTGCCGCCGGCGTGCAGGGTGGTCATGACCACCTCGAGGGCCGATTTCTTCTTCTCCGGGTGGATGTCCACCGGGATGCCGCGCCCGTTGTCGATCACCGAGACGCTCGAATCGGGGTGGATGATGATTTCGATGCGCGTGCACGTCCCGGCCAGGGCCTCGTCGATCGAGTTGTCGACCACCTCGTAGACCAGGTGGTGGAGCGCCTTGATGTCCGTGCCGCCGACGTACATGCCGGGGCGGCGGCGGACCGCCTCCAGGCCCTCGAGGACCTGGATATCCTTTGCTTCATAACTGCCGCTTACAGCCACAATACCTCCACAAGATGTCCGCCGGGGCTAAGCCTGGGCGGGAGTTGTCCGAGATTTCAATTGCTCGAGCACCGTCCGCAGCCAGGCGTCCTGGTCGCGGTAGAAGATGAAACTGGCCGCCAGCAGGGCCGTCGAAATGAAGGCATGCCCGGCGATGCCGATCAGCAGCCACCAGGATGTCTCCGGCGGGGTGTGCCAGAGCATGTTCAAGCCCTGGCCGATGACGAAGATGGCCAGCAGGAACATCCCGCTGTTCGGCAGGGTAAAACGCACCAGGCGCAGGCTGTTGCGCAGCGCTTGCATGGCATTGTGCTGGTAGGTGAAGATGCCATGCGGCGAGAAGAAAACCGGCAAGATCAGCCAGAGGGCGAACATCGCCAGGATGAAGAGCATCAGCTCGCCGAGTAACGGCGAGACCAGCATCACCACCGTGAAGAGCAGCAACGCCGGCAAGCCCACCGCGGCCAGCACGGCGATCCAAAAAGCGGAGAGCAGCACCGACTGGCCCACCAGACGCCCGAACCGGCGCGGCTCCGGCTTCAAGCTGACCCCCGAGACCCAGTAATAGTACAAGCCGCCGACCAGCCAGCCGGCCAGCAGGAGCAGCAGCCCCCAGGCGGCCAGGTCGATGATCATGCCAGCGTCCAGGTCCAGGCCGCCTCTCAGGGGCGACCCGACCGGCAGCCCGCCAGCCTGCAGGTTGGCGAGGCTCGCCAGCAGGCTGGGCGTGCCCACCGGGAAGGTGCGCAGCAGGACGAACAGGTTGAACCCTTCGGTGAAGGCCGCCCACTGTTCGGCGATGGCCGCGTTCCCGGGAGCGCCGGGCAGGACCGGCAACTGCATGGACGGCAACTCAGCGATCAACGGCTGGAAGAAGCTCTTCAGGCGCAGGTGCGGTCCCATCCACAGGAACAGGTCGAGCAATACCGGCAGGATGATGACCGTGATATTGTTCGCCACGGCTTCGAAGCCGGCCAACAACGAGCCGATCAGCCTGGGGGGCGGGGGCAGGGATGCCTTGTCAACAGACATGCACTCGATTCTACCACAGGCAGGCATTCGCACAGATGTTCTGAAATTGGGGAGTGGCGGAATTAATGGGCTAAAATAGAGAAATGAACACATGTCCCAAATGTAGTGGAACAATGCGGCAAAATAAAGCCGGGAGAACCGTGGCAGGGAGCCAACGGTTTCGCTGTATGCAGTGTGGATGCAAATA
>JBDRPT010000015.1:0-60078 GCA_043826785.1 Chloroflexota bacterium | reverse complement strand
ATTTGCATCCACACTGCATACAGCGAAACCGTTGGCTCCCTGCCACGGTTCTCCCGGCTTTATTTTGCCGCATTGTTCCACTACATTTGGGACATGTGTTCATTTCTCTATTTTAGCCCATTAATTCCGCCACTCCCCTTGGGACGGCGCCCGACTGGCGCTTGGAAAGATGATATAATTACTCCACTTATCCTAGGATCGTGGTTCGAGGTCACCAGCCCCGCAGTAGGACTGGCCCTTTTTATCACCATCCGTCAGCTCGAGATCGGAGGCGATCATGGACTTCCTTGCGGGTGATGCGGTCATTCACTGGACGTATGGACTCGGGAAGATCGTCCGGCAGGAAGAGCGCACCTTCTCGGGCGAGAAGAAGCTTTACTACGTCGTCCAGATCCGGGATCTGACCGTCTGGGTTCCGGCGGATGGGGAGCTGGTCAGCCGGCTGCGCCTCCCGACCACCAGGCGCGGGTTTTCCAAGTTGTTCACCATCCTGAGCGGGCCGGGTCAATCGCTGTCAGACGACCGGTTCGTACGCAGGACACATCTGGTCGAGGAATTGAAAGATGGAAGAGCCGAGGCTGTCTGCCGGGTGATCCGTGATTTGTCCACCCACCAGCACCGAAAGACGCTCAACGAAAACGATAAAATGGTTTTGAGACAGGCCTCGGATTCGCTGCTTGGCGAGTGGGAATTCTCCCTGGCCATACCGGTGGCGCAGGCCAGGGTCGAGTTAAATAATCTCTTGATGAAGTCGTTTCCAATCGCGGCCAACTGACAGGGGCTCTGGCTGGCAAAATCCCATCGGCGCGGTTGAAACCGCTTCCCAGCACAGGCAAATCCTGCGGACTGACCGTGCTTTAGCCCGCAGAGTTTCTACGAACTTAGCCGGGGATTGATCCCCTGGCGGACCGCCAGGCGCAACCCGCCAGCCCGGCGGTTTTTGTTTAATCCTTGATGAGAATGCTTGTTTACGTTTCCATCTCGGGCCAGGCCAGCAAGCCCTCTTTCCTGGCTGCTTGATGCAGGTGTTTGTCGAAGCATGCGAATGAAGTTTCTTCTCCAGTTGCATTCTGCCAGGTCAGGGCGCAGGCCAGATGAATGGCATCGTAAACCCGGAGTCCATGTTGCCAGGCCAACCCGGAAGCGCGATCTACCATGCCGGTAGAGATCGGCAGGCGCGTATAAGCCGGCCAGTGGGCAAGGAAATCCTGCCAGGCAGGCAGCATGGTCGATTCATCCAGCCATCCCTGGCGAATGGCCTTTGCCATCGCGGCAGCCATCTCAACCTGGGTCAGGGCTGCGGTGGCGATGATTTCAAAGCTTTCGAAAAAGGCCAGTACCCGGTTGGACCCGCTTTCGCGCACATATTTCTTGACCAACGCGCTGGTATCGGCGTACAGGATCATTCCCGCCCCTCCGTGACCAGATCCGAGAGCATCCGCTCGCTGTGGTTGACTGCCTTGGGTTGGTAGGGGGGCAGGGGCTGGCCATTCCATTCCAGCACGCCGGCCTCGGCCAGCTTCTTCAGGCGGCTGGACAGGTCATCCTGGATGGGCACGATCTGTCCCACCGGTTTGCCGCGCTCGGTAATGACAACCGTCTCGCCAGCCTTGACGCGGCGCAGGTACTGGCTCAGGTGGTTCTTGAGTTCGCGTGTGCCGACTCGTGTCGCTTTCATGACATTTCTCCTTGTGGATACATTGTACCATATGTAGACACATATTCGCATTCGGCTTTAGCGGCAAGGAATGGGTTGTTTCGATTGTGGCGTTGAGTTCGACCTGGCCCCGGTTAGGCGGTATAATGTTAATCATCTTGCCCACAGAAAGGATACGATTTTGCCCAAGATCAACTACAAATACGAGAAACGCCAGAAGGACATCGCCAAACAGAAGAAGCGCGAGCAGAAGTTGAAACAACGCGCGGAAAAGAAGAAGGAGCAGGAGGCGGTTGAAAACGGTGCGGGGACCGTCGCCGAGCAGCCGGAGGGCGCAGGCGCCAGCGGAGAGTAACAAAGGGGTAAATACGGTGAGGGGGCAGATGACTTTGCGGCTATCAACGCAGGGGGATTTCTTGTATACTTATTTAACCGTCCACATCATTTTGCTCTTGGTGTAAGAATTTATGGATAACCGCCCTCAGCTCGAAAAACTGACCCGATCTTTCAGCCGCGAGATTTTGGTTTCATTTATGCGCGCGGCGAGTGGATGTTTTTCAGCGAAACAGGCCGATTACAGCAGATTTGTGGAAAGCGATATGCCTGTACGCGAGCTCCATAAACAAGGCCAGATTGATTTTCAAGGCGGAAACCGCTTGATTGTATTAACGGGGAAATTGGACAAGGAATTAACTACACACACGGGCAAACGCCAGCAATATGATCTGGGGAAGAAGGTTTTGAAGGATGAGCATTACGATGCGGGGGTTTTTGTCTTTCATGATGAGGCAGGACATTTCAGATTTAGCCTGATCGTGACGCATTATTACGGTTCGAAGCGCGAGTTCAGCAGTTATCGGCGGTACACGTATTTTGTCACGCCAGAACCAGACCAAAATCGCACGTTCATCGAGCAAATCGGCAAAGCGGACTTCTCCAGCATTGAGAAAATCATTGAAGCCTTCAGCGTCGAGCCTGTCACCAAGGATTTCTTCCGCGATTACAAACGGATCTTCGACGAGGCTGAAGTTAGTATCAATCTCAATTGGAGCACGGAACAGAAACGGCTGTATACCCAGCGTTTCTTCAACCGGATGATGTTCATCGCCTTTTTGGAACGCAAGAACTGGCTGACATTTGGCGGACGCAAGGATTATCTGAAAGCCCTTTTCGAAGATTACCACAAGAACGAAACAGATAAAAGCACGGCGAACTTCCACAGGTCGCGCTTGAATACGCTCTTCTTCTGGGGGCTGAATAACCCGCGCGGGGATGAAAGAAACAACCTTAAGTTCCAGGAATTGACCCGGAGAATCGGGGATGTCCCCTTCTTAAACGGCGGTCTGTTCGATCAAGAGGCCGATGATGAGACGTGGTTCTTCCCCGATTCCATCACGGCGAAAATACTGAGCGAGTTGCTGTATCGCTATAACTTCACCGTCACCGAATCGACGCCGCTGGATGTGGAAGTGGCGGTCGACCCCGAAATGCTCGGCAAGATCTTCGAGGAGTTGGTGACGGGCAGGCATGAGAGTGGTTCGTATTACACGCCCAAGCCTGTAGTGGCGTTCATGTGCCGCGAAGCCTTGAAGGGCTATTTGAAAACGTTATTACCAGCCGAAAAGGAAGAAGCGCTTGCCCTGTTCGTGGATAAGAACGACCCCGCAGATTTGCGCAACCCCGAATTGACGCTGGAGGTGCTCAAGGCGGTGAAGGTCTGCGACCCCGCCTGCGGCTCGGGCGCGTACCTGCTCGGCATGATGCACGAACTGTTGGAACAGCGCGAATGTCTGTTTGCTGCACACGTGGCGGATGCGACGAAGATCTACGACCGCAAATTGGAGATCATTCAGAACAATCTGTACGGCGTGGATCTGGACCCCTTTGCCGTGAGCATTGCGCGACTGCGCCTGTGGCTTTCGCTGATCGTGGACTTCGAAGGCGATGACCCGCCACCGCTGCCCAACCTGGACTTCAAGATCGAGGCGGGTGATTCCCTGACCGCTCCCGACCCTTCAGGCGGACTCCAGCCCGATATGTTCCGTCAACAGCAGGTGAAAGAATTCCTGGGTATGAAGAACGAGTTCATGAATTCACGCGCAGGCTCAGAAGAGAAGCACAAACTCGCGGAACAAATCAAGGAACTGCGTGCCCGGATCGGAGAATGGGCGCACCCGAAGGGTTACGATAAATCGTCCAACGCTTTCGACTGGCAGGTGGATTTTGCCGAAGTGTTCGCGCCATCCCTCTCCCCTGCCCCTCTTCCAGCGGGAGAGGGTGTCCGCAGGACGGGTGAGGGCAAAGAAGGCGGTTTTGACATTGTGCTTGCCAACCCGCCGTATGTGCGCCAGGAATTGCTTGGCGATTTTAAAGAAGTACTCAAGCCGATTTATCCCGAAGTGTACAGCGGCATAGCGGATTTATATGTGTACTTTTACGCCCGCGCTCATCAATTGTTGAGAAACGGCGGCGTGTCATGTTTTATTTCATCCAACAAATGGCTGCGAGCAGGTTATGGCGAAAAACTACGTCAACACTTATTAGATTCACAAGCCTTTTCATTGGTTGTAGATTTTGGTGAACTACCTGTTTTCCAAACGGCTGCAACCTTTCCAGCCATTTTTTTATGGCACAAAAAGCCACGCAGCGAATCCCCAACAAAATGGGCGGTTGTGAAGAATCTACAGGAATGTTATGACGAAGGAATATTTGAACATATAGCACGTATTGGACAAATTATTCCAGCTGAACAATTTGGAAAAAATAAATCACGTTTAGCATCCAAGCATTCATCTAATCGTCGGGAGATTATGGAAAAAAGCGGACCGCGACTAGGCGACTTTGTAAATGGGCAGATTTATTATGGAGTAAAAACTGGGCTAAACGAAGCCTTTGTATTAGATCGAAATACAAGAGACGAATTACTAGCTAAAGATAAGAAGAACGAAAATATCATTCGCCCGTTTATCGTCGGTGATGATGTGAGAAAATTTGAGATCAAATTTCGAGAAAGATATTTAATTTGGACATATATTGGTGTTCCCATCACAGAATACCCTCACGTTTATTCACATCTTCAAAAATTTGAAAAAAAGGCGAAAGCTAGAACAGATATGGGAAGATATTGGTGGGAGTTAAGATCGTGCGATTATTATGATCTGTTCAATAAAACCAAAATTTCAATACCTGCATTTGCGGCAGAGCCAAGATTCGCTAAAGACAATGGCGATTTCTTTTCTCTTAGCCCAGCCTATTTTATTCCAACAAATGATGATTACTTGTTAGGAGTCCTTAATTCGGGTACAGCATTTTCTCTTCTTCTTGAAATATGTTCTGTACTAGGCGATGAAGGCAATAGAGGACGAGCTGTCCTCAGACCAATATATTTTCAGAATTTGCCTATTCCTGACGCGTCACAAAGCGAGCGTAAAGCCGTTGCTAAATTAGCCGAGCAAGCGCAAAAACTACACACCCAACGGCGGGTGCGCGTCGAGAAATTCCTGCGCGAGATCGGGGTCGAGCCAGCCGAGTCCACCAGCCGCAATCCGCTCGAAAAGCCGTGGTCGCTCACGGCAGAAGAGTTCACGCGTAAGTCAGGTAAGTCGGAATTAATTCCGACTTACAACGCGGCGCAGGAGGAGACAATGTCTGTGACAGAAGAGATTGTCAAAGTGGAAAGCGAAATTGACGCGCGAGTCAAAAGTTTGTACGGAGTAGATTGATATGGCTGAATACGAGAAGCATGGCTATCCCCTGCCCGAAACCTCCGCTGAAAACGTGCGCGAGTGGGAAGGTCAACTGGATGAAATGGTGTCGAGGCTGTATGAGTGAACCCGTAACGTCGAAATTAATTTCGACTTACAACGACTTCTACCGACGCAAACTCCCGCACTGGCATCCCGAAGGGCAGATGTTTTTCATCACCTTTCGGCTGGCAAATTCCCTGCCCATTCATATCATTCAGGAATTGGAAGAGGAACGCGAGCGCGAACGGCAAATCATCCGCGCGAAATTCAGCGGCGCACAACAGCGGGATGAACTTTACAAACTGGATAAAAAATACTTCGGTCGCTTTGACGCATGGCTTGACCGTTGCATTGAGGAAAGTCCGCGCTGGCTGGCAGATGAGAATATTGCGCGTATCGTCGCTGAACAAATCCACGCACTGGACGGAGAGCGGTATCGTCTCATTGCGTACTGCATCATGTCCAATCATGGGCATCTGGTCATTGACACTGCCGAGCATAATTTCAAGCCGACCCACATAGGCGTAACTGCCCCTTATCCGCTGGCAAATACGCTCAAACGGCTCAAGGGGCGCACGGCTCGTTACTGCAATCTGGCATTGGGAAGAAACGGCTCTTTCTGGCATCACGAAAGTTATGACCACGTGATCCGCGACCAAAAGGAATATGATCGCATTGTCTGGTACACGCTGAACAACCCTGTCAAAGCAGGATTAGTGGAAAAATGGGAAGATTGGAAATTTACGTTCGTAAGCCAAGATTTGTAAGTCGATCTGTAAGTCGAAATTAATTTCGACTTACAAAGCGGCGCGCGAGGAGACGCTGTCTGTGACGGAGGATGTTGTCCGCGTGGAGAAGGAAATTGATGAGAGGGTCAGGTCCTTGTACGGGTTATAGGTTGTGGTAAAATGTGTGTATTACATTTGATATACACAAGTAGGAGAGAGCCATGAGCAAAACCACCATGATCACCGCCCGCGTCGATCCCAAGTTAAAACGCGAAACCGAAAAAGTCTTGAAGGAATTGGGCTTGACCACCTCCCAGGCCATCACCCTGTTTTTCAACCAGATCAACCTGAGGCAAGGTTTACCCTTTGCCGTTGCCATGCCCAATTCCGAAACGGCGCAAGCCATTGAAGACGCGCTGGCAGGCGTGAACCTGCAAACGGCAGAAAGCGTGGACGCGCTCTTTGAAGAACTGGGGGCATAATGCGTTCCATCCGTTATTCGGGGCAGTTCAAAAAGGACGCCAAACTCATGGGCAAGCGCGGCAATGAGATGAAAAAACTGCGCGCCGTAATCGAAAGACTGGTCAACGAAGATGAACTCGAAGCGCGTTACAAAGACCATCCCTTGCAGGGTGAATATGCGGGCGCGCGCGACTGTCATATCAGCCCCGATTGGATTTTGATCTACGCCATTGTGGGAGACGAATTGCGTCTTATCCGCACAGGCACACACTCGGATCTATTCAAGTAATCGCCATGACCGCCAACGCCTTCATCACCAACTCCAAATCGCGCACGCTCAAAAAGCGATTGGATGAACTCATCCAGCACAGCAAAGAACTCAAGTTCCTGGTGGGCTTCTTCTATTTCTCAGGCTGGCGCGAACTGCACGAAAGCCTGAAAAGCCAAAATGAACTGACCATTAAATTGCTGGTCGGGCTGGACGTCGACAGATCACTTGACCGCGTTCTCGAAGTTGCCAAGGAAGGCGATACGCTCAGCAACGATGAACTGGCTGACCGATTCTTCGCGTCGCTGGACTATGCCTTGAACGATGAGGCGCTGGACACCGAAGCGTTTTACGGACAGGTATCGCATTATTTACAACTGCTCGAAGAGGGACGCCTGCAAATCAAGAAAACCTTGGAGCCCAACCACGCAAAATTATATCTGTTTAAAGTCAAAGAAGGGCTGGAAGGCTTACTTCCTACAGACAGCAAGTTCATCACCGGCTCGAGCAACCTGACGCGGGCGGGCATTCGGGGACAAAACGAATTCAATGTCGAAATCTCAGATTATGGCACAGAAGAGGCAGAAGCGTATTTCGATGAATTGTGGGAAACGGCTGTACCTATTACAGAACTCCCCGATAGAAAAGACTACCTCACCCGCTTCGTAAGCAATCGCACTCAGGTAGCGCATGTCTCTCCATTCGAAGCCTACACCCTGATCTTGAAGTCCTATCTGGACCTGATGGAGCAGAAATCTGTCAAACCGCATGTGGTCCGCTTGCTGGAAGAACATGGTTATAAATCGTATCAATACCAATTGGATGCGGTCAACCAGGCGCTCACCATCATCGAGCAATACAATGGCGTCATCATCGCGGATGTGGTCGGATTGGGCAAATCGGTTATTGCAAGTATCCTGGCACGCAATCTGGGTCAACGTGGAATGGTAGTTTGTCCGCCTAACTTGATTGGCGATCGCAAGAGGAAAGATTCTGGCTGGCACAAGTATTTGGAAGATTTCAAGCTGCATGATTGGGAAATCTATTCTTCAGGCGACCTTGAAAATGCAATTGTATATTTGCAGGAACATGGTGACGATATCGAGATTATCATTGTGGACGAAGCCCACCGCTTCCGCAACGAAGATACCGAAGCCTACGAATGGTTGAGCAATATTTGCCGCAACCGCATTGTCATCCTGCTGACAGCCACCCCCTTCAGCAACACGCCCAACGATATGTTCACCCTGCTCAAACTATTCATTGTCCCGGGTAAATCCAAAATTACGCTGGACGAAAACCTGGAAGGCCGTTTCGCACATTACAACGCAATTTTTAGAAAACTCTCATATATTTCCCGCTATCATAGCGCGGGTGGGGATAAGCAATTCCGCTCTGAAAAATACTATCTAGAAATATTCGAAGCCCCATTGCCAATTGACATAAAACGGGTACAGCGTAGAGCAACAGAACTTGCTGCTGAAATTCGCGCGGTGATTGAGCCTGTGCTCATCCGCCGCAACCGCCTGGACTTGAGAACTGACCCCGTTTATTCACAGGAGGTCACCGAACTCTCAATTGTGGAAGATCCACAAGAGTTGTACTTCAGCCTGACGTCTGAGCAGATGCAATTCTATGACCAGGTAGTAAATGATTATTTCAGCGAAGAAGGACTATTTCATGGAGCAATATATCAGCCATTCGTCTACGAAAAGGCAAATTTCATTGAAACGGAACAACTTGATGAAGAAGGCAACCGCGTATACCAGCAACAGCGCAACCTGTTCGATTTCATGCGTCGATTGCTGGTAAAGCGTTTTGAAAGCTCCTTTGGAGCATTTGCGCGTAGTATTGAAAATTTTATCAGAACCCAAGAATGTGTGCTCGAGTTCATCGAAAATTCAGGTGGTAAATACATCCTCGATCGAAAACTGATTGAAAAAATATACCAGAGCGATCCCGAAGAAATCGAAGCTGCTCTGGAGGAATTTGCCCAAAGGCTTTTGGAGAAAAGAAAATTACCCAAGCATGAGCGCATTTACATTATTTCCGAGTTTGACCGTGGTGAACAGTTTATTGCAGATATCGAGGCTGATCTTGAGCTTTTGCGAAGGATAAGCAAACAAGTCCGAGAACTGGACTTGGTAGGAAATGATCCCAAAGCAAAAAGCCTGATTGAAGAAATCCGTAAACTATTAGATCAAACACCAGCACCCAAAGAACCCAAACGAAAAGTACTTGTTTTCAGTGAATATGTAGATACGGTCAAACACATTCAGCCTATCCTTGAAGAATCTTTCCCCAATCTTGTTCTCAGTGCCGAGGGTGGCATATCAGCATCTGCAATGCGTCAGTTGTTGAATAATTTTGATGCGAGCATGAAGCCTAAAAAACAGGAAGATACATTCCAAATACTATTGACGAGCGATAAACTATCCGAGGGTGTCAACCTGAACCGTGCAGGCGCAGTCATTAACTACGATATTCCATGGAACCCAACGCGAGTCATTCAACGAGTGGGGCGTATCAATCGTATTGGCAAAAAGGTATTTGAGTCCTTGTACATCTATAATTTCTTCCCCACCGAACAAGGCGCAGACATCATCAAGAGTAGAGAAATTGCCAGCCAAAAGATGTTCTTGATCCACAACACACTAGGCGAAGATGCGAAAATATTTGACGTGGATGAAACGCCTACCCCCGCCGAATTGTTCAAGCGTGTCAATCGCAACCCAGAAGAGGAAGAAGAAGAGAGCACTCTCACGCTCGTACGCCGTCTCTTCTTTGAGATTCAATCCAAGCACCCTGAAATCATGGAGCGGGTGTCACAATTCCCGGCACGCGTAAAGACAGCAAAAGTATCGCAAGATAACCAGGTGCTCGTTTTCCGCCGCAAAGGCCTTGGATTTTTTATCCAAATTGTGGATGACTCCACTGCTGAAAAGCCAGAAGTGCGCTCCCTGCGATTTGAAGAATCACTCAATCATGTAGAGTGTTCTGAAAATGAACCACGTCTAAATCTTAGTAACCAGTTCTGGCCTTCTTATGAAGCTATTAAATCCTACCGGGAAGTGATGCGCTTGCCAAAGGGTGAAAATTCACTTGAAACCAAAGCGATAAACAACTTACAAAGCGCGCTGCAGCACTTCAAGGATGAACTTGAAGAGTACTTACCTTTCATCCGCACACTAATTGCCGATCTGCGTGAGTATAAAACCCTCCCGAAGTCCACGCTAAGGCGTCTTGCCAGTGTTGACCTCAATCCGGATAGGCCAAATATTCTTCAGGGTTTCAAGGAAGAAATAAGGTTCATCCGCAACCATATGGGAGATGATTATCTTGAAATCATTCAGTATCGCTTAGGTTCTTTGAAGAGTGAAGTAATTATCGCCGTGGAAAATCAGGCATGAAATATTATTAATCAATCTTCAGAAAGCGAAATCGAAAGTTTTGGGATAAGCAGATTAATTATCGACGATTGGGCGGAGTAAGGTGAAATAAAAATATGATCAACATAGGGAAAATTACGGCAAAAATTCAACACCCCTGGCAAATTGGTCCCACTGAGCTCATAGAGTTCGCGTTAGAGCGTATGCATAAGGGCAGCGATTTTGATCGTCGTTTGTCATTTCTGATTATGGATGTGGGGGTGGAAACGTTATTTAAAACCTATCTAACCTTACCAGAAGGGGTAATGCAGTTTAAGATTAAACGCAATGACAGGGTCGAAGCGTCCCAGGGAAATTTTCATGAACTCTTGCGCGGGGTTCAGGCAGCAAACCCAAAGAAAAGTGCAAAATTCATCTTTTCTCATATCGAACATTACCACGACATCCGAAATACACTTTACCACCAAGGTAATCAAGTTATGACTGTCCCAATGGAGCAACTTGAAGGATATGCGGCAATGGCTGTAAACCTGCTCCGTGAATACCTAGATATTGATCTTTCTGATCGCTTGCTCCCTCCGAAACCCAAGGTTAATACAGGTGATGATCCAGTTGTGGACTCTGTGGAAGTGGAAGTTTCCTTCGGACGATACCGAATAGAACGATTGAAGAGCCAATCAATTCGGGCTTGGTCATTAGATACCAATACCTTTGAAACCCCTGTCAAGCCCTTTCTTCGTGCAGTCATAGAAGAACTGTCTTTACCAATCGATTTCACTCTTATATCTGGGGTAGAAAAGAACACACGTGTACTTGGAAAAAACGTTATCGACGAACTAAAACCCAGTGCCTGGCATGGTTGGGTTGCGGGACAAAAAATTCGCAAGGACACACTTGTTATTGAGTTGATTGGACGAGTTCGAGAAGGTAAGGCCGATCAAAAGAACTGGGAAATTGTAGATTTCATTAATAGCCTGAAACATGAAACGCTAGTTTTTCAACCCGTCGGTAAGGGTTTTGGAAACTCTCCTTTCAACTTAAACTGCTGGTATACAGAAAGTGGAAATCCAATCAAGCAGGATTGAACATGGGCGAAATCTTGCTCATCCAAATCAGTGGCAATACAACGGTCCCAATTGATGGAAATTTGCTTTCGGATGTTGATGCTACCCCCTACGTGAATAATATCCCACAAGGGGACGATGTCCGTGCTGGATAGGGCATTCATGGGAGATTTATGATGACAAACCCCCAACCCAATAATCCCTTGCATGGCATCACGCTTGAAATGATCCTGAATCAACTGGTCGAGCAATACGGCTGGGATGAATTGGGAAGGAGTATCCCGATCCAATGTTTTCGCAACAATCCCAGCATCCAATCCAGTTTGAAATTCCTGCGCCGCACTCCCTGGGCGAGGAAGAAAGTCGAAGAGCTCTATCTGAAATCGATTCCGAAATGAGAGGTCTGCGAGTGCCGCAAGAAATGGATAAAATTAGGAATTGCACCAAATCCGCGCTTAGAGTCATAATGCGATGCGTGGTTAATTAGATTGCCAAAGATAACCTCAAGCAACACACAACAAATGGAGGTTCCATGGTAGGGTTATTCAGAGTTAAATACAACAAGGTTTTTGAATTCCTGGATTATGGTGAGATCCCGGATGAAGACCGAAAAATCCTATTTCAAGGAAAAAAATACGATCCGGAGAACCACCGGATCTACCGGCTTCCAATCCAGATCGAGCCAATCCGAACAAAGAAAAAAACGGCCCGCTACAGGCGTCGCAAAAGCTATGAAAAGGTGACCCAGGCGCTCGTTTGGGCCAGGATCGAATCGCAGGATATGACCTTGGTCGGTATGTTGCCCAACAGCACGTTTATTGATGGTGAACAGGAGACGAAATACAGCCAGCAGGCAATCCTGGATCAAGTAGTGTCACCTCTCACGAAATTACAATTATCCGGGAAGGCAGAACAATCTTTTCGGCGAAAGCAGCGCATCATCATTGCATCTCGAACCAGCAACGAAGCACAATGGGCGTTCGGGAAGATATATTTAAGGGATAACCTTGGTTTTAACCTGGTTTTTGTGTTCGAATTTAGGAACCATAATGTAAGCCAAACTGGGCTGGTGAGAATTAAGCTCAGGTTTATGGATAAAGGACGGGAAGTGCTAAGCCCAAAATCGAAGCTGATAAGTATTTCCGCGAGTGATACGGGCTGAGGAGCTGGTCATGGCTGACTCATATCTGACCGCTATCACAAACGCCCTGCTGGAGTACGGGAAAACAGTCTCAGCGGAGGTGCTCTTTCCCACGGTTATTCCTGAGGCAGCCGGAATCCTTACCAGTAACCCCTATGCCTTCTGTATCGCCATCTGCCTCGACCGCGGTACCAAGGTTGAAATCATCTGGACGATCCCGTACGACATTCAAAAGAAACTGGGGCACCTCGACCCGCACCGAATTTACACCATGACGTTGGGCCAGCTCGAGGCGCTGTTTGATGGGCTGCCGCGCCGGCCGCGCTACGTAAACGACGCGCCCAAGACAATCCGGGATCTGACCCGCATTGTGGTGGAAGATTGCGATGGGGACGCCAGCCTGATCTGGAAAGGAAAGAAAGCCTCCCAGGTACACCGAACCTTCGATTCTATCCATGGCGTCGGTCCCGGGATCGCAAGCATGGCGGTGCTCTTGATCGAGATGGCCTTTCCGGTTCGCTTCGAGGATCGGGAGAACATGGACATCAAGCCGGATGTCCATACTGTGCGCGTCTTGTACCGACTGGGGGTCAGCGCGGCGCAGACAGAAGCGGCCGCCCTGGATGCCTCCCGGCGGATGAACCCGGAGTATCCCGGCAAGGTGGATGGCGCCCTCTGGGAAATCGGCCGCCGCTGGTGCCGGCCCACTGACCCGGACTGCCCTGGGTGCCCGGCCCAGAATGTTTGCGGGAAGGTCCTATGAAAAAAATCGTGCTCATCTCCTGTGTCAGCAAGAAGCGCCCGTACCGGTCGAAGGCGAAAGACCTGTACATCAGCGCCCTTTTCAAGAAGAACCTGGCTTATGCCCGGCGGTTGAACCCGGATGCGATCTACATTCTTTCGGCAAAATATGGTCTGCTCGGTCTGGAAACCGAGATCGAGCCGTATGATTTGACCCTGAACAACATGCCGGCAGGCGAAATCAGGAAGTGGGCGCAAAGTGTGCTCCGCCAACTGGCTGACGTAGCAGATATTCGCCGGGATCATTTTATCTTCCTGGCCGGCATGAAATACCGTAAATATCTCTTGCCCCATCTGGCATGGTATGACATACCTATGGAGGGGCTTTCTATCGGAAAGCAACTGCAATTCCTCTCGAGATCATCGTAGGAGTATAGCGCATCATGGGAAAAATCTACCTGCCGGCCACTTCTCCCGAGGATTGGAAACAACTTCTTGCCGCGCCAGAAAAGCAGTGGAAAACGGGCTTTTCTGCCCGGGCACTCGTCCACTGCTGGCAAGCCACCGCTGCCGGGGAGCGGGAAGTGCGCAAGGCGTTGCGGCGTACGCTGTTCAAGTACAAACTGCACACCGACGCGGAGCTGTTCGAGAAGGCGTATGGGTATGTGAGGAAGTATTACTAAACATTTAATATCTATATTGAATAAGGTAACGATCTCCCCAATGGCAAACTCAACAATATCATGGCTTGATTTTTCTGAAGTGGATCGACGAAAATTAATCGAAGTCGTTTCGTTAATTAAAGACCAGGATACACGGGGTGAATTAGGTGTGGCATTTATCCGCGACGGAGAAGGAATTGCGCTTGCGGACGTTGCTGCCGTCCCAAAAGGGGATGCTATCCCACAAGGGGATGCTATCCCACAAGGGGACGATGTCCGTGCTGGATAGGGCATTCATGGGAGATTTATGATGGCAAACCCCCAACCCAATAAACCCTTGCATGGCATCACGCTTGAAATGATCCTGAATCAACTGGTCGAGCAATTCGGCTGGGATGAATTGGGAAGGAGGATCCCGATCCAATGTTTTCGCAACAATCCCAGTATCCAATCCAGTTTGAAATTCTTGCGCCGAACTCCCTGGGCGAGGAGGAAAGTCGAAGAGCTCTATCTGAAATCGATTCCAAAATGAGAAGTCTGCGAGTGCCGCAGGGAAGATGCCTGGTTCGCTGACTATGCTGCCTTCCTGTCGCTGTTTGGGGCGTCGGCAGGGCGGGGGGATCCGAAATCCCTGCACGCTTGATTTTCAAGCAATAGAAACCCGCCTATCAAAAATGAAAGGAGCTTGTAGGTTGCAGTCTCCCCGGGAGCGAATATAATAGGCTAACCTGGGGTCGGATGAGGTTGCGCAGGGATGTCCCATCTCGCCGAAGACAAATTTTGTGGAGTTGCTGGTGGCCATAACCGTTCTGTGTATCGATGATGAAGAAGGCATTACCGACTTGCTCGCAGCAGTGCTGAAAAGTGCGGGCTATAAGCCGATTACGACCAACAGCGGGGAACGCGGCATCGCCATGGTGCGCGAGCACAACCCGGATATCGTCATCCTCGACTTGATGATGCCGGAGATCAACGGCTGGGAAGTGTGTGAGGCGATCCGGGAGTTTTCCAAAGTCCCGATCCTGATCCTTTCGGCCTTGGATAGCCCGGTCTATGTCGAAAAAGTGCTCAATGCGGGCGCGGACGATTTCCTCAGCAAGCCGGTCGGGCTTTCGCTGTTCCTGGCCACGGTCAATAAATTCCTGCCGCGCAAGAACGGTCCCACCGGGGGCCGGGCCAGGCCGCCAGCCCAGAGCAGCGAATAATCCAGAAGCGTGGGGCGTAAGCTTCGGGATTTGATCACCTACCTGCCGCCGGAAGGCGGTTTTTGGTTGCCTGGATGCAACCATTTCGGGAGTGGTGGACTGAATCCGAGGTTCCCGGGTATACTCGGGAGATGAGGCGGATGGTGACCTCAGCGCCGTTGCAAAAGCCCCGCCAGTTGCTTATTTTCCCTTTGCACGCCAAACCATAAACTCGAAGGAGCAGTTCCATGAGTGAACTATTCGCCAAAATGTCCCAGAGCATCATCGACGGGGATGCCGAGCTGGCCGTCTCCCTGGCCCAGGAGGCGGTCGCGGCCGGGATCGACCCGCTGGCAGCCATCTCGGAAGGCTATGTGGCCGGAGTCAACCGGGTGGGGGCGAGTTTTGCCGCCGGGGATGCTTTCCTACCCGAGCTGGTCATGGCCGGTGAGGCGATGAAGGCGGCTGTCGCCAGCCTCGAACCGGAGATGCAGAAGCGCGGGACACAGCGCCAGGTGCTCGGTAAGGTCGTCCTGGCGACCGTCGAAGGGGATATCCACGAGATCGGCAAGTCGCTGGTCGGCACGATGCTCTCGGCCTCCGGCTTCGACGTTTTCGACCTGGGGGTCGACGTCCCGGCCGCCCAGATCATCGCCAAGACCCGCGAGGTGGATGCCGACATCGTCGGCCTGAGCGCCCTGCTGACGACCACGATGGTCAAGCAGGGGGAGGTCATCGCCGCCCTGGACAAGGAAGGCCTGCGCAAGAAGGTCAAGGTGATGGTCGGCGGCGCGCCGGTGACCCGCGAGTGGGTCGAGCGGATCGAAGCCGACGGTTACTCCGAGGATGCCATCGGCGCGGTGGCGGTCGCCAGGCGCCTGGTCGGGGCCGGATAAGCGGAGCCGCCTGATGACCAAGACGATCAAATCGATCAGCAACCCCAAGCTCAAGCTGCATGTGCTCGACCAGGACGAAATCCGCCGGCTGCACGAGGCGACCTTGCAGGTCATCGCCGAGGTGGGTGTCAGATTCCCGTCGCCGCGCGCATTGGAGATCTGGGCGGCGCACGGCGCCAGCGTGGACCGTGAACGGATGATCGTCCGCGCCGCCCCCGAATTGATCGAATCGGCGCTGAAGAGTTGTCCGCCGGCCTACCCCCTGGCGGGGCGCGACCCGGCCCAGGACCTGCCCCTGGATGGCAACCATGTCTACCTCGGCACCGACGGCTGCGGGGTGGAGATCATCGATATCCACTCCCAGGAGCGGCGCACTTCCTGCCTGCAGGATGTCGCCGATATCGCCCGGATCGCCGATGCGACCGAGGAGATCGCTTTCCACTGGGTGGCGCTCTCGGCCCAGGACCGGCCGCCCGAGACGCGCGGCCTGCACGAGATCAAGGCGGTCTGGGAGAACTCGACCAAACACGTCCAGACCGAGAGCATCTACACCGAGGCTGAGGCCCGGGCGGCGATGGAAATGGCCATCCTGCTCGCCGGCGGCAGGGACCAGCTCCGCCGCAGGCCGGTGCTCTCGCTGATGCAATGCAGCGCCCCGCCGCTCGGCCATGACGGTGGCAGCCTGGAGGCTGCCCTGGTGGCGGCGGAATACGGCATCCCGACCGGTTTCATGACCATGGCGGCCTGCCTGACGACCGGGCCGGCGACGATGGCCGGGAACCTGGTCGTGGGCAACGCCGAGGTGGTCGCGGCGACGGCCATGCTGCAACTGGCCTATCCTGGGGCGCCGGTGTTTTACGCCGCCGCCCAGACGGCCTCCGACCTGCGCAGCGGGGCCTACACCGGGGGCGGGCCGGAGGACTTCCTCTTCGGGGCGGCGACCAACCTGCTGGCCGACCATTACAACATCCCGCTTTCGATGGGCTCGTTCGCCACCGGGGCCAAGGAGCCGAACTGGCAGGCCGGGCTGGAGAACAGCCTGTCCACCTTCATGGCTTCGCTGGTCATGGCGGATATGCTCCTCGGCGCCGGCTTCCTGCATGGCAGCCGGATCTGGTCGTATGCCGAGATGATGATGGACTGCGAGATCTTCGCCATCATTCACAAGATGATGCAAGGCATCGAAGTGAATGACGAGACCCTGGCGCTCGAGACGATCGCCGCGGTCGGCCCGGGCGGCAATTTCCTCTCCCAGAAGCACACCCTCAAGCACATGCGTGATCTGTTCCTGCCCCGCTTCATGGACCGCCGCCCGTATAACGAGTGGGAAGAAAAGCAGGACGGGGCCGCAGATTGGGCCCTGGACCGGGCCCGCAAGCTCCTGGTGGAGCACCAGCCTGAGCCGCTCGATGAAAAGGTAAGTGCTGAGATGAGCCGGATCATCGCCGCGGCAGAGAAAGCCTAGGGACAGCCATGCAGCCAAAGATCGAACTGTTGACCCCCGAGTTGATCGCCCGGATCCTCGACGAGGCCTTTCAGTTGCTGCTCGAGCCGGGGATCAAGGTCCAGTCGGCGCCGGGGCGCGAACTTCTGGCCGAGGCCGGGGCGCGGCTGGAAGGTGAAATCATCCGCATCCCCGAGAAGGCGGTCCGCCAGGCGCTGGAAAGCGCTCCGAAAGAGTTCCGGCTCTACAACCGCAAGGGCCAGGATGCGGTCAGCTATGGCGGCGACCGGGTCCACTTCGACCCCGGGTCGTGTGGGGTCCATATCCTCGACCCGGAAACCCTCGAACACAAGCCATCGACTACTCCCGACCTGATCCGGCTGGTCAAGGTTGCCGAGCAGCTCGCGCAGTACGACGCCCAGTCCACGGCCGTGGTCTGCAACGAGGTGCCCAAATCGATCGGCGACCTGTACCGGCTGTACCTTGTCCTGTTGTATTCGGAAAAACCGATCGTGACCGGCGCCTTTTCGGTCGAGACGCTCGAAAGTATGATCGAGATGCTGGCTATCTTTGCAGGCGGGCGGGCCGCCCTGGCGGAGAAACCGCTGGCGGTCTTCGACGTCTGCCCATCGCCGCCGCTGATCTGGAGCGATTTCGGCGCCTCGAACCTGATCGCCCTGGCCCTGGCCGGGGTCCCGGCGCAGATCGTCTCGATGCCGCTCGCCGGCGCGACCGCACCGGTGACGCTGCTCGGCTCGGTCGTCCAGCATGCAGCCGAATGTCTCAGCGGGATCACCATCCACCAGCTTGCCCAAGCGGGTAGCCCGATCGTCTGGGGCGGCGCGCCGGCCATCTTCGACATGCGCAAGGGCACCACGCCGATGGGCGCGGTCGAGACAGCCATGCTGGATGCCGCCTATGCCCAGGTGGGCAAGTCGCTCGGGCTGCCCACCCACGGCTACCTGGGCGCCTCGGATGCCAAGCTCGTCGATGCCCAGGCCGGCCTCGAGAGCGGAGTGACCGCCCTGATCGGCGCGCTGGCCGGGATCAACATGATCTCGGGCGCGGGTATGCTCGACTTCCTGGCCTGCCAGAGCGCCGAGAAGCTGGTCCTGGACGCTGAGGGGATCGGTATGGCCAGGCGCCTGCTGGACGGTGTCCATGTCTGGACCGAATCGCTGGCCACGGAGATGTTCGCCGGGATCAATTTCAGGGGTGATTTCCTGAAACAGAAGCTGACCCGAGAATTGTTCCCCAAGGAACAGTTCCTGCCTTCAGCTGTGATCGACCGTGATTCGATCCGCGGCTGGCAGGCTGCTGGCGGCCGGGATGCATTTGCGCGTGCCCGGGCCCGGACCGGCGAACTGCTCGCCGCTTACCAGCGCCCGGCCATCGACCCAGGCCAGGAGGGCGAACTGCGCCGGATGGTGCTCTCGCTCGCCTCCGCGGCCGGATTGGCCGAACTGCCCCCACTCGAAGGATGACCCCGCTTGCCGGGGTCTCTTTTTTAAACACTTTGGGTATATAATAATATTAATGTCAACCTGAGTATTTGGAAGCCAACCGCTTGCGGGCGTTGTTTTCCAGAAAGGAGGTGGAATGGGGTGGTGGAATTCGGTTCAGCCAGTAATTGGCAAAAAACAACCCAAGATCAAAAGCTTGAAGGAGAGAGGAGAAGAATATGAAACGCCTGTATAAGGGCTTTCTTGTGATTGCCATCCTGAGTTTGGTTTTGACCGCCTGTGGCGGCGCACCAGCGGGAGGCGGCAAGATCGCTACCTTTATCTTTACCCAAGAATTTGACACGCTTAATCCCTACTACACCAACATGTGGTTCTCTGCAATCACTCAGCAAATGTGGAACTGCTGGGCCTGGGACTTCGATGACGAAGGTAACCCCAACCCGGTTCTGATCACAGAAATGCCGAGCGAAGCTAATGGCGGTATTTCACCTGATGGCACCGTGCTCACTTTTACCTTGCGCGATGACCTGGTCTGGTCAGATGGGGAGGCGCTCGATTCGGCGGACTTCCTGTTTACCTATGAAATGGTCGTGGACCCGGGCAATACGGTCGCGACCACCTATCCATACGAACTGATCACAGACGTGGAGACCCCGGATAGCCATACGGTTGTGATCACCTTCGCTGATCCGTTTGCCCCCTGGTTGGCGACCCTGTGGCGCGGCCTTCTCCCCGAACATGTCCTCGCTTCCGTCTTTGCCGCTGAAGGCTCGATCGATGCGGCCGAGTGGAATTCAGCTCCCACGGTTGGCTGCGGCCCCTTCGCTTTTGCAGAATGGGAATCGGGTAGTTTCACCCGCTTTGTGGCCAATGAGAACTACTGGCTCGGCCAGCCGAACATCGATGAGATCTATATCCGCTTCGTGCCGGATGATGCCTCCCAGGTGGCCGCGCTGCTCGCCGGAGATGGCGATCTGGGCACCTTCATCACCGCCTCGGATGTTGTCCAGTTGGAAGACGCCGGCATCGAAGTCATCTGGACGGCTTCAGGCTACAACGAGGGTTGGTACTTCAACCTCGACCCGGAATTGGGCCACCCGGCATTGCAGGATGTGCGCGTCCGCAAGGCGATCGCTTTGGCTTTCGACCGCTTCGCGCTATGCGACGACCTGCTCCTGGGGATGTATACCCCTGCGGCAACCTATTGGGACAGGACCGCCTATGTCGACCCGGACCTCGAGCCCTGGCCGTTCGATCCTGCCCAGGCCAATGCCCTTTTGGATGAGGCCGGTTGGATCGATAGCAATGGAGATGGCACCCGCGATAAGGATGGGGTCGAATTGATCCTGCGTTATGGTACCACCGATAGGCAAATCCGTTCTGACACCCAGGCAGTCGCCCAGCAGCAGCTTGGCGCGGTAGGGATCGGGGTGGAATTGCTTGTCTTCACCTCTGACACATTCTTCAACGGATACGGCCAGGATGGTCCCATGCCCACCGGACAACTGGACTTCTTCCAGTTTTCCACCACGGCAAACTTCCCGGACCCGGACACCTCCGAATGGTACTGCAGCGAGATCCCCACGGACGAGTCACCGGATGGCCTCAACTGGCAGCGCCTCTGCGATCCCACACTGGACGAACTCTTCGCTTTAGAGATCAACCAGGTGGATTTCGCCGAGCGCCAGCAGACCTTCTACCAGATCAGCCGCTATATCTTCGAGAACGTGTACTGGCTCGGCCTCTGGCAGGATCCGGATAACTTCGCCATCGGTTCACGCCTGGAGAATGTAAAATTGTCTGGAGCGAGCCCATTCTATAACATCATCGAGTGGGACCTGAACCCATAATTAACCTGGAAGCTCCCTGCTTCGAGTACCCTAAAAGCCGGGACGGGATGGTTAACCCTGTCCCGGCTTTAGCATAAAAATCAGCGAGGACGGTGCTTATGTTGCGCTACGTGGTCAGGCGACTATTGCAAGCGATCCCGATGCTCTTCGTGATCAGCATTATCCTGTTTATCCTGATGCAGAACATGGGCGACCCAATCGCGACCCTTGGCGGTCGCCGGCTGACCCGTTCGGGGGACCGGGAGCGGTTGACGCGCCAATTAGGTCTTGACAAGCCAATTTACGTCCAGTTTTTCTACTGGCTGGTTGGCAATGACTGGGCGAAGATCGACCTGGATGGCGACGGGATCGCCGAGGCCTATGGGCGCCGGGAGGGTGTCTTGCGAGGTGACTTTGGGGTTTCTCTGGTCAGTAAAAAATCGGTATTAGAAGTTATTGGAGAAAGGCTCCCGAATACATTATTGCTGATGGGCGTATCTGAAATTGTGATCGTCCTGGGTGCCCTGGTAGTTGGCATCTATTCAGCACTCAAACAATATTCAGTCGTCGATAACGTTATCACGGGCATCTCTTTTATCGGTTACTCGATGCCGATCTTTTTCGTGGCCCTGGTTTCGATGTATATCTTCTCGGTGAACTTCAAACGCTGGGGGTTGCCCTACCTGCCTACCGTGGGCATGTTCGATCCCCAGGTCGGCAAGACCCCCGGACAGGTGGCCCTGCACATGGTCCTGCCGGTCTTCAGCCTGTCATTCATCTACTTCGCGGCCTACAGCCGCTATATCCGCGGGGCGATGCTCGAGGTGATGAGCCAGGACTACGTCCGCACGGCGCGCTCGAAAGGGCTGCCCCAATGGATGGTGGTCTACATCCACGCATTCAAAAACGCCTGTCTGCCGGTGGTTACCGTGGTCGGCCTCGACCTGCCTTTCCTGTTGGCCGGTGCGGTGGTCACCGAACGGATCTTTGCCTGGCCCGGGATGGGCCGCCTGTTCCTCGATCATGTCACCCGCTCAGATACAGCCGTGGTCATGGGTATCCTGATGTTGATTTCAGTGGCTGTTATAGTCTTCCAGTTGTTGACCGATATCGTCTATGCCTGGATCGACCCGCGCATCCGCTACGAGTAGGGAGTACACACAATGGCAATAGATACATTGACAGCTCCCGGACCGACCCAGGCCTCCCTGGATGACCTGCTGGCACCGCCATTGACCCTGCGCCAATTGTTCTGGCGCCGTTTCCGCCGGCACAAGATGGCCCTGTTCGGGTCGGTCTTGCTGGTCGTGTTGGTTTTATATGCCACGCTTGGGGCATTCGTCTTCAGCGAGAGCTATGCCAACTTCACCGAGACCGGCATCCGCTTGCAGGCGCCCTCTGCGGCGCACCCATTCGGAACCGATACGGTCGGCAGGGATATCCTCGCCCGGACGATCTACGGTGGGCAGATCTCCCTGCTGATCGGCATTACGGCGGCATTGATCGAGACGTTCATCGGGGTGCTGGTCGGGGCACTGGCCGGTTATTACGGCGGGAAATTGGATAATCTGCTGATGCGCTTCACCGAGACCATGTTGAGTGTCCCCCAGTTATTCCTGCTGATCGTGATGGCCAAATTCTTTGGCGGCAAGATCCCCGATCTCGCCTTGTTCGGGCGGACTTTCAGCGGCAGCGTCATTGTCATCATCGGGATCATCGGCCTGACCAGCTGGATGTATGTGGCCCGCATCGTACGGGCAGAATTCCTGTCGCTTAAAGAGAATGAGTTCATCCTGGCTGCCAGGGCGATCGGCACCCCGCGCTGGCAGATCATCCTGTACCACATCCTGCCAAACAGCATTGCGCCGATCGTCGTCGGGGCGACATTGGGTGTAGCCAATGCGATCACCACCGAGGCATATATCAGCTTCCTTGGGTTGGGAGTCCAACCGCCCACGGCTACCTGGGGGAATATGCTCGAAGGTGCCTATAACTATATCGAGACTGCTCCATGGTTATGGATCTTCCCGGGCATCCTGATCGTATTGACCGTGTTGGGGATCAACTTTCTGGGTGATGGTCTGCGGGATGCCCTCGATCCTCGCAGCCGGGCTGCCTGACCGCGATGAGGAGAGCATGATGACCAACCTGCTGGAACTCAAAGACCTGCGCACCCGTTTCCACACCCCCGAGGGAACGATCTATGCCGTCAACGGGGTCAGCTTCCACATTGCGGATGGTGAAACCCTGGCAATCGTCGGCGAGAGTGGCTGCGGGAAATCGGTGACGATGATGTCCATGCTGCGGTTGATCCCCATTCCTCCCGGTGAGATCCTCAGCGGCAGCGCAATTTTCCAGGGTAAAGACCTCTTGCAGCTATCCGATCGGGAGCTGGAACATATCCGTGGGCAATGCATCAGCATGGTCTTCCAGGAACCGATGACCTCGCTCAACCCGGTGCTGACCGTGGGCCGCCAACTGACCGAGTCTTTGCAGGTGCACCTGGAGATGGATAAGCTCCAGGCAAGAGGGCGGGCGATCGAATTGCTGGATCTGGTCGGGATCGCTGATCCAAATAACCGCCTGGGAGATTACCCGCACCAATTCTCGGGTGGGATGCGCCAGCGGGTGATGATCGCGATTGCCCTGGCCTGCAACCCAAACCTGTTTATCGCCGACGAGCCGACCACGGCTCTCGATGTCACCATCCAGGCCCAGATTGTCGAACTGATCATCCGCTTGCGCCAGCAGCAGGGCATGGCCGTGATCTGGGTCACCCATGATCTCGGCGTCGTTGCCGGTCTGGCAGACCGCGTCGTCGTGATGTATTCAGGCTATATCGTCGAAGAAGGCGATGTGTTCGATATTTACAATCGACCTAAACACCCCTACACACAGGCTTTGCTTGCCGCCCTGCCGCGCTCCGACCGCAGGCGCGAAAATACCCGTTTGAAGTCCATCCCCGGGGCGCCTCCGAACCTGCTGGTGGAGCCAAGCGGTTGCCCGTTTGCGCCGCGTTGTCCCCTGGCGGCGCAAGACTGCCGGGATGCAAACCCGGTCCTTTCGCCGGTTGCTCCCGGGCATCGCATCGCGTGCTGGCGGGGAGGTGATCGTTGAACACTGATAACATCCTCGTAAAAGTAGACAACCTGAAGAAATATTTTCTGGTCACGCGCGGCATCGTCTTCCAGCGTCAGGTCGGCGCTATCCGGGCAGTGGATGGGATCTCGTTCTTTATCCGCGCAGGCGAGACCCTTGGCTTGGTCGGCGAGAGCGGTTGCGGCAAGACGACTGCCGGGCGGACGATCCTGGGGATGTACCCATCCACGGCGGGCGCGATCCATATCGCCGGCCATGATATCAACGCGGCAAAAGGAAAAGAATGGCTGATGATCCGGCGCAAAGCCCAGATGATCTTCCAGGACCCCTTCGCCTCGCTCAACCCGCGCTGGACGATCAATTCGATCATCAGCGAACCGCTGCGCGTGCATAAATTGTTGCCGACGGAGGCGAGCCGGGTCAAGCGGGTGAAAGAGTTGATGGAGCTTGTCGGCTTAAGCCCGCGCCTGCTCAACCGCTTCCCGCACGAGTTTTCGGGTGGCCAACGCCAGCGCATCGGCGTTGCCCGCGCCCTGGCCTCGGATCCCGCCTTCATCGTCTGCGATGAACCGATCTCGGCCCTGGACGTATCGATCCAGGCGCAGGTGGTCAACCTGCTCGAGGACCTGCAAGACCAGCTCAACCTGACTTACCTGTTCATCGCCCACGACTTGAGCATGGTGCGCCACATCTGTGACCGGGTGGCTGTGATGTACCTGGGCGTGATCGTCGAACTCGCTGACCACAATGAACTGTATGAAAGGCCGCTCCACCCGTATACCCAGGCCTTGTTATCAGCCGTCCCGATCCCGGACCCTGAGAAAGACCGTGCCCGGCAACGGACGATATTAGCGGGGGATGTACCCAGCCCGTTGAACCCGCCTTCTGGATGCCGGTTCCACCCGCGCTGTATGTTCGCCCAGGAGCATTGTTCGCAGGTTGAGCCGGAGTGGCGCCAGATCTTCCCGGACCACTGGGTTGCCTGTCATGAGGTCAAATAATCTCCCATTCACATCCGGTTTGTTTGGTCGCAGGATCAACGACCCGGTGGCATACCCATCCAAGGACTTATGATCGATCTGACTGCACTATTACGCGTCCCATATGTTTATGTCGACGAATTAATTGATTACGATATCTCCCCAGACGGTCGCCGGCTGGCCTTCGCCTGGAACCGGACGGGTTGTTGGGAAATCTATGAATTGTGGTTTGATGGCAGTCAACCCTGCCGGCAGGTCTCCAGCGGGCGAGGGTCGAAATTCTCCCCAAAGTACAACCCGGATGGGAACAGCATCGCCCATGTCGTCGATTTCGACGGGAGCGAAGATTACCGGCTCCAATTGATCACGCCCGAAGGGGGAACCGTGGACTTGACCCCGCCGGGTGCCGATACCCTCCAACCGTGTTATTCCTGGTCGCCGGATGGCAGCCAGATCGCCTACATTTCCAATCGTAGCGGGGTCTTCGATACTTACCTGCTGGACCTGAAAACCCGGACAGAGAGGCTGGTGCTGGCGAACGGCTTGATGACCTATAAGGTCAACTGGTCGCCGGATGGCCACTGGCTGGCGGCGACAGCTTTCACCCAGGATCAAGATTTCGGCATCTTTATTGTCCCGGCAGAAGGCGGCCAGGCCTTCCAGGTTTCGGCTTCGGATTGGCGCTTGAATGCCGCCTATCCTTGCTGGTCACCGGATAGCGCCCATTTATTTTTCAGCGCCGAACGTGGTGAATACCACGATATCGGTTCGATCGCGCTGGCCTCGAAAGAGATCACCTGGCATACAGACGGCGAGGGAGATAAATACAAGCCGGCATTATCGCAGGATGGACAGCACCTGGTGTATACCCAGATACTCGGGGCCCAATCCTGGCTCGGATTCAAGGACTTGGGCGCGCCGGCGCAAGTCTTCAAGCTCGCTTCTGGACGGCACGAGTCGGCCAAGTTCACCCCGGATGGCCGCACGATCGTGTTTTGCTTCGACAACCCGGCGCAGCCCCCGGACCTGTGGATCTTGTCTCTGCATGACTTGACCTGCCGCCAGTTGACCCATTCGCTTCCGGACGATTTCCCCGAGGGCGAATTCGTCATCCCGGAGGAAATCTGGTACTCCGGACTCGACGGGCATCAGGTTCCGGCCTTGCTCTACCGGCCGAAGCAGGCTCAAAAGCCCGGGCCGGCGGTTATCAATATCCACGGGGGTCCGAACTGGTTGTATCAATTCATCTGGAACCCGCTGATGACCCACCTGGCCAGCCGGGGCTGGGTCGTCCTGGCGCCCAACTACCGCGGCTCGACAGGCTATGGCAAGGCCTGGCAGCGCGCCAACCGCTTCGAAATGGGCCGGGTCGACAGCCGCGATGTCGCCGCCGGGGCATTGTTCCTGGCGGGACAGGGTCTGGCTGACCCGGGACGCATCGCCGTGACCGGGCGTAGCCATGGTGGTTATCTGACCATGACCTGCCTGACCCAGTTCCCGGACCTGTGGGCAGCCGGTTCAGCCGTTGTCCCGTTCCTGAACTGGTTCACTTCCCATGCTGCCTCCAGGTCAGACTTGCAGCGCTGGGATATCGAAAACATGGGTGACCCGCAGGAAAACCATGACCTCTGGCGTGAGCGGTCGCCGTTCTTCGCGCTGGATTCCATCCTCGCCCCGGTCCAATTGATCTGCGGCGCGAATGACCCGCGTTGCCCTGCGGAGGAGTCGCGTGCCGCCCGAGACAGGCTGGTTGAGCTCGGCCGGGAGGTTGATTTCATCATCTACCCGGATGAAGGGCATGGATACTTGAATGTTGAGAACCTGATCGATTCAGAGACACGCCGGGTCGCCTTCTTGGCCCGGGTGTTGGACAATGACAGGGGAGGCTAAAATGGAGTTTCTTCACTTCCTGGCGCCAGACGACGTCGAGGCCATTCATCAGGGCACGCTGCGTGTCCTGGCTGAGACGGGCATCATTCTTACGGAACCAAAGAGCCGGGCGATCCTCGCCGAGGCAGGTGCGAAATGCAATGAGAAACGCGTCCTCCTGCCTGCCGACCTCGTCGAAGACTGCATTGCCAGGGCGGGCAAAAAAGTTGTCATCCGCGGCCGGGGCGGAGCGGTCAAGACACTCGGCGACGGCTCGTTGTACTTCCACAATTTGGGTGGCGCGCCGGATGTCTTCGACCCGTCGAGTGGGCGAAAACGCCCCGCGACGCTCCAGGACGTGCGCGATTCGACCCGCTTGCTGGATGCCCTGGCGAATTGCCATACGGTCACGCCTTTCTTTACCCCGCGGGATGTCCCTGGGGGGGTCATGTCGCTGGCTATGTACCGGAATGCCATCGCCCATACGCTCAAGCCGGTCCAGGGTCCGGGATTTCGGTTTGCCGGCGAGGTCCGCTACGCGGTCCGGATGGCCGAGGTGATCGGGAACCCGGCTGAGGTGCTGACGCTTGCCCTCTCGCCGGTCAGCCCGCTGACCATCCCGGATCAAGAGGCGCTTGCGATCATCGAAATCGCCCGGAATGGGATCGCCTTCGGTCCCCTGCCTTGCCCGACCGCAGGTACGACCGCGCCGCTTTCGATTGCCGGGGCGCTGACTCAGCAAAACGCGGAGGTCCTGGCAGTGCTGGTGCTGGCCCAACTGGTCAACCCTGGTCTGCCGATCATCTATTGTGGCAGGTTGGCGATGATGGAGCCGCGCACCGGCATCTCGGTCTGGGGAGGCGTGGAGCTGGGGATTGCTTCCGCCGGGACTGTCCAGATCGGTCACAGGTACGGGTTGCCGGTGAATGTGTATGGATTTTCGACCAATGCGCATACGCTCGATGTCCAAGCCGGGTTTGAACGCGGCATCAACGCCATCCTACCGGCTCTGGCTGGAGCGGATGAGCTTTCTGGTATCGGAGAATTGGACGCCGGGGTGACAGGCGCGTATGCCCAGATGGTGGTGGATGATGAGCTGGCTGGCTCCATTTTACGGATCCGCAAGGGGTTTTCCTGCGACCCCGATGCTGTTGCCGTGGATGTGATTGCAGAGGCAATGCGGACCAAGAAGAATTTCCTGGGTCAGCGGCACACGACCAAGTATCTCAGGGCCGGGGAAGTTCTGATCACCCGCCTGGCGGAACGTTCTTCCTGGGAGAGTTGGGAGCTTGGCGGGCGGATGGGGATCGCCGAGCGCGCCCAGGCTGAAGCGGAGCGGATCCTGCGCGAACACCAGGTCCCGCCGCTGGATGCCAACCAGGAGGCCGAACTTTCCGCGTTGATGTCTGCGGCTACAGCCGAGTTTGGGAAGACGTAAGCCAGCTATTCTCTCACTATTTATATGAAAGGAAAGAGCGATCCATGTTGGATAAGGCCAGGGCAATCAGCACACGTATGATCGGCTGGCGGCGGGAGTTCCATGCCTACCCCGAGTTGGGTTTTCAGGAGAGACACACAGCTTCACGTGTGGCTGAGGAGCTGGAAAAGATCGGCTATCAGGTCCGCAGCGGTGTTGGCCGGACAGGGGTCGTCGGCGACCTGGGCAGCGGCAAGCCGGTCATTGCGATCCGGGCGGATATGGATGCCCTCCCGATTCAGGAGGCCAATCAGGTTGAGTATGCCTCCAGAGTCCCAGGGTTGATGCACGCTTGCGGCCACGATGCCCATGTTGCCATCGCTCTCGGTGTAGCGACGTTGTTGGCGAAGGAGGAATTCCCGGGGATGGTCAGGTTTCTCTTCCAACCCTCCGAAGAGATCGGAGACGAAGAGGGGATCAGCGGCGCGCCGCGCATGATCGCGGCTGGGGCGATGGAGGCCGTGGACATGGTGATCGCCCTGCACGTAGACCCATCGTCAAGTGTGGGGGATATCCGCATAGATTCTGGCCCTGCCTCGGGCGGTGTGGATTCATGGTTTGGCGCGGTCATTGGCAAGGGCGGTCATGGCGCCAAACCGCATGAGACGGTCGACCCGTTCATCCTTACCGCCCATGTCATTTTTGGGCTGAACAATATCGTCTCCCGCCGGTTGAACCCATTCCATCCAGCAGTGGTCAGTATCGGTTCGGTGAAGGGCGGTGATACGGAGAATGTCATCCCTGAACGGGTCGAGATTACCGGTACGCTGCGCTTTACCGAAACAAGAGTCCGGGAACAGATCCATGCCGAGATCGAACGGGTATTTGAACTGACCCGCCCGTTGGGTGGGGATTATGAGTTACGCATCGAGATTGGATCGCCGCCCATGGTCAACCATCCGCAGGCTGCCGGATTAATCCGCGCCGTCGCTGCGGAACTGCTGGGGGATGGGCATGTCCTTGGGATGAAAAATGAGCTGGGTGCGGAGGATTTTGGCAGTTTCATGGAACTCTGCCCGGGGGCGATGTTCAGCCTGGGCGCGAAGATCGAAGCTGATCCCCGTTCGATCCATAATCCGCGTTTTGATATCGACGAATCTGCCCTGCAGGTCGGCGCGGCGATCCTTGCAGAGACAGCAGTCCGCTTTTTGAGGGCTGGTGGTTAGAATTGCGCGGGCTGGTTGTCCTGGAAGAGCCTTTTATTTCCAGATGCATCTTAAATAAATAAAACGCCGGCGGATACAAAGCGCCGGCGTTTTTGATTACGGGCTAAGGCCGCAAGTCAGACTCGGTGATTGTCAGGAATCCAGCGACAAAATCTCCGTATGAGTAACTGCCGACCCAGATGTCATAACGTCCGTTGGCCGGGTTGGAGATATCGATGAGTGGGTCGAGGCTCCCATAGGGCGCATCGTCGTTGCATAGCCAGCGGTCGTCAGGCGTATTGATCAACAGGGTGGTGTCTCCGCCCATTGTCGCCGAGAAGAAGATGCGCAGGTTCTGGGTCGAACCTCGCCAGGTCAGGCTGAAGTCCGGGCTGGCAGCGGAATGCCCGAAACAGCCACTTCCGATGTTGAGATCATACACATCGATGGAACCACCGCTTGTCATCTCTACCCGGTAGGGGTCGTTGGGGAAGCCTGTATCCAACCTGACACTGCCGTAATTTGGCTCGGCATTCGGGTCCAACGGGCCATAGGTCTGTTTGCTGCTGGTACCGCCCCCGAAGGCGATCACTGCGATGATGATGACGATGGTGATACAGCAAAACAAGCCCACCCCGATGCCGCCACCGATCAACCACCATTTATACTCGCCGAGTCCCGAGCTTTTTTTGATTGCCGGGGTCTGTTCAACAGTTTCTTTTGGTTCTTTGTCCATGATCAGTCCTTTCCAAAAATGGAATGATGGGGTTGGGGTCGATTTTCCAGCCCCTGGGGAGGCTCCTAGGGAACCAGATCGCGTTCGGTGATGACGAGTGTCCCGCTTTGGAATGCTCCAGTACTGTAACTTCCCACCCAGATATTATATTGGCCGGAAGCGGGTTGATTGAGATCAATCAATGGATCGAATGATGTCGGTCCATCATCATTACACAACCAGTTTCCTGAAGGTGTTTGGATCACCAGGGTCGTATCGCCCGAATTGGCATTGAAGAAGATCCGCAAGCGATTCGTCGATCCGGACCAATACAGGCGGTAATCTGGTGCGATGGTGGTATGACCTATACAACCTTGTCCCAGGTTTTGCATCCACAGATCCACTCCGCTGCCGCTTGTGACCGAGACCTCATGCGGGTCGTTCGAAAAACCTGCGCCGAGCTGGATTTCTCCGTAATTTGGGGTCATGCCCGGGTCCAGTGAGCCACCTGAGCCGCCGCCTCCACCCTCACCGCTGAGGCCGATCTCGGTGAACCCAAGCACGCCAGGGACGGGGCTTCCTGCAGAATACCTGCCGATCCAGATGGTGTACTCTCCGGCTGCGGGGTTGGGTATCGTCACGGCTGGATTGAGACCGTAAACGCCATCGTCGTTGCAGTACCAGTTCCCGTTCGGGGCGAGGATGATCAGGGTGGTGTCTGCTGAATCTTGAGAGGCATTGAAATAAACAGTCAGTTCAGCGCTCGAACCAGACCAGTTGAGCTTGAAATCCGGGTCGCTGGCTGCATACCCGATACAGTTCGTTCCAATATGCTGTCCCCTGACATCGACATCGCCGCCTCCGGAAAGGGACGTTTCATAAGGATCTGGCGAAAACCCGGCTTGGAGGCTGGTCCCGCCATAGGTTGCGTTCTCGGAGATGTTGAGCCCAGACCCGGGCAGGGAAACCGGGGTGTAATCCAACTCGGTAACATAGAGAGTCCCGTTGGTTGTGACATCACTCGAATAAGAGCCAATCCAAATGTCGTACTGGCCGGTGGGCATGTCTGAGAGGTCGACCAGCGGGTCGAGTCCCCCGTAACCGGAATCGTCATTGCAGAAATAGACACCGTTTGGGTCGCGGACCACCATGGTCGTGTCGTTTGCAGCCCCGTCGACGAAGAAGATTCTGATCTGTCCGCCGGCGCCGCCAATTCTGGTCCAGTTCAGGCTGTAGCTGGGTTCGGTGCTGACAAAACCGATACAGCCATCGCCCACATTTGTGGCTGCCGCATCTATGCTACCGCCTCCGTTGATGACCGCGGTATACGGGTCGGGCAGGAACCCACTGCTAAGCGTTCCCTCGCCCGAGAGGGCGGGGGCGTTGTAATCCAGGCGAGAGAAGAAGGGCAGGTTCCCCTGGGTATAAAGCACGATCCCGCCGATCAAGGCTGCCAGGCAGGCGAGCAGGATGCAGGCGCCCAATATACCCACAACCCACCAGATCCAGGCTCGTGAGGTCTTCACTGGTGGTGGAGGTGCATACCCCTCGTTGATGGTTCCGAACTCAGACATAGAAACTCCTCCAATGTATTGTCCGTGCAAGTGAAAGAATGAAAATCTGGCTTATTATAGTACTAAAACCCCGTCTTGACCTGGCCTTCTTCACTCCCAAAACCGCCTCCACCCGGCGTGCGGATGCTGAGCACATCCTCCGCTTGCAGGTCGACAGTCCCTTTACTTGGAAGGTGGATTGCTTTGCTCCCGCGCAGGATGAGGTTTTGGCCGCATTTCCCGGGAGCCCCGCCTTCCAACCCGTACGGTTGGTATTTCCGCCTCTCTGACAGCAAGGTCACCTGGCAGTCGGTTAAAACCTGGATATCCCGGATGATCCCGTCACCGCCCTGAAATCGACCCTTACCGCCGGATCCTTTCCTGACCGCGTACCTGATCACACGCAGCGGGTAGGCATATTCCAGTGCCTCGGCGGGGGTGTTCAGCGTGTTGGTCATATGCGAGTGGACCGCGCTGGCACCGGAACACCCCGGGCTTGCGCCGGTCCCACCCCCGATCGTCTCATAGTAGGTGAACTGGCGGCCCCCGCTTCTATCCGCCCCCCCGATGGTGATATTGTTCATTGTCCCCTGGCTGGCTGCGGGTATCCTGTCGGGACAGGCTTGGGCCAGCGCTCCAAGCAGGACATCCACGATCCTCTGGGAGGTCTCGACGTTCCCCCCGGCGACCGGGGCAGGCGGATTTGCGTTTACAACCGATCCCGGCGGGGCGTTCACTTCGATCGGAGCCAGGCACCCGGAGTTATTTGGCACATCCAGGCTCAGCAAGCAGCGGAAGACGTAAAAGACCGCCGAGAGCGTGATGGCATAGACCGCGTTGACGCTGCCCTGTTGTTGCCGGGCCGAACCGCTAAAATCTACTTGGGCATTCTCCCCCCGGATCTTGATCGTGACACTGATCGGGACCGGCCCGCTACCCAGCCCGTCGTCATCCAGGTTGTCTGTAAACCGGTATTCTCCGTCCGGCAGCGCGGAGATCAGGCGGCGGGTCATCCGCTCGGAATACGCCATGAGCTGTCCTGCTGCTTCAGCGGTCTGGGATCTCCCGTAGCGGTGGATCATGGCAAGATAGCGTTCTACACCTCGCTGGTTGGCTGCGATCTGGGCATGCAGGTCGCCGGCACGTTCATCGGGGGTGCGGACATTGGCGAGGATCAGTCTGAGGATACCATCGTCTATTTGCCCCCGACGGACGAGCTTGACCGGCGGGATGATCAACCCTTCCTGGAAGATCTCTCTGGCCACGGGCATGGATCCCGGGGTGATCCCGCCGACATCGGCATGATGGGCGCGCGAGGCGACATAGCCGATCAGGGTCTGGGGTTCATCCTTTTCACCCGCTCCGAAGAAAAGCGGAGATACCAGGGTGATGTCTGGGAGATGCGTCCCGCCGCGAAATGGATCGTTGAGGATGATGACATCCCCTGGATGGGTTTCCTTCGCTGGATAAGCATCTGCGATCGCCTAGACGGAGAGGGGCATCGATCCCAGGTGGACGGGGATGTGGGCTGCCTGGGCAATCATCTGACCGTGCTGGTCAAAGATCGCGCACGAATAATCGCGCCGTTCTTTGATATTGGGCGAGTAGCTGGCTTTCCGCAGGACGGTGCCCATTTCTTCGGCGATGGCAGCGAAGAGGTGTTTGAAGATTTCCAATCTGATCGGATCATAAACCATTGTCATTCCTGTTCGGTAGTGGATTTACTCGGCTAAGTCGTTGCCAACAGCGATGATCAGGTTGCCAAAGGCATCAACACTTGCCACATCCTTGTGGTTAAGCAGAATGGTCGTATCGGCGCGCAAGACGACTGCCGGTCCCTTGATCTGGTTGCCCGGGAGCAGTCTATCGCCAAAATAAAAGCTGGTTTGGGCAGAGCCACGGTCAAAGACTACGGTACGGCTTTTTACCTGGGCAGGGGACGGGTCTGGGGTTGATAGGGGAGCTCTCTGGAGAGCGGGCGGATCGACTTCGCCGATGGCGCGCACTCTAAGGTTGACGATCTCAACCGGTGCATTAACTTGCGTATAACCGTAGACTTCTGCATGCATCTGGTGGAATGCCCGGATGGTATCCTGGCTGAACGGGACCATGAGTTCGTACGATTGTCCCTTGTAGCGCATGTCCAGCAGGCGTTCAACCCGGATCCTGTCTGCCGGGATCCCTTCGGATGCAACCTCCGCCCGGCCGCGTCCGACCAGCGCGGCGAAGCGGGTCTCCAGTTGCGCGGCGTCTGTGTCTTCCGGCAGCATGACAGTGAGAGCGTAGTCTTTGACGACATCGGCCGCCAGCATCCCGAATGCCGAGAGGGTTGCCGCCAGAGGCGGGACGAGGATACGCGGGATCCCCAGCCCGCGCGCCAGGTCGCTGGCGTGCAACCCGCCAGCTCCACCGAAGGAGATCAGCGTGAAATCTTGGGGATCATGGCCGCGTTCTACGCTGATGACCCGCAGCGCCCGCTCCATGTGGGCGTTGACCACCGCTACGATCCCGAGGGCAGCCTGTTCGGCAGTCAGGCTGAGACCTTCGCCAAGACGGGCAAGGGCGGCAAAGGCCCGCTCTGGTTCGAGCGACATTTCTCCACCCAGGAAGTAGTCCCCGACCAGCCTGCCGAGGACAAGGTTGGCGTCCGTGACCGTGGGCTGGTCACCTTTTCCGTAGCAGGCGGGTCCCGGGTTCGCGCCGGCTGATTGCGGGCCAACGCGCAGGGCACCGCCGGCGTCCACGTGGGCGATCGAACCGCCGCCAGCGCCGATGGTATGGATATCCAGCAATGGGATGCGGATCGGATACCCGCTGACGAGCGCCTCGGTGGTGATGTGCGCCTCGCCGTCGATCAAGGAAACGTCTGTGGAAGTCCCACCCATGTCAAAGGTGATTAGCTTGAGCGCCTCACCATCCGGACCCTGGAGATGTTTGCCGATATACTGACACCCGACGACACCACCCGCCGGTCCGGATAAGATACAGCGGACACCGTTCTGGCGTGCTTCGTCAAGGCTGATATTACCGCCGTTGGATTGCATCACCCGCAAGCGCGTGGCAGCGGGCATTTCTTTGTCAAGGTTGGAGAGGTACCTGTTCAAGGCAGGCGAGACATAGGCGTTGATTGCCGTGGTGCTGGCCCGTTCGTATTCCCGGTATTCCGGCAGGATCTCGGAAGACAGCGAAACCGGGAACCCTGCCGAGCGCAGTCTTTCACCAAGCAGCTGTTCATGTTCGGGGTGGGCGAACGAGAAGAGCAGGCAGACAGCAACGGACTCTGCTTTGCTCGTTTTGACCCTTTTAATGAGTCTATCCAACTCGCTGTCCTGGATGGGTTGCAGGACGTTGCCATGGCGATCAACGCGCTCGTCCACCTCGAAGCGCAGCCGGGGCGGGATGATTTGCGGGTTTGGCCTGACGGTCAGGTCATACAACACTGGCCGATCCTGTCGGCCGATCTGCAGGATGTCGCCGAACCCGCGCGTCGCGATGAAAGCAGTCCGGGCGCCCTTCCTCTCCAACAGGGCATTGGTGGCAACGGTTGAACCGTGGATGATATCCGCGCCCTCGACTGCATGGCCGGAGAGGATCTGCCCCAAGCCGAGCAGTACGCTGATAGAAGGGTCCTGAGGCGTGGATGGCAGTTTCAATGTAGAGATCTTGCGGGTGGAAGGATCGAAGATGACAAAGTCGGTGAATGTGCCCCCGATGTCGATCCCAATTCTCAGTCCGCCGGCAGTCATAACCAGGATTATAACCGGCACGATGGGCATAATGTATAATTATTCCAGGATAGCTTTGGATGTTCGTCTGGATGATGCTCTCTCACTGATGACCACGCAATGAATGAAACTCCCCCTCAATTCGCAAATGATAGCCAGCACATGGATGATCCCATTTCAATCCTGGCCCAAGAACTCGAAATGGCAATCCGTTGGGACCGGCCTTCGGTCCTGTTTTGCGTCTACAGGTCCGAGCTTGTCCGCCAGGAAGCAGAAAACGCTTTACAGAGGCGGATCGCCGAACTCGGCCAGGAGACCGTCCAGTTGCGCGCGGACGCGCACCGGTTTGACATTCCCTTGATCCTGGCCTCCGATCCGCGCAGGTCGTCGGTTGTTTTTTACCTGAGCGGGTTGCGCTGGGGTGGGGGAAGATGGGGCGCGAATGCCTACCGGGCGCTCAATATGCGCAGGGAGTTCTTCGTCGATCATCGTCTGCGGGCGGTGCTCTGGCTGACGATCGATGAAGCCAGGTCCTTGCCTCGCCGGGCGCCTGATTTCTGGGCGTTCCGCCACCGGGTCATCGATCTTACCGGCGTCCCGGTCCGGCCAGTGGGGGTCGAGGCTTTCGAACGCCTGGACCTGGGCGGCTGGAGACTCTCCGCAGATCAGGCCAGCCGAGCAGATGTGATCCGCGCAACTGAGCGCCGCCTGGCAGGGATGCATAATATCGCCAGCTCACCTGTTGCGCTTGTGGAGGAACTTTACTCATTGGCAGGTTTGCACTGGCTGTCCAAGGATGCGGACCGGGCGTTGGAATTGGTCGATAAGGGCCTGAAGCTGGCTCCCAGCCTGAATGACCCTTGCCGGGAGGCGGAACTCTGGGCTGGCCGGGGGATCATCCAGCATAGTCTGGGCAGGTTGGGGGAGGCAGTCACAGCTTATGAGAAAGCCAGCGCGCTTCATCCAAGATATGCCACACCATTCTGCAATCTGAGCGTGCTTTTTCGCAGCCAGGCGAAGTACGAAGAGGCGCTGGCTGCAAGCCGGAGAGGCATTGAACTGGACCCGCTTAGTGCGAACGCGTGGAACAATCACGGAAATGTCAGCCAAGATTACGGGTATCTTGAGGATGCTGTTAGCGCTTATCTGAACGCAACCCGGTTGGAGCCTGGGGATTTCGGGCAGTGGTGCAACCTCGGCAGGGTTTACCTGTCCATTTCCCGTCCGGGGCAGGCAATCCGGGCTTTCCGGAAAGCCTCCAGGCTGGATGAAAACGCAGCTGCCCCCTGGAGAACTCTCGGAAACATCTACGCCCAGCAGGGCAAACGCCGCCAAGCCCGGGAGGTCTATCGGCGGCTGTTATCGATAGATCCCGATGCCGCTGACGCCAAGGATTATCTCGGTCACAAGGGGCAGCAGGACGGCACTCAGGCCGAGATGATTGTATAATAAATGTTGCTGACCATGTCCCAGGCGAATTCTTCATCCAAAGGCGCGCAATGATCTCAACAATTCGTCTCACCCTGATGGTGATCACGATCTGTATAGCCGCGCTTTCTTTGTTGATTGCATACAGGCGCCGGACTGTGCCGGGCTCAGCCAGCCTGATCTGTTTTTCAGCGGCGCTGGCTATACTGGCCCTGGCATACAGCCTGTTCCTGTACAATCTGCCCCAGTTTGCAACCTTGTGGTTGAGCATCACCTACCTGGGCATGGCGGGCGTTGCCATCTCGCTGTTCACATTCGTCCTGGAGTACACCCACCGGCAGAACTGGATCCGCCCGCGCAATCTTGCCTTGGTTGCCGCGATACCGCTTGTGACCCAGATTTTGATCTGGACCAATCCCAGGCATGAATTTATCTTCTCTGAGCAAATGGTCCCTGGCTGGCTGGGGATAACCCCGCAGGCAGGCCCGTGGTTGTGGATCAATGCCATCTATAACAATCTCCTTGTCCTGATAGCGATCTATTTTCTGGCCCGGGTCTATTTTGAGCAGGCTGGTCTTTTCAGGGTCCAGGTTGGTCTGGTGCTCGTCGGCCTGAGCGTTCCGGGATTGACGGGCACGGTCGCAGTGTCCGCCTTGGTGGCCCACCCGAACCCCGATGTGTATATCTTCTCGTTCACCGTTACCGCTATCATCTTGCTCTACGCCTTCTTCCGGGGGTTTCTCTTGGAGATCGTCCCCATATCCCGGGCGATGGTCATCGAAAGCATCCGGGACGGCTGGGTCGTGCTGGACAATAAAAACCGGATTGTGGATTTGAACGCGGCGGCAGAATCCCTGATCGGGCTGACGCGAGCCAAAGTCTTCGGGCGGCCTGCTGAAGAGATCCTACGGAACTGGGAAAACGTCACCCGCAATCCATCCTTGAAGGAACAGGAATTCCGCGGTAGTGTCAACCTGAAGGACGAATGGCGTTACCTGAACATCCGCCTATCGCCATTTGCCGACAAACAAGGCAATAACTGCGGGCGGGTGATCGTCTGGCGTGACATCACCGAACGCCGGCATGCGGATGAGGCCCGCCAGCGCGCCCGGGACGAGATGTTCGTCCTGCTGCATGCGCTATCCGGCGTGGCAAGCCGGGCGATGCAATTGAAGGATTTCTTCTCAGAGACGGTCTACCAGATCGTGTACTCATTCCATAGCCAGTATTGCATCATCTACCTGTTCGAGCAGGACCGGGGAAAAGACATAGGTCAACGCTTTCGCCTGGTAGCCCAACATGGCCTGCGCCCGGCTTGTCTGGATGAAGTGAGCACATTCCTGTCAGAAACGGATATCCTCGAGTCCTTCATGTTCAACCAGGAAGTCCTGCTGGTCCCGGATGCCACCCTTGACTCAAGGATCCCCGCGTCTATCCACAAGGGAGAACCGATTTCGATCGTGGTTGCTCCGATGTCGATCGAGAAACGGGTCTTGGGTATTATCGCCCTGGCCCGCGGACCGGGTCAGCAATTCAACGATGACGAGGCAGTCAAATTGACGGTGGTTGCGGACGAAATCGCCGGCTACATCCATAGCGACCGCCAACGGCAGATGACCATCACCTCCGCTGAACGCCAGCGGCTGGCCCGTGATTTGCATGATTCGGTCTCACAACGCTTGTACGGCCTGTTGGCGCTGACCGAAGCTGCCCAGGCCGGGCTGGAAACCGGGTCATTGGAGAAACCCTCCAAAGTGTTCTCGCGGATTGGCGAACACGCCCGCCAGGCGATCAAGGAGATGCGCCTCTTCCTATACGAGTTGCAGCCAGTGGATCTGGAAAACGAAGGCCTGGTGGCAGTGCTCCACCAGCGGCTGGCGGCCGTCGAGGGGCGGGCGGATGTCAAGACCAAATTCATCGCCGATGAGGAGCTTTCGATCTCCCTGGAAAAACAGATCGCCTTGTATTTTATTGCCCAGGAAGCTTTGAACAATATCCTCCGCCACGCCGTCGCGAAATCGGTGACCATCCGGTTGAAGCAGACCCGCGTCAATGTAACTCTTTCGATCAGGGATGACGGCTTGGGCTTCGACCCTAAAAAAGAATCGAAGGGCGGGATGGGTTTGAAAAACATGAAGGAAAGGACTGCCCAGGTCGGGGGCAAGTTCCGCATCCAATCCGCCGTTGGGGAAGGAACCAGGATCCAGGTTGCAGTAAAAAGAGATAATTATTCCAAACGACAAAAGAAGGAACCCCGGGAATGAAGAAAATTCGCGTACTGGTCGTCGAAGATCAAACAGTTGTCCGTGAAGGGCTGATCGCCCTGTTGAGTACCCAGCAGGACATTGAAGTAGTCGGGGAGGCGGAAGATGGTTTGCAGGCAATGGAGCTGGCCAGGGAGAAGGATCCGGACGTCGTCCTCTTGGACTTGGTCATGCCGCGCCAGGACGGGTTAACGACGATCCCGAAATTGCGCGAGATCGCCCCGCAGGCGAAAATCCTGATCCTGACGAGTTTCGCTGATAATGACCGCGTCTTCCAGGCGATCAAGTCCGGAGCATTGGGTTACCTGCTCAAGGATGCGACCCGCGCCCAGTTGATCCAGGCGATCCAGGATGTATCCAATGGCCAGGCTTTCCTGCACCCATCGATTGCGATGAAGGTGATCCATGAGATCAATCATCCTACCAAAGAGGCGTACACTGCCGACCCGCTCACGCCGCGGGAATTGGACACCTTGCGCTTGATCGCCCGGGGGTTGAGCAACCAGGAGATTGCCAACGAAATGTTCGTCCACGAGCGGACGATTGCGAAGTATGTCAGCAATATACTGAACAAGTTGCACCTGGCCAACCGGACCCAGGCAGCCCTGTACGCGGTCAGGGAAAAACTTGCCGATTGACCGGGGGGAGGGGATCTGGATGGTGTCCGCTGCCGGACTATGTGACCTCGCCGTCCGGCGTAAGGGCATGAACTCTAGCCATCCATTGTTACCGATATATTATTTGGTCTCATTCATCTTGAACTGCATCCCGGAGCCAGGTATCTTGTAACCCTATCCGGAGACATCCTGGAAGGTACCGAGTCATCATCCCGCTCAGTGAAGGCGGGATGACCGCTTTCTACAAGGTTCATCACTTGAGTAGGGACAGCTTTGTCGCCAGCATGTTTCTCCCCTGCCACAAGCCGGCTACAGGAACCTCATCTGTGGTCATTTCTCACCATCCCCGGTTGGTCAAAAACATGCCAGTCCACCCCCATGAGAATATGGGCTACAGGTGGTCATTACCGTTGACCGGAGAACCATCCTTTTACTGTTTTGGATTAAGTGACCAATCCCTATAATAAGAGTGAAGCAGGAACACTACTACGGATCAACCAGGATAAATTGTCATGTTTTTTGGCCAGCACCAGCTTACGATCGACCGGGATGCGCAAGTATCCCTCCCGCCGCGTTTCCGGGAACCCTACGCTGGCAGTCTCTACCTTATCCAGGGATTTGATCGCAACCTGATCCTGCTCCCCGAAGAGATATTCACACTCCTCTATCAGCGTATTGGAGCAATGAACATCACCGACCCGAAAGTCCGCTTGCTGGCGCGTGCCATTTTGGGCACAGCAGATGAACAGGAGCTGGGGCAAGCGGGCAGTATCACCTTGCGGGAAGATCTGCGTCACTATGCCGGGATTGGCGACGAGGTGGTGGCAGTCGGCCAAGGGACCTATCTCGAGTTATGGTCTCCAGAGACCTGGCAGCAGCAACGTGCATTACTTGACGATGCAGACGCGAACACCCAGCGCTTCGCGGCTCTCGATCTCTCACTCTCAGGCTCGTGAACCAGCTCGATCCGCAATATGGGACATTACGATAGTTTTCTTTCAGGAGGATGACCGATGACAGTCTTGGGTATTGACATCTCAAAATGGAATGGCAACTGGGATGCTGCAAAAACAAAAGCGGCTGGTGCTTCCTTTGTCTTCATGAAAGCATCACAGGCAAAATTCACTGACCCCCTCTTCAGCGCGAACTGGGTAAAGGCCAAAGCGGTTGGGTTATTGCGCGGTGCATATCACTATTTGGACTATACCCAGCCGGGCCGGGACCAGGCGAATTACTTTGCCGACCTGTTGTCCGCTGACCGCGGCGAGCTTTCCCCTGTGGTGGACTTCGAACAAAGGCGTTCGGATAAAAACACCGACCTGGCGCGCAGCTACCTGCGCGATTTTGTGGAACAACTAGGAGCGCGTGGCTACACTCCGATCATCTATACAGGCCCTTCCTTTTGGAATGAATATGGCAGCAAGGAAGCTTATTGGGCCCAGTTCCCATTATGGATTGCCCATTACACCACGTCTGCCGCGCCGACCTTGCCGCCGCCCTGGCCACGTTGGACCTTCTGGCAGTTTATTGTCAAGGGGAATGGTGCGGTCTTCGGGACGGAAAGCCTCGACCTGGACATGAACCGTTTCGATGGGACCATGGATGACCTGTATACGTTCGCCGGGCTGGAGACGGAAAAAGCGAAACTTGCCAACCGGGTAGCGACCATGGAATACCGGGTTGCCACAATGGAACAGCGCTTGGGGATTACCCCTGCACAGGCAGTCCCGGTGTCTTACCTGCCTGCTCAACCAGCCAGCCCCTATCAGCCTGTTACCCAGGCGCAAGCCACCATTGTATCGACACCTGCCCCCCAGCAAGCCGGTTCAGTCCAGGTAAGTTATTCTGCCGCCGTCACAGCCAGCGGTTTGAACGTCCGCAGCGGGCCGGGTACGGCATTCCCCGTGATTGGCTGGCTTTCCAAAGGTCAGCGAGTGAAAGTGATCGAAACCCAGAATGGCTGGTCTCGGGTCGAGACCCCGGTAGGTTGGTGCGCCAGTCAATATCTGGATACCAACCTGTCTGAGCCGATCCAGGCACCGCAACCGACCGCCCCATCGTCCGCACCGGTCCAGACCGGCGCGGCGGAGGCTTTCGCGATATGCACGGCCAACGGGTTGAACATCCGCAACGGGCCGGGCACGAATTACCCGGTTGTGGGCTGGTTGACCAACGACCAGCGGATCAAGGTGATCGAGCGCCAGAACGGCTGGGCGCGGATCGAACACCCGGCTGGCTGGAGTAGCGAGAGATACCTGAGTTTTACCAATGCGTGAGTACGCTTTTTGTGAGCGTATGTCGAAGGATGCCGGTTGAAACCACTCCGTGATGAGGACCGATGAGTAAATTCGAATACATTACAGCCAAAGATTTCGACCGTGCCTGGCTTAATTTTGAACTGGATCTGCCGCTCATGCCCGGGCAGAACGGCCAGCCAAACCCGTTTTATATCAACCGGCCCGGGAACCCGATTGCAGAACTAACCGATTCACTCCTGTCGCCGTTCTACCGTCCACCCAAGTTCTATTTTTCCGGCCACCGGGGGTGCGGCAAGTCCACCGAGTTGCTCCACATCATCTCCAACCCGGATATCCAGCGTAAGTATTGGCCGATCAACTTCACCATCCGCGAAGAGGCCGATATCATCGACCTGGATTTCCGCGATGTCCTGCTGGCGATCGGCGGGCGGATGTTCCGCGAATACCGCAAGGTGGGCGGGGAACTACCCGACCAGTTGCTCAAGGAACTTAACGGCTGGAAGGGGAGGGTCGAACAGGAAGTGCGCACGGTGCTGGCGGGACGATTCTCTGGCTATGAGTTGGGTGCATCCATTGACGCCTTTTTCATGAATGCCGGGATGAAGATGAAACTGGAACCCGCCACACGGGTGGAATTGCGTCAGGTGTTCGAGAAGGATATCACCGGCTTGATGGCTGTGATCAACAGCATCGCCGCGGCGATCTACATCCGTGAAAAACGCATCCCCCTGATCCTGATTGACGATATGGATAAACCGGACCTGGACAAGGCCCGGGCGATATTCCATGACCGTCGCGAGATCATGATGCAACCGAACTGCGCAATTGTCTACACCGTATCGTCTGCGTTGTTCTACAGCAAGGAATTTGACTCGATCCGGGATCAGTCGATCTTCCTCTCCAATATCAACCTGCACCCTCCGCTCGAACTGGAGCGGCGCGACATCGAAGGCTACGATACCATGCGCCGTTTCGCCCACTTGCGCATGTCACCAGCACTGATCGAGTCCCAAGCGCTGGAGGAGGCGATCACGTACTCCGGCGGGGTGTTCCGAGAAATGGCCCGGATCATGCGCACCGCCATCGGTCGCGCCCGCCGGCGTGGAGCAGCCCAGGTGAACACCCAGGATGTCGACTGGGCTACGACCGAGATCCGCAATGAATACCGGCGCATCCTGGATAAGAATGACCTGGCTTTCCTGCGCAAGGTCCATGAGACGAACCAGCTTGAATACCATGACCGACTGCGTCCCTTGTTACAACTACTGGCCATCCTTGAATACCGTAATGGCGAAAATTGGTGTGATATCCACCCGGTGTTAAGGAGGTTGATCCATGCTTAACAGCCCAACGGGACCATCCTCTCCCGAAATGCTAGAGGACCGTATCGATATCCTCTTCCGCGAGCTGGAACTGGCTTTGAAGTGGCAACGGCCGTCGATCCTGTTTGCCATCTACGGTTCGGATGGGTTGCGGGACGCAGCCCAGGCCGCTCTGGAGGACAGACTGGACTCTATCGGACAGACTGTATTCCGGTTGGACATCCAGGACCCTGAGAATGCGGACATCACCAATGTGGTCAGCAGCCTACCCGATCCCGAGCAGACGATCATCTTTGTCGATGGGATGCGCCAGGGTGCGCAAGGGCCGGCCTTCAATGTCTACCGGGAATTGAACAGCAACCGAGATGTATATGTCGAGAAACAGGTCCGGATCCTGTTCTGGCTTACCGAGGCCGAGGCCATTGATCTGGCCCGTGAAGCGCCCGATTATTGGGCCTTCCGCCACCGGGCGGTCGAGTTCGTAGATTTACCTTGCCCGGACCAGGTCCTGATCTGTGAGTTGAACCATGCCAAGCAGGGCAAAGGCGAGTGTGAGTTCAGCCGCGACGACCTGGACGCCAAGATCGCTTTGCGCGAATCCCTGCTCGCTGACCTTCCGGAGGGGGAGGAGTCGACTGCGATCTACGCCAACCTGGTCCTGACCCTGGGTGTCCTGTACTGGAAGAAGGGTGAATTCGAAAAGGCGGACCGGTTGTTGGGGTCAGTGCGCAGGATCTCGCCGGATCTCAAGGACAACAAATTCGAAGCTGAGTGCTGCATCGCCGACGCCCTGGTAAAAACCAGCTTGAAACAGTTCGCTACCGCAGCCCACTGCTATGAAGCGGCCCGGCAGCTTGCACCGGACCAGACATTCCCATGGGCCAACCTGGGTACTCTCTACAGCCAACTCGACCGTGACAATGAAGCATTGGATGCATTCAAGAAAGCGGTCGAAAATTCCCCCGGAGATGCGGTCAACTGGAACGGCATCGGTAAGGTCTATTTCAAACTGGGCATGGCGGATGAAGCTCTGCTCGCTTTCCAGAAAGCTGTCGGTATTGCGAAAGAATATGCCTGCCCCTGGAACGGCTTGGGCGACGTTTACGCCAGTCTGGGCAGGAACGAAGAGGCCATCTTTGCGTATATCAAGGCCATCGAACTGAACCCGGGGTTCATCCAACCCTGGATTGGGCTTGGGATCATCCTTTCTCGCCAGAAGCGCTTTAACGATGCGCTTAAGCCTTTCCAGAAGGCGCTCCAGCTCAACCCGCAGCTCCCTCAGGCCTGGTTTGAGCTTGGCAATACCTTCCTCAATAGCGGGGAATATGAAAAAGCGATCAAGGCTTATCACAAGGCAATCCAGTTCGACGACAAGCTGGCCTGGGCGCACAGCAATCTGGGCCTGGCCTATTACAACCAGGGGATGGTTCAGGATGCGGTCAGCATGTATCAAAAAAGCCTTGAAATGACCAGGTGCGAAAAAGAACGGGCGATCACCTGGGCGCGGCTGGGGGATGCTCACCAGAAAATAGACGAAAAGGATCAAGCAATGGCTGCCTATAAAAACGCGGAATCGTTGGGTGTGGCTGCGGATGGTGCTACCACTGTTAATTATGATTGCTGTGGGTTGTTCACTCCCCCGGCAGAGACAGGCGGTGATGAACTGCGCTGCGAGATCGATTTCGGCTGGTACCCCGATACCGAGTATGCGATGGGGAAGCTGGGTGATAATTGCGCCGAAGGTGTCGCCGGACCAGTTTCCACCCCCGGGATTGAACTCGCTCCAGCCGGGAGCGAGGACCTGGTGGATGAATTGTCCGGGCCGCATAATGCTTCTGCATGGAACCAGATTGCCAACACCCTTCTGGACGAGGGCGATTTCGATGCTGCCATCGCAGCTTACACCCGGGCGATCGAACTGGCGGATGGCTCGAACTGGCCCTATATCCGCAACCTGACCCGGGCATACTACCGCAAGGGCAGGAAGCAGGCCGGTAGTGATGAAGAGATCGTCGAGATGGAAGCGGAAAGCGCCGACAGTTTAATCGGTCTAGAGACCGGATTCGAGTTCTCTCCGGATGCGTTCGCAGACTCGGATTTGCCCTTTGGGACGACCCCGGGCATGGGCGAAGTGACCGGCTCAAATCATGTTCTCCCCGGCGGTGACGAGATCCAGGATACTGTGGAACCTTACCTGCCCGGCGAGCAGGTGGATACCACCATGGCATCCGATGAACTGGTCCACTGGTTGAAGGAACTCGAAGGGATCACGCCTGCTCCAACAGGGACAACTGAGCCCGATCGCGGCCTGGTCATGGAGGCGAGCCGTGAATATATCCCTGCCGATGCAAGCCGCCCGCCAGCTGACGATGAAGTCAACGAGATGGTCGACCCGGATATCTTCATCAAGCTGCAACAGGTGAACCTCGCTGCAGAGGAAAGTCTTTCTAAACCGCAGCAGTCTGCCGAGTTCGAGTTGTCCCAGCCAGACCTGGAAGGCCGCAGTGCCTATGACCTGAACAAGATTGGCAACCGCCACCTGAAGGCCGGGAATTATGAAGAAGCGATCAAAGCCTACCTGAAAGTGATCGAGCTGACACCGGAATTTGGTTGGCCTTACAGCAACCTTGGCCTGGCGTATTACCACTTGGGCCTGTATAACGATGCGATTCCCCTTTATCAAAAAGGCATCGAGTTGCTCAAAAGCACGAAGAAGAAAGCCATCACATGGAACCGGTTGGGCGATACTTATCGGCAATTGAACGACCAGTCCAGTGCGACAACCGCCTACCAGCGGGCAACCGAGATCGACCCGGAAAGCAACTCGTTGTTGAAACGGGCTCGGCTCCTATTGCTTGCCAATGCTGCTGATTGAGGCGGATAAAGAGAGGCATGATGAGTGATTTTGCTGTCTGGAATGAGATCGGCAACCTTTACATGAAGATCGGCGCCTACGACGATGCCATCGGCGCATACCGTCGAGCGATCGAGTTTTCGCAGGAACTGGGCTGGCTGTACAGCAACCAGGCTCAGGCGTATTGCCAGAAGGGCGAGTATGACGTCGCGGTTTCCCTTTTCCAGAAGAGCCTGGAATTGCTCGCCGAGGGCAGGGAGAAAGCCACCACCTGGACCCGCCTGGGAGATGCGTATAGGCAAATCAACCAGTACGACAATGCTGCGATTGCCTTCAAAGAGGCGGATATCCTCGAGATGAAACTCAATATCTCCTCGCAGGGAACCGCTGAAAATAAAATAGAGAACCCCCAGGCGAGATCACCGCTGGAGAACCAGTCCCAACCGAAGTGGGGAACTGCCCTGGAGCCAGCCAGGCCTTTAAGTCGTGGCGAAAGTATGCGTTCCTTCGCTGCCGGGGCTGGTGTTACTGAAAATCGCCCCGTGGATACGATGGTCGTTGAGCCGGTCGCTCCGGGGGCGTCTGACGTTGCCTCCTCCTGGGTTCCCGCTGTGGAACCGGTCTACCAGGTTGCACCTGAGGTGAAGAGAGAACTTCCAGTCCAGCAGCCTGAGGCGGCCGGGCAGGTGAATGAGGACGCGGTTTCAGTCTATCAGAAGATCACCCAAAGCGCCCCGACCAATGACCGTGCTTGGGATACGTTGGGTAAGCTGCTGAAAGCCGAAGGTCGGTACCATGAAGCCGCTGAAGCCTTCGAACGGGCGATCTCGCTCTACCCGACCCGCGAGGTCTACGTCTATCACCTCGGGTTGGTTTTCGCAGCCCAGAAACGCCATCCCGAGGCCATCAATGCCTTCCAGCGAGTCATTGAGATGAACCCGGACGATGTCCTGGCCCATTGTGCGCTGGCAGGGAGCTATCGGCGCATGGGTATGAATTCTGAAGCCGAGCTGCACATTGCCATCGCCCGCCCGCACCTGGACGGGGAGAACGAGTACAACCGGGCCTGTTTTGAGGCCATCTGCGGCGATGCGAACAAGGCGATCGAACTTCTCAAGGTCGCCCTCGCTGACGGGCAGACATCCCTGGAATGGGTACGCAGCGATCCGGACCTGGATCCGCTGCGCGAAGACGAGCGCTTCATCGCCCTGCTCGGCAAACTCGAAGTTTAAGCGAAAGGGAGTCTTATGTCGTTCCTATCGATCCCCAATGTCATCATCGGACTGGTCTTCCTCTGGCTGGTGTTCAGCCTGGCATCCATGTACATCCAGGAATGGCTGGCAGCCAGGTCGCGCTGGCGCGCCCGCATGCTTGAGACGACCATCCGCAACATGTTATCCGACCCGGGTCTTGCAGACCAGCTTTATAATCACCCCCTGATCCGTGGGTTGTACAGCGGCAAGGACGGCACGCGCAAACCCGCCTACATCCCCTCGGGTCAATTTGCGCTCGCGCTGGTGGACATCGTTGCCTCAGCCGGCACCGAGGCGGCCCTGTTCCAGAATCAGCTATATCGCCTGCGCTGGGACCTCGAGAAATTGGGTCGGCGGAAACGAAAAGCTGCAAAAAAACGCCTGAATCTCATCCTGGCCCTCATCCGCAGGGCGCTGGTGGCGCAAGTGGGTGACGGTGGTGGGGATGAATCCCTGGCCGCGGCCATGGTCGAGGTCCAGCAACTGGCCTTGGATTACCCGAAACTCAAACTAGATGTGGAACTCGTCCTCGAGAATGTCCGTGCCAGGAAGGAAAGGATTGCTGCTTTGCTCAGCCCTCTCCAACCAATAGACCCGGACAGCCTTGCCGCAGCGCCGATTGACCAGCTCCGCGCCGGTGTCACCGCCCTGGCTGTGACCCACCCACGCCTCAAACAGACGATGCAGGCCCTGCTCACCGGGACGGGACAGTCGGGCTGGGACAGTGAGATGGCCATGGTGCAGGTCCGCCAGAATATCGAGGCCTGGTTCAACAGCGGCATGGACCGCTTGAGCGGTTGGTACAAGCGCCGGGCGCAGACGCTCGCCTTCACTATCGGGACCCTGTTGGCGTTTTGCGCCAATGCAGATTCAGTCAATATTGCGACCCGGTTGTGGCGCGAGCCTGTCCTGCGCGAGCAGATCGTCCAGCAGGCTGAAGCCTACGCAGGCGTCTATGGCAGCCAAGAAATTGTGACCGGTGACTTGAACCCGCTCAGGGACCAGGCCATCGCGCTCAACCTGCCGCTCGGCTGGATCGGGGAGCCCATCCTGCACGAGTGGGTGGTTGCTGCTGGGATTATTCCGGTCTGTTCGCTGTTCCCGGTCAACTCCACCGACTTCTATGGTGTGCCAGTCTTCGACCGCTGTTTGCCGCTTGTCAATACCCCGCAGATGGACGATTGGACCGGCTGGGGTTTCAAGATCATTGGCCTGCTGATTACCAGCCTGGCGACTGCTCAGGGCGCACCCTTCTGGTTTGATGTGCTCAAGAAGATCATCAACATCCGTTCTTCCGGAGCGAGCCCGGTCGACCTGGCCAGGAATGTCGGCTGAGTATCTGTTGCTGGGGAAGACCAAGACTCCTAACTCGAAAACGATATCAGTAATGACCTATTTGGTGGCGAGAATAACTCGCCACCAAATATTTAACCAATGGAGTGCGTTAATTTGTACATCTTGGCGAGATATAACCATCGTTTTTGAAAGGTAGTTGACAGGTTCCCCGGAGATGCAACCGGTATAATACCTGCATGGTCGCTTTACAGCGGGCACGCCTGCATATTACCGGTATCGTCCAGGGGGTTGGATTCCGACCTTTTATCTATGGATTGGCTGTCCGTTATGGCCTGTTGGGCTGGGTACGCAATACCTCCGCCGGGGTGGATATCGAGGTGGATGGCTCTGTAGAAGTGCTCGAAGCCTTCATCGCAGCGATCAAGACCGAATTACCCCCGCTGGCAAGGGTTGACAGCTTCTCAGTTCAGTTCGAGGCTGCCCAAGGATTCACTGCGTTCGAGATCGTCCACTCCGAAGCACAAGCAGGGGCCTTCCAGCCAATATCCCCGGACGTCTCTATCTGTGGGGATTGTCTGCGGGAACTCCTCGACCCTGCCGACCGACGCTACCGTTATCCCTTCACGAATTGTACCAATTGCGGACCGCGGTTCACGATCATCACCGAAATTCCATACGATCGGCCGAACACCACCATGGCATCTTTTCCTTTATGCCCGGAGTGTGCGCTGGAATACCAGGACCCTCTCGACCGTCGCTTCCATGCCCAGCCGGTTGCCTGTCCGAACTGCGGGCCGCGGGTCTGGCTCGAGTTTACCGGGGAAACCGATTCGCTGCCGTTGCATACAGAAGACGCCGCAGTCGTGGAAGCGCAACGGTTGCTCAGGCAGGGCAGGATCCTTGCCTTGAAGGGATTGGGGGGCTTCCACCTGGCTTGCGATGCCACCAACCAAACCGCTGTTACTGCACTTCGCACCAGGAAACTGCGTGTCGATAAACCATTTGCTGTGATGATGCCCGACCTGTCTATGGTTAGGGAGCATTGTTTACTGGCTCCTGCCGAGGAGGAGTTGCTCGCATCCCATACTCGTCCGATCGTCTTGTTGCGCCGCAAGCCCGGGTCTTCGATTGCCTTAGAAGTGGCCCCGGGGCAGGATACGCTCGGTGTCATGCTGCCTTATACCCCCCTTCATTACCTGCTTTTATCAGGGGAGTTGGCCCTGCCGGCGCTTGTTATGACCAGTGGCAATCTCTCCGAAGAACCGATTGCCATTGACAACGAGGAAGCCCGGCTCCGCCTGTCACCACTTGCCGACGCCTTCCTGATGCATGACCGCCCGATCCAAACCCGCTGTGACGATTCGGTCGTGCGCGTATTTGACGAGAAGATCTATCCCCTCCGCCGCTCGCGGGGCTACGCCCCAGATGCTATCCGCCTGCTGGTCAGTGCGCCGATGCTGCTGGCGGTTGGCCCGGAGTTAAAAAATACCTTTTGCCTGACGCGCGAAGACTACGCTTTCTTGAGCCATCATATCGGTGACATGGAAAATTATGAGACCTTGCGCTCGTTCGAGGAAGGCGTCACCCTTTTTGAGCACACCTTCCGGATCAAGCCGGAAGCGCTGGCATCTGACCTGCACCCGGATTACCTGTCTACTCGCTACGCACAGGAACGTGCCCAGCGGGAGGGCCTGGCCGAAGTCCGGGTCCAACATCACCACGCCCACATTGCAGCTTGCATGGCGGACAACGGGCTGGAGGGCAGCGAACCTGTGATCGGCCTGGCCTTCGATGGCACGGGCTATGGCGACGACCAGGCCATCTGGGGCGGCGAAGTCCTTTTGGCGGATTATCGCGATTACCAGCGTTTGTACCACCTGGAATATTTTCCTCTCCCCGGCGGGGATGCGGCCATCAGACGGCCTAGCCGGATCGCGCTTGCCTTGCTCTGGTCGCAGGGTCTGGAATGGGACGACGGCTTTGCTCCCGCCCGGGATTTCAGCCCCGAAGAACAAAAAGCATTGCGCCTGCAGTTGGAACGCAGTTTGTTCACCACCCGGACTTCTAGCATGGGCCGCCTATTCGATGCGGTCGCCTCGATCGCAGGCATCCGCCAGCGGGTCAACTACGAAGCCCAGGCGGCAATCGAGCTGGAGGCCGCCCTTGACCCGGCGGAAACCGGGTCGTATCCTTTCGAGATCCACAACGAGGTCATCGGGCTCGCCCCGCTGTTACGCGCATTGCTCACTGACGTTCGCGCGGGGACGGCGCCCGGCGCTATCTCAGCCCGGTTCCACAATGGACTGGTCAAAATGACCCGTCAGGTGTGTGACCAGATCCGGGTGGAAAAAGGCATAGAGGTGGTCGCTCTCAGTGGAGGCGTCTGGCAGAATACCGCCCTGCTCTCCCGGGTGGTTGATGGGTTGCGGAAGGATGGATTCCGTGTCTTGATCCACTGTAAAGTCCCGGCAAATGACGGCGGAGTGGCACTTGGGCAGGCGATGGTTGCCGTGTATCGTTTACAACAGGGGACGCCATGAAACGGTCGGACTGGATCTGGGTTGGGATCGCCCTGGCATCCTTGGCGGCGATATCCCTGCTGGTCTTCGGCGCGTATTTCAGTCAGCGGACGAGGAACGCATCTCCTGTTACCGAACTGACTCCAGTTACATCTTTGACTGCGGCTCCAGCTACAGCGACACTCCCTGACCCGGTCGAACCGACCTTGTGGGACGACCTGGCCCCATCCGGAAAGATCGTCTTCACCTGTCAGCTGGCTGGGGACCAGATCTGCATCATGAATGCAGATGGGAGCGGCTTCCGGCAATTGACGAGCGATAGCTACCGGCACTGGTTCCCATCCTTGGCGCCGGATGGGAATAGCGTCCTCTTCTCCGCCTTTGCAGGGACCAATACCTACGAGATCTACGAGCTGGCCTTGGACGGTGATATCAGACAATTGACCCATGGTCTGGGAGTGTTGCTCGCGCCGGAGGTGTCCCCGGATGGCAGCCGGATCGCGTTTGGCTGGGGGGATGGCCTGGGACAGAACGCCATCTGGATGATGGAGCGCGATGGGAGCAACCCCCATCCGATTTACGGTCCCCTGAATGGAAGCGGTTGGGATCCGACCTGGTCGCCCGATGGAGAGTACATCCTGTTCGCTTCACGCGACCCGGCGGAACAGGTCCAGTTGTTTAGGATTGCCCTGGACGGAACTGGTCTGACCCAGTTGACTGATTTCGACGGCCTGCGCGGCCGGAGCGATTGGTCCCCAACTGGCGATGTGTTCGCCACTTATGCCGGCGCCCCTTGGCTAAGGGAAATTTACCTCTTCGAATTTGATGGGGACGTCCGGAGCCAGGTTACCGTGGGTGGGAATAACCTTGCCCCGAGTTTTTCCCCCGATGGACGCTGGATCGCTTTCACTTCTTATATGGACAATTATCAGGATGATAACGGCTGTGAGATTTACATCCTTAGAATCAGGGATGGACATACCATCCGTTTAACATATAATAACTATTGTGATTGGCAACCCCGCTGGGGTCCATGATCCTAAGGATAAGATGGCAAAAATACTGATTGTCGAAGATGAAGCACCGTTGCTCGAAGTCATGTGCGCTATCCTGGAGGCAGACGAACACGAGGTCTTCCCCGCCCCGGATGGCCGCCGTGCGCTGGATACTTTCAACTCCGTGAGGCCCGACCTGGTAATCTCCGACATCATGATGCCGGAAATGGATGGCTACGAGCTGCTCGAGGCCATCCGGACGAAACCGCTGGGCGTGACCGTGCCGTTCCTGTTCTTGAGCGCCCGTACCGGGCGTTCGGATGTGGGTCGGGCGCGCTCACTAGGTGTGGATGATTACCTCTTCAAGCCGTTCGACGCCTCTGAGTTGGTGGAGGCTGTCCGGTCAAGGCTCGACCGCAGGCGGATCGTCGAGCATTTCGATACCCGCTCGGCTCACCTGCAAACAGTGATCATGCTGGCCAATGTTATTGAAACCCGGGACCCTTATACGGCCGGTCATGTCGAGCGCGTCCGCCGCCTGGCATTGAAGATGGGCTTCAGCTTGGGCTGGAGCCAGGAGGATATTGCTGTCTTGGAGTTTGGTGCTATCTTGCACGACATTGGCAAGATCATAGTCCCCCGCGAAGTATTGACCAAGACAGGTCCTTTGGACCGGGATGAGTGGCAGTTGATCCACCAGCATCCGCAGGCAGGGGCCAAGATGCTCGAGGGTGTGGACCACCTGCGCGGTGCTATCCCGTATGTGCTCTGCCACCACGAATGGTGGAATGGCCGGGGGTACCCGTTAGGCTTGAAAGGAGAGGAAATCCCTCGTGAAGGCAGACTGCTGGCAGTGGTCGATGCATTCGATGCGATGACATCTAACCGCCCGTATCACGCAACGGTCAGCGCGGAGGATGCCATCGATGAACTTTGCCGAAGCAGGGGAGTCAGTTTTGACCCGTTGATGGTAGATATCTTCACGCAGATATACAAAGGTGCGCTCTAATACTTCCAACTGGGATAGATGCGGGGATTTGCTGGTCGGAACTTACCATTGCGAGCTGGGGCAGGTGTTGACCCCGGCGAATTTTTCCACCCGTTTGTACATCGTCACATTGGTGAAAGGTTCATTCAAGATGCCATCGTGGATCGCCCACGAGCGCAGGCGGATGCTATGTTCGGCAGTATGACTTCGGAATGGGTTTGAGCCGTCCAGGCGGGCATGCAGCTCTTCGCCATCAGCGAAGCCTGCTTCGATCCGTTCCATCAGCCGCCTGCCGACCTGGTAGGCGAACCCATAGCGCTCGAAGATCACGGCGTTGTGGTAATAGAGCGGCTCGACAAAATATAAGTCGTGGCCGAGGCTCTTGACAAAAAGCTCAAACGAGTCGATGGCCGGCTTGAGCAGGCGTAATCCTTGGCGGACCTGGCCGGGGGCTAGCCCTGATTTCATGGCGTCTTCTTCCGCGGACAGGTTGCGTTTAAGGGTACCGAAGCGGGTCCGGGAGCCATCTGGCATGCGGTCGACATCGAAACGGGGGGAGTCGGGATCGTTGAGGATATAGAGCAGCACGTGGATTTGTCCACTGAGCGTATCGGTCAGGTGGCCATAGAGCACCGGGTCCGGGAAATTGGCGTGATGGAATAATGACATTTCCACGTCTGTGCTCCCCTTGGGGCAGTCTAATTCGATCAGCAACTTTCCCTGCTTGTCCTTGAGATCCGCGGGGATCCCCAGGCGATCTAGCAATTCACTTGGGATCAGGCGGCAGTAGACTTCACGTTTCTCGATGTCAGAGAGTAGGTTGACCTGCCCGATTGTGGTGGCTCTCATGGTTACTCCCGTTGGCGCCCTTCGCGGGCGATCTCCCGGTCCGCGTCACGTTTGGCGATCGTCTGACGTTTGTCGTAATGTTTTTTGCCCCGAGCGAGGGCGATCTCGACTTTGGCGCGACCTTGCTTAAGGTACATCCGCGTTGGTACGATTGTGACTCCCTGCTGGCGGACTGCATCCCATAACTCGCGGATTTCCTTTTTGTGCAGGAGTAACTTGCGCGGTCGGCGGGGTTCGTGGTTGTAGCGGTTAGCCTGATCGTATGGCGCGATGTGGGCATCCATCAGCCAGGCCTGCCGACCTTCGACGCGCACGTAGGCCTCCGCTAGGCTGACCTGGCCGGCGCGAATGGATTTGATCTCACTGCCCTGCAGCGAAAGCCCGGCCTCGAAGTGCTCGTAAAGGAAATATTCGAAACTGGCCTTCCGGTTCTTGGCAACCACTTTGACGTCCACGCGAGGGATTGTATCAGAGAAATGGGAGTTCAGAAGCGACTGTCCTGGCTAGCCCCACTTCAGGATCGCCAGTCCGGAGAGCAAGCGCAAGAAGGCGATCACGACCAATCCCAGGCTGATCCCGAGAAATCCGGCGATGAGTGGTCCAGCCAATGAGCCCAGCAGGATGCAGGCATTTGCGATGATCGAATACCAGGCCAGGTAGGCCGGGCGGTCGCCTTCAGGGATATGTTCGAGCAGATAGTTTGCAAACGATCCTCCGACCATTGCCCAGACAAATCCTCCCAGGGTCGAAATGAGATAGAAATGGTACACATTTTTGGAAGCAGCCAGGATCATTGGATAGAGGCACATAGCTGCCACGCCCCACCCGGTGACCCGTTTCAGCCCGATCTTCTGGATCATGCGAACCAGCTGCGTCGAGCCGATCATTACGGTCAGGTAGAACAGGGCGGTGCCGACCCCGATCTGGTCATCGCTGAGGTGCAATTCGTTGACCATGTAAAGCGGGAAGATCGGGATGGCAAGATATTGGGCCAGGTGGAAGCCGAACAACACCAAAAGGATATTGCCAAAGGGCGTTTTCCAGACATCAAGGCGTAAACCGTCTTTCAACCCCCTCTGCGGGTGGGGCAGGCCAGCCATGGGTTGCAGCCCGGGATGGATAGGAGGGCTCACTGACCGGATGAAGTATAGGTGCAGGCTGCTCATCAGCGCCCCGAACGCGCCGATTGCAAAAACGACCTGGTACCCGGCGGGGAAAGGCAGCCGTTCGAGCAGGTAGCCGCTGCCCAGCGAGGCCAGTATGAAAGTCATCGAGAGGACAATATTGCGGATCCCGGCGACGTAGGCGCGGAATTCACCTGGCACAGCTGCGGCAAAGAGGGCATTGAACCCCACCCCAAGCGCAGTGAGCGGGATGCCCATCAGCAGGGTGATCATGATCAGAGCCCAGACCTGGCCAACCTCATTGAAGAGCCAGGGGAGCGGGATCCAGAGCAGGTACCCGAGCCGGTAGACGATCGAATTCCAGAAGACGGTCTTATCGATTTGCTTGCGTTCCAGCCAGCGACTGGAGGGCATGGCCAGGATCAGGGTCATCACTGCAGAGACAGCCCCGATAAGGCCGATCTGGAAACCGGTCGCTCCCAGCCGGGCTGCGTAGACATTGATAAAATTGATCGCACTGCCGCTTAGGATGCCGAACCAACCTATATCGAAGTACAGGTGGAGGAAATTTGACCTGTATTTCTGCGGGACAGCCGGGTTGGAGAAAATCCTGCGGACAGACAGCACAGGGCTGATCATAATCGGGTCATGTTCAATCTTCGTCGGAAATTCCTGCTTGACCCTTCGATCACTTTCCTGAATCATGGTTCCTTCGGTGCTGTACCTCGCCCGGTCTTCAAGGCTTACCAGCGCTGGCAGCGAGAATTGGAACGCCAACCCGTGGAATTCCTCGGGCGGCGCAGCCCGGGACTGCTGCGCAACGCCCGTTCCGCACTGGCAGACTACCTCGGAACCCAGGCGGACCACCTGGTCTACACCACGAATGTGACCGTTGCGCTCAATATCGTCGCCCATTCGCTGGCGCTAGGTCCGGGCGATGAAGTGCTTGCAACGGACCATGAATACGGCGCGCTGGACCGCACCTGGCAGTTCCTCGCCGCAGAGCGAGGGTTCCATTACGTCAAACAACCGATCCCCCTCCCGCTTACCAACCAGGACGCGTTCATCGAGACACTCTGGAATGGCGTCTGCGACCACACGCGGGTGCTTTTCTTGAGCCATATCACCAGCCCGACTGCGCTCGTCTTGCCTGTGGAGGAAGTCTGTGCCCGTGCCCGCCGGGAAGGGATCATCACAATCGTCGACGGTGCCCACGCCCCGGGCCAGATTCCTCTCAACCTGGATGCACTCGGAGTGGATTTTTACGGCGGCAACCTGCACAAGTGGCTCTGCGCTCCGAAGGGAGCCGGTTTCCTCTTTGCCCGGCCCGATGTCCAGGCCCTGCTCAAGCCGCTGGTAGTCTCGTGGGGTTATGAAGCAGAGACGCCGGGACCGTCCCGCTTCGTTGACTACCATGAGATGTGGGGGACGCGTGACATTGCCTCATTCCTGTCTGTGCCTGCAGCGATCGAATTCCAAGCGCGCAACAATTGGGGGCAGGTGCAGGCAGCTTGCCATGCCCTCGTCCGGCAGGCCAGGGATGAGGTAAGCGGGTTAACCGGTCAGGCTCCGATTTCGGATGATAGCTGGTTTGCACAAATGGCGGCAGCATTGCTTCCCCCGGAAACTGACCTCCAGGAGTTAAAAACCCGTCTTTACGATGAGTACCGGATTGAAATCCCACTGATTAACTGGAATGGGCAGAAACTGATCCGCATCTCGATCCAGGGGTACAACACCCGCCGGGATGTGGACCGGCTGATCCATGCTCTGCAAAAATGCCTGGGTGAACTCAATCGCGGCCAACCAGGGCAGCCAACTCCTGCCCGCTAAGGGTCCCCTTAAGCGGATTCCTGTGTTCGTGGACCCATTCCCGTAAGGGGTTGGCCCAACGAACCAGGGCCCTGGTGTCGCCCGGATAGTGGCTGGGTCGCGCCCCAATGTTGATGTATTTTCCTTCGAGGGCGGTGTGCCATTTTTTCCAAGGTACCAGGTCGGGCGTGAGCGAGAAGGTCGCGAGAGGGGAGAAGAACACCGGCTTGTCCTTCGGGAAGGCATTGCGCATAACCATCAGATACTCCAGACTGTCGCTGGTGTTGAAGATCAACCAGAGTGGAAGAAGACCTGCCTGCATGGCCGCGTTGGCATCGAACTGGCTGAACATCTCGATCAGTGTTCCGGCCGGCTCGCGACCGTTCATCTCGAGCAACCTGAGGGCGGAGGCGAAGGCAAGGCGGGAAAAATCGTTTGGGTGGGGCAGGGAGATTCTTACAAAGTTGTAGCCTTCCCGATGACAGAATGCCTCAAGCGCCTCTGCCAGCCCGGGCTCGGATCCCCATTCGGATTCCGGTCCCTGCTCGAGGGGGTAATCCACTAGCTTCCAGTTGGCATGTTTCAGGCCGGCCTGTCTGGCATATGTCCGCAGCCGCTGACTGCCTGAAAGGAATTCCTTCGCTGGGATTCCGCCCCATCCGCCTACCTGGAAAACGCTCCTTTCTCCCAACCGGTAACGCAGCCAGACAGCCCCTCCGTCAAGAAATACCAGATCCCCTCCCGGCTGCAAGCGCGAGCGGATGAAATCGATGTATGACTCTGGGATATCGAGCAACTTGAAGCGCAAGTGGTTGACCCAGCGGGTCAACCAGCCGTCGTGGACCGGATCGTAATGCTGAATAGTCATGATTCCAGGGTTGGTGGCGGCAATCTGCAAGGCACGCGCCCGGGAATGTTCCAGGTATGTGGTTACATCCCCGTCCGCAGAACCGCCTTTGAGTGTGAGCACAAAGGTCTCCGGCAGGAAGGGCGCCCCGAGGGCAAGTGATAGGTACGTCGTCGCGCCGCCAAGCGCTGCCCCGATTGTGATTGCCGGGAACGTCCCGCTCAGCCCTGCATAGTCTCTCAATCGCTCCGCGAGCAGCCTGTTGATCTGGAACCCATCCAGCAACTTTGGCGGCAGCCCGCTGATCGATTGGAATCGGCTGACGGCGAACCGACCGACGCTTTGGGGGAACATCCCCAGAATGCTAAGCAGCGCTCGCTGCCAGCCTGCCAAGATGTAGTTGTCGATATAGCGGCCCTGCAGCCCGGCAGCGACCGCACGGGTGACGAGTGGCGAGGAACTCTCTGGCGATTCAAGCGTAGACATATTTGCTCCTGATTGCACAGTATAATCATTCTACTTCAACAACGAGAGATGGGAGGCTCAGTGGATATTACCCTTGCACTCGGTGGTGGCGGTTCCCGTGGGGTCGCCCACATCGGAGTCATTCGCAGATTGATCGCTGAAGGCTTCCGCATCCGGGCGGTGGCCGGGACGAGCGCGGGTGGCATCGTCGCCGCATTGCTGGCAGCGGGATTCAGCCCGGACCAGATGGAGGCAGCTTTTGCAAAGGTGGATCAGTCGAAACTCTTCGGCCGGGCCTCCCATGCCGGACCATCCATCCTGGGGTTGACGGGGGCGGAGAAATTGTTCCACGAGTGGCTGGGCGAACGTACTTTTTCGGACCTGGTGATCCCGTGTGCCTTGACAGCCGTTGATCTGCAGGGAGCCTGTGAGGTTGTCCTCCGCCAGGGGCGGGTAGTGGACGCTATCCTGGCGACGATCGCCTTGCCGGGGATCTTCCCACCTCACCACACGGGGGAACACCAACTCGTAGATGGCGGCGTTCTCGACCCTGTTCCAGTCAGTATTGCCCGGTTGTTGGAGCCGGCTCTTCCGGTAGTGGCAGTGGTATTGACGCCCCTGGTCGAGACGGCCAGCAGCCCGGTCCACATCCCGCTCCCCATCCCGGTCCCGGGTCCGCTGGTGGAGCGCATCACTCGCCTGCGCGTTGCCCAGGCGTTCACCATTTTCTTGCAGGCCGTGGATGTCAGTGGCAAGATGCTGACCGAGCTTCGCCTGAAGATCGATGCTCCCGAGGTAATCCTCCGCCCGAATGTCAGCAAGATCGGATTATTGGATGCTGTCGATGTCCATGAACTTATCCGCCTGGGCGAACAGGCGGTCGAACCCGCCCTGGACGATTTGAAACGGGCAGTATCCTGGCCAAAGCAGATCAGGCGAAAATTATTCAAGGGACTTCATAGTGACGCGTGATCTGCGCAAGTATGCACGGCAGACAAGAGTCCGCCTGGTCATCGGTCTTGCCATTCTCCTGCTCATCCTGGGCGAGGGGCTGATCTACTACTTCTATGGCGCGGGCGCGGCGGGGATGGGCCTGCTCTGCATGCTCGGAACTCTGCTGCCAATTATTATCATCGTGATCATCCTCATGCTGCTCAACTGGATTGTAAAACGTGTCAACCCGGACGAAGACTGAACGGATCCAGGTTGGGAGCTGGACATTGCGCACCCGCCAGGCAGAGGCTGAACCGGTGCGCCTGTTGCTCCTGTTACATGGCTGGACAGGTGATGAAGACTCCATGTGGGTCTTCGTCCGCAAACTCAGCCCAAATTATTGCATCCTGGCGCCGAGAGGACCGTACCCGGCACCTCAAGGGGGCAATTCCTGGCGGGAGATCAAACCAGGCACCTGGGGCTTGCCAACCGTTGACGATCTACGCCCGGCCGCCGAAGCGATCCAAGGCCTACTGGATCTCTGGTCAACGCACACCGGCTTGGAGGTCGGGCAAATTGACTTGATGGGCTTCAGCCAGGGCGCTGCGCTCGCATATGTCTTTGCCATGATAAATCCGGATAGGGTTGCCAGAGTCGCAGCGCTTTCCGGATTTGTGCCGGAAGGTGCAGAGACCCTGATTACGGGCAGATCATTGACCGGATTGTCATTCTTTGTTGCCCATGGCAGCCAGGATAACCTGATCACAGTGGACCGGGCACGCAAATCTGTCCGCATACTCGAGCAGGCTGGAGCCATAACGACCTATTGCGAAGACGAGGTTGGCCACAAGGTCAGCTCCGGATGTCTTAAGGGGACGTGATGCCTCAAAGCAAAATGTTACTATGGGGATACGTTGCCTCAGAAAGAATGTTACCGTGAGATATTCCAAAGTTTAGCCACTTTTGCGTCGATCGAGGTTCGGAGTTGAACCGGATTGAGTTGGACATACAAGTTTG
>JBDRPT010000014.1:0-49340 GCA_043826785.1 Chloroflexota bacterium | reverse complement strand
CCTTATCCGTTCGTAGTCTTCCACCTTTTTCATCTCCTTGCCTCCGCTCTTATTGTGCCGGAGTTCTTATGATTTAGGTGGGCTCACTTTCAATGTTAAATCCTCCCCCAGGTGGGCTCGTTTTCAATGTTAAAACACACCTGCGAACAGCACGGCTACCTGAGCCTGCTGACCGATATCAAGATCCCCCTGGCCCTGGCAGATGCCGCCTCCACCCGGACCGGGATCCTGGTCGCCCCGCCGTTGAACTTCGGCTCCAGCCCCTACTTCCTGGCCTACCCGGGCACGTTCAGCCTGCGCCTGGCCACCTTCATGGACGCGCTGGAGGACATCCTCCGCTCGGCCTACGGGCAGGGGTTCGAACGCATCCTGATCCTGAACGGGCACGGCGGAAACAGCGGCGCCAGGGCCCGGCTGCATGAAATCGCCAACGAATTGCCCGGGCTGCGGATGGAATGGTACTCCTGGTGGCAGGCGCACAGCGTCGAGGCGGTCACCCTGCGCCACGGGATCAAGCCGGGTCACGGGAACTGGCTGGAGGCCTTCCCCTTCACCGTCGTCAGCGAGTTGCCGGATGGTGATAAGATCCCGCCAAACGTGCCGGGTTCGGTCCTGACTGCTTTACAGGCCCGGGAGGTCTACGGCGATGGCTCCTTCGGGGGCAGGTACCGGGTCGAGCAGAGCGTCCTGGATGAGATCTTCGCTGCCGCGCTGGACGACATCCTGCACCTATTGAAATTTGCTTAACCTGACCGGTTTCCATGTTTGCCCTTGTAAGAATCAGATAGAGCCGGTATAATTCAGGCCAGTTGAGAGATAATAACAATCTGCGACATACAGCGAGCGCTTAGACGTACGGTCTGAAGCGCTTGCTTTTGCTTGTCCCTGCCGCAGGCAGACGGTCTAGGCAAGGAAATCCATCGCAGCACCAACATATTGGACATGAGGAGACCGACCAGTGGAAACTAAGGGGCTTACGTCATTACGTATCAGTCTGGCTTCTCCGGATACCATCAGGTCATGGTCGTACGGGGAAGTCCTCAAACCGGAAACCATCAACTACCGCCGCCTGCGTCCTGAAAAAGACGGCTTGTTCTGTGAGGCCATCTTCGGCCCGACACGCGACTGGCAATGCTACTGCGGTAAATACAAGAACCCACGCTACAAAGGGATCACCTGTGATAAATGCGGCGTGGAAGTCACCCGCTCCTCGGTCCGCCGAGAGCGCATGGGTCACATCAGCCTGGCGACCCCCATTGCCCACATCTGGTACACCCGCCGGATCCCATCCTACCTCGGGTTGCTGCTCGATGTCTCACGCCGCAACCTGGACCGGGTGCTGTATTTCGCCCAGTACATCGTCACCTACGTGGATGACGACGCACGCCAGAAAGCGCTCAAGCGACTGGAAGAGGAGATCTCGGTCTCCGAGCGCGAACAGGCCACCCAGTTGAACGCCATGATCGCCGAGGTCAAGATCGCCCGGGATAAGAACCTTGCCCGGCTGAACCGGAGCAAGGACGAGATGGAAAGGCAATTCGATGAACAGATTGCCACCCGCCTGGAACCGGTCATCAAGGAAGGCCAGCGGCTGGAGAGCCTGCTTCAGGAGAAGAAAGGCGAGGTCCTGACCCAGAATATTGTCTTCGGGAACACCGACACAGTCATCGCCAAGACCGGGGATAAAGTCTCGGCTGCACAGATCACCAAGGTGCAGAAATTCGTCCAGGAACACCTGGAAGGCTTGGAGAATGAACTCCAGGACGAGAAGAACCGCCGGCTGGATGAGGTCAAGTTGCAGGCCACCGAGAGCAAGGCTGAGGCGGACGAGAAGATGAATTCCCTTCGCAACCAGCTGGAAGACCAGACATCCGTCAGCCATGACCAGAACACCCGCCTGCGCGACGAACTCCTCGAACTACGCCCGTTCACCTTCCTCGGCGAGACTCGCTTCCGCGAGCTCAAATCCCGCTGGGGGCAGGTCTTCCGCGCCGACATGGGCGCTGAGGCGTTCTTCGATATCATGAAACGAATCGACCTCGATAAATTGGCCCAGGAACTCTGGCACGAGGTCCGCACGACAAAATCAAAGCAGAAACGCAAGAAAGCGACCACCCGTCTCAAGGTGGTGGAGGCATTTCGGCGGTCAACCAACCGCCCAGAGTGGATGATCCTGACAGTCCTACCGGTCATTCCACCGGACCTGCGCCCGATGGTCCAATTAGACGGAGGCCGGTTCGCCACCTCCGACCTGAACGACTTGTACCGTCGGGTGATCAACCGCAACAACCGTCTGAAGCGTCTGCTCGAACTCGGCGCTCCAGACGTGATCGTCCGCAACGAGAAGCGCATGCTCCAGGAAGCCGTCGACTCGCTGATCGACAACTCGCAGCGCGGTAAAGCGCTCAGCCGCCGCGGCCGCCGCGAGCTGCGCTCGTTGAGCGACATGCTCAAAGGCAAGAAAGGCCGTTTCCGCCGCAACCTGCTCGGTAAGCGAGTGGACTACTCCGGCCGTTCGGTGATCGTCGTCGGTCCGCAGTTGAAGTTGTACCAGTGCGGCCTGCCGAAGTCCATGGCGTTGGAACTGTTCCGCCCATTCGTCATCTCGCGGCTTGTTTCCCATAACTACGCCGCCAACGTCAAAGGCGCCCGGCGCTTCATCGAGCGCAACCGGCCCGAAGTCTGGGAAGTGCTTGAGGAGGCCATCAAAGAGCGGCCGGTGCTGCTCAACCGTGCGCCTACCCTGCACCGCCTTGGCATCCAGGCATTCGAGCCAGTCCTGATCGAGGGTTCCGCCATCCAGTTGCACCCGCTGGTCTGTACCGCCTTCAATGCCGACTTCGACGGCGATCAGATGGCCGTCCACGTGCCGCTGGCGGAAAAAGCCGTGGAGGAAGCCCGCCGACTGATGCTGGCCTCGAAGAACCTGCTCAAACCCGCAGACGGTGAGCCGATCATCGGCCCATCCAAGGACATGGTCCTGGGCGTGTTCTACATGACGATGGGCCACACCCGGGCGCATACCGGCGATGGCCGCGCCTTCGCCGACATGGACGAAGTCGAGATGGCCTACCAGATCGACCAGGTGGACATCCACGCCAAGATCAAGCTGCGGGTCAAGACCTGGTACAGCGAGGACGGCACGCGCCTACCCGAGGAAGAAACCCGCCTGATCGAGACCACAGTCGGCCGGGCGCTGTTCAACCGCATCCTTCCTGAGAAAGTCCAGTACATCAACAGGCAGCTCGAGAAGGGCGGCGTGAAAGACCTGATCGCCGATGTCTACGAGATTTACGGACAGGAAGTGACCACCGTAATTGCTGACGAGATCAAGCGGATCGGGTTCGAGTATGCCATGATCTCCGGCACAACCATCGCCGCCAGCGATATCATGGTCCCACCGGAGCGGAAAGACATCATCGCGGAAGCACTGCAGCAGGTCGAGGTCATCCAACGCGACTTCCGCCGCGGCCTGTTGACCGAACAGGAAAAGAACGAGCGCGAGATCCATATCTGGCAGACAACCACGGAACTCGTCGCCAACGCGGTCAAGAAGCACATGGACCCGACCGGCAACATGGCCACAATGGCCAACTCCGGTGCGACCAAAGGTGGGTTCAGTACCATTTCCCAATTGGCAGGGATGCGCGGCCTGATGGCCGACCCCTCCGGGCGCATCATCCCGCACCCTATCCGCTCGAATTTCCGCGAGGGCCTTACCGCCCTGGAATACTTCATCTCAACCCACGGCGCCCGCAAGGGTCTGGCCGACACCGCCCTGCGCACCGCCGACGCCGGCTACCTGACCCGCCGCCTGGTGGATATCGCCCAGGACCTGATCATCAACGAATATGACTGCGGGACACAGGAAGGTTTCTGGCTCCGCAAGCAGGACGATATTGCCGGCCAATCGATGATGACCCGTATGTACAGTCGGCTGGCAGTGGATCAGATCATCGACCCGGACACAGGCGAGGTGCTTGTGGATGTAGACGAAGTGATCGACCACGAACAGGCCCGCCGGATCGCAACCATCGGAGTCGAGACGGTCAAGGTGCGTTCGCCCCTGGCCTGCGAACTGCAACACGGTGTCTGCGCCAAGTGTTATGGCGTCGACCTGGGCCGCGGCATAATGGTGGAACTGGGATCAGCGGTCGGGATCGTCGCCGCCCAGTCCATCGGTGAGCCAGGCACCCAGTTGACCCTGCGTACCTTCCACACCGGTGGCGTGGCCGCCGGTGGAGACATCACCACCGGTCTTCCGCGCGTCGAAGAACTTTTCGAAGCCCGCAAGCAGCCCAAGGGCGAGGCGGTTGTTGCTGAGATCGCCGGCGTGGTGGATATTATCCAATCGGAAAAGTATGCCGATATGCGCCTCATCCGGGTGGAACACAGCGAGATGTTGCACGACGTGTTCGAGGTCCCTAAAGAATGGAAGATCAACGTCAAAGACGAGGATGAGGTCAAGGCCGGGGATACGGTAGCCACCCTGGGCGAGGCGACAATGACTGCCCAGCACAGTGGGCGGGTGCGGGTCGAGAAGCGCAAGGTCTATATCGGCTACGAGCAGCGTGAAGAAGTCGAGTACGATATCCCGACCACTTCCCGCCTGCTGGTCAAAAGCGGCGAGCATGTCGAGCCTGGCCAGCCGCTCACCGAAGGCTCGCTCAACCCTCACAATATCTTACGCATCCAGGGCCGCGAAGCCTGCCAGATGTACCTCCTGTCCGAGATTCAGAAGGTCTACAGGTCACAGGGTCAGAATATCCACGACAAGCACTTTGAGGTCATCATCCGCAAGATGTTGAGCAAGGTACAGGTGACCCGACCGGGTGATACGAAATACTTGCCCGGGGACGCAGTCGACCGCTTGGTAATCAAGAAGATCAACGAGCAGTTGTTGGCCAATGGGAAACAACCTGCCAGGTATATCGAGATCCTGCTCGGGGTGACAAAGGCATCTTTGAGCACCGATTCGTTCCTCTCCGCCGCCTCCTTCCAACACACGATCAAGGTGCTGGCTGGGGCAGCCATCGGCGCGACCACCGACCCGCTCTACGGCTTGAAGGAGAATGTCATCATCGGCAAGCTCATCCCAGCAGGGACGGGCTTCATCCCAGGACGGTTCGAAGAAGTCCAGAAGACCCTCGAGGGATCCACGCACTGGACGGAGGTCTCCGACACGACAGCAACGGAGTGATGAAGAAATCCAGAGACGCCAGAAATGGCGTCTCTGCCTTTTAGGGGATTGAAATACGAGTGGTTGGGGTGTAAGATAGTATCAACCAAGTTACTGTGTGCTGCATAAAGATGTGAACCAAGATAACTTTAATTACGGGCGTTTTGTTTGTTCGAAGTTCACATTTATGCAAGAAGCAGTAGGATAGTGAGTAAAGGAGGAATCAATGGTTCATAAATCCGGCTTTCATTCCTTTGCAGTCATCACGCTGGTCCTGGTGCTGGCAGCCTGTAATTTACCAGAACCTGAACCTGCCTCGCCCATAGCGGATGAGGATATGATGGCGCTCTCGGTGGCCATGACGATGACCGCCCTCTACACGCCACCCCCACCGGCAACCGACACACCTGCTTTTACCGAGACCGCCACTCTAACTCCATCACCGGTATTCTCCCCCACATCAAGCGTGCCAATGGTCAGCGTCTCGGTAGACACCAACTGCCGGGTCGGCCCCGGCCAGGTCTACGACCGGAGCGGCGGGCTGCAGGTCGGCGAGACGGCAGAAGTCGTCGGCCGAAACTCGGGCGGGGACTACTGGTACATCCGCAACCCGGATGTCCCGTCATCCTTCTGCTGGTTGTGGGGCCAATATGCAACCGTGGTCGGCAACACCAGCGGTCTGCCGGTCATGACCCCGCCGCCCACGCCCACACCACCGGTTACCTTTACGGTCACATACCTGTCGATGGTCTCCTGTGCGGGGATGTATGCCTTCAGATTCCAGATCACCAACACCGGCAGCCTGACCTGGGAATCGTATACCGTGAACGTGGTCGATTCAACCACGGCACAAACCCGGACACATACCGCCGATTCCTTCATCGAATACACGGGCTGCGGACCTCTCGTGGCCGACCATGCAGATCTAACCCCCGGCGAGACGGCTGTTGCCGGCAACTGGGGACCCGGTGGCCTGTTCAACTATAACCTCGCTGGACACAATATCACCGCGACCTTCACGCTTTGCTCGCAGAACGCTCTGGGTGGGCAATGTGTGAACAAAACGATCTCATTCACACCCTAGGCAATATCATGACACCATCAAACCCCTAGCAGCAGACCGTGTCACATCAATCCATGCTGCGATTGCTCATTACCATCATACTCATCCTGGCCCTGCCAGCCTGTGATTTTCCTCGTGGCGATCTCCCCACCCCGGATGAGACCGCCATGGTGCTCTCGGTCGCGCAGACGATGACTGCGCTCTACACGCCGCCCCCAGCGGCAACAGACACGCCCGTCTTCACCGAGACCGCATCCGCCACGCCAACGCCGCTGTTTACGCCTACATCAAGCGTGCCGATGGTCAGCGTCTCGGTCGATACCAACTGCCGGATCGGCCCCGGCCAGGCCTACGACTGGGGCGGCGGCCTGCAGGTCGGCGAGATGGCCGAAGTCGTCGGCCGCGACCCGTCAGGGGAGTACTACTACATCCGCAACCCGGATGTCCCGGCATCCTTCTGCTGGTTGTGGGGGCGTTATGCCACGATCAGCGGGGATACCAGCAGTTTGGCGGTCATGACCCCACCACCAACGCCCACTCCAGCGCCTTCGGTTGCCTTTGTGTACGACTCGCTGGACGCCTGCGTCGCCAACCATCTCGAGTTCCGGGTCACGAACACCGGACCCGTTACCTGGGAATCATTCCGCCTGACAGTCACGGACCTGGTGACCAGCACGACCACCACCTACAGCGACGATAAGTTCGCGCAATGGAATGGGTGCCTGTACGGGTTGGTCCAACAGGACCTGATGCAGAGCGAGTTGGGTTACATCAACAGTGGCGGGTTCATCTACAATCCAACCGGACACAGCATGCAGGCAACGCTGCGAGTCTGTTCCCAGAACGGCCTGGCCGGGACGTGCCTGGAGCAGACCATTACCTTCACACCATAAGCAGTCAGGGCGGCCATATGGCCGCCCTGATCGCTTCTCCTTGACGTTTCCCCCCTTTGACCTTAAGATAGATAATTAGAACAAACTTTCCTTTCATCCCAGAAACTCGCGATCCCGGGATGAGGATGGAGATTTTCATGGAACTCGGCTTGGTTAAAAAAATCGATATCGACCAGGAAATGCAGCAGGCCTACCTCGACTACGCCATGAGCGTCATCGTGGCCCGCGCCCTGCCGGATGCCCGCGACGGACTCAAGCCTGTCCAACGCAGGATCCTCTACGCCATGTACGACATGGGCCTGCGGGCGGAAAGCACAACCAAAAAATCCGCCCGTATCGTTGGCGAAGTGCTTGGTAAATATCACCCCCACGGCGATATGGCTGTTTACGAGGCAATGGCGCGCATGGCCCAGGACTTCTCCATGCGCACCCTGATGGTGGACGGGCAGGGCAACTTTGGCTCGATCGATGGCGATCCACCCGCGGCAATGCGTTACACTGAAGCCCGCCTGACCGCCCCGGCCCTGGACATGCTCGCCGATATCGGCAAGGCAACCGTCGACTTCAGCGACAACTTCGACGGCACGCTCACCGAACCGAATGTCCTGCCCGCGGCCCTGCCCAACCTGCTGGTCAACGGCGCGACCGGCATCGCCGTCGGCATGGCGACCAGCATCCCGCCGCACAACCTCGCCGAAGTCATCGACGCGCTGGTTTACATGCTCCAACGCTGGGAGAAGCTGGACGACGTTAATGTAGATGACCTGATGGCCTTCGTCCAGGGTCCGGATTTTCCCACCGGCGGCGTCATCATCGAGAAGAAGGATGAAGAGGGCATCGAGGCGGCTTACGGAAAAGGCAAAGGGCGCGTCACCGTCCAGGCCAAGGCGCACACCGAGGAGATGGAGCGCGGCAAGAGCCGCATCATCGTCACCGAACTCCCCTACCAGGTCAACAAAGCCTCGCTCATCGAGCGGATCGCCGGATTGGTCCGCGATGGTGTCCTGGAGGGGATCACCGACCTGCGGGATGAATCCGACCGCCAAGGGCTGCGCATGGTCATCGAACTGACCAAGAACGTCAGGCCCGATCAGGTCCTGGCCGACCTGTATAAACGCACCTCAATGCAATCTACCTTCAGCATCATCCTGCTGGCGCTCGTAGACGGTGAACCGCGCATGTTGAACCTCAAACAGGCGCTGCGGGTTTATCTCGACCACCGCCTAACCGTGATCCGCCGCAGGACAGAACACGATCTCGAACGAGCCCGCCAGCGTGTGCATATCCTCGAAGGATACCTCGTGGCCCTCAAGCACCTGGACGAGATCATCAGTTTGATCCGCAACTCCCCGGATGTAGATACCGCCCGTACCCGGTTGATGAAACGCTACAAGTTGAGCGATGTGCAGGCCAACGCCATCCTGGAAATGCAGCTGCGCCGCCTGGCCGCCTTGGAAAGGAAGAAGATCGAGACCGAATACAAGGAGACCCTGGCGCTGATCAAATCCCTGGAGGCATTGCTCAAATCCCCCAAGCAGATGCGCACTGTAGTAGCAGAGGAGTTGCTCAAGGTCAAGGAACGTTATAGCGACAGGCGGCGGACACAGATCGTCAGCCTGAAGGGCCGCAAACAGAAACAGGTCCTGCTGACGGCTGCGGAACTGGTCCCCGAGCAGGCGCTCTGGATCGGCGCAACTGCCGATGGGCTGATCTCCCGCACCCGGGAGGACAAATCCCCGCGATTGAGCGGTTCGGAGGCGCCGAAGTTGCTCGTCCACGCCAACGCTACCGACACACTCTACCTTCTCACCAAACGGGGGACCGCAGCTGCAGTGGCTGTCCATACCCTGCCCGAGGCGGAAAAGCTCGCTGACGGCGCCCCCTTCCACAAGATCTCACCCCTGCAGGATGGGGATGCCCTGGCCGCCGCTTTCACCCTGCCAAAGAAAACATCCCTGCCAGAGGAGGTCTTCGTCCTGACTATGACCCGCGGCGGTATGGTCAAGAAAAGCCCGGTCACCGAATTACCCGGCCCATCCGCGCAGACATTCACGCTGGTGAAAGTAAATGAAGGGGACAGCCTGGGATGGGTCGGCCTCACCGACGGGGGCAAGGAGCTCCTATTGGCGACCGCCCAGGGTCTGGCAATCCGCTTCAGCGAGACCGATGTCCGCCCGATGGGACTGGTGGCTGCCGGAGTCAACGGGATCAAGCTGGGCGTTGGTGACGAGGTGGTCGGGATGGAAATCCTGCCTGCCAGTGGAGAAGTCTTCCTGATTGCCTCGGATGGCAAAGGCAAGCGCGTCGGGGTCGAGGATTTCCCTTCCCAGGGCCGCTACGGCAAAGGCGTTATCGCCTGGGACCTGCCGCGCGGGGTCAATCTGGCCGGGATGGCCAGCGGCAAGAAAAACGATCTGGTCACCTTGCACCTGCTTAAGGCAGCGCCCAAGCAGACCCGCTTGGACGCAGCCCAGGTACGCAAGCGTGCCGCCGTGCGCGGCGACCTGGTCCAGGAAGTCAAGGCTGGGGATGCCATCCTGGGCCTGACCCAGGGCTGGGAGATAGGCCGTTTCGTAACCCTCGCGCCGAAAGGTCCGAAAGGAGCAAAGCCGAAGAAGCCCAAGGGAAAGGGAACCAGGAAAAGGAAGGGTAAATAACGAGGAAATAAAGCGGCAAGAAGCTGCTTCTTGTACGAACCAACCGCTGCACTGTGGTACAACGTGCCGCGGTTGTTGTTGTTCAAGTGTCCCTGTCTTATTTCTTCAAACGCGGCAGGAATGCCGGTGTCCGTCGGCGATACTCCGCATAGTCCTGCCCAAAGCGCAGAAGCAGGTCCGGTTCTTCCGCCATGATCATCCAGTACTCCAACGGCAACCACAGGATGGCATACAGCACCAGGAACGGGGAATGCAGCAGAAAGGCTAGCACGAACCAGAACAAGGCCTCCCAGGCCTGCGGGTGACGGACTCGCTCATAAATACCGCCGTAGAGTTGGTGCTCCTTCCTTGGAATGAGCGCCTCCGATCCCGCATCCAAGACGCCGCGAACGACCAGGTACCCTGATGGGATGGCTATCGCCACCGCAAGTACGATGGATACCCAGTATTCCCATGGTAGAAAGCGGGGCAGGAACGGCAGCGGATGAAAGGTGTATAGGATACAACTGGCCATGGCAACGAACATAAAACCCATGGCAATGAAACGGTATACAGTGCAACGCTTGTATGCCCCCGGCCCGATGCGCAGCGAGAGCCGTTCCGGCTGGACGCTCAAGATGTACAGGAAGACAGCCATGGCCGTGGAGATGGCAAGTACGAAGCTGTTGATCCAGGCAAGCATAGCAAGCCTCCTACCTTGACTAAGGTAAATAAAAAGAGACGCCAGATTTGCACCTGGCGTCTCTGGCAGATTATTTCACCCTTCGGGTTGCTTCCATCAGGCTGGTTGCGGCGAAGGCTATTCCAGCAGCAAATATCCCCGTCTTGACCATATCGGCGACGATCCCATCAGCCAGCGAGAACGTATTTGGGGGAAGCAAAAGGTAGACCAGTCCGAGGATGTAGAACAGGCAGACCGTGCCCGAACCATAGAGCAGCCAGCGCGACGGGGCACGTTTTGCGAGGGACGCAGTTTGGAGAGCCCGGCGCACCTGGGCATAGATACCGAGCAGGTAAAAACCCAGCCCGATCCACAGGTCCAGGCAGTACGGCAGCCTGATCCCGGTCGAAAAACCATCCACCCAGCTGAAGACGGCATACAACCCCAACAGGGCGGTTGCCCAGATCGTCCAGGGCGGATTGAATTTTCCATTTGGGAAGACGAACAGGACGACCCCACCCAGGAACAACCCCAGGCTCCGGACGAGAGCGTGCCCGGCGGTCAGGCTGTACTGGTCCGCTCCGAGAAAGGTGATCGTCAGGGAATTGGTCCAATCCGGGATGGTCAGCACGAGGGTGGCGACCATCAACATCAGCCAGTCTGACCTGTATTTCAGGAAGATCCACAGGCTGAGGGCTATGACCACGGCCAGAACCAGGATGTCCATCACCAGATAGTAGGTCACATTGCCCTGCAGGGTCATCCCTTTTTCGGCCAGCGCATCCAGGTACACGGACGACAGGCTGATCTCAACCGTTTTTGGGGCACCCTCCGCGGTACCGACGGTCAGCGAGACGACATCCCCCTTGTCCCCCCGCAGCGCATTGACAGCATCCTCGACAGTTGTCCCCGGGGGTAGCGGCACGCCGTTGATCGCCCAGAGCTGGTCTCCCGCCTGGATCCCGGCCTGTTCCGCTTCCATCCCAACAGACGGGACCAGGATGATCACCCCGTCCGGATTATTCACAAACGAGGCACCGATGGAACCGCGTCCAGAACGATCAAAAATAACCGGCCCGCCGAGCACAGCCAACGTCACGACCAGGATCAGGACAAAAACATAACCAGCCTGGGCGAGGCGCAAATTCCCGCCCACCAATTGGCGTTCAGCTAATTTTATGGTTTTCTTCGATACAGGTTTCTTCTTTGCCATTCATCATTCCTTTAGATGAGATAAGTGTATTCCATCGCAATCCTGTTTTCACGCAGCAGGAGTGTGGTCTCCCCTTTTTTATCGCCGACTCTCCAGGTGATATAGCGGACATCCCTTTCCACCACGGAGCGCAGCACTTCCAAGCATCCAGTGGGAGCCTGCTCCATAAAATAAGCCAGGTACGCTACCTGGATGGCGTCCTGCCCTCTGAACATTTTTTCGTCCCGCACCTGGACCGCATCATTCAAGTAGAAGGCGCCGATCGCTATCGGGGAGCGACTGTCGATGGCCGCGAGATACGCCTTCGTGAAGGCATCTGGCGGAACCAGATCAGGCGTCTGACCCTCTGGCACGGGCACCGGAGAGATTGTCACACCGGGATGGGATCCGGCTTCAAAGCCTGTCTGTTCAACCGGGGCGAGCTCTCCATCCCCGGCCGGTTCGCTGGCCCGTACTTGGACAGGTACATCCCAGGGATATTCCGAGACCGCCTTCCAAATGTGGGGCAGGTCCTGCCGGCAGGATTCCCAGCGGAAGAAATTGACCGCTTCGATGCCATGTTCGCGCACACTGGCCAGGAATTCCTGGATATCCAGCTGGGTGGGCGCCCAGCCGTCCGTTGTCAGGTAAGCAGGTGCAGTCGCCAGGTAAGGGCGAGAGTGCGGCAGGGCATCACACTGGCGTTTCGACTCGCCCAACTGCCAAGCCGGGTTATGGGCGGCCTCCCAGGTTACCTGCGGCATGTGGTAATCGCAATTCTCGAGGAAGCTTACCCAGGGGAAATCAGGATGATAATTTGGGAACCGGTAGGAACTCAGCGCAATCGGGACATCGATAGACGCCCGGACATCAGCCATAAACCGGCGGGCGGATCGGACCCTGCTCGGATGCTTGTATTCCCGTCCGGCGACAACCACAAGCCCATCGAGGGTCAATTCGCGGACACGCCGGACGGCCATTGCCGCCTCTTTCTCCGGGACATCCCCGGAGATATCCTGCCACCCCCAGACGGCGATCCCGCCCTCTCTCAGCGTCGTGACAACCGGTGCGGCAGTATCTTTCCCGTCTGGAGCAACATGGCAGGCAGAGGGACCAGCAGCGACCTTGATCAGCACATGGCTCAGCCCGGCTTGCCGGGAAACTCTCAAAATGGCATGTGCATCCCCGCCTTCGCATTCCAAGAGATTTTGAATGAAAAAACCTTTTCCCTGAAGACCCATGAATGCACCCTTCTGCGCGCTGTTAATCCTACCCCGCCAGGCCAAGTTGCGGGGCAATCCGGCGCATGGCGGTGATCGCATTGCCGACGTGTTCCCAGAGGTCCAGCCCAAAATCAGTTGTCATCTCTTCGATCTCATCCCGGTTCGCCCCGGCGGCAAAGGCCCGGTCTTTCCATTTCTTCTTGACCGATGAGACTTCCAGGTCCAGCAGGGAGCGCGATGGCCGGACCAGGGCTACGGCGATGATCAAACCTGTGATCTCATCACAGGCTGCCAGCGCCTTCTCCATCCGCGTCTCCCGGCTGATGCCGGTATTGTTGCCATGGCTGAGCACCGCCCGGACAATCTCCTCATCCACCCCATGTTGGCGCAGGATCGCGGCGCCTGCCTGGGGATGTTCCTCCGCGGTTGGGTGGATCTCCCAATCAAAATCATGCAGCAATCCCGTAACGGCCCACTTCTCGATATCTTCGCCCTCTATCTCGGCGTAGAAACGCATCACGGATTCAACCGCCAGCATGTGCTTGACCAGATTATCGTTTTTGATATATGTATGGAGAATGGCAAGGGCGTTATCACGGTTCAGCATAAGGTTCTCTGGGACAAGAGGATTTATGGGAAGATTGGCTCCGGGTCACCAAGCACCGGGATGGGGTGCTCGACATGTACATCCCACAGTGCAGACACGGTGGCGAGGAGTTCGCGCAGGTTCCAGTATAGCATGGAATTCTGGCGGTACTCGCGCATGTCCGCGCTGACGCCGACTGCCTCCAGGCCAAGTTGTTCACAGATGTAGAGAGCACGGGGCATATGGAATGCCTGGGTGACCAGGATGGCATCCGTCAATCCGAAGATGGCACTAGCCCGGTAGCATGTGTCGTAGGTTCGCCGGCCGGCATAATCGAGCACGATGGCATCCTCCGGGACGCCGAGTTGGATGGCCAGTTCGGCCATTGCCCCCGGCTCGTTATATTCCACGAAGCGGTTATCGCCGCTGAAGAGCAACTTTTCGACTTTGCCGTCGAAATACAGGTTGGCCGCGGTCGTCACCCGGTCGCGCAGCACAGAGGTCGGAGAGCCATCCCGCAACAGCCCTGCGCCGAAGACGATCGCTGCCCGGCTGGGGGGGACATCCTCCCGCGTGTAGACTCACCCGCGGGCATGCATGCCGGTAGCCAGGCGGGGCAGGATGAGTATTATCACCCCAAGAGCCAGGAAGAGCAGGATCATTCGTGCGAACATAGTCAGGATACGTTTAAACACAGGCGGGATTTTACCATGACAGCAAGAACCCGTTTTCTGATGAAAACGGGTTCTGCAAAGAAATTCGCCCTGGTAAGGATCAGGTCAACTTCTTGCGTACTTCTACGCTAAGAAAGTCCAGCGCCATCACCACAATAATGATCGCCCAAATGGCCGTGCCCGCCCGGTGATAGGCGAAGCCATTGATCTGTTCGCTCAGGTAGTAGCCGATCCCACCGCCGCCGACGAATCCGATGATGGTCGAGATGCGCACATTGATATCCCAATGATAGACGATAAAGGATACAAAGTCCGGCAGGATCTGGGGGATTACGGCATAGATAACCGTCTGGAAGCGATTCGCCCCGGTGGCCTGCAAGGCTTCAATCGGACCTGGATCGATGCTCTCAACGGCTTCGGAGAACAGTTTACCGAGCGATGCAATGGTCACTACAGTCAAGGCCAGTGTCCCGGCAAAGGGGCCAAACCCCAGCCAGAACGCAAAGACAACCGCCATGACCAGGGGATCGTAGGAACGCAGGATATTGAAGAAGGAGCGGTTTATGTAGTAGACCGACGTCCCGATACAACCGCGTTTGGTGATGTTGCTCGCGGCGAGGAAACTGAGCGGCGCGGCAACGATAGTAGCGATAGTCGTCGCCAACATTGCCATGAAAATCGTGACGAACATATTTTCGGTCACATCCAGCAATGCCTTGCTGGGCTTGATCGGGCCAACCGGGATTAGCGTATCCACTTCGATGGTACTGGCAACGCCATCAACAGAAGTTGCGATCTGCCTGGCTTCCACTTCGACAGCAAAATGACCGTCATCATCTGTGGTCAGCCGGTCGAACGTCAGGACGCGGTCATCAGGGAAGTGCCAGCGCAGGGCAAGCCCGGCGTTCGGAGCCAGGTCAAACCCTTCCAGGGTGAAGTGCTCGCGCGCCTCGGCGCATGGAACGCTGGTTTCCAAGCGCGGGCCGGATTCAGGCCATATCGCCTCTGGGGCGGTCCCGCAAGGGATCGGGAAGGCGATCTGGATCGTTGTCGTCTCGACATCCCGCGTCACCAGGTCCGGGTTCAGGAAAGCGGAGACGAAATCGCGCGCCTTCCCAGCATCCCTGATCAAACGGGGAAAGTCGATTTTCGTCACCCGGTAAGATACACCGAAAAGCAGAACCAAGACTGCGATCAGGAGTGTGTTCAGCACAAGCCGCTTGAGGTGGGAAAGGTCTTTCATGGCTATATCAACCTTTCCCGGATTTTAGCGCTGCCGTAATCCAGGGTAATGACTACCAGGGCGATTGCGATGAAAGCTGCGCCTACCGCCCGCATTTCATTGATCTGGATCCACTGGACAAGATAGAAACCGATCCCACCGCCGCCAACGAAGCCGACGATCGTCGACATGCGCACGTTGATGTCCCAGCGGTAGATCGTAAATGCCGTGAAGGGTGGCACGATCTGAGGAATGACACCAAACCGGACCATCTGCAGCCAGTTGGCACCTGTGGCGCGGATTGCCTCGATCGGTCCCGGGTCTATCCCCTCGATGACTTCGGAATACAGTTTCGCCAGTGCTGCCACCGAGTGGACCACCAGCGCCATGACACCCGCGAATGGCCCCAGCCCGACGATGATCACAAAAACGATGGCGATAATCAAGGCCTCAATCGAGCGGACTACATTCAAGACAGTGCGGACGATCACATAAATCACTAATGTGATCGGGTTGCCTGCCATAAGATTGTGGGCTGCCAGGAAGCTGATCGGGATTGCCAGCAGGGTGGCCAGGAAGGTGGCCATGAGCGCCATCGTCACTGATTCTGTCATTCCCTTAACGACAAATGCGCCATTGGTCGAAAGTTGAACTCCGCCAATCGGGCGACGCTGATCGAAGTAAATCCGGTGGGTAAGCGGCAATGTCGGGTCGGGCTGGGCGATCAGGATCGTGCTCGGGACACGGATGGTTGTGGTCAGGGAACCAAACTCATCTGTGCGCAGGATCAGCGGGGCATTCTCATTTCCGCCCAACGGTTTGTCATCGCCAATGTTTGTCTCCCACCAGATGACAGTGTCAGCATCCGGCCAGAGACCGCTGGCCGATACGATCACCGTCTCGCTGACCCTGACGCAGTCCGGCAGGGCGAAAGCGGATTTGTCGCCATCTTGACGATTGGCAGGAGGCGGGGCTTCAGTGGTGGGACAGGGCACAGTAATCGGCGTCCACATGCGATTGAGTTCACTGCGCTCCTCGATGATATCCGGACGCAACATCGGGCGGATGACCGCTTGCGCCCGTTCCAGGCTGGCAGAGCTGAAATCGATCCCGATCATTTGCCAGCCAATACTATATGCCGCTACCAAGCCAAGAAGCACCGGGAGCAGAAAGGACCTTCCTCGGCCTCCTGCCAGGCTGACGGCGTCCCAAATATTCCAGAGGAAAATCCCCGCCGGGGCAATGAACCATCCCGGTTGTCCATACCAGGCGACCATCCCAAATATTATCAGTAAAGCAATCAGGATGACCACACCTCGGTAGCGCTGGCGGGTGTATATCTGCCCAAGGCCAGGGATAAATGCAGAAAGCACTCCGGCCAGGAGGGGGGAGTATTTTGTAGCGGATTCTTCTTTCATGCCGCGGCCTCTAACGAGGCGGCACGCACCTCCTGCGCCTCCTCGCCATAGATTTCCTTGAACTTGGCTCGGTCGATTTCCTGCGGCAGACCCTGGAAGACCTTGATGCCATCCTTGAGGGCGATGACCCGGGTGGCGTAGCGATGGACCAGATCCAGGAAGTGCAGGCTACAGATGACTGTCATCCCCTCTTTATTTAATTGCTCGAGGTATTGCAGAATAGAATGCGAAAGGACCGGGTCGAGGCTGGCGACAGGTTCGTCGGCCAGGATAATCTTGGGGTCCTGCATCAGGGCCCGGGCGATCCCGACCCGCTGCTGCTGGCCGCCTGAAAGAGCGTCGGCCCGGCTGGAAGCCTTGTCGGCTATCCCAACCCGTTCGAGGGCTTTGACAGCCCGTTGCTTTTCGCCTGGTGGCCAGATACCCAGCATGGACAGCCAGGGATTGGTATACCCCAGCCGCCCGCTCATCACGTTGGTCATCACGCTGGAGCGTTTGACCAGATTGAACTGTTGGAAGATCATCCCAATGCTGCGGCGGATGCGGCGAAGTTCCGCCGGTGGTGCGGCAGTGATATCGACATCGTCCCAGAAAATCTTTCCTTCGGTGGGCTCGATAAGCCGGTTGATACAGCGCAAGAGGGTGGACTTGCCCGACCCGGAAAGACCGATCACGACAAGGAATTCACCATCCTCGACTTCGAAGCTGACATCCGTCAGGGCTTCGGTTCCACCCGGGTAAACTTTGGTGAGATTTTGGACACGCAGCATGATTCACCTGCTCTTATAAATAAAGAGAGGGAGGGCAAAAGCCCTCCCTCCTTCCTTACACGTTTTAGCGGTAGCTATTGATGTCGAAGCCGATGGATTCCAGGTAAACCCTGTAATTATCAAAGAAGGAATCGTCTGCGGCGCGTAGACCACCGATGCTGTATCCACCGTCCTTGAGCAGTTGGAGGCCGTCTTCAGTCGAGACAATATCCAAGAAGGCGTCGACAAGGATCTGGCGCATCTCGGCATCCATCGTCGCAATGAACGAAATCGTATCGTTCGGGATGATGGGATCTGAGATCCAGACAATCACAACCTGATCGTTGACATCCGGGAAATCCCCGGTGACTGCCGTGCGGGCATCCACGTAGGTGGTGCCGAAGTCGCAGATCTCGCCGCGCGGGCTCAGGTAGATCGACTTGATGACAGTCGGGTGTCCCTGCACCCAGGCACCAGCCCGGGTGGAGATGCCGCTGGCAGCAAAGAAGCCGGCGGGCACCAGGTAACCAGAAGAAGACAGCGGGTCGGTGTAGCAAGGCCGTGTGCCTGCAAACTGGGCCAGCGCTGTAGCGGCATCGGCAGTGTTCGCGCCGGCGGCCGCGTCATAGTAGGCCGTGAAGGTGCCTTCAGCGATGCGAGCTGCATTGACGACCACCTGGAACGAGTAGTGGTCGGCGCCGTTGCGCAGCGTCACCAGACCAACCGTCGCATAGCCCTTCTCGTAAGCAACGATGTAGGGTACGGTCGGCAGGAAGCCTATGTGCGCATTGCCGGAGCCCATGGCCTCAACCAAAGCGGCGTAGTTCGTTGGGACGGTGACTTCGATGGTGTAGCCGGTCAATTCTGACAGGCGTGCGGCTATGGCCTCACCACCGGCGACCAGTTCCTGGGTATTGGCAGACGGTGCCAGAGCCAGGATGATCGGGTTCTCCGGTGTGCCCAGGGAGGGCGCAGGCGGTTCGGTCGGCGCCGAGGTCGCCTCTTCGGTCATCGGTGCATCCGTTGGCTCGGGTGTTTCCACCGGGCCGCAGGCAGTCAAGACCATCGTCGCTACAACAAGCAACGATATGAACAGGTACAGCTTTTTCATCTTTCTTCTCCTTTAAGGGGTTGATTTGTGGACAATCGGACTGCCACAATATATATCATAACCCCAATTTTGAGTCTCAGCAAGTCAACTGTGTCTATCTAGGTGGAACGTCCAATATTACGCTCACCCAGCAATGACACATGATCTTAATCATGCGCAGACACTACCGGGGTTCAAATCAAGCCAACCTTTGACCGCCCCGGACTCTCAAGATCAATTCGTTTTAGGACTTACGCACTTCAAGATGGTGGGGGGTGTGGTGGGCTGGCTTCGCCAGCCCACCACACCCCCGAATCCTATCCAGCTGTGAAACTGCTAAGTTTTATCTTCTGCTTCCAGCCTTTGGAGGATGTGGGTGACTGCCACAGATGCTGGCCCACCCAGCGATTGGACCATTCCGTACCGCGCCCCGGAGACCTGGTTCGCGCCTGCCTGGCCACGTAGCTGGATGGTGGCCTCGACCGCCTGGTACACCCCGGTCGCACCGCCCGGGTAACCGCGCGCCTTCAACCCACCCAGCGTAGCGCAGGGGATCGAGCCTTTCAGGCCGATGATATCCCCAGTGCCGAGTTTCCATCCCTCGCCACGTTTGGCATAGCCGGCCGCTTCCAACGCCAGGGCCGCGAAGATTGTAAAGGCATCGTGGTATTCGAAAAAGTCGATTTGCTCACGGGTAAGCCCTGCTTTGCGCAGCGCCTGAACCACGGAAATCTGGGCTGCAGAAAACCAGAGCGGATCCATCCGGTCGTGGATCGCGATGGTGTCCGCTGCGCTGGATGAGGAGGCGATCCGCACCAACGGGCAATGGTTACCGGGAAGCAGCAATTCGCGCCGGGTCAGGATGAGGGCGGCAGCTCCGTCAGCGTTGGGGGCCATATCCAGCATGTTGACCGGCTCGCTGATGGTTTCCGCTTTCCGGTAGGCGTCTGCGCTGATGGCTTTGCGGTACATGGCATAGGGATTGGCAACTGCATTGGCATGGGCATTGATGGCAAACCCTGCCAGCCCATCAGCAGGGACCTCGAACTCGTGGAGGTAGCGTTGCATGAGCAGGGCAGCCTGCGAAGCAGGGGTGACCCCTTGAGAGGCTTCGAAATCACTATCTGCAAGGGTAGTCAGGGCGGACTCGACCCCTGGCCCGACCACGTCTGTGAACTTCTCCACTCCAACCACCAGGGCAACGTCCACCAGGCCACTCGCGACTGCCAGGTACCCCTGGCGGATGGCCGCTCCTCCGGAAGCACCACCAGCCTCGACTGCACTGGCTTCGATCCCGGTCATGCCACTGAAATCTGCCAGCAATGCCCCCAGATGCGCCTGGCGTGAGAGGTTGGCAGCAAGCATATTTCCGACAATGAGGATCTGGGGTTTCAACCCGGCCGCGTCCTGGATGGCAGCCTGGATGGCCTTGAGTGTCAACGAGCGCAGGGAAATTTCCCAATGCTCGCCTACCTCCGTCTGTCCGATACCGGCAATGATTACCTCGGTCATATCCATCGCGGTTACTTCATCGCAATCTTGCCGCGCATCCGGACATAGGTGGCATAATCGATCTCGGTGCGCCGGGCAATGTAATCATGGGTTTTCGGGGCCTTGTCCCGGCGTTCCAGTAGCTTATCGGTTGTAACGATGTCGAACGCGTCCGATCCGGCACCTGAGCCGAACGATACCAGCAGGATGCGCTCACCCGCTTGGGCCACATCCAGGATCGCACTCAGGCCGATGATCGCAGCCCCGGCGTAGGTGTTTCCGATGATCGGGACCAGCAATCCGGGTTCGATCTGCTCCTGGCTGAATCCCAGTAATTTGGCCACCCGTTGCGGGAATTTCGTGTTTGGCTGATGGAAGACAGCCCAGCGGTAATCCTTTGCAGTTGTCCCGCTGGCTTCCATCATCGCCTTGGCTGCCTCGGTGATGTGTTTGAAGTACGCCGGTTCCCCGGTGAAACGCATCCCGTGTTCGGGGTATTTCTGGTGCTCGCGCCGCCAGAAATCGGGGGTATCAGTGACATATGAGAAAGAGGTGTTGATCCGGGCCAACGATTCTTCCGCCGGCCCGATGATGAACGCGGCACCACCGGCAGCGGCGGTGTATTCCAAGGCGTCACCCGGCTTCCCCTGGGCGGTGTCCATCCCGATCGCCAGGGCATAATCTGCCATGCTCGAGCCCACCAGCCCCATAGCCATGACCATGGCTTCCGTGCCGGCTTTACAGGCGAATTCCACGTCTGCAGCCTGGACGTACGGGGCGGCCCCGATTGCCTCAGCAACGATAGTGGCTGTCGGCTTGACGGCATAAGGATGCGATTCGGACCCGACCCAGACAGCGCGAATCTCCTCGGGGTCAACCCCGGCGCGGCGCATGGCATTGCGGGCCGCTTCGATCGACATGGTGATCACATCTTCGTCCAGCCCGGGGACGGATTTTTCTTTAATCGGCAATCCGGAGGCCCGTCCGCCCGTCCAGATGCGGGCGACTTCCCTGGCAGGCAACCGGTAGCGGGGTATGTAGGCCCCGTAGCCGATAATGCCTACTGCACGAGATGGTTTGAGGAGAGTGGGAGAGGAGGAGAGAGGGGTTGTCATAATTATTCCTTACTTTAATTCGTACCACATGTTTTGTTTTGCTTCTTCTTGTGTCCTTGCATAAAGACTTTTACGCAATTTCAAATCCTCGATATATACACTGTCGAGTCCTTTATACACATAATGCTTGAATGTCACAAAAAATGTGAGCCAACGAAACAATCTTACATGAAATCGTATTGTGTTGTCCTTTGGCTCAACGACTATAGTGTGAAAGGTATCGTTTTTCTTGCCCTGTACCTGTTCCACAACGAGCATTTCCGTGTATGTTCCATAGCGAATATATTGGCGAATTTCATCAAAGTTCGCGCTAAGGATTTGATTACCTATAAGTAAAGCCAAAAACTCAAAGGCAATAAGTGTTGGTAGCCTATCATCTATTTTCACATCTGGATTAAGTTCGGGTTGAAACTTTGAGAGAGGGCGCTTTATGAAGGTGTAATCGTCGGAAACATCTAGTGGTATATCTTCTTCTAGCTCATTGAATCTTTTTTTCAATCTTTTTATTTCATCTGAAGGCATCTTGGTTTTTGTAAGCACGTTCTCAAGATATTTACTCGCCTCTTTGGTGTCTTGAATAAGCGAGCCGTCCATTCCTTTTGAAGCAAGCACCTTTTGACCATTGTTAGTACGCGATACGCGGACTAAAGTTCCATCTGGCGATTTTGCTACAAAAGTTGCCTTATCCATTAACTTTGAATACAGTACTGGCAACTCGGTTTTTAAATCTTCCATAATCAATCGAATTGATGCATTCTGTTTTAAATTTCCAATAAGTTCGCTGCCCAGTATGCTATTGCATGAAACGCACAAGATTTTTGCCTGTAACCTTCCACCTAATGATTCGGGAATTATATGTTCCCAATTCCCGGGAGGATTTGTCTTGCAAAATATACACTTATCAAACTCATAAGACCATTTCATGTTGATATTCCAACTAATCCTATTGATCCAAAGGCTTTAAAATCTCTTCCGCTCTATCTATCCTTACCGTTTTCTCCGCCACCATTTGCGCGGCGACCTTCTCGATCATATCACCGGTTGCGCCGGCGGCAATCGCCACCTGTCTGGCATGAAGCGACATATGCCCGCGCTGGATGCCTTCCGTGGCGAGGGCGCGCAGCGCGGCCAGGTTCTGGGCCAGCCCGACTGAGACGATGATCTCTGCCAGTTCGGCTGCCGTTTGTACGCCGGTTAATTTCAACGCAGCCCGGGCGGTTGGATGGACCTTGGTCGCCCCGCCGACGATCCCCACCGCCATCGGCATTTCGAGCGAACCCGTCAGATCCCCTCCGCCATCCTCGCCCCAGGTGCTCAGGCTGGTGTACATCCCTGACCGGGATGCATAGGCGTGTGCGCCGGCCTCGATGGCTCGCCAGTCGTTCCCGGTAGCGATGACGACCGCGTCCACACCGTTCATGATTCCTTTGTTATGCGTGGCAGCCCGGTAGGGGTCCGCAGCAGCGAAAGCCCAGGCAGCGATGATGCCATCCCGGACCTGTTCTCCGGAATAGCCATCGAATGCGAGGCGGCCGACCGGGATCGTGCAACGCGCCCGCGCAATGCGCTGGTCCGCCAGGTTTGAGAGGATGCGTAAATGGACGCGCCCGCCAGTCAACTCTTCGATCCGCGGCGCCAGGCGCTCACAGACCGTGTTGACCGCATTGGCTCCCATGGCATCGCGGACATCATAGATCACATGGACAACCATGAATGCGCCGATGGGAGTCGCTTCTATAATGCGAACTTCCAGGTCGCGCCCACCACCCCCGAGCTTCTTGAGCACCGGATCGACTTGATCTGCCAGAGCAAGCAATTCGCTTTTATGATCCAATAAATTCCTGCTCGCCAAGACCAGGTCCGGCACATCGAGGACCTGGACCTGGCCGATCATCTCCGGGGGCGAGGTCGTGGCCTCAAAGCCGCCCCCGGCCCGGGCAAGTTTTGCCATGAAGGAAGCCCCTGCAACAACGGATGGCTCTTCGATGGCCATCGGGACAAGGACCTCCCGGCCGTTGACGAGGAAATTCAGCCCGATGCCGAGCGGCAAGGCATGCACCCCGACTACGTTCTCGATCATATGGTCAGCCTGGTCGAGTCCCAGGCCATGCTGGCCGAGGAAGGCAGTTAACTCTTCCAATGGTAATCCAGCCGCTTTGGCAAGGGTTTCCAGCCGCTCATTCACAGGAAGATTATAAAAACCGTCTATGCGGGATGTTGTCATAGGCACCTCATGTTATTAATTGGCTTGATTCTAACCGCAGGTTCTGGCAAAATCTATCAAACTTGGCGAATATGGACAAGTGGAGTAAAATTATCTGGATTGAATAAGGAAATAAACATGCTCCTGACATGGGAAGAACTTCAAGAACGCCTGGTTGGATTGCATCGGGCAAGTCTTGAGTTGGTCAAGGATATTTCCATTGAAACTCTCCTGGAACGCATTGCCTCAGCGGCGTGCGAGCAGGCTCAGGCGCAATACGCCGCGTTGGGGGTTTTGGATGATAACGGGAACCTGAAGCAGTTCATCACTGTTGGCATAACCCCCGAAGAGATGAAACGGATCCCTCATCCGCCACGTGGGCGTGGCTTGCTCGGTGTATTAATGAAGGGGAGCGGGACCGTCCGCCTAGAGGAGATCAGCCAGGACCCGCGCAGCGTGGGCTTCCCCTCCGGTCACCCGCCGATGAGTTCCTTCCTGGGTGTTCCCATCCGTTTGGGGGATAAACAACTGGGGCAAATTTACCTGACAAATAAAGCCGATGGCTCAGAATTCAGCTCGGATGATGAGAAGATCATCGAGATGCTGGCTGCCTACGCAGGCGTGGCGATCCAGAATGCCCGGCTCTATACCGAAGTACAACAGCGTGATGAAGCCCTGTTGGACCGCAATCAAGACCTTGCGCTCATCAACCATATCGGATCTGCGCTGGCATCCTCGCTTGAGATGGATGAGATCCTCAACAAGACCCTCGCCCTGCTGATGGCGCATTTCCAGGTGGAGGCAGGCGAGATATTCCTGCTCGACGAGGATGGTCAGACGCTGCGCCTGGTATTGCATCGCGGTGAGGCTGCAGAAGCGTTCTGGACCAAGACTCGGTTCAAGGTCGGGGAGGGGCTCGTTGGCATCACGGCGGAAACGATGAGTCCCATTGTCAGCAACGACCTGGCTGCCGACAACCGCTTCCTGCGAGAAGCAGTTGTCAAGGCTGGTTTCCGCCAGATCGCCTGCATTCCCCTGACTGCCCGCGCTCAGTTGACCGGTGTGCTGACCATGGCCACGCGGAACCAAAAACTATTTGAAGAACATGAACTAAAATTGTTGAGCTCAGTTGGATCGGGAGCAGGGACTGCCATCCAGAATGCTCGCCTGCATTACAACGCCCGCCGCCTGGCTGTGCTCGAGGAACGTGAACGGATCGGGATGGATATGCACGACGGGATCATCCAGTCGATCTATGGGGTCGGGCTGAACCTGGAAAATCTCCGCCAGGTGATGCGCGAAAATGTCACCCAGGCAGACGAGATTGTCCAGAAAGCGATAACTGACCTGAACATGACGATCCGAGACCTGCGCAACTACATCCTTGACCTTCGTCCGCGACAGTTTCGTGAAGAGAATTTGATCGATGGGTTGAGCCGGCTGGTGGCTGAATTCCGCCAGAATGCACAAGTAGAAATCAAGCTAACCGGACCCAAGAATGACTACCTGACGGACCTGCCACAGACCCATGCCATGGCGGTTTTCCACATCTGCCAGGAGGCGCTGGCAAACGTTGCCAAGCATGCCGAGGCGAAAAAAGTCGCCGTGAATCTTTGGTCTACATCTGACCGGGTCTTACTTGAAGTCCATGATGATGGCCGGGGTTTCAACGTCGACACGGCGCGCAAATCTATAGGTCATGGACTTGCGAACATGGGAACCCGGGCGCAAAATGTAGGCGGTGACCTGGATATCTCCTCGACCCTGTCGGACGGGACGACAATCCTGGCCTGGGTGCCGCGCTCGATTCCCAACGCATCCGCCTGACCCATAGGAACCGGAAAGCCGAAACGCTGAATTCCGCGTTTCACATGGTTGTAAGACAACCAGTCTATTGTTTTGATTTATTTAAGTTTTCTGGACATGCTGATAGTAATCGGGTAAGTACCTGGAATAGTATCCCATATATGGGGGGTGCAGATTGGGTAACCGTAACTCTGGGGGGTGCTGTGTTTGCGAAATGTGTTTCCAATAATAAGAAGACCGCAGGTTGATTTAAGGTTCGAGCCATCTTAAAATTCTTCAAGTTTTTAATGTAGCGTAGGCTATTATATTGGATTTTCGCTATGTTATCTGCTAGAATAGTGCTAGCGTGAAATCGGGGTAGCTTCGCTACCTCCCCCTGTAAAGCAGGTCTTAGAGGTTAATAAATCAGCAAGATTCTCCCACTGCATCGCCAGTGGGCTTGCTTCCCTGCATCTCATTGCAAGAAATTGTCCGGAGGAGGACGAGTATGGATGCAAAACAAGCCTGGCAATCTGTGTTAGGTCAGCTTCAGATGGATATGCCAAAAGCATCGTACGATACCTGGGTCCGTGACACGCGGGTCTTATCCTACGACGAAGGCTTGTTTGTAGTCGGCGTCCGTAATGCGTATTCATGCGACTGGTTGGAAAGCCGCCTCTCCAGTACAGTCTCGCGCTTGCTGATTGGGATCATGAACCGGGATGTGGATGTTCAATTCAAGGTGACCCAGGGCGAAGCAGAACCATCAATGGGATTAACTCAAATTGTGCCCGATGAAACGATCCACCCCGTTGAAGAAGAAAACAAAGCCCTGGCGGATGCACAACTGTGGAACCCGGCGCTCAACCCCAAATATATTTTTAACAATTTTGTTGTCGGTCCAAATAACCGATTGGCACATGCTGCTTCGATGGCTGTTGCAGAGAATCCGGCCACGGCCTATAATCCGCTTTTCCTCTATGGGGGAGTTGGTTTGGGGAAGACCCATCTCCTCCATGCGATAGGAAACTTGTGCCAGCAACATGGTTTGAATGTTTTATATGTCTCATCAGAAGAGTTTACCAATGACTTGATCGGAGCGATCCGGACCCACACAACCCAGGCCTTCCGGGAAAAATACCGCTCCAGCGATGTGCTGCTGATCGATGATATCCAATTCATCGCCGGGAAGGAAGCGACCCAGGAGGAGTTTTTCCATACTTTCAACACCCTGCATGGGCAGAACAAGCAAGTCATCATCTCATCGGACCGGCCGCCCAAGGCAATGGTCACGTTGGAAGAACGGCTGCGCTCACGCTTTGAATGGGGCCTGACTGCGGACATCCAACCGCCAGATTTCGAGACCCGCCTGGCCATCCTGCGGACAAAAGCGGAGCGCAAAGGCTGTGATGTCCCGCCTGAGATCATGGAAGTGATCGCCCGACGGATCCAATCCAATATCCGCGAACTGGAAGGAGCGCTCAACCGCATCATCGCCTTTGCCGACCTCAGCGGCGCCGCGTTGACGATGCAACTGGCTGAAGTCGCTCTGGCCGATCTGCTGCCCCAGCGCGGCGACATTCTCCCTGACACTGTCGTGGATGTGGTTGCCAGGACATTCAACCTCTCGATCGACCGGATGTTGAGCCCGGACCGGTCGCGGGATGTGGCCTTGCCTCGCCAGATCGCGATGTTCCTGATGCGTGAGACGAATATCTCGTTGCCCCGGATCGGGCAGGCTTTGGGGGGCCGGGATCACACCACAGTGATGTACGCCTGTGAAAAAGTGGCGGATATGATCGAACGGGATGACCGCTTCCGGCGGCAGGTTATCCAGATCCGCCAACAGCTATACGGTCAGGCCTTGGCCTACTAAACAACAAAAATCGTCCTGGAAAGAATACCAGGACGATTTTTTATCGAACCGCCTGTGATCTATTCGTCCACGAAATCGCCCCCGCTGATGGATTGGGCGATTACTTGCCGGTCTGGGCTGAATTTCAGGTTGACTTCAATCTGTTGGAAACAGGTGTCGTTTCCGAGGATGATTTTCCGACAGATATAGTAAGCGCTTCCATCTTCTGAATATTCAATGCTGAGATCGTTGTTTAAGTTAATTTGAGAATCGATCACCTGCCCACACCGCCGGCATTGGACTGTGATCGGGTAGTAGGTAAACCTGGTAACAGCGGGAGCAGTGAAGTATTCAGCAAGTTTTCGAAGGAATTTCATCTTCTCGCCCAGACAATTGATTTCATGAAGTATAGCATGCTTCGTTCTCGTGGGGATCAATTCTGGGTCACGGCAGGTTTTTGTGGTATACTAGCCGCCGCTCCCATCCTCAATGCGATTGATGGATGGGACATATCTTGCCCCGGGGTGGGCAAATAATGACCCCAATCTCACACGCCTTCCGGACCTGACAGTGCGTGCCACGGACTACACAGACGTGATCGCTGGCAGGGATGATGGAGGCGGAGGTACAACGCAGGAGAAAAACCCTATGGCGATTGTCTCAATGAAAGCACTGCTGGAAAGCGGCGTCCATTTCGGCCACCGGACCAATAAATGGAATCCGGCGATGAAACCTTACATATTCACCGAGCGCAATGGTATCCATATCATTGACTTGCAGCAGACCGTCAAGGCGCTCGGCACAGCCTACACGGTCGTTCGCGATCTCGTTGCTGGTGGCGGCGTTATCCTGTTCGTCGGCACCAAACGCCAAGCTCAGGAAACCGTCCGCGAGGAAGCGGAGCGCTGTGGCATGCCTTACGCAACCGAGCGCTGGATGGGTGGCATATTGACCAACTGGTTCACCATAAATCAACGTATCCAGGAGCTTGAACGCCTGGAGAAGTTATTCCAGACTGGTGAAATAGAGCGGTTGACCAAAAAAGAAGGCTTGGTCATCCAGCGGCGGATCAACCGGCTGGATACCCGCCTGTCCGGTATTCGCAACATGAAACGTCCGCCGGACGGGTTGTTTGTGGTCGATATCGGCCGGGAGGCTACTGCCGTCCACGAAGCCAACCTGCTCGGCATCCCGGTCGTTGGCCTCGTCGATACAAACTGTGATCCGGCCAGTATCGATTATGTCATCCCCTCCAATGATGACGCTATCCGGGCGATTAAATTGCTGGTAGGCAAGATCGCCGATGCAGTCCTGGAAGGCAAGGCCATACGCAAAGAAGATGATGCCATGGTGGAAGAAGAAATGAAACGCGCTGAAGCTGCTCCTGCCAGGAAAGCGGTCCACATCGTCGATGAAGAAGAACTAGAAGACGAAGACCTGCTGGGCGAAGCAACCCTCGCGAAGCTAGCGCCAGGGCCAAAAGATGAAGAAAAAGAAGATGAATCTAATGCTGACAATAACAAGCCCGAGCCTGATGATAAAGCAAGCGCTGATGACAAGCTCAAGGCAGACTCCGGTGACGAAGCTGAAGATGAATCAAATGATGACAATAATGAACCCGAGCCTGATGATAAAGCAAATGCTGATGACAAGCCCAAGTCAGACCCTGGTGACGAAGCTGAAGATGGATCAAATGATGACAATAACGAAACCGTGCCGGACGATAATGAACGCGATGATGGCAAGCCCGAGTCAGAATCCGGTGACGAAATATAATTGCTTATCGAGGAAATGGCATGGAAATCACAACTGATATGGTCAAAGAGTTGCGCACGGCAACCAATGCGGGCGTCCTGGATTGCCGCAAGGCGCTTGAGCAGGCCGACGGAGATTATCAAAAGGCCGTCGATTTTCTGCGCGAAAAGGGCCTGGCAACAGCGGCCAAACGTGCGGATCGGGTTGCATCTCAGGGAGCCGTGGAACTTTACTCACATGGCAACGGGCGCGTGGGTGTCATGGTCGAGATCAATTGCGAAACAGACTTTGTCGCCCGGTCCGATTCGTTCCGGAGCTTTGCCCATGAAATGGCCCTCCAGATTGCTGCCGGCGCCCCGCAGTATGTAAAGCCAGAGCAGATCCCGGCAGAAGTGATGCAGCATGAGATAGAAATTGCCAAAGCCCGCGCCCGCGAGGAAGGCAAACCTGAGAACATTCTCGAGCGGATTGCCGAGGGACGTCTGGAAAAATTCAAGGACGAGGCCTGCCTGTTGCGTCAGCCCTATATCCGCGACGAGCAGGTTGTTGTTGAAAAGCTTCTTCTGGATCTGATCGCTGCTACCGGCGAAAACATCGTCATCCGCCGGTTTGAACGCTGGGAACTGGGAGAGGGTTTGGAAGGTTAATCCGTCAGCAAAAGGCCAACCGTTGGTTGGCCTTTTTTACACCATTTACCAGGAGTGCCATGATGAGTAGGGGACTGAAATACAAACGCATTCTGCTCAAGTTGAGCGGTGAAGCTCTGGCCGGCGAGGGAGGTTTTGGGATCGACCCCTTGCAGGCTGAGGCGATTGCCCAGCGGGTGAAGACAGTCCACGAAATGGGCGTTGAAGTGGCGATCGTCATCGGAGCCGGCAATCTATGGCGCGGCGTCCAAGGCCTGAACCGGGGCATGGACCGCGCCACAGCAGACTATATGGGCATGCTTGCCACCATGATGAATGCGATGGCCCTGATGGATGCCCTCGAGCGCGCCGATGTCCTCACCCGGGTCCAGTCGGCGATTGAGATGCGCGCTGTCGCGGAACCATATATCCGGCGGCGCGCCATGCGCCACCTGGAAAAACAACGCGTGGTCATCTTCGGCGCCGGGACGGGGAATCCTTTCTTTTCGACGGATACAGCCGCGGCCTTGCGGGCGATCGAGATCGATGCGGATGTCTTGATCAAAGCCACCAAGGTGGACGGCGTGTTCGATTCAGACCCCAAGAAAAATAACAAAGCCAAGATGTTTGATCGCCTCACCTACATTGATGTCCTCAACCGCCGGTTGGAAGTCATGGACAGTACGGCGATCTCATTGTGCATGGACAATGGGTTGCCCATCCTGGTGGTGAATTTGTGGGATCCCCGGGCACTCGAAAAGGCCCTGCGCGGCGAACAGGTAGGCACCCTGGTCACAGCGTAATTGGTGGTTTCCAGAACTTGATTGTTTTTGATATCGATTGAGAGGGTTTCCAGTGTACATTATTGGAAACCTTTTTTCTGTACCTGTGTACTGCGAAAATATTTGAAAGCAGAGTTCTGTTTGGTCCTTGTACCCGGACATGCTAAAAGTGATTGATATGATTTTGAGTTTATGCACATAATAGACTTTATAGGCAATTAGAAAAAACGTCCCGAAGGTTGCAGTCGGGCACTTAAATTACTCGAAATAATCCTTCGGGACGGTGCTTTATGTTATCACCGATAATGTCTAATGGTCGCGCCATCGGCGACTATAAACGGCCTGTTTTTATCAATCAGAATCAGCCTGTCCGGGCACTAATTTCTTGGTCGAACCAGTGCAGAAATCGATGCGAGTAGCAGTAGTAGCGTTTTTCCCAATTTTGGGGTATCCTTAGGATGTAAATCGCGAAACTACCCAAGGAGATAGTGATGATCAAGGATGTTCTTAAGGATGCTGAAACACGGATGCAAGCCGCCATTCAAAGCCTTGAAGACGACTTGGCAGGAATCCGCACCGGTCGTGCTACTCCCGCGTTGGTCGAGCGTCTGGCGGTAGATTACTACGGGACACCGACTCCGCTGATGCAATTGGCATCCATCTCAGTGCCAGATCCTCGCAGCCTGCTCATCCGGCCTTTCGACCCAACATCGCTCAAGGCAACTGAAAAGGCAATCCTGGCCTCCGATCTCGGTCTGACCCCGAGCAATGATGGCAAGCAAATCCGCTTGAACCTGCCACCTCTGACAGAAGAACGCCGGCGTGAACTCGTCAAAGTTGTCCACAGCCGGCTGGAAGATGCCCGTATCGCCGTCCGGAACGTGCGCCGGGATTTGAACAATGATCTACGTGACTTTGAACGCGAAAAACTCATCTCTGAAGACGATCTCAAACGGGGCGAAGACGACCTCCAGAAAATCACCGATAAACACATTGAGGAGATCAGCAAGGTTGGCCAGCATAAAGAACAGGAGATCATGGAAATATAGGCTGGGCCTATGGCGGATAAGAACAAGCCTCTTCATTTCCAGGTTCCAACCCACGTTGCGATCATCATGGATGGTAACGGCCGCTGGGCGCTATCCCGTGGTTTGCCGCGGCTGGTAGGCCATCGCGCCGGTACGGAGAATTTGCGCCGGATCATCAGGGCCTGTGTCGAGTTCGGCATCCAGTATCTGACGATCTACGCCTTCTCAACCGAAAACTGGGGCCGGCCGAAAGAGGAAGTCGATGGCTTGATGCACATCCTGGAAGATGTCATCGACAAGGAGCTGTCCGAGTTGCACCAGGAAGGCGTGCAGTTGCGCCACATCGGCCATCTCGACCAACTGGCTCCAAAGCTGCAGGAAAAAGTGTTGGCTGCCATCGAATTGACAAAAGGCAATGACCGGCTTGTGTTGAATGTCGCCTTTAATTACGGGGGACGGGATGAAATCGTCTGTGCGATCCGGCGGATCATCGAAGCTGGGATCCGGCCCGAAAATGTTACCGATCAGTTGGTCAATAGATACCTGTTCACCGCCGGCGTCCCGGACCCGGATCTGATCATCCGTACATCCGGGGAGCTGCGTATCTCCAATTTCCTTATTTGGCAAGGTGCATATTCCGAATGGTATGTGACCCCCACCTACTGGCCAGATTTTGATAAAAAGCAGTTCCGCAAAGCATTGGAGACCTATTCGAGACGCGACCGGCGCTTTGGTGGTCTATCTAGCGTGGATAAGGATGAGCCCTGTGATATTGGTTAAACGTACATTAGCCGCGCTGGTCCTGGCGCTGGTTGGCATTCCGGCGGTGATAGTTGGAGGCATCTACTACAACCTGCTGATCATCTTGTTGCTCGGGATTGCTGCCTGGGAATACACAAGGATATTTCATGCCATTGACCACAACGCCTCCACAATTCTCGTCGTCGGTGGCGTTGTCGCGATCCTCCTTGGGCGCGCTTACTACCCGGATGGGGCCGCTGCAGTCTTTGCTTTAATCCTGCTGGTAGCCATGACCATTCATCTTATTGAGTATGAACGTGGTCGTGACCGGGCCGGGAGCGACTTTGCCGTCAGTGTGGCCGGGGTGGCTTACCTTGGCTGGGTTGGCGCCTACCTGATCGACCTGCGCGCCATGCCCGATGGCTTGTGGTGGTTTTTCCTCGTCCTGGGGGCGGTCTGGATCGCGGATTCGGCGGCATATTTCGTCGGCGTCCGCTTTGGGAAGCACCTGCTCAGCCCGCGGCTCAGCCCGAAGAAGACCTGGGAAGGCTACTGGGGAGGTGTCGTGTTCGGGACCCTCGGCGGGGCGGGGCTGGCGGTCCTGTGGGCCAGCCTCGGAGGTCCTGTCTTGCCCTGGTGGCAGGGCGCCGCCCTTGGCGCAGTCTTGTCGGTCGTAACGACCCTCGGCGACCTGGGCGAGAGCATGTTCAAGCGCCAGGCCGGCCTGAAAGACTCGAGCAACATCATCCCAGGACACGGCGGTGTGCTCGACCGGCTCGATTCCTGGTTATGGGGTGGAGTGTTGGGGTATCTCCTGATCGCCTGGTTCCTGCTCTAGCAAATAATCATATGGAGGTTAGTAAGCTATGTTAGCTGAACCGACCCGCAACCTTGCCCTCGAACTGGTGCGTGTGACCGAGGCGGCGGCACTGGCGGCTGGCCGCCAGATGGGACGCGGCGACAAGGAAGGCGCCGACCGGGCGGCTGTCGAGGCGATGCGCCTGGTGTTGAACTCGATCCAGATGAACGCGGTCGTCGTCATCGGGGAGGGCGAGAAGGATAACGCCCCCATGCTCTACAACGGTGAGCGCGTGGGCACCGGTCAGGGCGTGGAAATGGACATTGCCATCGATCCGATCGACGGCACCCGGCCGCTGGCGAACGGGACCGGGAACGCGATCGCGACGGTCGCCCTGGCCCCCCGTGGGACGATGCTCGACCCCGGTCCATTCCTTTACATGGATAAAATGGCTGTCGGCCCCATCGCCAAAGGCAGGATCGATATCGAAGCCCCTGTCGAAACCAACTTGAAAGAAATTGCCGATGCGTACGGGAAATCCGTCGCCGATCTGACGGTAGTCATCCTCGACCGGCCCAGGCATGAGCAGTTGATCGCCGATGTCCGCCGCGTTGGCAGCCGCATCCGCCTGATCCCGGATGGCGATGTCGCCGGCGCCCTGATGACCTGCTGGCCTGATTCCGGCATCGACGTGTTGCTCGGCATCGGCGGGACGCCCGAAGGCGTCCTGGCTGCCTGCGCCTTGCGGGCCATGGGAGGCGAGATCCAGGGCAAGCTCATCGCCCGCAATGAGACCGAATTAAGCCGGGGCCGCGAAATGGGCTATGACTTCGAAAAGATCCTGACCATCGACGACCTGGTCTCGTCCGAGGACGTCTTCTTCGCCGCCACGGGCATCACCGATGGCGAGTTGATGCAGGGCGTGAAGTACTCCGGGCACGGGGCGCGCACCGACAGCCTGGTGGTGCGCGGCTTGACCGGCACGGTCCGCGAGATCATCTCCACCCACCGCTGGGACAAGCTCAGCCGGCTGAGCGCCATCGATTACTCGGGAGGCTGATCTCCACCCCGCGACTTGACAGTCTCATCGCTTGCTAATATAATCTCGCCTGCCTTCCTCGCTAGCTCAATGGCAGAGCGGGCGGCTGTTAACCGCTAGGTTCGAGGTTCAAGTCCTCGGCGAGGAGCTATATCCCTCTCAAGAGGGATTTTTCTTTTCTGTTTCGAGGCCCCCAATAGGGGAGTATCATCGGCGCCTCATGGCGCCAATGCGGCCGATGGCGGCTTGTGGCCGCCTCGGCCAGTCGGCGAGGAGCTTAATCCCTTTCAAGAGGGATTTTTCTTTTCTGTTTCGAGGCCCCCAAAAGGGGATGATATTCAAGTCCACGGCGAGGAGCTGAAAGTCCCGCGCTACGCGGGATTTTTTTATTCAAGCCCCCATGTAAGTGGGCTTCGCGGATGGATCCTGGGGACACTCACGGGCAGGGGGCGCAGGCGCAGGTCGCTAAGTTCCAGCACTGGCGCGGGGCTCCGGGCTGTTCCGGGCAGCCATCCGGCGGGGGCTGGCAGGCGGCGGGCCCGGTCGAAGGCGGCGGAGGCGGCGCGGGAGAAACGCATCTGACGGAAAAGGGGATCCGGTTCGAGACGATTTCATTCGGGGTCAGGACCTGGATGTAATACTCCCCTGTGGTCGATGTGCTGATCGGCATGTATGTGGTTCCATCAATGGTCCCCGTGTCCATGTGTACGCTGGTTACCCAAGGAAATAATTCGCGCGGAAAAGTTACCAATTGGGCATATCCGCTCCCGATGGCAGTCATGCTGGAGTGGATCTGGAGCGTGTGCGGAAAGGTCCCGACGTAGGCTACCTCCTCCTCCGCCCAGGTGCGGAGAGCCGTGATCCGGAATTCCGGGACGACGATCTCGACATGCAGGCGACCGGTGTCATAATCATAGGGGCTATAGTCAGGTTCCGGGCCGGGGATGGCGATCATGAAGCGGAACTCGCCCCGGTAGCGGCCAGGGACATAAGGCGCAGCCAGGTTCAGGGTGATCACAAACGATTCCCCGGGGCGGACCAGGTCGCCGACCCAGTAGATGACATCCCGTGCTCCCATGCGGTCCCCTGTTCTGAAGGCGACAAAGTACCGCTGGTCCCACCAGCACGTCCCGTGGTTGCTGATCCGCCACCGCTTAACAAATGGGGTCCCGGCTTCCACCTCCGTCCCGTCTGGGATGCTCAACTCTTCAACGTAGAACAGGTTACAGGGGGCTACGGGGGGGTCACCCAGGGCAGGCGTTGGCTCTTCGCAGCCAGCCAGCGCGAGCAGAAAACAGGCTGAAATAAACCCGATCAGGGTTGCCCGGTAGCCGGGTGGGCTGCGGACAATTATCGCTTGGAGATCCATTTCATCACCTCCATGCTGAATTAAACAGCCGCTGGCATGCCAGCGGCCGGGTTGGATTGGAATTGTTTTCCCTGTTCTCAGGGAGCCGCCCTCAACGGTGAATGCGACAGGGCAGGGTTCTGAACCTACTATACAGTTATTCGGGGGAAGAATCAAGTAGTCAATAGGTCATATCCGAAGTGAACAATAATTCGGGGTTTCCAACTGGTTCAGAAAGTGAAACAAAATACAGGTTCCCGGGGGAACCTGTATTCGTGATCTTCTTTTCTACTTGAAGCAGGCTGACCGTTCAAGCTCAGCTCGCCGAGTCTGCTGGCTTGCTGGCCACCTCTGGCTTGGCTTCGGCCTTGCTTTCGGCCTTGGCTTCAGTGGTACTCGGGGACTCCTTGGCCTCGCCATCCTTTTCCTTGCTGGCGGCGGTGTGCTTTTGCCCGGAGGGGGATTTGTGGTCGGTGGCGTAGAACCCGGATCCTTTGAACACGATCCCCACCGGGAGGAAGACTTTCCGCAAAGCATTTTTGTTGCACTCGGGGCAACGGGTGAGAACCGGATCATCATAACCCTGGTGCTGTTCGTACTGGAGCCCGCATTCATCACAACGATACGTATAAATTGGCATGAACTTACTTCCTTATTAATTTGTACATCTTCTTACCGGCGGGATTATAGCGCACTCACCCCGGAGTGGCAAGAGGCCAGCTATAAAACTCGCCCAATTTGCCTCTTGTTTAAAATAGAACATATGTGCTATAATCATGGAAATCCTACTCAAGCAGGCAGCCATGCTCATTTCCGATCAATTTACTCTTGCCCTTCAAGCGTACCAGGAGATCAAGGAGGAACTGGGGCAAACCCCCCTCACGGTGGATGCGCCGGTCTATCCCGAACTGGAAACGCTCTTCGCCAGCCTGGGGTCCCTGCCTCCCGAGTCGTTATTCATCGGGATGGCAACCGACGGGATGCCGATCCTGCTGGACCTCTATGATCCCACGCCCGGGCCGGTTCTCGTGGTCGCGGGTGAAGGGGGTGGGAAAACCAGATACCTGCAGATGCTTGCCCATGCTGTCGAAGCAAGTCAGGACCCCGGGGAGGTCCAGTTCGGGGTGATCACAAGCAAACCGGATCAATGGACAGGAATCGAATCCTTCCCCAGTGCTTTGCAGATTCTCCCGGCAAACCATCCATCTGCTGGTCATTTCATCTACCAACTCTCTGCCTGGGCAGAAAGCTTCCGCCGCGGCCAGCGGGTCATCCTGCTGATGATCGACGGTCTCGAGTGGTTGACCTCCGCCAGCTTCGAGATCCAGCATAGCCTGCGCTATCTGCTCAAGCATGGGCCGGAACAACATGTCTGGCCGGTTGTCAGCGTCGATTCCAGCAATCTCTCCCAAATAGGTAACTGGTTGGAATCCTTCCAGGTTCGCGTTTTCGGGCAGGTGAAACCGCCCGATGGCGGATCCGAACTGGGCGAGGATCTGGTCCGCACTTTGGCGAGGTTCTCCCCGGGGCAGCACTACCTGCTTCAACGTCCCCGTGGGACCCTCCGTTTCTGGATCCCGCAGATTGCCACACATGAAAGGAGTTCCTGATGAATGTCGGTATGTTGTGGTTCGACAACGATCCCAAGCTGCCACTCAACTCAAAAGTGGAAAAAGCAGCGACGTTTTACCAACGGAAATATGGACATGTCCCGGATACCTGCCTGGTTCACCCGAGCATGTTGACCGAGCCGGTATCCGCCGTTGGAAGGGTGACGGTTCGCTCCAACCGGGCGATCCTGCCCGGGCATCTCTGGATCGGGGTGGAGGAACATCAAGTTTAGGTACATCCTGCGACGCTGGGGGACCTCGCGCCGGATCGAAAACGTCCCCATGCTCACGCCATGGGGACGTTTATTTAATAGGGCACGTGCAAGGATCAGCCCTCGTCGGGGCCGGTGGCGATGACAACCGCCACAGCCATCTCGCGGCTGTGGCTCAGGCTGACCGACCAGGTGGTCAGTCCGCGTTGCTCTGCAAATCGTTGCGCAGCACCATGCAAGACCAGATAAGGCTCACCGCTCGGTTTATGCAGGGTCTCGACTTCTTTCCAGACGACCGGCCCGATCCCCGTTCCCAGCGCTTTGACGGTCGCTTCTTTTGCGGCAAAACGCACCGCCAGTGATTCAGCCCTGCCTGAGCACTCGCGGATTTCCCCGGGCGTGAACACCCGCCGCAGGAAGCGCTCTCCATAACGGTTTAGCGCCCTCTGGATGCGGGGGATTTCAATGATGTCGATCCCTGATTTAAGCTTCATGGTCCGGCAATGGCGATGGCCAATTTCTTCGCTTGAAGGTATTTCCGGGCTGTCTCCAGCACCGCATCCGGCGTAACCGCCTGGATGAAGTCCGGATAGCGGCGGTAGTAATCCAGTCCAAGCTCGAAGCGCTCCATATTCAACAGTGCGCCGGCAACCCCTGCGTTGGATTCCAGCGACAGGGGCAGGCGTCCGATGAAATTCGCCTGGCTGTCCGCCAGTTCCTCATCAGTGACACCCCGCTCGACAAAACGGGTGATTTCCGTGCGAATGAGTTTGATCGCCTTATCCACATTCGCCGGATTGACACCCGCGCTGATCTCCCATGAACCCGGGCCGATGCCAGCGTTCAGGGTCGAGTAGGCATAATATGCCAGCCCTGATTTTTCCCGGACGACATCGCCAATGCGACCCATCATGCCAAACTGGCCGAGGATGGAATTGCCCAGCGACGCCGGGATATAGTCTGGGTCGCGCCGGCTGAGGCCGGATACGCCGACGACGAGATCGGCCTGGGCCTTGCCTGGGATAGTTACCCTCCGGGTGGCTGTCTTCTTGAGCGGCTGGAGCGGGGGTAATTCGGGGACTTCCTCCTGGGCGGGGTTCGACCAATTCCCGAACAGGTCCATGACCAATTTTACAGCCTGGCGCGGGTCGACAGCTCCGACCAGGGAGATGACCATGCCGCGCGGGCCGTACGCCTTGCGGTGAAAGTCTGCCAGGTCATCCCGGGTGGTCGCCCGGACCGTATCCGGCCAGCCGTCCTCTGGCAGGGAATAGGGATGGTTAGCGAATATCATCTCGTCGAACGTCAGCGAGGCCATATCGGCCGTATTTTGTGCCCGGATGGCAAGACCTGTCAGCAATTGCGCCCGCAGGCGCTCGACCTGGTTTTCCGGGAAAGCAGGCTGGCGTAAAACATCGCAGAGGATGCCCATCAAGAGAGGCAGGTCCACTCTCAGGCAGCGGCCGCTGAAGCCGGCTGTGTGGGCTCCAGTGTTGAACGACAGGCTGGCGCCAACGGATTCAAGCTGGTTGTAGATCTGCTGGAAATCGCGTTGGCCGGTACCGCGCAACAACCCCAGGGCGGTGAAGAACGCCAGGCCAAGTTTCGGCTCGGGGTCAAAGAGGCTCCCGGCCGTCACGTATCCGCTGACCACTACGGATGGGCTGTTAAAATTTGCCCTGCTCAGGACCACGATCCCATTCGGGAGGACATCCCGGGAGATGTCATCGGGACCGGGGAGCGAATCCCGGATGCTGGTCGCCAGAGGTTGGCCGCGGTTCATGAGCCCTCCCCGGTTGGCTGGTAGACCCCGACGACCCGGTTCTGGGGCTGGAGATACGTTTGGGCGGTTGTCCGCAACCCGGCTGGGGTCAGCTCGGAGAGACGGGCGAGGTAATTCTCGAACCAGGTGTAACTGGCAAACATTTCAGCATGCCCAAGCCAGAACGCCTGGTTGGTGATATTCTCCGAACCATAGGCGAACAATGCCTGGGCTTGTTTGATTGCCCGTTCGATTTCCCCGGGAGAGGCTGTGGTCTCGTGCAGGCGTGAGACCTCGTCATCGAACGCGGCCAGGACCTCTTCCGGCTTGCGGCTGGGATGGACGGTGATCGTGAACGTATACAGGTACGGGTCAATGGTGGTCCCCAGGCTGCCATGGATAGCAACCGCAAGCTCTTTCTCAACCAGGGCCTGGTACAGGCGGGATGTCTTATTGGATAGCCCGGCTGAAAACATGTTCAGATTGCTGGGACCGGCGAGAAGGCTGTCTACAGCCGTCAGATGGTCAAAATCAGTCTCCGCTGCGGTCGGCGCCCGGTAGGCGATCTGGATGTAGCATGTCTCTCCGGGGCCTTCAACCGTCAGCGATTGTTCACCCACCGGTGGAGGTTCCTCGAGGCCAAGCCGGGGTGGCATCTCTCCCGCCGAGATTGGTGCAAAGGCAGCGGAGATTGCTTCGTACATGGCCGCGGTCTCGAAATCGCCGGCAACCGCCAGGACAGCGTTGTTTGGGGCATAGTAGCTGCGATAGTGATTGTACAGGTCTTCCCGTGAGATGGATTGCAGGTCTGCCAGGTTGCCGATCACCTCATGCTGGTATGGATGAGCGCGGAACGCCGTCTTCTGAATGGCCTCCCCGAGCAGGAAGAGCGGCTGGTTCTCGCTGCCCTCACGCTCGGAGATGATGACGGTCCGCTCGGAGAAGACTTCCTGAGGGTCGAAGATGCTGTTGACCATCCGGTCGGCTTCGAGTTGCAACGCCAGGTCGATTTTATCAGCCGGCATGGTTTCGAAATACGTCGTCCAGTCCAGGTAGGTGAATGCATTCCAGACGCCGCCAACGCGGGCGATGGCTTTGTCCAAGACTTCCGCCGGAAACCGGGGGGTGCCTTTGAATTGCATATGCTCCACCCAATGAGAAATACCGCTCAACCCCGGGGCTTCGTCGCGCGAGCCGACCCGGTACCAGACCCAGGAACTGATCAGCGGTGCGGTATGGATCTCCTTCAGCAAGACCAGTAACCCGTTTGGGAGCGTGGTCCGGATCATTGGAGCGGTCAAGATGTCTCGAACAGCGGGAGCAACCATGCTACCGGAACCACCACGCGCACAGGCTCTGGAACGATTGGCAGAACGGCGAGAGCTCCCAGGTATCGGCACTTCCTTCGAAGGCGCGATAATATGGCCCGATGACGTTGTCGCGCAAATCGGTAAATGGCTGGTGGAGATCGGTCTCGCTCAGGGGGATATCAACGCTCACCAGCAGGGACACCGGCACGCTGGTATGCACCGGGACTTCCAGGTTCAACTGGATGGGCAGGCGAGTCCCGGCTGGCAGGGTAATGTTTGTCGGCGCGCCGACGATCTCGAGGCCGCCGGTCGTCAGGGTGACTCGGGCGCCGTTTACGCGTGTATCCTGGGTCAAGATCACCTCGGTGGTCTGGTTGATGGGCAGCATGAAATCGACGATGATCTCTGTCTGCACCGGGATCTCGGTGCGGATATGGGCCTGGTCCATTGTGTCGAAATTCTGGTATAAGCCACCTACAAGGTCGCCGAGCACCATCCGCTTGAGGGAGTAGAGCTCCCGGCTCATCAGGATGATGATGGCAATCAACGCGGCGTTGACGATAAGCGACAAGGTGCCGGTCACATTCCAATAGGCATAACGGGCCTTCTCGCGGTCTGGCTGCAGGCGGACACTAAAAGGTAGTTTTGGGAATCGCCTCTTCCCTGCGGTTGAGTCCGCCTTGCCCAGTTTCCCCTTCGACCTTGCCCTATCGCCTCCGAGGCGTGAACGTGATTTCCTTACCGGCGGGGGCTCGTCGGCACGCGAATGGGCAGCCCCCGGCTCCCGATCGGTTGCGGCCGGTGGGACGGGCACGCCGGAGGTCCCTGCCTCCTGGCCCGGAGTGATCTCGGGCTTCGGGCGCAGGGGATAAGGCCTGTGGAGTTCTTCGGCTTTGGGTTTTTCGTCCGGGCCAGGCTGTTTCTCCAGGCTCTCATCACCTAGGTTGAGTAGTTTCATGTTCTTCCTCCTGAACTTACTTGTTTAAACTATAGCATAGAGTGCGAATTCTCGCTTCAGGATAAGAGATTTATCTGAATTGTGACCCCAGTCCTTGTCTGATGCTTTCTCAGCCCTTATAATCCATCTGGTACATATCATTTATACGGATGAACGAATGAACAAATATAAAAATCTCGTAGCAGTCGTCGGAGCCGGACCCGCAGGCCTGTTTGCAGCCCGGAAACTGGCCGAGGCGGGAGTGTTGGTTGCCCTCTTTAACCGCGATATTCAGCCTGGGGGGTTGGCTGAGTATGGCATCTATCCCGCAAAACTGAAGATGAAGGAAGGGCTGCGCAAACAGTTCAAGCAGATCCTCTCTCACCCTCAAATCCAGTACTTCGGAAATGTCAAAGTATGCTGTGGGGGCAGCATCTTGCTCTCCGATCTCTTAACCAGCGGGTTCCAGGCGGTGGTGATCGCCACAGGTGCGCAAGGGACGAAACATCTACGACTGCCGGGGGAGAATCTACCCGGTGTTTACCATGCCAAGGATATGGTCTACCACTACAACATGCTGCCGCCGTTCAGCCAGCGCAAGTTCACCATTGGAAAAAGAGTGGCCATCGTTGGGGCAGGCAATGTGATGATGGATATCGCCCGATACCTGATCCGCGAGAAAAAGGTCGCTGAGGTCATCGCTGTAGTCCGCCGCGGCCCGGCGGAAGTGAAGTTTACCAAGAAGGAGATGGAAGCGGTCGGACGCAACCTGGACCTCGCATCCCTGGACAGGGAATTCACCCGGGTTGCCTCGATCATGCAGGCTGCCGGTCAGGATGTCGATGAGGCCAGGAACCAGTTCACCGGGGTGCTACCGAGGTCCCAGGAACCAGTCTCGGCGACTCGCTTGCGTTTCGAGTTTTTGGCTTCACCGGTGCGCATCGTCGGCGAATGGGTTGGAGGGGTGAGCGCTTTGAAGGTAGAAGATAACACTCTGGTTGCTGTTGATGGAAACACCAAGGCAAAAGGCTTAATTACGACCAGACATATCGCTGCGGATACTGTCATCTTTGCCATTGGCGATAAGGTGGATACAGATTTTTGCCTGCCGAACTTCAACGATGCCTATGCGGTCGTGCCGGAGCCTCGTTTTCCCGTGGATGGTAAATCCTACGAGGCATTTGATCCGGACCTTGGCCGGCCCCTGGAACAGGTGTTTTTAACCGGCTGGGCCAGGCAAGCGAGTACAGGCCTGGTGGGTGTTGCCCGTAAGGATGGCGAGAACTCTGCAACTGCGGTTCTCGAATTCTTGCAGACGCAGGAACAGATGTTGGATGCCGATGATGTGCTCGCAAGAGTAATCCACATCCTTGGTGAGATCCACAAGCGGATTGTGACCAAGGAACACCTGATTCTATTGGAACAAGCCGCACAGGAAGAGGCCCGCAAGCGGGGATTGGAAGAATATAAATATGCCCTCAATGAGGAAATGCTTACCACAATGGGCTTCTGACAGAGGTGCTATTGCATAGAAAACCGGGGTGACCGATTGGGTCACCCCGGTTCTATAACAACGCGGATCGATTCCGCCATCTGTCTTGCCCGTTGCGGCGCATCGCCGATATGGGCACGGGCATCCAATAAGACCGTCAACTCATTCTTTGGGATATATCTCGTTATCTCTTTGTCCGCTTGCAGGCTATCGAGCAGGGGGGACGAGACTCCCTGGCGGATCATCTCCCAAGCATTCATGGCATGATCCCGGATGCGTTCATGCATCACCTGACGGTCAGCGCCGGCTTTGACCAACGCCATCAGGACACGTTCGGTGGCCGCAAAGGGGCCGTAGATTTCCAGGTTGCGTGCAACCGCCTGCTCATCGACACTCAGACCCGTGATGATGGTGTTCGTTGTTTCTAACAACTCATCGGCCGCAAGGCAGGCTTCGGGCAGCATGATCCGGCGGTTGGCCGAATCATCCAAGGTACGCTCAAGTAATGAGTGCGCCGCGTTATCCCAGGCAAGGCGGGGCAGGCCGGCGAGATACCGGGCCAATGAGTTGACCTTCTCCGCGCGGATCGGGTTCCGCTTGAAAGGCATCGCTGATGAGCCGACCTGTTTCTTCCCAAACGGTTCGGCCAGTTCGCCCAATAGCGGGGATTGAAGGATGCGCAGGTCAAAGGCGAATTTGTAAAGCGAGGCTGCCAATCCAGCCAGGGTCGAAATGACAAGGAAATCCTGTTTGCGGGGATATGTCTGAGAAGTGACCGCATAGAATGGCAGGTTGAGTTTCTCGGAAAGGCGGGGTTCGAAGCGAACCAGATTATCCTGGCCGAACAGGTCCGCGTAAGATGCGCTCGTACCGACTGCCCCTTTGAATCCCTTGCCCTTCAATTCCCGGCGAGCCATGCAAATGGCGCGGTAGTCCTCCAGCAAGTCCTGACCGTAGAGACTCAGCCGGTAGCCGAGGGTGCTGGGCTCAGCGGGTTGGAGATGGGTGAACGCCATCAGCGGGGTATCCGCCCATTTATGGATCAACAGGCCCAAGGTCCGCAAGAGACCCGCCAGTTTTGCAATCAACAGGTCCAGAGCCTGGTGCATGCGGATGGCATCAGCATTGTCCTCGATATCCATGGAAGTTGCGCCTAAGTGGATGATGCCTCCCCCAACCTTGCATTGCTCGGCGAAAACGCGCAGCTCAGCCATTAAATCGTGATGGATCTCAGCTTCTATTTCAAGGGCGCGGGGGATGTCAACTGCGTGGAGGTGGGCGCATAGGTCCGAAAGCTGATCGGGCGTGACCAGGTTGAACTCAGCCTGGACTTCAGCCAGCGCTACCCAGATCTGTCTCCAGATCAGCCGCCTGGAATGTTCCGACCAGATCTGGCGCATCTCCTTAGAGCCATATCGCCAACTGAATGGGGAAAGGTAGGAGTCATATTCTGTCATGGCAATCTGATTCTACATCAGGTCCAGCAAATTGGTACATGGCAATGGGATCAACCCTATTCAAGCCATCTGGGGGCCGAATGGGAATAAAAAAACCCGGAGCCAAACCGCTCCGGGTGCCTGGGAGTTACGAGGCGATGTATTCGCGCAAATTATGTTCTACAGCATAGGCAGCTGCTTCCGCCCGGTTGTTGACCACCAACTTGGAGAGGATACTGCTGACGTAGTTGCGGACAGTGCCTTCACCTAGAAAAAGGTTTTTCGCGATCTCGCGATTTGTCTTACCTTCAGAGACGAGCAGGAGGACGTGTTTTTCCTGTTGGCTAAGGTGGGCAAAGGCAGATGCTTCCTCTTCCTTGACGGCCCGGCGAACTTCCTGGAAGACCCGCTGGGTTACGACCGGGTCAAGCATGGCCTCACCTCGGCCAACGGCTTCCAGGGCGCGGACAAGGTCCTCACCGCCGATCTGTTTCAGGACGTATCCCGAAGCACCAGCGCGGATGGACGAAAAGAGCATTTCATCTTCAGCATAGGAGGTCAACATGATGACTTTTGTGTCCGGGAAACGGCGGGTGATCTCCTCGCAAGCATCGATACCAGATGTGCCGGGCAAGCGGATATCCATTACGACGACATCTGGTTCGGTATTGCTTACCATCTCGATCGCCTCCCTGGCATTGGCCGCCTCACCGATAATGTCAAACTGTGGGTGTCGTTCCAGAAGGGATTTCAAACCGAGTCGGACGACTTCATGGTCATCCACTAACACGATGCGCTGTTTTACCATTAGGGTACTGCCTCCTGATGAAAGTATAGCCTAGAGTGGTTTGTCTGACAAGTTAAAGCCGAGACCGAGTTGACCTACCGATGAGCTTGTCTGTGTCGATGAACAGCATCATACCACACGCAAATGAAATCACCTGGTCGACCTATGCATATAATCCCCATCGGACCAGGATGGCTTCAAGCGGAAGTGCAATTGGAAGAACCAGAGTGGAAAGTGTTTATTTATTCGCGCTCGGCGGACGATTGTCTGTACTGTACCAGCCGCTCCCCTTAAAAATCACCCACGGAGCTGAATACACCTGCCGTACTTCACCATGCCCATTTGGACAGCGGACATTCTGCCTTCCCTCGTGGAAGGCAATATTCTTTTCAAAATGACGTCCGCATTGCATGCAGGAAAATTCGTACGCTGGCATTCTCTTACTCCAAAAGTGGACGGATGAATTTGGCCATCCATTAGGTATCGTTTCACTGACTATTATTATAACCAGCCTGCGTTTGAACAACGCAAGCTGAATGAATAAAAAATATCAGAATCAACCGGGTCAATGCCGCGGCTAGCCCGTGTTTTCGCGGCGAAAATCCACGAAGCGGTAGCCGACACCTCGTTCCGTCAGAATGTACTGTGGATTGGATGGTTCCTGCTCCAGTTTTTGGCGCAAGTAGTTGATATACAACCGGACGTAGTGAGGCTCGTCCCGGTATTCGTAGCCCCAAACCTTGGCAAGGATCTGGTCGTGGGAGATGACCCAGCCGGCATTTTGGACGAGGTGGTAAAGGAGGCGGTATTCCGTGGGACGGAGTTTAACGATCTTGCCTTCCAGCCAGATTTCACGCCGGTCGAAATCGATTTTCAAGCGCTCATCAATTTCGATGAGACCGTGCATGCCACCACTCGCCCCCTCAGTTCGCCGGATCACCGCCTTCACCCGGCTGACAAGTTCGCGCGGGCTGAAAGGTTTGGTGACATAGTCGTCAGCACCCAGTTCAAGGCCGCGGACCCGGTCGTCTTCTTCACCCTTTGCAGTCAACATGATGACCGGGATATTGCTGACCTCGCGGACCATCTGCAAGACTTCGAAACCGTCCAGGTCTGGCATCATCACATCGAGCAGCACCAGGTCGGGAGTGGCATCGCGCAGACGTTGGAGAGCTTGTTTGCCGTTGAATGCTTCGGTTACCGAGAAGCCGTCATGCTCGAGGTTCAAGCGGATAAAACGGACCATACGCTCTTCGTCATCGACGACAAGGATTTTTCGGCGTTCTCGATCACGTTCCATAGTCTAGTCTCGGACGAATCCGATGATCTGCTCCTCTGCCTCGCTCGGCATGACCTCGATAAATGTAATCTGGTTTACAGGCCAGATGACGGTGACAATATCCACTGATAGGTAATGCAAGTCCTTGCCATCGCGGCGACGGGGATTGTTTACAGTTACCATAGTGTCAGTAGACTTCGGGAGTTCCGCAAGTTCACCGACAACTGGGTCTTCGTTCGGTAAATGGACAATCACTGTATAAGTCATCTGTGCTCCATTAAGAATCAGCCTTGCCCTAAGAGTACTTGGATCTTCAGTTTTCCCAGATAAATGATATCTCCATGGGTGATGGAAGACTCGGTGTATGGAGAGATCCTGTTTCCATTGATGTATGTTCCATTCGATGAGCCAAGGTCAACAACGAAAACCCGGGTTTCTATCCTTCTGATCGCAGCATGAAGGCGGGATACCCCGCTGGCGTAAGCGTTGTAGGGTGTCAGATCCACATCGGGGACGATCGGTTGGCCTTCCGCTGACCGTCCCAGAGTATATTCACCCCGCTCAGCGAGGGGCAGGATCTGGCCATTTTCCAGCATATGCAATGAGATCCAGGATGTTGTCTCGAAGGAGGGCTTTAATGGCTCGGTGTCAAGCAAAATATCCCTGCGGGTCTCAGCTGTATTGATCTTGTTCGTTTTTATATTGCTCCCGCTGGTGTGGACAACCAGTTGGGCTCCACATTGACTGCAGAATAAAGTCCCGGGTGGTTCTTTATGCTGGCAATTTGGACATAAGATCATAATTTCTTCTCCTCCCCTGCAAGCAGCAGGGCGCGCGTACCATATTTTATCTGCTTATTGCCAACTTGTGAGAACGATTTCTCACGCTGGATATGTTCTGCCTCAAGCAATGCTGTCCGGGCCAACCCGCGTTCACCGATTTCCAGAAGATGGGTAGCAAGCCGTTGTAATTTTTTCACGGCCTGGTCATATTGACCCGCAGCCACTTCCTGGCGGGCCTGGTCCTGCAGACGGTAGAGCACCAGCCTGGATAACGATTCGACGATCTCCTGGGGTGGTAAATCCGGTACAGTTTTGGTTGTCACCGGTCTGAGCAGGCGAAGTTTAAGATTGACTTGGGGTGAAGATTCTGCCGGGATGTTGAAAACGCCTTCGCCATCGAACAAGACCGCCGTCTCGCTCCTGGTGGCCTCGGCATTGACGGAAAACTCCAATAAGACCTTTAGGTTGCTCTGGCGCAGGATTGGACCCAACATCATCGGGCTATGGTTGGGCAGCATACCGCAATCCGGCTGGATCCGGAAGGCATAACGCAACTCCACCCCTGCAGATGGTGTAAAGGTCAGGCGTGTCTCTTCGCTGAAGACTTGGCCAAGTTGGTTGAACTTCTCGATGAGTGACCGTTGAATCTCTTGCGGTTCGGAGATATATTGACTGCTTCCGCCGGTCCTGGAGGCCAACTCGTCCAGGAAGGTGTCATTCCATTCGTGACCGATCCCGAACCCGCTGATGCCGATGCCTTGTTTTGCGGCTTGATCGGCCAGGGTTATGCACCTCTCCTCATCACCATAGGTCTTACCGTCTGTCAGCAGGATGAGATGGTCAATGTGTGAACGGTTAGAGGTTAACCGGACCTCATTATAACCTGCTTCGAGTCCGTTGAATATTTCCGTCCCACCGCCAGAATTCAACATCTGGATCCGAGCCTCTAATTTACTCGGATCGATGTTTGCTGTGGCAGGGATGACAACTTCTGCCTTATCGCTGAAGGCAATCACTGAGAAGGTGTCCTGTGGCCGTAGACGGCGGAGGATTTGGATTGCGGTCGCTTTGACTACGTCCATATGTCGGCCTTGCATGGATGTTGAACGGTCCAGGATCAGTGCAATGTTCAATGGCGGGGAGGTTGTCCCTCCTGTTGCCCTTTCAGGGGAATACTCTAATAATGCATAAATTAGTTGGGGCTCATTGAGGCGCATCAAAGCTTTCCGGCTAAACAGGATGCGCTGGGCAACTGGTGTCCCCGATGTTTTTTCGAGTGGCAGGAGTTCATCATATTTGGAGCGCTTCTCGGAATCCGCGAGGATTTCGTAAGCTTCCTGGACGTGAAGAAAGAACTCGGTTTCCCCAGGCGTGGTATTCGCATCCGGATGCAGCCGGCGCGCCGCTGCCAGGTACGCATGCCGGATCTCTTCTGGGGTGGCATTACGTCGGATGCCCAGAATTTTGTAATAATCAAATTTCTGTTCCATACCTGCCTAATCAAACATCCGGACAAGAACCACACTGATGTTGTCCGGTCCACCTGCTTCATTGGCTGCTGCAACCAAGCCTTGGCAAGCAGTCTGAAGGTTGGATGAATTGTGGATGATCTTGTGGATATCGTGTTCAGTAACGACACTCCACAAGCCATCGCTGCACAGCATAAGATAACCGGGTTGGGGAAATGGTGCGGTGAAGATATCGGGCTCGAGAATATCCCCTTGCCCCAGGGCGCGGTAGAGGACATTTCGCTGGGGGTGTGCCGCGGCCTCTTTCGATGTGATCTGGCCCAGTTCTTCCAGGCGTCTCACCAGGGAATGGTCACGGGTAAGTGGTTCCATCTGGCCATCCTGGCGGATAGCATATGCCCTGCTGTCTCCTACATGGCCAATGGTCATCTGTTGACCGAGGACCAGCGCGGCAGTCAAAGTGGTGCCACTCCCAGGGGCAGCCTGCATCACCGCCCGCTGGGCTTCATTGACACCCGCCCGCATGATATCCTGGAGCGACTCGTCCATTGAATAGGATGGATTGACCAGGTAAGGGTGCATCTTCCGCAGGATATGTCCGACAAGCGTTCGGACTGCAGTGCTGCTGGCAACCTCTCCATACTGATGACCACCCATGCCGTCTGCCACAATGAATAATCCCAGAGGATATTGATGAACTGCACTGCCGACCCCAATAGACAAGGCGAACAGTGTGTCTTCATTATGGTCGCGTTGCTTGCCAGATGATTGGCCGCAACCAGCAACAAGCTGGTCCGGTTCAAAATGCGGGCTTCTGGACAATACTGCTTGGATCTGTTTCTCAGATAGAGGTATGGTGCTGACATTCCCATCACCGGTGAATGGCTTAGTGTTTTTTCGGTTGCGCAATCTTTGGAAGAAGGCTTTCACTTTCTACTCCTTAGTAGTATCTACTCACAGGGTAGTCGCCGCGCCCGAATATGTGGTGAAACAGGTGCAAAACCGCCAAATATCGCCAGATGTGCGGTACCCAGATGTGGCGGCGAACCCCGAAATATGCTGATTTGAGCCATATATGCCGACCTTTCAT
>JBDRPT010000013.1:0-42078 GCA_043826785.1 Chloroflexota bacterium | reverse complement strand
GAAGTGTCTGCCTGGGAAAATTCTCGGAATAATGTAAAGGTGCAAATTGATTGGCAGTTCAAGACAGATGATGCTCGTATAAAACTGAAGCGACTTTATCCTATCCTAAAACAACAATATTCAGGTTAGTGAAGCACTAGTCAGCTTCCATGCCGGTCCAGCGTTGCCACAAGCCCGGCCAAAGGAAGATCACCATGGCAATCAGGCAGATGATCGGCGCGAGGGCAAACAGGGAGAACCTGCCTAACTGCAGGGCGGTGACGTAGGCCAGGGGGATGCCTACAGTCAGTTCGAGCAGGCCGGAAGTCAGGCCAAGGACCCGCATCCAGCCTTTAGGCTTTAGCAGGAGACCTGCTGTGACTACCGCCCAACCTAACATTGCAACCCAGTGCAGCCGTTGTACCAGGACGAATATCGGAGCGCCATTTGTGATGATCCGGCTGGTGCTGGATACGCCGTTCATGAAAGTAGTAATGTAGGCAAGACCGGCCAGCAAGCCCAGCAAGGTTCGGCTCCATGTCACTTCGCCGACGGAGCGCATCATCAGGAAATAGATCAGCAGATAGGGCCAGAAGAGGGGGAAATAGACCGGGGGCAGGTTTGCGGCCATGTAAGGCACGTTGATGAACCAGGAACCCAACAAGGCCATGATGATCGCGAAGACGGATAGTGCAAAAGCCCAGTTCTTGCGGGTGAAGAAGCCGTAGGCGCTGACTGCGAAGACGACCCCACCTAGGATGCCGAGGTCGGTCAACGCGGGATGGATGTATTTCAGCAGGATCTCGCATCCCGGCTCGGCGGAATCAGCCGCCATGCCAACCTGGTACCAATTTAAGAACAGGTAGATGTGCCCGATGATACCCATCAGTGCACCGATGGTTGCCAGGATACCGCCAAATAAATGTTTATTTTTCATCGCTTCTCTCCTCAGTATGTTGTAAACACGCAGATGGTCTTCAGGGTACGGGTACCTCGCCGGTATGACAGGAACAACCATTGTAGTAGGCTGTATCGTTGTGGTCCGCGACGTAGACAACCGTCCCCGGTTCAATGGCCAGATCGCAATCTTCCAGGAAAAGCGGTTCTTCCTCCCAGGCATAGACTTGGACGTCGCAGGCGACATAGACGGTCCCGCTCCAGGTTCCGTTGCACAGCGGGCCCGAGACTACCTGGTCTACTGCTGTGATTCCACCCCGGATTTCGATTTCCAATGACGTCGAGGAAGGTTCAAAGGGGGTGGTGGTAAGTTCCTGTGGATCCCCGGTCAAATATTGCGGGGTCCCGGTCAGGGGCGGGCAGACCGGCTCGATTTGCCCACAGCCGGCCAACAGGACCAGCAGGAACGCATACAAAACATAGCGTATTACCCTCATCCTCGTCTCCCAGTAAGATTGCGTCTGAAAACAACTATGTGAAATATATCCCAATAAGACCATCTGGTCTTTGACTTAAGGCAAATCCGAGTGTGGGTAGCACCGCTCGAGTCCAACAGGGTATAATTCCTGCGAGGTGATGATGGCATCCGAACAACTCCTACGGCAGTCCCAAGTCTTTGCTGGGCTCAAAGAAGACGAGTGGGACGACCTATTTCAGCAGGCATCCATCCGCGAGTACCAGCGCGGCGAGTACCTTGCCCATGCCGGGGATCTCTGGCCTTTTCTGTTCTTCCTGGCCAGTGGGTCGATCGCGGCAGTCAAGGAATCCAGTGAGGGCCGGGCGTTGATCGCCACGTCCCTCAAGCAGGGGGATGTCTTCTGGGGCAAAGCCTTCTTTCACCCCGATCTGCCGATGCCGGTCGCCTTGAAAGTGGATTCACCCAGCAGGGTGTATCTCTGGAGGCGGGAACAGCTCCTGCCTATGCTCCACCGCAACGGGATCGTCTCTTGGGAGTTAAGCCGGTTGATGGTCCTGCACATGCTCCGGGCGAGCGAGATTGTCGAGGAACTGGCCTTCCAGCCTGTGGCCGGTCGGCTGGCCCGCTTGCTGCTCGAACAGTTTGCAGACAGCAGCGATGACCGCCTCACCCGGGACCTGACCTTGGACGAGATGGCCGCGCGGATCGGCAGCACCCGCGAGATGGTCTGTCGGTTCCTGCACCGTTACGCCGACCAGGGCATGATCACGATCAGCCGGACGGAAGTCTCCATCCTCGATCGGCCAGCGCTTTCTGAACTCGCCAAGCAAGTGAAATAACCCCACTACTGCAAAATCAAAGACCGTCCGTTGGGGTTAACGGACGGTCTCAATTCTATCTAGGTCCTCTCAGGCGGATTTGACCACCCGGGCAATGGCAGCGATGTGCTCTGCAGTTGTTCCGCAGCAGCCACCGACCACGCCCGCGCCCAGCTTGATATAGTCACTCGCAAAGGCGGCCATCTCATCAGGAAAAACATCGAAGACCGTTCTGTCGCCTTCGATCCGGGGCAGGCCAGCGTTCGGCTTGACCCATAACGGGGTCCCCGGCACAGCGGAGGCGTACTCCTGGACGACCGTGCGCATGTTCTCCAGGCTGGTGCCGCAGTTCGCCCCGATCATCGCCGCTCCTTTGTCCCTGAATTTCTCAACCACATCCGCGGGTTTGACACCCATCATCGTGCGTGTGCCGCGGTCATAACTGAAGGAGACGACCACGGGCAGGTCACTGACCGACCGGACAGCTTCGAATGCAGCAATAGTCTCGTCCATGGCGAATTGGGTCTCGATCACAAACAGGTCCACGCCCGCTTCGGCAAGCGCTTGGGCCTGTTCGGTAAAAGCATTCATCGCCTCCTGCAGGTCGAGCGGGCCATAGGGCTTAAGCAGGGCTCCGGTCGGGCCGATTGACCCGCCGACAATCACCCCTGCCCGGGCCAGCGCGGCCTCGCGGGCCAACTCAACCGCCCGCCGGTTGACATCGGCGACGCGGTCGCGGTATTGCGAGTCCTTCATACGGATGCGCGTGCCCCCAAATGTGCAGGTGAGCAGGATGTCCACTCCAGTTGCGACGAATGCACCTTGGAGCTCAAGCAGCATCTCAGGCCGGTCGAACACCAGATCTTCGGGCGGGATCCCGGGTGCGAGTCCCATCTTTTGCAGGTTTGTCCCTGTCGCCCCGTCGGCGACCAGGACATCACCCGATTGCAATCTTTCCAGGAACGGGTTCATGCTTCTCCTTGGACGAATAATGCTGACAGTGTCTAATTATAACGAAAGATAGCTGCTCTACGGGGCGGGAATGGGATCAGGAAGCAGCACGACTGTTCTGAGGCTCGGCGGCGGGGTTGATCGGGGCGGTGACAGCGGATGCCCTGGAGGCGCCGCGTAAGCGGAAGGATGAAGAAGCTCGCCAGCAGGCGGAAACCATGCGCGCCAACGCTGCAGTGCGGGAGCAAGCGCAAAGGGAGTACCAGGCGGCGTTGAGAGCCGCGCCGCAAGAGATCAGGACACCATTTTCAGGGCGTCAGGAGGCGAGTAAGTCTGTCGAATAGGATTGGATTAAGATGCTCGAAGCGAGCCTGATAGCTCGTTACTGCCAGCAAGAGACTGACAATCAGAGAAACTGCCGTGATGATGCCCACCAATAACACGAGCCGGCCTCTAGCTGGCGTTTTTTCGTCATAGTGACGCCCAGCCATCCAAAAACCCAGGGTAGATATCACAATGAGTAGTGGGATTACATCGGCTAGATAGCGCATCGTTCCAGCGATAAATAACAGGACCGGTCCGAACGCCATTAGACATGTCCCACTGAGTGTGATCGTTGTCCAATTGAGCAACCTATCATCAACGTTGGAATGGGGAGCAGGTTGTTTTATCAGTACTTGCCTAAAGTGTTGCAAGGCAAGCCGGAGCAGGTACACAATCGGAATCACTGCAAGGAGGATGTATGGCGTGGTAAGTAATAGACCACTTACCTGCTCAGAGTAATAGTCGGGTGAGCTGCTGATCGGGAAGAAAATGAATCGTCCTCCCCAGTCCGGTTTGATATATGGAAAGATAGATAACGTCCTGAAAGGGTTGAGGAAATAATTGTGGAGATTGATCGGGATGTTCGCGGGCGAAAATACCTGATCGTAGATTGCATTTACGTTGATGCCAGAAAGCTGGTAGCGGTTACCAAATTCGAACCAGGAACCGAAACGAATCTTGTTATACCATCCAAGCCCACCCAAGCCGGTTGCGAAGGGAATGAGCAATGCACTCAAAGAGAAAATCTTACCGCGTTTCTGAAGCTGTGACCGTTGGAGCAAGTACCAGGCTGTCATCAAGATCAAGAAGAGTGCTGCAGGGGCAAGGCTTAACCGGCTGGATAGAGCCAGGACCCAACAAAACGCCGCCAGGCTCAGCTTGAAATTCCTCCGGCGTTGATCCCCCACTGCATCAAACCCCCAATACAAACCAGCCATCAGGAAAAACTGTCCCCCCGCGATCGCAGCTTCATAGATCTCTGGCCGGTTCAAAAGCCAGGGGAGCGGATTGGCCAACCCGGCCAAGCTGATGGCTGGAATGACATATGTCCAGCGAAGGTCAGAAAACAATCGGTTTCGGGCACGCAAAATTAACAGAGCCGTAAAAAGCCATGTTCCAAGCACAAAGGCAAAAACAAGAACCTGGTCACCGATCTCAGCGGGATAGATGGCTTTGACCAACGCCAGAATCAAGGCCGGCGCAGGTCCCCAATAAAGATAGAATTTACCGTTGTAAAGTACGGTGTCCCAGGGCTGCTCGATATTTTTCCGGTTCTCGTAATTATATGGATCGTCCAGTGCTAGCAGCTCGGGGGCTGGTTCGATCAGGAGGTGAGTCTGTCCGTGGAGGAAAGCATCGGCAAGCTGGTTGTAATAGGTGGTAGTCTTGGGCCAGTCCCTCCAATAGCCAACGCTGACGAACCAAATGTAGATGACCGTAATCGCGACCCCGAGGACACCGGTCGCCAGGGCTGCCATCCGACCTTGCGAACCGGCAAAGTAACGGACCGGGCGCGAATCACGCAGGTTTTTGATGCGGGCTGCAACCCAGTGCGCAAACAGTGTCCGGGTCCAGCGCGCTCTCCATGAATTCCACTTGGATTGGATCATCCGCAGCGATCGGCGGATTGCTGGCAGCTCAAGAAAACCGATCACGAGGCCCTTAAGGATACGTTTTACCCACTCACTCACATCCACCCAGAACTTCCAGGAAACAATAATAGAACTGATCAAGATGAGGCTTAGACCCGTCACCGCCACGATGACCCGACCACGGCCCCAATTATTCTCGAGGTCCAGTCCAAACTGGTTTGCAAAAAAAGCCAGGCCAGCCAGTCCCAGGCCGGCCAGGCCGATGATGCCCGTCAGCCACTTTTTACTCATGCATAGACCCTTCTGTATCGTTCTCACCGGATGGATATCGGTGGGACAATCATGAAATGTTGGGCTCAAAACAGACCACTGCCATTATAACAAACCAGTTCAGTTCACACGGTATGATCAAAGATTGGGCGGGGGCTCTCCCGCCTCCAATTGTGAATAAGGGATCGCTATCAACGAGACCGGCTTGCTGCTGTCGCCTTATTCGTCCTGGCTTTCTTGAGTGCAGGGATGTGTCAAAAAAAGAGAAAATCCCATCGCATATGCTATGGGATTATTGATGCGTTCAGCGGCCCCGACGGGATTCGAACCCGCGATCTCGGCCTTGACAGGGCCGCATGTTAAACCACTACACCACGGGACCGGTTGCGGGCGGAAATATACCACACGCCCCGGTTGGCGTCAAGGAGCGCCGGCGCCGTAGAGCGATGGGTCGGTCGGCGTGGTCCCGTACGGGTCGTAGACGTAGACCTGGTCTCCCTCTGCGGCCCAATCGAAGATCCAACGTGCATCGCCGATGGATAGGTTGACGCAGCCGTGGGATTGCTGGTAGCCGAAGAAGGTGTGCCAGTAGGCGCCGTGCATGGCGCGTTTCTCGTCGAAGTACATGATCCAGGGGACCGCTTCCAGATAGTAGTAGTCCGAGCGGTCGGCCTCGAACGCCCCGCTCATCGTGTCGACGGTCTGCTTGAGATAGATGGTGAACAGTCCGGGCCGGGTCCAGAAGGGGTCCACCCCGCTGGAGACCAGGGTGGCAAAGATCAGTTCGAAATTGTCGTACACGGCGATGGTTTGCTCGGCCAGGTTGATCTCGATCCAGCGGATGCCGGTGATCCCGGGCGGTGGGTTTGTGCGCACCTCGATGCGGGCGACTTGGCGGGCTTCGACCCACTCCTGAGCCCCGATCTGATACCAGCGCGATCCTCCGATAGTCTCCTCGGCGTAGATCTGGACGACGTTGAAGCGGTAGTAAGTGAAACCGCTGCTTGGGCTGTTGTTGCCTGGAGAGGTGCGGGAGGGGATCTGGGTCAGGACCCAGCCAAAGGAATTACGCGGGCTCGAACTGAAGAGCAGACCCTGGAAGGTCGGCGGGGAAATGCGGGAGCCATCGCCGCGCATCCAGACGCCGTTCGGAAGGCGGTACAGGACAGTCCCCTCGGTTTCCACCCGTTCGGCATAGGCGACGTAGAGCAGGCCAGGGGCGAGGTAATCAAAGGGCTGGTTGGAAAGGGCGGCTGCCATCGATGCGAAGAGCGGCGCGCCGCCGGAGTCAACCCGGAAATATTGGTAGGGGATATAGCTGAGGTCACGGCCGGGGCGATACGCCGGCAGGGGAGTGATCGGGTAAGTGATCCCGATCTCGGCCATTTCGGTCAGGAACTGCGACGGACCGAGCGGGAAACAGTCATCCGGTATGTCTGGATAGACTCCGGGTGGGCAGACGACCGCGCCGCTGTCTGGTTCGGCAAGCTCAGACGGGGTCGGGTCTTGGGCGGCAGCCCTGTTTGGAATCGAAAGCATACTTAACAGCAACGGGAGTGCCAGGGTTATTTGGAGGAAAATGTGGGCTCTACGACGACTTTTCATCAGGATGGATCGGGATTATAGCATGGATTAAATTGTAAACCGGTTGTATGGCTGGACCGCAAACATGCCGCTTGACACAATGGTGCCCCTGTGCTAAATTTGCTCATGCCCTCGTTACAAATTTCCCAACAGGGCTTATTAGTATCAAGGAGCCAATCTTGACGAAGAATCGCACCCAAATGATGGTAGACCGCCTGCGCGAACTCCAGGCATCGTCACCAGACATTGAAGCGTCTGCAGTTGTCAGCGTAGACGGCCTCAGTATCGCTTCCGCGCTTCCGCAGGGGGTCGAGGAAGACCGCGTTTCAGCGATGTCAGCCGCGATGTTATCACTCGGCGAACGGATTGCGACAGAATTGGGCCGCGGCTCGCTCGATCAGGTTTATATCAAAGGGGAAAAGGGGTTCGTCGTTCTAATGTCAGTCGGCGAAGAAGCCGTTCTAACTGCGCTGGCGCGCGAGCAGGCCAAGCTTGGATTGATCTTCTTGGATATGCGCCGCGCAGCCGAAGACTTGGTAAAATTGATATAAGGTAGCGAAGACGTATGGAGATCATTCCCAAGAGCGGTTACTATTACGCCAACAAGTTTACCCGCATCACTCTCGAAGCATACGAAGATGTGATGGGGAAGAATGGCCTTAATGCTATCCTTAACCTGGCTGGCCTGAGCCATTTGATCGACAACTATCCTCCCAATAACCTTGAGCGCGAGTTCGACTTTGCTGATTTCACCGCCATTCACATAGGTCTGGAAGAGATGTACGGCCCCCGAGGCGGGCGCGGTCTGGCGTTACGTGCCGGACGGGCTACCTTCAACGATGCCCTCAAGGACTTCGGCGCCCTTGCTGGCGTCGGCGACTTGGCCTTCAAGGTCCTGCCGCTGCTGGCAAAGATCCGTCTGGGCCTGCCGGCTAGCGCAAAGATCTTCTCGCAGGTCACGGACCAGCAATCGACCGTTGATGAGACCGATAACGAATTCATTTGGACGATCCACCGTTGCCCGATCTGCTGGACACGCAAGGGTGCGGACAAACCGGTCTGTTACATCTCCACCGGCCTGTTGCAGGCGATGCTGACCTGGGTATCGGGCGGGCTCGAGTTCCGGATCAACGAATCCAAGTGTTGCGCGGTCGGTGATACGGTCTGCGAGTTTGTCATCCAGAAAGAACCGATCGATTAGTGCTGAAATGTCCCAAGAACTGCATAAAATCTTGATTGTGGAAGATGACCTGGATGTCGCAGATATGCTCAATGCCTATCTGCGTATTCATGGTTATGAAGTCTACACGGCTCCGCGCGGTGAGGATGCCATTCAAATCTGCATTATCGAACACCCGGACCTGGTCATCCTGGATATCCGCCTTCCGGATATTGACGGATATGAAGTGGCGCACCGGTTAAGGACGAACAGGCGCACGGAAGATATCCCGATCATCTTCATGACCCAACGACACGACAGGGCTGACCGCCTGCAAGGACTGGGGATGGGGGCAGATGATTTCATCACCAAGCCATTCGACATCCAGGAGATGCGTCTGCGGGTGCGGAACGCCCTCCAGCGAGCCAACCAGGATACGTTGACCAACCCGGTCACCGGCCTGCCAGACGGGAAGCTGGTCGATGAGCACCTGGTTGCTTGTTTGCAATCATCCACCTGGTCCTTGATCTTCCTGGAAATCATCAACCTGGACGCCTTCCGCGAGACTTATGGATTCGTCGCCTCCGACGATGTCTTGCGGGCAATCAGCCTGATGATCCACAATATCATGCACGACTTGGCCGGACCGGGTGATTTCCTCGGCCACCTCGACACGACCGAATTCATCTTGTTAACCACTCCCGACCGGCTCAGCGGGCTCAAGGACCGCATCCGCACGCGCCTGGAACAGTCCCTGGATTATTTTTACCCGATCAAGGACCGCGAGCGGAGCACGCGCGAGGAAATGCGCCTGGCGATCAAAATCTGTGATGTCTACCCCAGCGACGGGCCGTTCGAATCGCTCGAGGTGTTCAAGTCCAGCCTCTGCTCGAAAAAGACATAGGAGCATGATTGCGGATTACCATTATTAATCCGACATATAACGAAGCGGAGAACCTGCCTAAACTGGTCTCCGCTTTGTTTTCGCTTCCGCTGGACTTAAGCGTGCTGGTGATCGATGATAACAGCCCGGATGGGACCGGGGCGCTTGCCGACCAGTTGGCCGCCTCGCACCCGGACAGGATGAGGGTCCACCACCGTCCTGGAAAACTTGGTTTACGCTCCGCCTACCTGGAAGGATTCCGTCTCGCCCTGCAGGGTGGCGCCGAAGCGGTCGCCCAGATGGACGCTGATTTTTCTCACGATCCAGCAGTTCTTATTGCCATGGAGCAGCGTCTGCAGACCTGTGACTTGGTGCTAGGGTCGCGCTATATCCACGGCGGCCGGGTGGATGACCGCTGGCCGCTCTGGCGCAAAGGCCTCTCAGCCTGGGGGAATTTCTATGCCCGTACGATCCTGGGCCTGCCGCTGCGCGACGTGACCACTGGTTTCCGCCTTTGGCGGCGGGAGACGTTGCTTGGGATGCCACTCGAACGTATCAATGCGAGCGGATATATCTTCCTGGTGGAGATGGCCTACCTGGCTTATTGTTTGGAGTATCGCTTCGGCGAAGTGCCGATCTATTTCGCCGACCGGCGCTGGGGCAAGTCCAAGATGTCGGTCGCGATCCAGGCCGAGGCCGCGGTCCGCATCTGGCAGGTGCTATGGTCTTATCGTGACCTGCGCAGTATGGGGATTGCCGCCAGGGTTGCGAACCCGGGTCAGGGCTTATCAACCGAGTGAAATAACTCAGCCAGGCGTCGCCACTCGGGCAGGTCGAGTGTCTCTGCTCTCCGCTTCGGGTCGACCCCGGCAGCGGAGAGTTTTGTTTCGATCTCTACTGGGGCGAGTCTCAGGCCAGCAGCTAAGGAATTGCGCAAGGTCTTCCGCTTCTGCGAAAATCCCGCCCGGGCGAGACGGAAAAACATATCCAGGAGAGGTGCTGGGATGGCCGCTTGCGGGCTGATATCGATCCGCACCACGGCTGAGTCGACCTTCGGAGGCGGATAGAATGCTCCGGCGGGGATAAGGGCGACGACATTCGGCACGCCATAGACCTGGACACTGAGCGCAAGCAGGCTCAACTTGCCGGGGCCGGCGCAGATCCGCTCGGCGACCTCTTTCTGCACAGTCAGGACTACCCGCTGCGGACGGAGGCTGGCCTCGAGCAGATGGCGCAGGACGGCCGAGGTGATGTAGTAAGGGATATTGGCGACCACAAGGTACCCCGGGTCCGCCATCAGGCTTTCAGGCGGGAAGTCGAGGATATCTCCCTGTACCAGGCGGACATTCTGATAGGGTCTCAAGACAGTTGTAAGGATGGGGAACAGGTTGCGGTCCAGTTCGATGGCCGTGACCAACTTGGAAGCGATGGCTAAGTAGCGGGTCAGGTTGCCGACCCCGGCACCGATTTCGAGTACGGTGTCATCCGGGTTGAGTTCGGCCGCGGCGACGATCTCTTGCAAGGCATGGGTATCCCCTAGGAAATTCTGGCCTAGACCTTTCTTCGGGCGCAGGCCGTGTTGACGGAGCAATGCCGGGATGTCAAGCGGGGGCAGGGCGAGTCCGGTCATGGCAGCACATAGACTGGGTTGGAAGGTACGGGTGTCAAGAAATAGATCGTTTCCCAGTATCCACCCATCCACTGGAACTCCTCGTCCGTCCAGCCCAGGTCGACCCAGAAGTGGTTGCCCGGTGGCGCTCCGCCGCCCACGTCGCCGACCACGGCGAAGCCATAGCCGGGGATATAGAGCCGCTCGAAGCCGAAGGCGATGTACCAGGAGTAGACCATGGCCACCACCCCCTTCTGCACCTGCATCCCGCTGGATGTCCCGTAGAGACAGCGCCCGTCTGGAGATGCGGACCGGCAGGGCGAATAGGATGTCAGGTAAACCCGGAGGGCGCGCCAGTACTCGATCGTTTCACCATTGACAATTGTCGTGCGGATGACGATATTGGAGCCGATCCCCATGATCCTATCCTGGGGTGGGCGGACGATGCTCTCGCCTTCGGTCTCGCGGGCGACTTCCACACCGTCTTCGTAGCGAACGCGCGTCCGGGTGATGGCCAGACCGGGCTCACCGCCCTGGAGCAATTCCTGCTGGTCGAGCTCCAACTCGGCGGATAATTCGGTGCGGGTCTCGAAGGGGATCGACTTCTGGGTCAGGATTACATCTTCGACCACGCGGACCACCCGGATGCGCCCATTTACCGGGATGGGTTCGTATTCAGATGGGATGCTGTAATCCAAACCGACCACCGGGATGCCGGCTTCTGCCAACGCCTGCCCAACGGTCTCCTCAGAAGAGCGTACCGTAACCTGGTTTCCACCAACGGTGACGATTAGATCGCGCGCTGGCTGGTAGGAAATCTGCAGCCCTTCGACGAGAGGCGTCTCGAGTGGGGGATCGACCCGGTCAGCGATCTGGACGGGGATGTCGAGTTCTTCGAGCAACTGGCCCACACTGAAGGCGGCGGTTTCCACATCCCGGGATCCTGCCTCCGGGGTGGTGACCGTCACTGTTACAGCCCGGCGGACCCGGATCGTGTAACTTTGCGCATCGGGGAGGGGGCTGTCAGGTTCGACCGGCTCGCCGAGGTATATCAAGCGGTCATCTTCAGCGAGGCTGATCCCCAGCGCGGCGATCAGGTTTGCTGGGATCCGCTCAGAAGTCTCAAGCTGGTAGACTTGCTCCCCGTCCAGGATGACCACGGGGACGGTCCCTGACCCCTGACAGGATGCCAGGAGCAGGGGAATAGTGAGCGATACCAGCCAAAAAAGCCTGCGCATGCGGCGATTGTACCCGATTCTGAAAAGAAATACTGCTTGGCGGTCACTCTGCAATCGAGAGGTCAGGCGGTTTCCAATTCACAGCCACATTCCATGCCGCGCGCTTTTTCAAACGCCTCCCTGCCTTCTTTGACCGAAAAGTAGATCAAGGCCAGCGCGCCGATGCTGTCCACCCAGCCGAAACCAGTAAATGCATAAATGAGACTGGCCGCCAGAAGCACAACCGACATGTAGATGCAGACCAAGTTGCAGTTCGCGTCTGCCAGGATCGGTGCAGAGCCCAGAGTGCGGCCGACCTTGCGCTTTGCCGCAACCAATGCCCACATGGACAAGATCGATATACTCGATATGATGATTCCGGCAGTAGTAGTCTCGGGTTTGTTGCCAGCGTACACATTGTAAACAGCTGTGGCCGACAACCCTGCAGCGAGCAGGTAGAAACTCATCCCGGTGATGCGCAGAGCGGTCTTCTCAAAGGTCGAGCGGAGCGTATCCGGGTTGGAGCGGATGCGCAACACCATCGCGATGATTCCAATCCCGGACATGACCTCGATGAAGGAGTCTACACCGAAGCCGAAGAGGGTCAGGGTTTCATCTTCGAGCCCGAAATAGATCGAGATCAGCCCTTCGAGAAGGTTGTACAGGACGGTGAAATAGCCCAGCCAGAGGGCATAGCTGAAGTAGCGTTTGTTTATTGCGGATTGATTCAATTCACACCTCGTAGCTTAAAAAACCGATAAAAATGTAGCCAAGTTTAGAGTCCCTGGTTAACGGAATTATAGCCGATCAGGTGCTGATCACCCGATTGATGATAAGAATGACGAACTGGATTCTCGCCGATTCAGGTACAATCTAGGCATGGATGAACTGATTTCGAGCCGAAGCAACCCGCTTGTCAGGCAAGTTCGTCAGTTGCGGACCCGAAAGGGGCGGTCTGAGGCTGGCCTGTTCCTGGCAGAAGGGATCCATCATGTTGGGGAAGCGGTGGAAGCGGGGTGGACCATCGAGGCCTTGCTCTACGCCCCGGATCTACTGAAAGGTGATTTCGCCAATCGCCTGGTGGACGGGCAAACCCGCCAGGGTGTGCGTGTCGCTGCTCTGACCGGCGAGTTGTTCAGCTCCCTGGCAGATAAGGACAACCCGCAAGGGCTCCTTGCCATCCTCCGCCCACGGACATGGACGTTGAACCACCTTACCGGGGAAAAGATTCATTTTGGGGTTGCGATTGTCGGCGCTCAGGACCCTGGCAATGTAGGCGCTATTCTGCGCACGGTCGACGCGGTCGGTGCAGACGCCCTCTTCCTGCTCGATGGTGGTGTCGACCCATACCATCCGTCCGTGGTGCGGGCGAGCATGGGGACCATCTTCTGGAAACCGGTGCTGCAGATCCCATTTACCGAGTTCCATGTATGGTCTCATGACCAAGGGTTTCAACTGGCGGGTACCTCGGCACATGCTACCATGGATTACCGGGCTTATCAGCGTGGAGGTGCTGCGCTGATCCTGGTCTTGGGAAGTGAACAGAAGGGGCTCTCCCCTGAGCAGGCCGCCGCCTGTGATATCGTCATTTCGTTGCCGATGCGCGGCAGGGCGAGCTCGTTAAACCTGGCGGTCGCAGCCGGGATCCTGCTATACTCACTGGGTGAGTAACCACTGGAATCCAGGCAAACAATAATCGGGGGATCCAAGTCACCCCGATGGGATACTCTATCTAGGGTAGTCGAGGGCGGAGATCCGCCGGACGTTATCCCAATTCGATTGATCAGCTATAAACTTTCTTCGTCGTCATCCATCCAAGTCTCATCGTCTTCATCTGCATCTTCGTCTTCCCATTCCTCGAGTTCTTCGTCCCAGGCGTTCTTGTCGGGCAAGCCTTCCTCGTTGGGGGCATATGTCGCACAACCGGTGTCCGGATCGATTTCGACCTGGGCAGCGCTGCAATAGCCGTCGTCTATGAAGATACAATCACCATAATGGCAGCGGATGCGTGGCATTCATTCCTCCTAGGCTGTGAATTGTTCTACTAACCGGATTACGGCCAGGGCAAAGATGGCGGTGATGATCACCGCAGAGGCAATACAAAACGGACAGATGGCATAGATGACATATACTTCGATATAAGTGAGATATGCTGAAAAAACCACTCCACTCAGGCTGACCGCCATGGTCAGCATCGGGCCATACTCCATGAGAAATCTGCTTTTGCGTTCGAGCAGGGTTACGCCCAGGATAAACAGGTATGCAATCAACCCTAGTACGGACACCGGGATGCCCCGGATCTCGGAAAACGGGCTCTCGTTGACTATCGCGCAGTCGCCACTACCCAGACACATTGCGGAGGCGTTGGTGATCTTGTAAATCCATAAATAGAGCGCAACGATTGTCCCCAGCACCGAAGCGATAACGATAGCCCAATAGAGATAAGAGGCTTTTTTCTTCGCTTGCTTTGGTTTTGTTCGAGGTGCCATCCGTTAACCTCCAAGTCTGCAGGCAGCGATTTTACCGCAGAGCGCTAAAACAGTAAAGCAATTGCCCATCCAAATTGAGTCACTAAACGCCCTGATACCATTGGGTTTAGGACATGGTATTTCAACGGCAACCAATATGCACGCCATCTGAAAAGCGGCGACATTATACCATTGTGTAGCTTTTTGGGAATGTTGATTTCCTGTTAATTTATCCCCCCTTCACCCGGACCGCGTCGAGGACATTGGGAAGGTTTTCCACCCTGTTGAGGATCCTGCTGAGCTGGCTGATGTCTTTGACCTCGATCACCAGCCGCAAGTCGGCCAAATTTTTCCTGACCCGGACCTGCACATCGACGATGTTGACATTCTCAGCGTTAAGCAGGTTGGTGATATCCCCCATCAGCCCTTGACGGTCGTAGGCCGAAATGTGTATCGGCACCGGGTAAGTGCGTACTTTTTCGCCCCAGTTGACCTTGACCAGCCGTTCGAGTTCGTTGATCCGCAGGATGTTCGGGCAGTCCATCCGATGGATCGTTGCCCCGCGGCCACGGGTGATGTAACCGATGATTTCATCTCCTGGCGTGGGATTGCAGCAACGCCCGATATTGGTCAGGATATCTTTCAACCCGAGGACTGTCACCGCGTCCGATGAGGAGATCTCACTCGTTGGTGGGACGGCAATCAGTACATCGTCCGAATCATTAACTTCCAGAATCCGGTTGACCACCCGGCCGAGGGAGATGTCCCCACAGCCCAATGAGACGTAGAATTCCTCCGGCGTACGGTCATAGGTTTGGGCCAACTCCTTCAGGCCTGACTCATCCAGAGTGGAAAGTCCCAAACGCTTGAGTTCGCGGTCCAGCATCAGCTTACCTTGCTGGAGGTTCTGCTCCCGGTCTTGGCGTTTGAACCAGTTGCGGATCTTGGACCGGGCACGTTGTGTCTTGACCAGCCCCAAGCTGGGGTTGAGCCAGTCCCGGCTGGGACCGCCGTGTTTGGCAGTCAATATCTCGACCTGGTCGCCGGTTTTCAGGTCATAATCCAATGTGACCAGCTTGCCGTTGACTTTCGCGCCTCGGCAGCGATTGCCGATGTCTGTGTGGACTTGGTAGGCGAAGTCGATCGATGTAGAACCGGCTGGCAGGTCGATGATGTCGCCGCGGGGGGTGAAAATATAGACCCGGTCCCGGAAAACATCGGTCTTCATACTGTCGACGAACTCCTGGGCGTCTTCTACGTCAACTTGCCATTCCATCATCTTGCGCAGCCAGTTGATACGCTCGTCGTAGCGGTCGGCGCGTCCGCCTTCCTTGTAGCGCCAGTGGGAGGCGATCCCAATCTCGGCATTCTCGTCCATCTCCAATGTCCTGATCTGGATCTCGAGCGGTTTGCCATCATCGTAGATGACCGCAGTGTGGAGAGATTGGTAGAAATTATCCTTGGGTGCGGCGATGTAGTCGTCGAACTCATTGGGTATCGGGCGCCAGTGGGTGTGAATGACACCCAGCGCGGCGTAACAGGCGGGCACGTCGGGGACGATCAGGCGCATGGCGCGGATATCGCGGACGAGTTCAAAGGGTTTGCCCTTCTCGGTCATCTTGCGATAGATGGAATAAATATGTTTAGGCCGACCGAAAATATCGGCTTTGATGTCCGCCTCTTTCAGGATGCTACCAAGATGCTTGATGATCATAGTGATCTGGCGTTCTCGGGACTCACGCTGGTCGGAGATCTGGTCGGCGATCTCCTTGTATTTTTCCGGGTTCACATAGCGGAAAGCAAGGTCTTCCAATTCCCATTTGATCTGCCAGATTCCCAACCGGTTGGCAAGCGGTGCGAAGATATCGAGGGTTTCCTGGGCGATCCGGCGGCGTTTCTTCTCCGGGAAAGAGTTCAGAGTGCGCATATTGTGCAAGCGGTCTGCCAGCTTGATCAGAACTACGCGCACGTCATCATCCATGGCCAGGAAGGTCTTGCGCAGGGTTTCGATTGCCAGGGTGCGCTTGCGGGTGCGCAAGTCCTGCTCTTCGAACGCCTGCTGTTCTGGTGGATCGGGTAGGTTGACTTCCTCGGAATGTTCCCCGCGCGATACGCGCGGTAACTGGGTTAATTTGGTCACCCCACTGACCAATTTCGAGACCTCATCGCCGAAGTCCCGTTTCAGGTCGTCTAGAGTGACTGCGGTGTCTTCTACGGTGTCGTGCAATAGACCGGCTGCGATGACTGCTGCGGGCATGTGCAGGTCCGCCAGGATTCCGGAAACTGCCAGGCAATGGGTGATGTATGGTTCCCTGGAGGCGCGGGTTTGCCCCTCGTGAGCCTGTTCGGCCAACCGAAATGCGCGTTGCACCAACTCGCGTTCAGCCGGTGTAAATACTACTGGGAGCACAGCGATCAAATCTTCTTGGGTGCGGGGTGAGGTAACCTTCATTCTCTTTATTGTAGCCGATGAACGCACCCTGTCAAACGCCACTTGTGGATTGGACTGAGCCTTTTGATATAATCTCCATGGAGGCAGGGATGGCTGTCAACAACGTAACCCGTATGTTGGATGCGAAGAATATCCCCTATACTGCGTACGATCTCCCAGCGGAGAAACTGGGCGCCCGCCGAACAGCGGTCCTGCTAGGTGTTCCTCCTGAGTTGGTCTATAAGACTATTGTCGTGACTCGTTCTCAGCCGGGCAAACCCATCCTGACCCTCATCCCCGGGACCAACAAGGTTGACCTCAAGCTGGTGGCTTCTGCTCTTGGCGAAAAAAAGGTCAATCTGCCGACGGAACGTGAAGCCGAGAGGCTGACAGGTCTCCAGGCAGGTGGGATCTCCCCCCTTGCCTTGCTCAACAAAGGTTTCCAGGTTATCGTTGACTCGCAGGTTGAACCGAATGCAGAGATCTATGTCTCAGCAGGCCAGCGCGGGCTGAACATCTGCCTGGCGGTCAAGGATCTGTTGGACCTGACCCGTGCCCGGGTTGCGGTAATCAGCCTGCCGGGGGGGGAGATCGGGGAATAAATCCTCCCGCGATTCCAGTTTTTGACCTATAATATACAAAATACCATTCGGGAGATGCTGGATGAAAAAACCAAAAGATGACCCCATTATTGTTTGCCGTAATGTGGAGAAATGGTACGGTAATTTTCAGGCATTGGCTGGCGTGGATATGGTTGTTCACAAAGGGGAGGTGATTGTTATCTTCGGGCCGTCTGGTTCGGGAAAGTCGACCTTCATCCGTTGCCTCAATCGCCTGGAGGAACATCAAAAGGGTCAGATAATCGTGGATGGCATCGAACTTACCGATGACGTTCATGATATCGAGTTGGTGCGTATGGAGACCGGGATGGTCTTCCAGCAATTCAACCTGTTCCCCCATCTGACCGTGATGCAGAATATTGCTCTAGCACCGATCCAGGTCCGCAAGTGGTCGAAAGAAAAAGCCGAGGAGGTTGCCATGCAACTTCTCAACCGGGTTGGGATCCCTGAGCAGGCCTACAAATTCCCTGCCCAGCTTTCCGGTGGACAGCAACAACGGGTCGCCATCGCCCGGGCGCTGGCAATGCAGCCGAAGATCATGCTCTTTGATGAACCGACCTCCGCCCTTGACCCGGAGATGATCAAGGAAGTCTTGGATGTCATGGTCGAACTGGCGAAGGACGGTATGACCATGCTGGTCGTCTCACATGAAATGAGCTTTGCGCGCGCGGTTGCCGACCGGATGTATTTCTTTGATGAGGGTTTGATCGTGGAAACGGGCACGCCGGAGGATATCTTCACACGACCGAAGGAAGACCGCACCAAGCTATTTTTATCCCAAATTTTAGGGAAATAAACCCAGACCGGTGTCCGAACGGACACCGGTCTTTATCATTACGAGTCGAACTGGCCTGCTTGACTGTCGTTCACCCAGATTGTGTAATGTCCCGGGGGAAAACTACCCAGCGGAATGCTGGCATCAAATGGCTCGAGCACCTGGATGCACATCTCCGTCTCGCTGTGGACTGAATAGGCGTCGACCACAATGCGGTTCTGATCATCGGGAATAGCTACGTCTACGCGCAGATGGTTGCAGGGGGTCGGCAGATTGCCCTGCAGGTTGAGCAGGATCTGGACCGGGTAGCTCTCCATGACGATGACCTGGACCGCATCGATATAGATGTTTCCGCGGCTGAGACCGGCGTCGATCGGTTGGGGCATGTACCCAGGCAGGCCTGCTGTCGGTTCGGGTTGGTCGGGTTTGTTTGTCACCGGTAAATCAGCTCGGGTTGGCTGGCTGATCACGGGCAATTCTGTGGCTTGAGGTACGCAGGCTGTGAATAGTATAGCGAAGAGGAACAGGGTGATTGTTGGTTTCATATCCGCCTCCAAAGATTATCCTACTCAGTGGACGCAAGATTACTGAAATAAGTTCCTGACACGGTTAGCCCTTGATCACCACCAGCGGGCGCAGGCGGGCTACTTTTCGGGCAAGGCCGGCGCCTATGACTGTCTCAACGACCGCATCTACGTCCTTATAGGCTTGCGGGGCCTCTTCGGCCAGACCGGCCATCGAACCGGCACGGATCTTGATGCCCTGTTTTTCCAGGTCGATCCGCAACGCGTCGCCGCGGATCTCATGTTTGGCCTTGGACCGGGACATAACCCGTCCTGCGCCGTGGCAGGTGGAACCCCAAGATCGCTCCATGCTGCGTTCGGTGCCTGCAAGCACCCATGAGGCGGTTCCCATGCTCCCCGGCACCAGCACGGGTTGGCCGGTATGTTTGAACTCCTCGGGTAGACCGGGGGATCCCGGTCCAAAGGCGCGGGTCGCACCCTTGCGATGGACGCAGACTTTGATTTGCTCTCCATTCACATCATGGGTCTCAATTTTGCCAATGTTGTGGGCGATGTCGTAGACTTGGGTCAAGTGCCAATTCTTCACCTTGCCTGCAAAGACGTCTTCAAAGGCGCGCCGGGCCGAATGCGCCAGGATCTGCCGGTTGGCGAAGGCGTAATTCGCCGCGCAGCGCATCGCCCCGAGATATGCCTGACCTTCTGGTGAGTCCATCGGGGCACAGACCAGTTCCCTGTCAGGGATGTGGATGTCGTACTTGCGGACCGCCCCTTGCAATTCCTGGACGTAATCGGTGCAGACCTGGTGCCCAAGACCTCTCGAACCGCAATGGATCTGGATGGCCAGGCAGCCTTCCTGCAGGCCGAATGCCCGCGCGGTCTCAGGGTCGAAGACCTGTTCGACCAGGTCCACCTCCACAAAATGGTTACCCGCGCCGACGGAGCCGAGCTGCTGGAGGCCGCGTTTCTTGGCACGAGCGCTGACCTTACCAGGGTCGGCGCCATCGAGACGTCCGAATTCCTCGGTCCTTTCCAGGTCCCGGTCAGCTGCGTAACCGTTCTTTTGGGCCCATTGGGAGCCCTCGCGAAGGACCCTTTCGAGTTCCGGGATGGTGACCCGGACTACCCCGTCGGTGCCAACACCACTCGGGCAATATTTATTCAGCAGAGTGGCAAGATCGTCGAGGTAGGGCTGAGCGGCTTTGTACTCGATCCCCGAAGCGAGCAGACGCACGCCACAGTTGATGTCATAACCGATCCCGCCCGGCGAGACAACGCCCTGCGGGTAGCGTGTCGCTGCAACGCCACCGATCGGGAATCCATATCCCTGGTGCATATCGGGCATGACAACGACCGCGCCGACCAGCCCGGGCAGGGTGGCAGTGTTTATGGCTTGTTCCAGGGATTTGTCGGATAGTACTTGCTCCAACAACTCCTGGGTGGCAAAAATGCGCACCGCTGTGCGCATGTCTTTCCGGTAGGATTGGGGAATTTCCCATTCAAAAGGCGTAATACGGGTAAGGTCTTGGATCCGAATCATCTTGAACTCTCCTAAACGTCAAACACGATTTCTGTCTCGACACCGGTAAGTGTTTTCGCGATTTGCAGGTTATGGTATGTAACTGCTTTGATGACTTTATTGATTTTTTCGATTGGCGCCCCTTCCATTGCAACCAGCAATTCCTCAGCGGTGGTCTGGATGGATATTATATCAAACCCGATTTTTTCTTGCTCTGCAAGGTAGGCGAGTTCAGAAAGGAAGGCTACCAGCTGACTCTCTGGATCCGGTCCGGTGACCTGGAAGGAGTGCTCCCGCCGCGGTCCGTTGGCAAGGAGGACTCCCGAAATCGCATACATCCCCCGGGCGGCTTCAGTGAACAGACTCTCCAGGTTATCTGCCCAAACCCGAATCGCCCAGTCGGCCGTATGGGCGATCTCTTCGAACCCGGAGTGGGGCAAGCCGCAATTAGTCACCGAAACTTACGTCTTTGAAGAGTTGTGGCGCCGGGACATAGATGCCCCTGCCAACAACAGCAACCGTCCCATCGTGAAGCTTGATTTCCCCACTGGTGAGGATTTTTTTCGCTTGGATTTCTGCGATACGCGCCTCAACGATCGTCTTTTCGCCTAGAGGAATCGGTTTTTTATAGTCGACCTGGAGGTTAACAGCCACAACGCTGTAACCTGCGCGCCAGACTGCTGCGCCCATCGCCTCGTCAATGACAGCCGCGGATGCGCCGCCATGGACGTGTCCGGGTGGACCCTGCTGGGCGATGTTGAAGGTGATCTCTGCATATATGTTGCCGTCGTCGGTTAGGAACCAGGATGCGCCGATGCTGTGCGGGTTGTCTGACCCGCAGACGAAACATGAGCCGTGATGTGGAAGTTGTATCATGGGCGTAGTGTTAATCCTTGTCTGCATTGTACTTCAATCTATCCCAGGAGAGATCCTGGGTCTGCGAGGTGGAAATGTTGGCGATAGGCTTGGGTCTCTGCCAGGAGGTACTCCACCTCTCCGGGTGATGTTCCGGCATTGGCGCTCCCAGCGCTGGCAGATATGGATAGAATTCCGCCTTCTTTCACACGGATTGCAATGCTGCCATTCGCGGCCAGCCAGGACAATCCGGCGCGGACAACAGATTCGCGCTGCGCGGTCGCAGCGGCCAGTTCGGAAATGCTGGTCTCCCCGGCTCGCTGGTTGATGACAAATTTCGAGATCCCGGCCAGCTTTTCCAGGAGGCTTCTGGCCTCATCATTCGGTGGATCGATCCCGAAAAGATATACTGTTTGCGGTGAGACAACCCGGATTGCATTGCGTAATTCGGTCGCCCCAGGAGGGGTTGTCCAGATTGCGAATGATCTGGCAGGGACGAGTTTGGTTCGGTCTACTCCATTGACCTGCTTTCTGGCATCCCCCTCGGCCCAGATCAGGGTTTCTGCCGGGAGGGATGTCAAGATCGTCAGCGGATCCTCTGCACCGCGGTGGTCGATCAAAACAGGTGCGCTTTTCTTGATCTCAACCGGCTTGTCTTCGATCAAGCGGCTGTCCAGGTACTCGAGCGAAATTTGTTGCTCGCCGCGCCAGTCACTGGCCCGCAGGGTATAGGCCAGGTCGAATTTCCCTTCCGGTGCCTCGTTAACGCCCCCATCCCACCAAAGCACGGTCTGGATGTTGCCGGCATCATCTTCAACGGAGATCTTGCGGTGTTCAAGGTTGCGGCCGAATACAGTGGAGGAGGTGGCCCGCAAGCGGCGTGTTGCCAATATGGGCTTGGGATTCCCCATGCCGAATGGTGCCAGCCGTTCGAGTGTCGCGGCCAGTTCCAGGTCTGCTTCTGGGAGGGAGAGCCAGGCATCCACCTGGAGCACCGCTTCGCGCGGTTCACCTGCTGTCATTCTGTCAACTGCTCGCATCAGGCCACGCCGGAAGGCTGACAGGTTCCCGGGATCCAGGGAGAGTCCAGCAGCCATCGGGTGGCCGCCATAACTCTGCAGGAGCTGTGCCTGGGATGAGATCGCCGCAGTGATGTGAATGCCCTCGATCGAACGGGCAGACCCACGCATGGATTCTCCTTCCGGTGCTGAGAAGAGGATTGCCGGGCGGTGATAGCGCTGGACGAGCTGGCTGGCGACGATGCCGATCACACCTGCGGGCCATTCCTTATGTGCCAGGATGATCACTGCTTGGGTCAAAAGGGCGGGATCCGCGGCGAGTTGGGCTTCGGCGGCCCGGTAGACCTGGCTGCATAACAGTTGGCGTTGGGCATTGTAGTTTTCAAGCTGGACGGCAAGTACTTGCGCCCGAACCGGGTCATGCGTGACCAAGAACTCCACAGCTGGATTGGCGTCTCCCAACCGCCCGAGGGCATTCAGTCGCGGCGCAATGATAAACCCGATCTGCTCCTCGGTGATTTTATCCGACCGAAGTTCGGCCCTTTCCAGCAGGGCCAGCAACCCTTGCCGGGAGGTCTGCCGCAAGACTTCCAATCCTCTCTGGACCAGGTAGCGTGCCTCGCCTCTCAGCGGGGCCATGTCCGCGACGGTTCCAAGGGCAACCAGGTCTAACAACCGGTTGGATAGATCAACTTTATTCCCTGGGGCGAACTGCTCCATCATCCCCTCAACCAATTTATAGGCGACACCCACACCGGACAGGGAGGCCAGCGGATGGTTGTCTGGGAGCAGCCTGGGGTTGATGACCGCCTCTGCTGCCGGCAGGCTTTCTCCCAGCTCGTGATGGTCGGTGATGACCGTGGAGACGCCGCATCCCCGGGCGTACTCGACAGCCTCGTGGGCATTGATGCCGGTATCGCAAGTGATGATGAGTTGAGCTCCCTGGTGGATGACCTGCTCCAGCTTGGGAAGATGGACACCATGTCCCTCTTGGGCGCGCAGCGGGAGGATAAAGGTGGTCTTGGCGCCCAGGGCCTGCAGTCCCTCATGGAGGACTGCGGTAGCAGTCTGGCCATCTACATCGAAGTCCCCCCAAATGCAGATTCGTTCCCCTGCCTGGATTGCTGCTGCGATCCGGGCGACGGCAGCTTCCATGCCGGGGAACACGGAGGCAGGGGTCGGCTGATAGGCATTCGGATCAAGGAATGAGCGAATATTCCCACGTGAGCTGACGCCGCGTCTGAGAAGGATTTGGGCGAGGAGAGGCGGGAGATCTTCTAGGAGCGGAGTCTCCACAGGGGCAGGGGGGTCTAGCCAGCGCATCGTGGGGTCCGGGGATGCCATTTTCCTGGGATGAAGGTTCCCGGATTAGAGTTCGATCTCCTGGATTTGCTCCAGGTCGATCGGCATGATTTCCAACTCGACATCCGCTTCTCCGCCAAAACCGGCTTCTACGCCCCGGTCACAGTAAGATCGGTAGACGCAATAGGTGCACTTCCTCTCGTCATTGGTGAGCGGATAACTGGTTGCAGTCACGATTTCCTCTGCCAGTTTGCGGAGTGCCTCCCAATCGCGCTTGAACTGTGCATCGGAATATGGAAATCGGGCCGGATGGTCGGGATAATCCGCATACCAGTAGACCATTTCGATCATTTCCGGATCAATGGGCTGACCGTTGTTAAATTGGGCGCCAGCCTGAGCGAGGAGTACGCGGTAGACGCGCGTCTGCCAGCGAGTGGTCATCCATTCGTCCTTGGGGCGCTTAACGTAGGTTTTCCAATCCAAGATAAATGCTTTTTTCTCCGTTCCGAGTGTTCCTGGTGGTGGTATGGCGATCAGGTCGTATTTTGCCAGCAGGCGGAAATTGCCCAACGGAGTGGAGAGAACGGTCTCAGTGTGATGCGCATAGCCAGTAAATTCGATAGGATGAGTGATGTAATTTTGCCACCAGCGCTGCAGATTGGGAGTGGAAGCCAAGCGGGCAAGTTTTTCTTCAGGAAGACCAAGCAGGTGTTGTTGGACAAGACGATGGAAGGCAACTCCTTCCTGCTGGCGTCTTTCGTTTTCCAATGCCGGTTCCGTTTCAACCGCCGGGTAGGAAAGCTTCAGTATGTAACGCAACTGAAAGCGGCGCGGGCAATCGGCATAATCTTGCAGGGAAGATTGACTGAACACAAAGGAAGCTGGGATTGTGAGATTGGGGTCCATATTAATGTGGATCCTATCGGGCTATGATCTAATCTTGGGGCTCTCCACAGTAATGATTATACAATAGTCCAATTACTAGAGAGCTCGGTTACACAATTGGTATTTGTCGAAAAGCCTTACTCATTGACTTCTGGCTGATGATGACACTTGTCACTAGACTCCGTTGCTTGATGAATGCTATACTCTAACTGGTAAGACCACTTACCAGTATGGAGGTACCATTGGATTGGCAACCGATACAAAAACCGGCCGAGATGGCCGAGAGTCGATTACTCGAAGCGATCTTGACGGGCGTCTTCCCGATCAACAGTAACTTACCGGGTGAGCGTGATCTGGCAGATCAACTCGGTGTGACCAGACCGACATTACGGGAAGCGCTCCAGCGGCTGGCCCGCGATGGCTGGGTTGAGATCCGCCAGGGGAAACCGACCCGCGTGCGCGACTACTGGCGCGAGGGGAGCCTGGGGGTCCTCTCTGGTCTTGCCCGTTCTCCCGCTCACCAGGATCCGGACTTTGTTTCCAATCTGCTCGAAGTCCGGATGCTGCTGGCGCCAGCTTATACCGAGCAGGCATTAAGACAATCCTCGCGGGATGTGATGGACTTACTAGCAAACTTAACCGGGCTCGAAGATGACCCGGCCGCCTTTGCCCGCTCCGATTGGGAACTGCACAGCTTGCTGACCCAATTGGCTCCCAACCCGGTCTACCGGCTTTTGTTGAACAGCTTCCAACAGCTCTATCTGCTAATGGGTGAAAGGTATTTCGCCTTCGAGGAGTGTCGCCAGCATTCGCACGGTTATTATCTCGCCTTGCAAGATTGCATCCACAGGAAATCTGTCTGTGATGCCGAGACTTTGACTCGAAGGATCATGCAGGAAAGCCTGGCTCTCTGGCAGAAGTTGCAGAAGGAGGATCAATGAAGCGGTGGAATGGATGGGGAAATGTCCAAACGAGCTATCACCTCCCGGAATCAGGCCTTGATTATTTGATCGACCGGGTTGGGGCGCTGAACCCGCAACCGGACGCGAGCAATGCCGACATCTTGAAGACTGTGCCCGTATCCCGATTGCCGGCCCACCCGCTTGTGGACTTCGCTCCTGAGGCGCGCTTAGCCCATGCCAGGGGTCAAAGCCTGCCCGACTGGGTGGCGTTGCGTTCAGGACGGGTCGAGGTTTTCCCGGACGGCGTCGCCTGGCCGGAAACCGATGAGCAAGTGCGCCAGTTGATCTCCTTCGCAGAAGAGAATGGGTTCCGCCTGATCCCCTATGGTGGTGGGACGAGCGTCGTCGGCCACATTAATCCGCTGGATTCAGCTACCCCGGTCTTGACGGTATCAATGGAGCGCATGGGCCGGTTGCTCGACCTTGATGAGTTGGCCCGGACGGCGACCTTTGAAGCAGGGGTTACTGGTCCGGAACTGGAACGCCAGCTTACCGCCCGAGGCTACACCCTGGGTCATTTTCCCCAGTCGCATGAATATTCCACTCTCGGCGGTTGGATTGCCACCCGGTCATCCGGGCAACAGTCCTATCACTACGGGCGGATCGAGCAGCTCTTTGCCGGGGGGCGGATCGAAACCCCCCGGGGCAGGCTGGAACTTCCGCATTTCCCGGCTTCCGCCGCCGGCCCGGACCTGCGGGAATTTGTGCTCGGATCCGAGGGCCGCCTCGGTGTGATTACCCAGGCGAAGATACGGGTTCGATGCCTTCCTGAAGCAGAGGAGTTCCACGGAGTCTTCTTCCCATCTTGGGAGCAGGGTTTGGAAGCGGTCCGGTCGATCGCCCAGGGCGGTTTGCCTGTGTCGATGTTGCGCTTGTCCAACCCGGTCGAGACCGAGACAACGTTGATCCTTTCGGGCAAATCATGGGTCGGGCTTGCAGACCGCGGCCTGAAAACGATCGGTTATGGCCCGGAGCGTTGCCTGCTCCTCTTCGGCCTGACCGGTTCGAGCAGAAATGTTACCCGGACGCGCCGGGATGTCGCCTCCATCTGTCGGGAGCACTCCGGCTTGATCGTTGGGACCATTGTCGGGAAGACCTGGCAGAAGAGCCGTTTCCTCTCACCGTACCTGCGCAACACGCTCTGGGATGCCGGTGTGGCAGTGGATACCCTGGAGACGGCGCTGCCCTGGTCGCAGGTCCCCGCCGCGTCTGCTGCCATCCCGGATTCGATCGCCACAGCGGCGCGGACCTTTGGCGAGCAGGTGCTGGTCTTTGCCCACCTCTCCCACCTTTACCCCGATGGCGCCAGCATCTATACGACCTTCCTCTTCCGCCGCACAGCCGATCCGGATGAACTCCTGTCCTGGTGGGAACGGATGAAGCACACAGCCAGCCTCGTTGTCCAGGAACATGGCGGCACGATCTCCCACCAGCATGGAGTAGGGCTTGACCATGCTCGCTACCTGCCCAACGAGAAGGGAGCCCTGGGCATGGATGTCCTCAGCGCGGTCTGCCGGACTCTGGATCCAGCCGGTTTGATGAACCCGGGCAAATTAATCTTAGGGAGTCTCAGCGAAGACCATGGATAACATAAGAAGACAGGATGTCCGATGGAATGGATAAGCGGCTGGCGTGAAGACGCCTGGGCCAATCTCGATTGCGACTGGGATGTCATCGTCATCGGTGGAGGAATCACCGGCGCGGGGATCTTGCGCCAGTGCGTCCAGGCGGGGTTGAAAGCGGTCCTGTTCGAAGCCGATGATTTCGCCGCAGGTACATCCAGCCGATCATCTAAACTCGTCCATGGTGGGATGCGCTATCTCAAGAATGCCCAGGTCAGGGTCACGCTCGAGTCGGTCCGTGAGCGCGAGTACCTGCTGCGCCAGGGTCGCGGATTGGTCAACCGGTTGGGATTCCTGTATGCCTGTATCGACGGAGACCTCATCCCGGGCTGGGTCTTCGGGCTGGGATTGACCATCTATGACCTGATGGCCGGACAGTGGTCCCACCGGGCGTATGACGAGATGGATATGCGCGAACTCTGTCCGGTTCTGACTGTCCCTGGGCTGCGGGGAGGTTTCCGCTACTTCGACGCCTTGACGGATGATGCCCGGCTTGTCCTGCGCTTGCTGCGCGAATCGGTTGCCAAGGGCGCATTGGCATTGAACTACGCCCGGGTCAACTCGCTCCTGCGGACGCGCAATGGGATGGTGTCTGGCGTGGGTGTGGTGGATATGTCGGGCGAATCCGGCCGGCAGGTCGAGGTGCGGGCAAAGGTGGTGGTCAACGCCACCGGGGCCTGGGCAGACCAACTGCGCGTTCAGGTCGGTCGTCCGGCGCGCTTGCGCCCCTTGCGGGGCAGCCACTTAGTCATCCCATTTGACCGCTTGCCGTTGAGCCGCGCCGTGACCTTCCTGCACCCAGGAGACGGGCGCCCGGTGTTCGCCATCCCCTGGGAGGGGGCGATTGTTTTTGGGACCACCGATGTAGATCACACTGCGGAGATGCAAACCGACCCGGCGATCAGCGCGCAGGAGTATGACTACCTGCTCTCGGCATTGCAACATGTTTTTCCAGGACAGGGCCTGACACCCACGGACCTGCTGGCGACTTTCTCCGGCTTGCGCCCGGTTGTGGACACAGGCAAGGCGAACCCTTCCAAGGAATCACGCGAGCATGCCATTTGGGACGAGAATGGGTTATTGACTGTCTCAGGAGGAAAATTGACCACTTTCCGGATCATGGCCCGCGATGCTCTCAAGGCTGTCCGCAGGCACATTGGGCGGATTTCCTTTGACGCGGAAATGCCGGTTCTCGACCCGATCCCCGCGGAAGGTGAACAAGTCCTGCTGGACAAGTCTCTTCCCCCCGGACAATGCCTGCGCCTGTTGGCCCGCTATGGGATTGCGTCGACAGCCCTGTTGTGCCCCCAGGACAGTCCGGACCTGGAGCCAATCCCGGGGACGCCTTATCTCTGGGCTGAACTACGCCAGGCAGCGCGCGCTGAAGCGGTCATCCACCTCGATGACCTGCTGCTGCGCAGGCTCCGCTTGGGATTGCTTGCCCCTGAAGGGGGCTTAAAATTGATCGATCGCATCCAGCAAGTCGTCCAGGGGGAGCTTGGCTGGAACGATACCCGCTGGCAGGCAGAAGTGAAGGACTATACAGACCTGTGGCGGACAGCGTACCGGGCGGATAGAATATAATCAGTGCAAGCGAAGGAGGTCGGCCTATGGCAGAAAACCTGTTGGCGATTGACAACGGCACCCAGAGTGTGCGGGCCCTGCTCTTTGACCCGCATGGCAACCTGATTGCCAAGGAACGGGTACCCATTGAACCATACTACTCAACCGCGCCCGGGCTTGCCGAACAGGACCCGCAGGTCTTCTGGAGCGCTCTCTGTCAGGCTTGCCAGGGACTGTGGAAAAAGGGCGTGGATCGGACCTCGATCGCAGCCGTCTCTCTGACTACCCAGCGCAGTACGGTTGTCAACGTCGACAAGGCGGGAAACCCGTTGCGCCCGGCAATCGTCTGGCTCGACCAACGGCGGACTGAAGGGCTGAAACCGGTAGGGGGGGTGTGGGGTGCAGCCTTCAAGCTCGCTGGAGCGTCCGAGACGGTTGCCTATTTGCAGGCTGAGGCCGAAGCCAACTGGATCAAGACACACCAGCCTGAGGTCTGGGCTGCGACCCATAAATACCTGTTCCTTTCCGGCTACCTGACCTACCGGCTGGTGGGGCGCTTTGTCGATTCAGTCGCCTGCCAGGTCGGGTATATCCCCTTCGATTACAAGCGCCAGGATTGGGAGTTATCCTGGGGTTGGAAGTGGCTGGCTGTCCCGGTGGAAAGGGATCTGCTGCCGGACCTGGTTCCGGTTGCTTCCCAGTTGGGCACGATCACGCCTTCAGCAGCCGCGGACACCGGCTTGCCGGCCGGGCTAACGTTGATCGCGGCTGCAGCGGATAAAGCCACCGAGGTGCTTGGGGCGGGCTGCCTGGAACCGCATATCGGTTGCCTCAGTTATGGGACCACGGCGACGATCAACACCACCCATAAAAAGTATATCGAGGTCATCCCGCTGATCCCACCATATCCTGCCGCAGTCCCCGGGGCATACAACTTTGAGTTGTCGGTATACCGTGGCTACTGGATGGTGACCTGGTTCAAACAGCAGTTTGGCTTGCGCGAGCAAAAAGTGGCCGAGGCGAGGGGTATCGAACCGGAGGAACTCTTCGACGAATTGGTGAATGTTGTCCCCCCTGGTTCTGATGGGCTGGTGCTGCAGCCTTACTGGTCTCCCGGCCTGCGTTTCCCCGGCCCCGAGGCGCGCGGCGCGATCATCGGATTCAGTGACATGCATACCCGTGCCCACCTCTATCGGGCCATCCTGGAAGGGTTGGCGTATGCGCTTCGCGAAGGCGCCGAGCGGACGACCAAACGCTCGGGCGTCGAGATCACCGAATTGCGAGTCGCTGGAGGCGGGAGCCAATCCAACGCCGCGATGCAGTTGACTGCCGACATCTTTGGTCTGCCTGCATCCCGGCCGCACCTGTATGAAGCCTCCGGCCTTGGTGCCGCGATGGACGCGGCGGTTGGTGCTGGGATCCACCCGGATTTCCCAACTGCAATCCGCGCAATGACCCGCCCCGGCGATACGTTCGAACCGGACCCATCCATTCATGCGCGCTACGATGAACTGTATCAGGGGGTCTATAAACAAATGTACAAACGCTTACAGCCTTTGTATCAGAAGATGAAAGCTGGATAGACGCCAGCGGTCAATTCTGATGCCAGGTCACACTTCGATGGTCTCATGACCAGCGTTTTGATTAACCCCGTCCTTTAATGCCACGAACGGGACGGCCGGGGTCTGGTCGCCTTTGCGTCCGGTGTTCCAGGTGACGATCAGGTCGCGCCGGGCGCGGGTGATCCCTACATAGAACAACCGCAGCCGTTCACGAACGTAATCCAGCCGGGCCGATTGGGTCGCCTGCCCTTCTCTATACCAGCCGAATTCATCCTGCGACCGGGTGGCAGCGAGTTGCGCCAGGGTCTCAGATTCCAGGTTCAGGTTATCACGCACGAACCATTTCTCGGAGATATAGCGGTCATTAGGCTGGTTGGACGGAAAATCATAGTTATTGACCGACATCAGGTAGACCCTGTCCCACTCCAACCCTTTAGCCTTGTGAATAGTAGTAACGACCACCCTGCCGCGATGGCGGTCGGGGTCGAAGCCTGAATCGTCATCTGAAAAGCCAATGAAACGGCGTTCGTTGCGAGCGATCACAGCCAACTCGGAGGCCAGATCAGGCAGGCGCCAATCAGGGTGCTCATCAGCGGCCTGGCGCAGGACAAGGGCCAGCTTGTGGGCCAGGGCCAGGTCTGCCGGGCCGCTGAAAATATCACTTGAAAGGGTCAGGATCAATTGATCGATTGGCAAGGTCACTGCCGCCAACCAGCGTTGGACAATCCCCCGGAAAGATACCAACTCTGCGATGATTTGCTCATCGAAATTCTCCTGGTCTTTTCCGGATGGTGTCCCAGTCCCGAGGTGTTCCAGCCAATCCTTACCCGGGTTTGGTGCCAGGTAGTCTTCTACCTGATGGATTTTGCGGAGCAGATTGCTAGTACGTTTGTAGATCGGGAGACGCTCACCGATCTCACGCCAATCCCGGCGCCAGACCTCGTAGACTCGGGCAAGCTTGCCGGCGGACTGGGGGTCAGCCAGAAAATGGATCAGGTTGGAGAGTGCCCCGGCCGCAGCACGGGTGGTGAAAGTGCTCGAGAGGAACTCAACGTAGTCGATACCCTTCTTCTTGAGAGCTCCGATCAGATCTGCACCGCGCAAGTTGCGCGGAACGAGCACGGCCACAGTCCAATCGGCATGCTCGGGCAGCCATTGTTCAAGTGATTGGACAACGGCTTCCAGCTCCTGGTCCGGTGTGAACTTCCGGTCGATGAGCCGGAGGGCGGCAGGGTCATCCGGCGGATTGGCCTGCGGGTCTCCCGGGGAGACGGGCTGGATGTATGGGGTGCTGAGCGCCGAGCGGGCGTCCTGTTCGGGGTGGCTGGCATTGACCCAGTCGATCATCCTGTTGGCGAGGGCGATGATCGCCGGTTGGGAGCGGCCCGATTCGGGCATATCCACATGTGGGTGCTCCCTGATAAAAGCCCGCAGAAGCTCAGGGGAGGCGGTGGTGAAAGTCTCAAAAATGGCCTGGTTGGGGTCACCGACCCGGACCCAGTTTCCGCCCGGACCGGAGAGTAGCCGCAGGATCTGTTCCTGAAGCTCGCTGGAGTCCTGGGCTTCGTCCTCGAGGATGTATGGAAAACGGTACCGCAGGCGTTCGAGGAACTCGGCGTCGCCCTCCACCAGGTCGAGGGCCAGGCGGATCAGATCATCGAAGTCGACCGCGCCGCGGTAGATCAAGGCGCGCTGGTAGTCGGAGTAGATGGCCCAGCCCATCTCCGCCAATGGGAGCGAAGCGGGGGAGGAATCGAGCTTGTGGCGCAAACCGTCAGGCGACAGGCGATGGTCTTTTGCAGAGCGGATGAAGGCCAGGGCAATAGCCGCCACCAGGTCGGGGAGGTGTTTCCGTTTGACCCAGTCACGTTTGGATTCGTCTAGATCCGGGTTGAGGAAGTCATCCAGGGCAGCGGGGTGCGCGGCCAGCCAGGCGGTGGTCGCGTCGCGGCGGATGGAATCGGCTTCGCGCTCATCGACGATCTGGAAGCGTTCCTCCAGCCCGACCCGGGATGGTTTCTCGCGGACGATATCGTGAGCCAGCCCATGCAGCGTGCGGACGCGATAGCCGATGTGCGGGATCAGGCCACGCTTCTGGATAAAGCCGCTGATCCGGCTGGCGAAATTATCCACCGCCGAGTTGACCAGGGTGACGACGAGCACCTCCTGGTCTGCTTGTAATGCGCCGCGGGCGATCAGGTCTGCGGCGAGGGCGGAGAGTACGAACGTCTTTCCGGCTCCGGGAACAGCGGCAATGCCAAGAGCACCACCGGTATAGGTGATGATCTTGCGTTGGGAGGGGCGAAGGTTCAGATCCAGTGTCATGGTACGATCATATCTGCTCGAAGGGACAACCGAGCGGGTTTTTAGTATCCCGGTGTCGGGGTGGCGCAAGTTGTCCCGCAGCCACAGGGACATTCGCCGGGGCAGTAATATACTTCATCTGATCGACACGGCGGCGGTGTGCAGCAGGGGGGCGGGGGACACCTCAAGAGAGGTCAGGGCGATGTCGATGGATAAACCGGGGCGGATGAAAAAATCCTGTCTGAATGTTTCCGTTTGGTAGCCGGGCGCATTAACCCGGATAATGAGATGGTCGGTGTCATGGAAGAAGATGTCTTCAAAAAGGAACCTGCCATTATCGGAAGTGGTCATCTCGCCGCTGCAACGTGCGGAGGAGCTAACGCTGTAATGTTCACAAACCACCCGCGCCCCGGAGACAGCGTTCTCGGTCGTACTGTCATAAACCCTCCCGGCGACTGTTCCCCAACCCAGGTCACCGACCATCCAAGTCACCGGCGGTGAGACGGTGGCGACCTGACTGGGGTCTAGCGGCGTCTTGGTGATAACATCCTCTTCACCCGGCAGGCAGGCAGCCAGGAGGACCAGGAACACAATCACGAACTTTGCAAGAATCTGTTGCAGCCGATTATGGGACATTGCAATTACACCCGATAGGGTCCTATCCCTGGAGTCGGAGCTGGAAACTCAGGGAAATCAGGAGAGGTCCACTGTCTTGACGTTGCTCAGGTCTGCCTCAGCCCGGGAGGAGAATAAACTGTAGTCGATCTTGGTGATCCGGCAAACGAAAGCCACTCCTTCGCGCGTATCCACGAAAGCGATCTTGTCTCCGGATTTCAACTTTTTCTTATCCATAAATAAGGGGCTGGCCAGGACGGCATGCTTTGGCTTGCCGCGCACCATGTCCACCTTCTGGTCGGCATTGTAAGCGGCGCTGGCGCCTAGGGAGCGTAAATGTTCGATGATCGATTTCTTCATGGGCGAACTCCTCTTAGTCTTGATACTCAAACGACAACATCTGAATTGACCTGCATCCGCCAGATCGCTTTCAGCAATGGCCCGCGTTGTTCATAACCAGATTCACCCAGCTCGGTCAAACCCAGATATATTCTCTCCCGGCAGCGACGCAATAACCCCGTGATCAATCTCTGCAGAGTCTGCTGGTTGGCAGCGACTTCGTCGGCGTCGGTCCAAACCTTCCCCGGTTCCCATTGCCGGCTGAGCACATATGGCTGGGTCAGGGGTTGGGACAGCCTTTCCCACCAGCCGCTCGAGCCAATATCCAGCCAGAACTGGCACATCGCCGGCCGGTTCATCATCAAGAATGTAAACGCCGGCGCAATCAAGACGGCATCGTCCAAGGAGGGGTTCCACGCTTCAAGATACTGGGCCGCGATGACCCCATCGATCAGCATGGCAATGTAATCTTCTCCCATGTTGGCCCCCTGCTCAGCAGGCGACTCTTCCTCATCTGGGATGGAGACAGTTCCTGGTTCAAGCGCCTGACGGAATTTCTTAATTGACTCGACCAGGCTGGCAGTCACGCGGACAGAGTCAAAATTGGTCTGGAAGCCGAATCCGGGCTGGGACAGCACCTCGCCGAATAACCGGCGCAGGAAATGGTCGAGGGGAAGTTGAGTTGATTCGCGGTACTCTTGGAGCCAGGCGCGTAACAGGGTGTAGCGTGCTCCCAGCTGGAAGGTGATCCGTTCCTGCATTTCCGGGTTGATGCGCTCAAAGGGAGCCAAGCTGCAATCGCGCGGGCGGTAGACGATCTCCGCAAGCAACTGGGCGCGGACGAGGTCTGTGTCCAATGCCAACATGAAGGCATAAGCAAGGTCGAACTTACCGGGGCGGGACAGGTTCCAACCCGGGTGGGCCAGACGGGAAAGGGTCAGGAGACATTGGGCGGCGGGTTCATCACGCAACGATCGTGATGGTCGGTGGGAGCGCCAAGGGATGTCAACCTGGTCCAACCGGTGGGCAAGTGAGAAGCGCAATGCATCCGAGAGATAGGGAGCCAGGATGACAATTTCGTTCGCCGGAACCCCGCTCTCCAGCAGACCACGTACTTCTAATGTCACCCAGTCCAGCATCTGGGGATAGAAGCGTGTGGGCGTTTCCCCTGGCGGGAACACCAGGGCATTTTGCCAGCCTGGTGATGTTCGTTGAGTTCTTCCCGGCTGGGGTTGAAATATCAAATTGTATTCCCGCTCGAATGCTTGGACCTCTGCAGAGGTGATAAAAGAATCCATCAGCGAGATGTGGGAATCACATTCCTTGCTTAACCCACGTGCAGACTCCGGGTCCGCCCCGAGGAAACGGCGGTAACCACCCCCCTCATCATTGATGATCAGTGCGGAGTCAAGGTTCGATAGCCAATCCATGATCAGTTCGTGGGTTATGGGCACATCTTCTTCCACATTGTCGTAGATCAGGTGGCGGTAGGTCTGGGTCAGATAGTGGCGACATTCGGGCGTGTGCCAGAGGGTGTTCCTGAAAATTTCCAACTGGAGTGAAAAATCGAGCAGGTTATTCTCCAGGCAGTACTCCCGGAAGCGGTCTGCACACTCCTGAGCATCGGTATAGACCCGCCGTTGAACCGGGTCGCCTAACCAGGCAGCAGACAGGCGTTCGCCAATCTCTTTGTGTGGGAAACCGACCGTAGCAGCTTTGTTGAGGTTATCAATGATCTGGGAGTAGAGCCGGTTTCGGTCTATCGTCAACGAGTCAAAATAACCCTGATTGAGCAACGGGCGGACGATGCGGGCCATGTGGTATTGGGCTGTCTCGATGGTCAGGAACTGCGGAGTTCGGTCTGGATGGGCGAAGCCGGCAGATTCGACCACAATAGGCCAGAACAGCTCAACCATCCGCCTTGCCAGGCCGCCCATTGTCGCCATGGTCACCTGCCCGGCCGCGGGTGCGGACGGGTTCCGAAGACTGGCTTCGTATGGCTCCTGGAGTGTGCGCTGCGGGGTCAAAACCAGGACGGACTCGGGCAGGATGCCGGATGCGAGCATGGACAACATCCAATGCACGCCGACAGTGGTCTTCCCGCAGCCTGCCGGGCCGGACAGGAAAATCTTCGTGCCCAGGGTGGTTCCGAGGACGATCTGTTGTGCAGAGGTTAGTTCCACAATCCAAGATTAGCGGATGGCAGGATGTTTGTCAATGGGCATTTGTATGAGACTCTGGAATTGGCCTGCGCAGCGGTTGACATGACTGCCGCTCGCATGTATAATATTGTCCGCTTCTACCCCGGAAGCAAATTCTCCGGGGTGGTTGTGTGTATCCCGGCTTTCCCGCACCCGGGCGCAGGGTAACCCCCCGCACGGATTGTGGCAAAGCAAAGACCAGGAGAGAATGATGAAGTATGCGATTATCGAAAGCGGCGGCAAGCAGTACAAAGCCGTCGAGAGCGGGACCATTGAAGTGGACCGCCTGCCGGTAAATCCCGGTGAAACGATCAAGCTCGATCAGGTTCTGTTGCTGACGGATGGGGATGTAGTGACCGTTGGGACGCCCCTCATCAAAGACCTCATTGTCTGGGCGAAGGCGCTTGAGCATTTCAAAGGCAAGAAGAAGATTGTCTTCAAGTATCGCCCCAAGAAGCGCATCCGCACAAAGACCGGTCACCGGCAGAACTACACCCGCCTGCTTATCGAACAGATCGGTGGGACGGAAGTGATGCCCAAGAAGGAACCAGCAAAGACGAAAGAACCTGTTGAGAAGGCTACTGAGGCGAAACCCGAGACCGAGAAACCGGTCAAAGCTGCCCCGGCGGAGAAAAAACAACCCACCAAGCCAGCGCCGGCGAAGAAGACGGTAAGTAAAAAGACTGCATCTGCAAAGGAACCGGTCACAACGAAAACAACGAAACCTTCTTCCGCCAAGGAACCGGCCAAAACAAAAACAAAGCCTGCGCCGAAGACAACAGATAAGAAGCCCGCCAAGAAGGCCGAGAAGAAGTAGAGAGTGAGGTAACTATGGCACATAAAAAAGGTGGCGGCTCCAGCCGCAACGGTCGCGACAGCAATTCGAAGCGCCTCGGCGTGAAAAAATACGCTGGGGAACAAGTCCTTTCGGGGAACATTCTGATCCGCCAGCGCGGCACCCGGATCAAACCTGGACTGAATGTCGATATTGGTAGGGATGACACTATTTTCGCCATCATCGACGGTGTGGTTGTTTACGATATTATCAAGGGGCGCAAACGTGTCAACGTTGTTCCGGTGGAACAATAGGCGAAAGGATCGGGTATGAAAGAAGGTATACACCCCACATTTTATCCAGACACCCACGTTACCTGTGCGTGTGGCAACACCTGGACTACCAGCTCAACCCGCAAGGAGATCAGGGTGGAAATCTGTTCGAAGTGCCACCCCTTCTTCTCCGGTGAACTGCAACGTATCGTCGACATAGAAGGCCAGGTGGACCGCTTCTACAAGAAGCTCCAGGCTCGGCAGGAATATGTCGAAGATATCAAGGCTCGTGAGGAATCCAAGGTGTCCCCGAAGCGGCCGATCGCTGAACTCGAACTGGGTACACGTTCAAAGGACGCCCTGTCCAAAGCCGGGATCACCGAAGTTGGGCAGTTCCTTGAAAAACTATCCCAGGGTGAGGATGTTGTCCTGGCGATCGATGGCTTCGGCCAAAAATCCCTGGTCGATATCAAGAAGAAATTACGCTCACTGGGGTATGATCTGCCTGGAGCGGGAGAGAAGACCGCCGCCTAAGGTTTGACGAAGGCTGATTATCGAGTAAACTTAACAGGCAGATGACCTTGCATCTGCCTGTTCTTTTATCCGGTTAACTACCAGTTGAGAGGGCTCATCATGATCCACCACCATGGCAGTGTTGAAGTAATCTGTGGTTCGATGTTCTGTGGGAAGACCGACGAACTCATCCGCCGCATGCGCCGGGCGGTGATCGCCCGGCAAAAAGTCCAGGTGTTCAAACCTGCCCTGGACATGCGATATGCGGTCGAGAAAGTGACCTCACATGCCGGCTCGGATTTTGATGCCATCCCGGTCGAAAGGGCGGCGGATATCCGTACCCATTTGGAGCAGGGCACAACAGTTGTCGGTATTGATGAAGCCCAGTTCTTCGACGCTGAGATTGTCGAACTGGTGGACGAACTCGCCGAGGCCGGCATCCGCGTCCTTGTGGCCGGGTTGGATACCAACTTCCGGTCTGAGCCGTTCGGCCCGATGCCCCAATTGATGGCCAGGGCTGAGTCCGTGGATAAATATCAGGCCATCTGCATGGTCTGTGGAGAACCCGCCTGCCGGACACAACGCCTGGTCAACGGGAAACCGGCTCACTATGATGACCCGGTGGTCATTGTCGGAGCGGCCGAGATGTACGAAGCCCGTTGCCGCAAACACCATGAAGTGCCACGCTAATCAGGTCAACCCTTGCTATGCGTGATTACAGGGAATTCTTAGCTGAAACGTTGATCGATGCGGCCTCTCTCCAAAGCCGGATCGCTGAGTTGGGGGTAGAAATCAGCCAGGATTACCGGGATAGCGACCTCGTCCTGATCTGCATCCTGCGCGGAGGCATGGTCTTCCTGGTCGATTTAATGCGGCAGATCACCGTTCCGCACATGATGGATTTCATGGCAATTGCCTCCTACGGAACAGGTGTGCGCCAGTCGCGGGGGACCGTCCGCCTGACCCTCGACCTGCAGACGGATATCCAAGACAAGGACGTACTCCTGGTCGAAGATATCATTGATAGCGGCCATACGGTTCATTATGTCTTGGAGTTCCTTTCCACCCGGAAGCCGCGCAGCCTGAAAGTCTGTACCCTGCTCGACAAACATGAACGGCGGGAAACCGACGTGCCGATCCATTACTGCGGGTTCGTCATCCCGAACAAGTATGTCTTTGGATACGGGCTCGACCTGGATGAGTACTACCGCAATCTCCCTTTTATCGGTGTCATTGACCCGGAGAAATATCACCAGAACGGTTAAGGCCACCTGTCTTTTTCAAGGAGGGAAGCATGCAGGATTACCATGAATTCATGGATGAGATCCTTGTTGATGAGAAGACCATCCGCGAACGTGTCGCGGAGTTAGGCGCCCAGCTCAGTCAAGAGTATCAGGGCAAGGATTTACTTATCGTATGTCTATTACGCGGCGGGATCACTTTTACTGCTGATCTGACCCGCTACCTGACCATTGCCCATGAACTGGATTGCATGTCGCTGTCTTCCTATGGCGTCGGACATTATGCTTCGAGCGGCAATGTACGTGTCAACCTTGACCTGCGGGTGAACATCGAGGGCCGTCATGTCCTGCTTGTCGAGGACATCGTCGATAGCGGGCGGACGCTTGACCATGTCCTGCAGATGCTGCGTACCCGCAACCCAGCGAGCCTGCGGGTCTGCGTCCTGCTAGATAAAAAAATGCGCCGGGAAGTCTCCATACAGGTGGACTATATTGGCTTCGACGTCCCGGATAAATATGTCTTCGGGTATGGGATTGACATTGACGAACGCTTCCGCCACCTCCCATTCATCGCTGGCGTAGACCTTGGTAAATACCGTCGTCCTGACGGCTGATCCGGAATGGCTGAAAAAGACGATCTGGCTCAATCCTCGTACGCCGGACGTTGGATCGCCCGTGTGCGCGGCCAGGTGGTTGCCCAGGGGGGCACACCTGAACAAGCCCGGCGGGCCGCTAAGGTCGCACGTCATAAGGAGTCCCCAGAGATCAGCTACATGCCTACCTTGCAACCCTTGACCTTCTCCCCCATGCTTGATTCCGTCCGATCGGTCCTGCCGGAAGGCCTGGCTGTCTACCTGGTCGGTGGAGCCGTGCGGGATGCCGTCCAGGGCAGGTCCACCCACGACCTCGATTTTGCAGTGAAGGATAATGCCATCCAGGTTGCCAGGGGGGTGGCCGATGCGCTTGAGGGAGATTTCTATACGCTGGATCCGGAACGGGATACGGGTCGGGTGATCATTTCCACCGGGTCGGGCGAGCGCATGGTGATGGATTTCGCCTCCTTCCGTGGTCCGGATCTGGAAACCGATCTTCAGGGCCGTGATTTCACTCTCAACGCCCTGGCAGTGGATGTCCATACCCGATCCTTGTTCGATCCGTTAAATGGCATCGCAGACTTGAAGGCGGGAGAATTACGCTACTGCTCGCCATCTGCTTTTCAAGACGACCCCTTGCGCGTTCTGCGCGGCGTTCGCTTGGCGGCGGAATTCGGATTTCATATCCAACCGGAGACGCGCCGGGCGATGAAGGCAGCGGTTGGAGGGTTAGAAGTGATTTCGGCGGAACGCCTACGCGATGAAATTTTCCGCATACTTGAGGGTCCCCGGCCGGCAACCTGTCTGCGAGCGCTGGATATTCTCGGGGCACTCGCTCTGGTGCTGCCCGAACTGGCAGCGCAGAAAGGTGTCCAGCAACCGCCTCCGCATCTCCTGGATGTCTGGAATCATACCCTCGCAGTGTTGGATTATCTCGATTCAATTCTAGCTGCGCTCTCCCCGTCTTACGATCCGGAATCTGCTGCTGATTTCTTCTATGGTCTACTGGTCTTGAAAATTGGGCGTTACCGGCAGCAACTGGGGGAGCATTTTACCCAGGGGATTAATTTGAACCGTTCCCTACGCAGCCTGGTTTTTTTTGCGGCCCTGTACCACGATATTGCCAAGCCTGAATGTCTCCGAGCAGATGATGAAGGACAACCTCGCTTCTGGGGTCATGACCAGGCCGGGGCAGCCGTTGCTGCCAAGCGAGCCAGGCGCCTTGCACTCAGCAACGACGAAGTCGAGCGGATCGAGTCCATCGTGGCCAATCATATGCGGATATTGTTCCATGCCGACCGGCTACTCCGCGAGAATAAGGAACCTTCCCGCAGGGCTATTTACCGATTCTTTCGGGACACGGATACGGCGGGAGTGGAGTTGTGTTTGTTGGCCTTAGCGGACCTGCGGGCGACTTACGGTTCTGCGTTAGCTCATGAAACCTGGACGGCCTGCCTGGAAATCGTCCGCCTGTTCCTGGAGAACTGGTATGAGAAACGACCCGAGAGCATCTTGCCGCCTTCCCTGATCAACGGTGAAGACCTGATGAGGGCTCTCGACCTGCCACCGGGTCCCAGGGTGGGCGAACTGCTCGAGGCAGTCCGGGAAGCCCAGGCGATGGGCCAGGTTGCCACCAAGGAAGAGGCGCTGGTATTTGCCCGCGAATGGGGACAGTAATGGAACTTGGCGAATAAGGAGCCGGAGAAAATGGATATTGTTGTCTTTGACCTGGAGACTCAGAATTTATTTGAAGATGTTGGCGGCCGGGATCCCAGCCGGTTGCGCCTCTCCTGCGCGGTGACCTGGTCTACGGTCCGAGACGGTTTTACCGTCTACTGGGAACGGGATGTCCCAGCGTTGATTGCCGAATTGAAGTCCGCTGGCAGGGTGGTCGGTTTCAACATCAAAGGCTTCGACTATGAAGTGCTCAAACCATATGCCCCGGACGAGCGTTTGTCCAGCCTTCCGACCCTGGATATTATGGACGATTTATTCCGGGCACTCAGTTTCCGGGTCAGCCTGGATTCGGTTGCCCGGGCCACGCTCGGGGATACGAAGACCGCCGATGGCATCCAGGCCGTCCGCTGGTTTCGTGAAGGCAAACTTGACCTGTTAGCAGAGTACTGCCAGGCAGATGTGGACGTTACCCGGCGCATCTATGATTCCGGCTGCGAGAACGGTTATGTGCACTACCTCACCCGTTTGGGCAGCAAACAGAAAGTCCAGGTAAATTGGAGATGTTAAACATCTTGGGGTGCTAAAAAAATGAGCCTCCCTCATGCTAAGCATATTGAGAGAGGCAATGTTCGTTTGGTCCATCCGACCATCAGGGCGATTTTTATTTAAGGGCTTACTTTACGACCCTCCCAATTAAAGCCGTCTCTATCAGAACGGGTTCGTAGAAACACCGGCAACCATTCGCATGGGAACAACCATGGTGAGGCAGGCTGGGGGCTTCATCCTTCGGATAGGTCTTCAATAATAAATAGCAATGCGGGCAGGCATCATCGGCGACAGTAAGACGGATGGCCTTGACACGCGGGTTCGCCCGCATGGTCTTCAAAGCCATGGCGGTCTTTGAGTGCTCACGCAGGTCTGCACTACAATAAACACAGGAGTTGATGAGGTCGGGAGATATGGCATTGCATTTCGAACAGGTTTGCACAGAGTCTCTCCTTGGCAAGGGCGTTTTATCCACACTTGCATAAGGCGATGGGTCAGGTCATCTAAAGAGGTTATTCTTGCCTGGCTTTCAAGTTATTCGTGGTTCCTTTTTTTTCGTTCATGTCTGCCCGGCGGGTGAGATTGTTGATGTGGGCGATCAGCATCCCGCTGGCAACCGGTTTGACCAGGTAATCATCCGCGCCGGCATCCAGCGCGCTGGCAACATTGGCAGGATTATCGAGAGCAGAGAGGATCAGGACGGGTATCTGGCTGCGGCCTCGGATCTTACGGCAGACATCCCAGCCATCCATGCCTGGCATCATCAGGTCAAGTACGATGATATCAAATGGATTGGCATCAAAAAGCTTGATGCCCTCCTCGCCAGAATTCGCGGCTATAACACCAAAGCCACGGGTATTAAGCAATAGACTGATCAGGTCTGTTGTTGCTGGATCATCGTCAATCACAAGGATTTTAGTCGGCATGCAGCTACTCCATCATCCCTTATTATCCTGTAACCCGTAAGCTTTGGACTTTGCAGGTTGTTTACAATAATAGACCTCTTGCAAAAGTAAATTAGCGGACATTTTCGAGTTCCATGTTGTAGATGGCAGCAATCAGGTTGAAGCGAAGTCCAAAGCGTTTGCGGCGGTTCCGATAGCGTTCGCTCAAAATGCGAAAGATTTTCAACTTGCG
>JBDRPT010000012.1:0-50755 GCA_043826785.1 Chloroflexota bacterium | reverse complement strand
CGCACTTCTGGACGCTTATCATGACGAATGGCCGTTTCAACCACGACCAATTCTTCTTCGCTGAGGTGATAGTCTCTGGGTTTTGGCATACCCTCAGTTTATCACGTTTGTTAAAGAACATTCGACAGTTTACTTAACCTGTTATCCCCTGTGCTTTACTTCGCCTTGCGGACGTGCTCCTTGGCGTATTCGAAGCCGCGCTTCAGCGCTTCATAGTTCAACGGCAGCAGGTGCTTGTGGCGCCCGGGCAGGTGCGCCTCGAGCGTGGTTTCGATATCCTTCCTCTTGAGGACAGGCAGGAGTTGCAATAGAGCGCCCGTGGCTACAATGGTCGCCAGGCGGCGGCTGCCGATCTCCTCGGCGATCTCGTTGCACGGGATTGAAACATAGCTGATGTCTTCCCGCTTCACTTCGCGGTCTACCATCGAGGCGTTAACTACCAGAACCCCGCCGGGTTTGATCGCTGGCTCGTATTTGTCCAGTGAGGGCAGGTTCATGACGATGGCAGCAGGGGGGGCCTTGACCAGCGGCGATCCGATCTCTTCATCGGCGATGACCACGGTGCAGTTGGCCGTCCCGCCGCGCATCTCCGGGCCGTAGGAGGGGATCCAGGTGACTTCCTTGCCGGCGTCCATGGCGGCATAGGATATCACTTGTCCGGCGAACATGATCCCCTGGCCCCCAAAGCCTGCGATAAAAATCTCAGTCTGCATGGTTCTTCTCCAAGTTTGCTGTCAATGCGAGCCCGGTATGGCGAAGCAATCTCCCGCTTCCGTGAGAGCCTCGCAAGGATACAACGAATTAGATTTTTAGTTCCGCCACCGACGGCGAGATCTTGTAATCGCCGAGTGGGAAGGCTGGGAGCATGTGTTCCTCCAGCCAGGAAAGTGACTCGACAGCTGTAATGCTCCAGCCCGTTGGGCAAGTGGAGAGCAATTCGACCATCGAGAAACCCAAACCGTTGCGCTGGGTTTCGAAAGCCATCCGGATGGCTTTCTTGGCCAGGCGGATATTCTTCGGGTCGTGCAGGCTGCGGCGGACGATATACCCGGCTCCGTCAAGCGTGGCCAGCATCTCGGCCATGCGGATCGGGAAGCCCTGGGTCTCCACGTCACGGCCGTTTGGCGATGAGGTCGTCTTCATCCCGGGCAGGGTGGTCGGGGCCATCTGCCCGCCGGTCATGCCGTAGATGGCGTTGTTGATGAAGATGGTCGTGATGTTCTCGCCGCGCGCCGCGGCATGGACGATCTCTGCCATGCCGATCGAGGCCAGGTCGCCGTCTCCCTGGTAGGTGAAAACGATCCGGTCGGGTAGGACACGCTTGATACCGGTGGCCATCGCCGGGGCGCGCCCGTGGGCTGCTTCGACAAAATCGGTGTCCATGTAGTTGTAAGCAAACACAGAACAGCCGACCGGCGCAACACCGATCGCTATATCCAAAATGTTCATCTCCTCCAGGACTTCCATCACCAGACGGTGTGCTGTCCCATGGGTGCAGCCGGGGCAGTAGTGGGAGGGTGTATCCGTCAGCCCTTTGGGACGGGCATAGACCAGATTCTCAGGATTGACAAGTTGATTAACCATTAATTCCTCTCATTCTCACCGGGCGATCATCCGTTGGTACCACAGATCGGCGGGGTCATCTTCCGGTTTGCCGGGATTCTTTACCATCTCCTGGATCTCATGGACGAACTCATCCGGGAAGGGCATCACGCCGCCCAGCCGGCCGTAGAAGCGGATCGGGGTCCGGTTCTTGACTGCCATTTGGACGTCCTTGAGCATCTGCCCGGTATTCATCTCCACCACCAGGAAAGACTTGGCCTGCTTGCAGAGCTGCTCGACCCGTTTATAGGGGTAGGGGTTGACCGTGATCGGGCGGAAAAGGCCGATTTTAATGCCCTGGGCGCGGGCGGCACGCACAGCCGAGAGGGCGATCCGGCCACTGGTCCCGAAACCGATGACGACGTATTCGGCGTCATCGAGATAATATTCGCGGTAGCGGATTTCCTTGGCCTGGACCTCTTTCCAGCGGCTGAGCAGGCGCAGGTTGACCTTTTCTTCGGTCGGGACGTCGAGGTAGATCGAGCTCAGCACGCGGCGTTCGCGCCCTTTGGCACCGCTGACAGCCCAGTCGTATTCCGCCCGCCTGACCGGCTGCATCTCCGGCAGGGTCACCGGCTCCATCATCTGGCCGATCGAGCCGTCGATCAGGATCGTACAGATATTCAGGTACTTGTGAGCCAGTTCGAAGGCCAGCGGGGTCAGGTCGACGGCCTCCTGGATGGACGCCGGGGCCAGCACGATCGGGTGATAGTCCCCGTGACCGCCGCCGTGGCAGATCTGGGAATAATCGCCCTGCGAGGGGGCGATATTGCCCAGGCCCGGGCCGCCGCGCATTACGTCCACCAGCACCATCGGGACCTCGGTCCCGGCGATATACGATAACCCTTCCATCATCAGGCTGATCCCGGGGCTGGAGGAGGAGGTCATCACGCGTGTGCCGGTGCAGGCCGCGCCGTAGACCATGTTGATTGCCGCCGGCTCGCTCTCAGCCTGGACGAATGCCCTGCCGATTTCCGGCATGCGGTGCGACAGGTACTCCAGGACCTCGTTCTGCGGGGTAATGGGATAACCGAAGTAGGCCTCCAGGCCGGCGCGAACGGCCGCCTCGGCAATGGCTTCGTTCCCTTTCCATAATTCTCGGGGCATGGGTTTCTCCAGGTGGTTCTAGGTTGTGGCCGAAGCCTTGCTGGCCTGGCGATAGACGGTGATGGCCGCATCCGGGCAGACCAGGGCGCAGATCGCGCAGCCCGTACAGCCATCCTTGAAAATATGGGCGGGGTGGTAACCCTTGGTTGTCAGCTGTTCAATGTCCAGCGCGAGCACCTTGGGCGGGCACTCGTGGACGCACAGTTCGCAACCTTTGCAGAATAGTTCATTGACTTCGATCCAACCTTTTGCAGGCATTCGGTGTTCTCCTTATCTTACAGGGTACTGCGAAAATATTTGATCCAAGTTTGTCGTTTCCACCTGCTTTAGGGCTGTTTCAGTTCAGCTATTTATGCAAGAAGCAGTAGGAGTGGGTCGTGATATGTGGATATAAATACTCCGTATTCATTATCTCTGTTAAATCCGGATGCGGGTAGTGTAATGCGTCATATGCGCGAATGTACATATTTCCTCTGTCTGATTCGGAAGAATCAGCAAAGATGATTTTATTGAGGAGATCATGCGTGCATTTTACCGGAAAATGTGCAATAATGGGTACATGGGGAGAGCATGGCAGGTACCCATGGCTGCCCCAGCATGACGAGCAATCCAAGAATAGGAGAAAAAATGGCTGAGATCGCGCACATTGTGCTTACCAAGGAAATCCACAAGGCGGCCATCATGGCCAAGCCGAACGTGGTCGGGATTGGAGCCGGGTACAGACGGGTCAGGGGGAAGCGGACGCGTGAAGTCTGCATCGTCACTCTGGTCACGACGAAATTGCCACGGACCGCCCTGTCTGCGGAGGCCCTGGTGCCGCGTGAACTGGACGGCATTCCCACGGATGTGCTCGAGGTGGGCGAGATCCGCGCCTATTTGACCCCCAAGGACCGCTGGCGCCCGGCCCCGGCGGGAGTCAGCATCGGCCATCACAAGATCACGGCCGGGACCCTGGGCTTCGTCGTCCGTGACCGAGTCACGGGTGCCCGCCTGATCCTCTCGAACAACCATGTCCTGGCCAACAGCAACGACGCCCAGATCGGCGACCCGATCCTGCAGCCCGGTCCGGCGGATGGGGGCGTGGCTGGCAAGGATACGATTGCCACCCTGGAACGCTTCCAGCCGATCCGCTACACCAACGAACCCGGGACGTGCAACCTGGCCAATGTCTACGCCGTCATCGGCAACACGCTGGCGAAACTCTTTGGTTCCAAACACCAGCTTGAAGCAGTGCGCATAGACACGACTGCGACGAACACCATCGACGCAGCCCTGGCGCGGCCGGTCAACAATGCAGACGTGTTGGATGAGATCATGGTCATCGGGAATATCGCCGGGACGGAGGTAGCAACGCTGGGGATGAAGGTGCGCAAGTCCGGCCGGACGACAGGATACACGGACGGCGAGGTCCTGGTCCTGGACGCGACCGTGGATGTCAGCTATGGCACCGACCGGGTCGCCCGTTTCGAGGAACAGATCCTCGCCGGGCGGATGTCGGAGGGTGGCGATTCTGGCTCGCTGGTCGTGACCGGCGCGCCGCCCAAGGCGGTCGGGTTGCTCTTCGCCGGCTCGGACCAGACCACGGTGATGAACCCGATCCAGATGGTCCTGGACGCGCTCGAGGTGACACTTTAGCGCCCAGCCATATCTGATCAGCGAGGAGTCTATTCAGTCATGCAACCCGAGATCGAAAAAATCCGTGCCATCCGGAAAGCGAACCAGGCCAGCCTGATGGCCAAACCAAATGTGGTCGGGGTGGGGGTCGGCTATCGCGGCCATGCCGGGGTGCAGACCGATCAATTGGCCCTGGTGGTCATGGTCAGCAAGAAGGTCCCCCGGGCGCAACTTTCGGCTGAGGAGCTGATCCCCGGCGAGATCGATGGTGTGCCGGTCGATGTCCAGGAGGTGGGGGAGGTCCGGGCGCAGGGGTGAACGATAATGAGCACCCCTGGCCGGTTATCATTCTCCGCCTGCCTGCATTCCCCTGATCGCTCCCAGCGGTGACCGTTCCAGCCTGATCTACTCCGCTGCACAGGTGGTAGAATCTGCTTGTTGGTCACCGTGTGCTGCTACCATTTCATCGCAATCCTGGAGGAACCATGCCCGAAGCCTACATCATCGATGCTATCCGCACGCCGATCGGTGCGCTGGGAGGCGCATTATCATCCATCCGCCCGGACGACCTGGGGGCGCTGGTCATCAAGGCCATCGTCGAACGAAACAAGATCGACCCGGCCATTGTGGAGGAGGTTTATTTCGGCTGCGCCAACCAGGCCGGGGAGGATAACCGCAACATCGCCCGCATGGCCGCCCTGCTGGCCGGGCTTCCGGTCGACGTCGCCGGGGTGACCTTCAACCGCCTGTGCGCTTCCGGGCTGAACGCGGTCAACCAGGCGGCGCGGGCGATCAAAGCCGGGGAGGGGGACGTCTTCATTGCCGGGGGGGTCGAGTCGATGTCGCGGGCGCCGTATTCGCTGCCCAAAGCCGAGTCGGGTTTCCCATTTGGCAACCTGACCGCCTATGACACTGCCCTCGGCTGGCGCTACCCCAACCCCAGGATGCAGGATTTGTACGGCACCGAGCCGATGGGCGAGACGGCTGAGAACATCGCCGCTGAGCGTGCGCACATTACCCGTGAGCAGCAGGATGCCTTCTCCTTGCGCTCCCACCAGCGTGCCCTCGCGGCGATCGACTCGGGCAAGTTCGCCGAGGAAATCGTTCCGGTGGCCATCCCGCAGCGCAAAGGGGATCCACTGCTCATCGCCACAGATGAGCGCCCGCGCCGGGATACCAACCTGGAGTCCCTGGCCAGACTGCGCCCGGCCTTTCGCAAGGAGGGCGGGACGGTCACGGCGGGGAATGCCTCGGGCCTCAACGACGGAGCGGCTGCGCTCCTGCTCATGTCTGCAGAAAAAGCCGCCGAACTGGGGCTGAAGCCGATGGCGCGGGTGCTTGCCTCGGCAGCCGCAGGAGTCAAACCGCGCACCATGGGCTACGGACCGGTCCCGGCGACGCAGAAGGCGCTGACCCGCGCCGGCCTCACGCTCGCCGACCTGCGCCTGGTCGAGATCAATGAAGCCTTTGCCGTCCAGTCCCTGGCGGTGATCGAAGACCTGGGCCTCGACCCGGAGATCGTCAACGTCAACGGCGGGGCGATCGCCCTTGGGCACCCGCTGGGCTGCTCCGGGGCGCGCATCCTCACCAGCCTGTTGCATGAGATGAGGCGGCGCGCAAAGGGTGAACAACGTCCGTATTATGGCCTGGCGGCCCTGTGCGTCGGCGTCGGGCAGGGGGAGGCCACCATTGTGGAGTGGCTGGGTTGATCGAAAGGAACTGACTATGAGACCCTGGCGTATTCTCCTGACGATACCATTCTTGTGCATGTTCCTGCTGGCTGCCTGCAACCTGCCGACCGGAGACCAGGAGGCTGAAGGTCTGCCTGATGCGACTGCTGCGGCCAGCCCATCCCAGAATGGTCCGAGCCCCGGGGAGATCCCCCTGCCGCTTGTGCCAGATGCGCAGGTCTTTTCCATCGAGATGCTCGACCCGTTGAACGGTTGGGCGCTCGCCAGCGGCTATGTCCTGCGCACAGACGATGGCGGCAGCACCTGGTACGATGCCACCCCGACCGGCGTAAGCGACTTCGTATCGCGGGTCACCTCGCGGTTCTTCCTGGATATCCATACCGCCTGGCTGCTGATCCTTGCACCCCAGGATGGCATGCCGGCCACCTTGTACATCACTGGCGACGGAGGCCTGACCTGGACGGCTACCGGGGTCCCCTTCGATGGCGGGGACCTGCGCTTTGTCGATCCGGACCATGGCCGGGTGCTCGTTTCGCTCGGCGCGGCGGCCGGTTCACAGGCAGTGGCCATCTATCAGACTGCGGATGGTGGCGTGAACTGGAACCAGGTCTATATCAACGACCCGACAGTCCCTGGGGCAGCAGACAGCCTGCCGCTCAGTGGGCGCAAGACAGGCATGACCTTCAGCGACCCTGCGCACGGCTGGGTGACGGGTGATATCCCCATGGAAGGGTTCGTCTACCTCTATACGACCGGTGACGGCGGCGCAAGCTGGAGCCTCCAGGCCCCCCGCCTGCCGGTCGGTTTCGAGACGGCGATGACCGTATTGGATGCGCCGGTCTTCTTTAACGCCGGGGATGGCATCCTGCACGCCCTGCTCTACCTGGACGATCCCTGGACCGGGTTCTTCGTCACCCGCGACGGTGGCCAGTCCTGGAGTTCAACCCAGCCGGTGCATGCCACCGGTCTGCATGCGACACCCGCCCCCGGGGAGATCATCCTGTGGGACGGAGCAGCGCCGATGTACGTTTCGCATGACAGCGGGGTGACCTGGAGCACTGTCACACCAGGCGTCGACCTTGGCGGTGACCTCTTCCAACTCGAGTTTGTGGATGCGGCCCATGGCTGGGCGGTCAGTTTCGATGGCAGCGCGTCCCGGTTGTTCCAGACAGACGATGGCGGCGCCTCCTGGACCCGCCTCCTGCCCTGAGGTGGCTCATGAACCTAAGACGTGTTTTCAGTGTCATCGCTCTCCCCCTGCTCCTGGCTGCCTGCGGGCTGCCCCTGCCCCCGGGATTACCGGCGGCGACAACCACGACCAGCGGGGTCGTGCCGCTTCCGCCGATGCCGGCCCAGAGCCCAACGCCGGCCAGCCTGACCCTGGACCAACTGCTCGACTCCGTCTACATCTACGGGGACGGGGGCATCGATCAGCTCATTCAGTTAACCGACGGGGTATTCCAGCGCGGCAGCGACCCGGCAGCAGTGGATTTCCTCTCCGTCCGGATGATGGAGCCGGTGGCCTTCGGCGATTTGAATGCTGATGGTTGGGAGGATGCCGTCGTCCCGGTCGCCGAACATTACGGCGGCACGGGTGTGTTCGTCTACCTGGCAGTCTACCTGAACAATTACGGGCAACCGCTCTACCACTCGTCTGAGTGGGTGGATGACCGCCCGGTGGTCAATGGCCTGGTTGTCCAGGGCGGGCGGGTTGTCCTCGATGTGATCGTCCACGGACCGCAGGATGCGATGTGCTGTCCAACCCAGCCGTTGACCCGCACCTACCGCCTGCAGGGTGCCGGCCTGCAGTTGATCCGGGTGACCTCGACTGCTGGTGGCGCGCTGCGGGCGATCAATGGTCACGCCCTCGGTGACCACAAGATCACCCAGCCCGCTGGCGGCAGCACGGTATCCAACCCCTTCACCATTTCCGGAGATGTAACCATTGCTCCCTTTGAAGCCACCCTGGCCTACCGGGTCTTTTCCGGAGAGACACTGGTCAGCGAAGGGCCGCTGATGGTCTCGGCTCCAGACATGGGCGCGCCCGGCACCTTTGTGTTGAGCCTCGATCTCAGCCTGGCAGGGGTCAGCGGCCCTTTACTGGTGTCGCTCATCGACTTGAGCATGGCTGATGGTTCCATCCTGGCCATGGATTCTGTCGAAATTGTGGTCAGGTAGGACACAGCCTTCTGTCGCAGGAGTTGCACGCCCGGGGAGCCGGCGGATGAACAAGCAGTCCCCCATCACTCGGGAAGGGGGACTTTTGATTAGGCATTATCGGTGATAACATATAAGCACCGTCCCGAAGGATTATTTCGAGTATTTTAAGCGCCCGACTGCAACCTTCGGGACGTTTTTTCTAATTGCCAATAAAGTCTATTGCATATGTGTGTTGCTACATGGGTTGACTTGAAATCACGACCCGCGTCTCTCCGGAGTGAGAAGCGGCGCTGGTTCGAAGCTCACCTTTTCTTGGATGCCTTCTTTCCAGCGACTTTTTGTGGCTCAACCGCAGGGGAGGATCTTCGATCGAGAAGTTCACGGAGTGGGACAGCAAGAGCGAGTACCAGCAGGAACCAGGTGAACGTCTCGTAACTGCCCAGGTGGTTATTACCAATACTCATCACGGCCACGAATATGAACCATGCAAAGAAAATGAGCGCCGGAATCTCGTGCTGGCGCACGAAATAACGCAGGCTGAGAAACGCTGTCTGCAGCAGGAAGACCACCCATAGCGCCAGTCCCACCAAGCCGTTATCGATCAACGCCTCGACATAACCGCTGTGGGCAAAGACCGGGCTCCAGGCAAAGAGATCCCAGATGGGTTGATAATAATCCAGGTTCTTCCAGAATGCATCCCCGAAGCCGTAGCCGAACCACAGCCGGTCCTGGATGGCAGGACCGAGGCTGGACCATAACGGCAGCCGGCCCGTAAAAGTGACTTCGCGTCCGACCAACCCGAACAGAAAATCGCGCCCGAACCAGGCGGCCAGTATGACCGCCAGGGCCAGCCCGCCCAGGGTCCACCAATGGACCGGCTTCAGGCGATGACCCCATTTCAAATACAAGATTCCAAGGAGGACGACCAAATGAACAGCCGCGACGGCAATCTGTTCCGTTGCAGAATAGGACTTGACCAATAACCATAAAGCCAGGCCATAAAAGACCAGCCCATAGATGCGGGTAACCCATTTGTCCTTTTTAAAATCCAGCAACCGGAAAAGGAACACGACCACCGCAAAACCCATCAACGTCGCAGCCGGCATTTTCCAACTGAATATCCCATTCCACTGCGTAAATCCTCGGAAATCCTGCATAGTAGAATAAATCGGGTACTTAAGGATCATCACGAGGCTCCCGACGACCAACAGCGCAGCGAAGATCTCAAGGAGCGCCCGGATCCAAGTCCTTTGATATTTCAGGCCGAGCAGGACTGCTCCGAGGGCGGCCGCCAACAGGAGACGGTGACGCGAAAGGGTGAAACCGGGTGATACAGACCAGTAATACGACAGCCCGGTCAGGATCAACAGGGCGACCAGCGGAAGGCTCGTCAACAGGAACGGGCGGGTAAGAATCGTTCTAAATTTAATTCCCAACAGGATCAATGCGGCGACGATCACGAATTGGCAAACCCAAACATTGATCTGGCCAAAGTCCAGGCGGACGAGTGCATCCGAATTGAAGATTGAATTCAGGATAAGGTTTAGATTGTGTTCCAGAAAGGGATGCAAAATTTCCCATAGGAGCACACGCGAGATTGTAGAATAGAGTGTCAAGACCACGGTGATCAAACTCAAAACAGACAGCAGGCCAGCCCAGAACGGTTTCTTTTTCAGGGAGGTAATTTTCGCAGTCATCAGTAGGCGCCCTTTCCGCGAAGGATGATCCAGGCGGTCTGGATCAGGATCTGGAGATCCAATCCAATCGAATAATTCTGAATGTAATACAGGTCGTCTTCGGTGTGCAGGTGCATCGGCTTGTCGCTGCGCCCGTGGATCTGCCACCAGCCGGTGATCCCCTGCGGCACGGCGAAGCGTTTGCGTTGCCAGGGTTCATAGCGTTCGACCAGGTCTGGCAGCTCGGGGCGCGGGCCGACCAGGCTCATCGTGCCGCGCAACACATTGAAGAGCTGAGGCAGTTCGTCCAGGCTCAAGCGGCGCAGGATGCGCCCAAGGCGGGTGACACGCGGGTCGTGGCGGGTCTTGTGGATCAGCTTGCCCTGCTCATTCGTGCTTTCGGCCTGTGTTTGCATCGCCGCGGCATTCCGGATCATGGTGCGGAATTTATAGAACTTGAACAACCTGCCGTTTTCGCCGACGCGCTGTTGCGTATAAAGGATCGGCCGCCCATCAAAAAGCCAGATCGCCAGGGCGATGATCACCATCCCAGGCAATCCTGGAACCAGGAAGATGAGCGTGAGGGCCAGGTCTAGCATGCGCTTGACCAGGCGCTGGTATTCGCTCAAGGCCGCAGCCCGCAGGTCGAGCATGGGCATGCCCAGGAAATCCTGCATCTCGATATGGTGCAGGGAAAGCTGGAAGTAGTCTGGCACAACCCACACTTTGACGGGAAACTCATCAACCTCTTTCACAAGAGCGTCGATGCGCTCAAAAGCCCGGTTTGGCAGGGCGAAGACAACATCTGTTACCCCATCTTTTTTTACGACATGTCGAATGGTGTCCGTGGCCCCCAGGATGTGGGGATTCTGGGCCTGTTTCTGTTCGTCATCGTCTAAAAAGCCCACCAGGGAGACGTTCAGATGCGACTGATCGCGGACGAGTTTCTCGATATCCCGCCCAACCGGCCCGGCGCCGACGATCAATATTTTTGTGATATTTCCAAGTGCTTCGGTCCGCCTGCGGTAGGGGCTGCGCACGAGCGCACGCCAGAGAAGAAGCAGGAAATAGGCCACAATAACGAAGGTGACGAAGGTGAAGCGCGAGGTCTCACGATAGGTCAGATAGAGAATGCCTGCCATGGCAATCCCTGACCAGAGGGAGCTGAATGTCAGGTTGGTGAATTCGTCGACGATGCGGATGTTCTTGCGCCCGTCGTAAACAGAAGTGAGCAGCATGCTCACGACCCAGACGACCGGAAAGATGAAATACATCAGGGCAGGCAGGGCCTGCGGGTCAGCGATCGGCTTTGCAAAAGGCAGGCTGCTGAGATTTGGGCGCAGCAGGTTGATGCCCCAAAGCGAAAATGCAATGACAAGCAGGTCAATACCGATTGAGAAAACCGCGAAATTGGTGGAAAACCGCCTGAGCATATTCCTCCCCGCTACAATAGGGGCAGCGTTACTGGTACAAGCAGGATTATAACTTACTATTATTCCAGATGGGAACTGCGCTTAAAAATCAATTCCAGCAGGATTAGCGCAATGAATCGCGGGTTGTGGTAAAGATATCTTCGCCATAAACGTTTGGGTTCCTGGATCAACCGGAAAAGCCACTCGAGGCCGGCCGCCTGCATCCAGCCAGGCGCCTGGCGCTTGACACCTGCGATGAAATCAAACGCTGCGCCGACACCGAGCATCACAGCATGAACCCTGCCTTTATGTTCGGCCATCCAGCGTTCCTGTTTGGGACAACCCAATCCAACGAACAGGATGCGCACTCCGGATTGGTTGATTGCCTCGATAATCATTCCGTCCTCTTCACGCGAAAGTGGACGGAAAGGCGGGCTGAAGGTATAGGCAATCTGTAAAGTTGGAAATCGACTCCCAAAAACGGAAGCCATCTGTTTGAGGACAGCTTGTGTCGAGCCGTAGAAACCGACCGGGACTCCCTGCCGGGCAGCTGCTTCGGCCAACTTCAGAGTCAGGTCCGGTCCGTAGACACGCTGCTGTTGCGCGTGACCTAAGCGTCGCAGGGACCAGACAAGCGGCATGCCGTCTGGGGTGACCAGGTCGGCGGCGTTGACCAATGCCCGAAATTCGGGGGAGTCGTGCGCTTCCATGATCATGTGGACGTTCGCCACGCAGACGGTACGGCTTTCGCGTTTGCGCACCCATTCCAGGATGATGGCGGTGGCTGCCTCATAACTGGTCGGGTCGAGGCGGGTGCCGAGGATTTTAGTGTCAGCTGGCATTGATTCAACCAATTTTGCTGCGGTAGGCTTCGATCGCTTGTCGGTATATGTCCATAAGCATGTCGTAATTCTTTTCTGCGGTATATTTTTCTTCGTATTCGCGGCGGGCATTCTTGCCCATTTTTGCCATTTCAAACGGGTGTTCCCAGGCCCATTTTACCTTCGTTGCCAAATCGACAGAATTGCCGGGCTGGAAAAGCAAGCCAGTGTTATTGTCTGTGACAATTTCTCTGGATGAGCCCAGGTTAGGGGCGATCACTGGCAGACCGCATGCAAACGCTTCAGCGATCACCATTGGGAACCCTTCATACGACTCAGAAGGAAAAACCAAGATGCGAGCGCTTTTCATCAGGGTCAGCAGATTAGTCCCGAATATCGCACCCAGGAATTCAACCCTCGAATCGGCCTGTGCAAGACTGGCAACCTGTTCCTGCAAAGGCCCACTGCCGACAACTTTCAATTGAATGTCGGTTTTCATAGTCTTCCATGCTTCGATGAGAGTATTGATCCCTTTTTCGGGGGACAGCCTACCGATGAAGATGACAAAATCCCCTGAGTGGCTTTTGGGTCCTGGATCTGGGTGGAAAAAGTTTGGTTTTACAACGATCTTCTCGGCAGGTAAGCCGCTCTGAATGAATTTTAGTCTGGCGAATTCAGTCAAGGCAATGTATTGATCAACCTGGATTTGCCAAGTCTTTGCAATCCTATGCAGGCTTAGCATTCCAGCCACCGACGCGGTTTGGATTCGTGAGTGATGATAACAGCCATGATAAACACTTGGCCAAGGAATGAATTTTCCTAGACACTCTTCACAAACCATCCTATCCCGATAGAATGTTGCTACGGGGCAGAGGAGTCGGTAATTATGCAAGGTCTGAACGACCGGGACACCTTCCGCTTGACAGGCATAATATACTGAAGGCGAGATTGCGAAAAAAGTGTTATGGATATGAACGATCTCAGGCCTAAATTGACGGATAAGCCGAAGTATCTTTCGATAAGATTCTCTTGACCAAATCGTACGGGTTACGATCCCCAACCTGCTTATCGAAGTTGCCAGATGGTTGTCCTCCTCATACTTTAATACTTCGTTCCCCCTTATTAGAAGGAGGTCGACCTCCGCAGCAAATGCGCGGTCTTCACCCCCTGGATGTTGATAATGATTGTGGATAACCAGTATTCTCATTTTCAATCTTTCAATGAGATCACAAATAGCAGGTTGTTCTTTCTCAACCTCCCAGGTATTACAACTCTTCCGATTGAAACCATCAATCCAGCAAATATTCGGTAAAGGAAAGAAGGATTATCAAGTTCATAATCTTCAATGATTTCCCAATGCTCAACTTTATATCCATATCTCTGGATAATCTGGGTCAATGTTTCTACACAAAACCAGCTACAATGTTCCCCATTTTCACAGGTCTTTGGGAATTTAAAGAAGGCATAAATGATATATAACAATGAAAATGCGTACGGCGTAGTGAGGACAACCCGACCTTGAGGTTTTAAGTGCTCGGAACATTCCTGAAGAAATAATCCGGGATTGGCGAGATGTTCGATGAGCTCTCCAGCCACTATTGTATCGAATCTCCTATTCAAATCAAAATTTTCAGCACTCGCGACAAACAAATCGTCAAGCCCGAGTGCTTTGAGCTTGTTTATGTTGCCTTCATTCACATCAATGCCTGTTATCGAAGGGAATTTTTCCCTCAATTTCCCGTGGAGCCAGTAAGACGATCCGGGCTTAGGTATATGACCAGCACAACCGACGTCGAGCACATCTGGCCCTTCAACCCATTTCAAGATATTTTCTGTTCTTATGGTTCCTCCGCAATTGATCGGCTTTGATTTCAATCTGCCCTCCTACATATTCAGTTCGAAAAAACCAATGCTAACGAATAAGTTTCGCTCACCCACAATAATTCCTACTTGAATCTAGCCTATCTTAGACGACTTCCTTGTTTTTCGCTAGGACGAATCCAATTGACTGGACAATTCTCTCAGCCATACTTACAGGCGTGAATTTTTGGGCACTCTCCCGCGCGGCAACGCGCATCTCTGCCAGACAGGATGGAGTGGCTGACAAGGCTTGACTGATGGCGTATTCCATCTCTGTTGGATGGTCTGGAAAAAATGTCCATCCATTCTTTCCGTTTTGCACCATTTCTTCAACGGCCTGACTGTACAGGCTGCCCAAAACTGGCAGGCCGGCAGCCATAGCCTCATTGACAACCAACCCCCACTCATCTGCCAATGTTGGGAAAACCAGCATATCGGCATCCGTATACAATCTTGGCATATCCGCATAATTCACATTTCCAAGCATTTGCAACACGAGATTGGGCGGGAGTTGCTGGCCGGCGATGATCTCTTGCAAGGGGCCTTCTCCAGCACAACTGAGTTCGAGTTGGGTATCCGGGTGGTCTTTGCACCAACGGATAAGAATGTCGACAAAGGGCAGCAATCCTTTACGTTCGATCAATCTTCCAACTGCCACCAAACGGACAGTTTTTTCGATAAGGCGGTCAAGAGGAACGGCGGCAAAACTCTCTATTGTTGGGGCTTGGCCAATTCGAAAAATACGATCATCTGGCACTCCAAACCGTTTAACATAGCGAGCACCGCTTTCGCCATTAGTGAGCACAGCATCAGCGCGGGGGAGCAACCATTGTCGCAACCTCTCCCTTATCCAGCCTCTGCCATGTTCTGAGCGCTCTGATAATGTGCACCACAGGATCAGGCGACACCCTTGATGGAAATAACAAAACAAAGCCGCTTGAAAACTACGTAAACCGAGTTCGGATGAAATAATGACATCCGGTTTATATTGGCTAAGCAAACTAATAGTGTCATAAGGAAAATGCACATAGATCGTTTCCTTGAACCCGCCGGGGTGTTTCCACTTCCGTTCTATCGTCAGAGTTTTCTGGAGAATAAACTTCAAACCATAACCATGGCTTGGCCATGAACGATTGGATTCCATCAGGGTCGAGAGATATATTTGAAATCCGCTGACTCGCGATTCCAACTCTCTATATAGAGTTGCCCGGTAGGGGGATATAAAATTAGTAAGCAATGCCACTCTGGCATGGACCATTATGTCCCTCGGGTAATAAATTGTAAATATGTCTTCAACTTGAAGCGTATCTGCTTGCTTAGTAATGTTTTTGCCATCCACAAGGCGGTGATCCTCAGGCCGGTCACAATCTGCTGTGGAAATGTCTTGCAGGCTGCAAGTGCATTCCGGAAGGACTCAGCGGCATAGTCACGTCCACCGAAACTCAAATACTGGCTACCCATCCATGTCCAGGCGGCGGGTCCTTTTTCAGGATGTTCCGATAGATCCGGGAAAAACGCCCCAATCTTCAGCTCATCGTGGATCACCTGGCATAACTTTCGCAGGTCTTGGCGATGTTGTTCCGAGAGCAGATAGGTGCCGCGACCTGAATGATCTCGCGAATAAAGCCCAACCTGAGGGTCGAGAAAGAAGGAGAAAGCGGCTGCCAGCCGCAAGCTCATCTCGGTGTCCTGGATTGTGCTGTTTTTTTCATTGAACAACCCCACCGCCTTAAAACAATCGCGATGGATGGTCATTGCACACATATTAATGCCGCCCAGGATGAGGGCCTGGCGCGGATTGGTTACTTGCTCGATCGGGTACATGATTTTGCCAGTTACCCGACCAGCCGCATTAATCGTTTCCACCCGGCAGAAAATCACTCGGGCTTCCGGGTGATTCCTGACGACCTGCATGTCATTGGCGAGACGGTTGGGAGTGAACACATCGTCATGGCTGAGCCAGGCGAACCACTCACCGTGCATTTGCTGCAGCCCAATATTTAAAGCAGACGCCACTCCGCCATTTGGCTTGGAGAAATAGCGGATGCGCTGTCCGTAACCGAGAGCAATTTGCTCGCTAAGCCCATCATCGGTTGAGCCATCATTAATAACAAGCACCTCGACCCTCGGGTAGGTTTGGACCAAAGCGCTATCAATCGCTTGCTTCAAATAATTGCTACCGTTGTAGACCGGAATAACGATTGAAACCAATGGCTGGCTGCACATCAAGGTTGATGATACCCCACTAGTATTTTTACCACAATGCTGCTTACATCTTCAGCCAAGTACTCTGCTGGAGGATTCCAGTCTGGAGGTTGCGCCAGTACGATTTCGACGCATCTTTCGATAGACGAGGGGTCTGCACCGCTCAGGATATTGCTGCCACACTCGAGCGTCTCCGGGCGTTCGGTGACGTCCCGTAAGGTGACATTGGGGACTTTGAAAATAGCGCATTCCTCCTGCACCGTCCCGCTGTCGGAAAGGACACAGCGGGCTTTTTGTTCCAGGGCGATAAAATCGAAAAAGCCGAACGGCTCCAACAACCGAATCTGCGAATTGTTGACTGCGATAGCGAAGCTTTCCAGGCGGGCGCGCGTGTGGGGGTGCGTGCTGACGATGAGAGGAAGCTCGTATTGCCTCTGGAGCATATCAAGCGCCCTGGCAAACTGCCTGAGCCGATTCTCGTCGTCCACGTTTTCGGCGCGGTGCAGGGTGACCAGGAAATATTCTCCTGATTGCAGGGAAAGTTGGTCGTGAATTCCGGATTGGTCGATCTGGTCTTGGTGATGCTGAATGACTTCCAGGATCGGATTTCCGGTAACGAAGATGCGTTGACCTGGGATCCCTTCGCGCAGCAGATTCTGCCGGCTGCGCTCTGTGTAAGGCATCAACACGTCACTGGAATGGTCGATGATCCGACGGTTGACTTCCTCCGGCACGCGGTCGTCATAACAGCGGTTGCCGGCTTCCATGTGGTAAACAGGTATTCCAAAACGTTTGGCGACAATGGCGGACAGGGCGCTATTGGTATCGCCCAGGACCAGGAATATGTCTGGCTTTTCCTTAAGCAGGATCTTTTCGGTCTTGCTTAGAATGATTCCAACCTGCTCACCAAAGGAACCTTTTGCTTCGAGGAACTCGTCCGGGAGGCGAATCCCCATCTGTTGGAAGAATATATCGTTCAGATTTGGATCGTAGTTCTGACCCGTATGGACCAGGACATGCTTACAGAGGCGGTCGAGCTTTGCGATCACCAGGCTGAGACGGATGATCTCGGGCCGGGTTCCCAAAACCGTCAGGATTTTCATCGCAACAATTCCTGTCCGTTCTCGACCGCGTCTTCCACCATCAGCTTTTGTTTACGTAATAAAACAGCCACCTCGTCGGGCGTCAGTAGATCATTTGCAGAACTGTATTCATCCTGCAGAGCTGATCCGATCTGCTCTCCGAGGCGTAACTCTGGAAGGATCGCCGCGATGGCATAGAAATCTCCCCGCGCCACCGTACGCAGGCATTCTTCTTCCGAAACCAGGATTTCATGCAGCTTCTCGCCCGGACGGATACCGGTAAATACAAGCTCGATCTTCCGATCCCCGATCAAAGCGGCGGCTATATCTGTCACCCGGGCCGAGGGCACACGCGGGATATAGGTCTCGCCCGGGTGAGCTCCTTTTATGGCAGCAAAGATCGTATCCACGGCCTGGTCCAGACTGAGCAGGAAGCGGGTCATCTCCGTTGCAGTAATCGTCACCGGTCCGCCGTTGCGGATCTGCTCATGGAATAACGGAATCACTGAGCCGCGCGAGGCCAAAACGTTGCCATAACGCACACAGATGAAGCGTGTCTTGGGACAGCGGATATTGGCCTGGATGATGATCCGTTCTTGAACAGCCTTGGTCATACCCATGACGTTGACTGGCTTACAGGCTTTATCCGTAGAAATCCCCACCACCGTTTCGACCGGCAGGCGCAATTCCTCAATCGCCCGGACGATATTTTCTGGGCCAGCAATATTGGTCAGCACCGCCTGGTAGGGAAAATATTCACACGTGGGCACCTGTTTGAGCGCGGCAGCATTAAAGACGATATCCACATCCCGTAAGGCACCGGCCACGCTGGAAAAATCGCGCACATCGCCGATGCGAAATTCCAGGATCTGATCCAGATTGCGATAGATCACCTCATCTGTGGAGACTTTCTTCTGCAGGTACTCCAAACGCATAAAATGTTGTTTGGCTTCATCGCGTGAGAAGACGATAACCTTTCGCGGCTTGCCCATTTCATTCGCCAGGAGACGACGGACGAGGACCTTCCCCAGAGAGCCTGTCCCGCCTGTGATCAGTATCCGTTTGTCTGCGAACATGTATTTACCTCATGACTTCGAATATCGAGTGTACCATCTCTCGTAGGCAGGCCACTGCTCTGCCAATCCGCTGATCATCTGATCCCATCCCGGTGCACACCAGCCAGTTGCGGCGTTAAAGCGCTGCCCGTTCAGGCTGCGATCGCAAATATAGGTTTCATCGGGTTCAATGAAGATGTCCCTCCAACCAAGCGCATCCCGGAGTTGGATCAGCAGATCGTATTTGGAGATCGGTGCACTGGCAACATGATATAAGCCTTCAAAATCTAATCGATTTTCAATACTATCACCGATCAAATTGGCTAGAACCTTGGTAGAGATACCGCTAAAGATGGCTCTTCGGTAGCCCATGATCGATTTGCCGCGCTGTAAGGCAAACCAGCTCAACAAGCTGGAGAAAGTGCTCAATTCCCAGCCAATGATGGAAGTGCGCAAGGTCAGGCAATTGGGTCGGTTGAGTTCACCCAGCAATTTGGTCCGTCCATATAGATCTGCAGGGTCGGGTACATCGTCTTCAGTGTAATTACCACGTGAACCGGAAAAAACACAATCGGTGGAGATTTGAAAGACACGAATATTTCGCTCGGAGCAAAGTTCCGCAAGCTGGTGCGGAAAGAGAGCATTGACCTGGATGGAGAGAACCGCATCTTTGGCTTCTTCAAGCTGCTTGACGATCCCAACGGCATTGACCACCGCATCCGGCTTGACCGTGTCGAGAATCGCCTGGACCCGGTTGATATCCTGAACGAGTACATGGTCCAGGGTGCGCTCTTTTGGCAAGAAATCATAATCGGCCGGCATTTCGCGGAAGGTAGCCCAGGTTTCCATGCGATCGGAGAGCAGACGACAGAGCTGGTGTCCCAGCATGCCGCTACCTCCAAGGATGAGGATGCGCATCGTCCTTCCTTCGGGGTTAATAGATATCCTGGTACATTTTTATGACCTGCGGCCTGATCTTGGTTTGATCCAGGCGTTCCGTTGCAACCAGTGCATTAATCTCTGAGGCGTGATCGACCAATGAGTCTTCCTTTAATGCCCTCCGGATTGCTTCGGCTATTATAGCCGCGTCCTCAGGCGGGACGATAAACCCGCTTTCATTGTTTGTGATCCACTCGTTGGCGCAGGATGTGCAGGACTGGATGGGGAACGCCCCCATGACCATGGCTTCGAGCAGGGAGGTGCTGATTGCGTCGGAGATGCTCAAGCCGATGTAGATCCTCGCCCGTCCATACAGACTCAGCATCTCGTCGTGTGAGCACGGCGGGATTATTCTCACGGGGATGCCCGTATCCTGTTCGAAAAGTTGCGCAGCGATCATTACTTCTGGTGCGGCACTGTATATCGCCAGTTCATACCCATCGAGGGAATCCCGGCACAGACTGAGGGCGTGCAACCCTACCAGGGCGCGCCCGGCCCAGTGTTGATAGCCCTTCAAGAGGATCAAGCGGCGGGCGGAGACCTTCCCCGGCTGGCGCAACGCGGCGACGCGGGCAAGGTCAAATCCGCCTGTGTTTGGAAAGGTAGGCAGGACTTTTCCGGCCAGCCCCATGTCTATTGCCAACTTCACATCCCGCCGGCATTCGCATGCGTAATAATCGCAGGCTGCCAGTATAGCCTCGATCTTTTTGCGGTGTTCAACCAGTCTTCCATAAAGGTAGATGTCGCTGCCCCAGTTGGTAACCACCCAGGTTGGAAAATTCCTTCCAAGTTTCTCCCTGGCGGCCAGGGTCATATAGCCCGCATGTTGGAATTCAAGCGAATGGACGATGTCGGGCTTGAGGCTTCGGATCCGGTTTGCCAGCAGAGTATCCCACAGATGTGGATAAGCCCGGAAGATCAGCTTTTCCATGTTGCTGCCCTTGCGACCGATCGGCAATAGGCCGATGTAACGCGAACTTTCGTGCATGTTCCGCGAGGCAAACAGGGGCAGTCCATATGCAGTTAGATTGCGGAGTTCCGGCGAAACCGGAGCTGCCGACACAGGGAACAGCCGAATATCCCAGCCCTGGTCGGCGATCTGGTTGATCCAGCGGGCAGTGTGGATGCTCTCTTGCATGGCAACGAATAAGATTCGCATCGAAGTTAAATCCCTGGTTTCATTTGTCTTTTTCTTGTTTTTTTGATGACAGCTTCCGCAATTTACCCAGGGCACGTTTACCAAACTTAATCACCCATGCAAGGTCATGGCGTGTCCCGGCAGCCATGAAATAAGCCGCTGTTCCCAACTTTCCTTTGCTGATAGCATGTGCAGCCGCTTCAAGCGTATCTTGGGTACTGGCCTGCCGGATAAGCCGCATCGCTTGCCGGGGAAGATCCGGCTGTCGCAGATAAGAATCGGTCATTTGAAGGTGTTCTTTGACGATACGTTCCAGTTTTTGATAATTTACCTCGAAGGTCATTGCTCCTGCATGCTGGCGGTATTGATATATCATGATATCTACCGCCGTATATTCAAGGTTGCTTAGGGCAAATCGTAACATGAATTCGCGGTCCGCGGCGATCCGGTAATTGCTGTTGAGCTTTCCGATTTTATCGAACACCGACCGGCGAAAGAACCAGGCATTGAAGAAAGGGCTGCCAAGTGTCGCGAGCTCGAGCAGGCTTTTGCCTGCTGGAGAAAAATGTTGACGGATTTCCCTCTTCCCGCCAGCGGTATCGTTGAAAATGATCGCTTCTCCGGCCACAGCAAAGACATGTTCGTCCCGAAACTTTTCTGCAATATTCGTAAAGATATTTCCGGCATACAGGTCATCAGAATTTAGGAAACCGATCCATTCTCCCTTTGCAAGCTCCAATCCTTTGTTCAGGGCAGCGTACATACCCGTATCTTTTTCGCTGACGATCTGCAAATGTGGATAATGGACCAGGATATCCAAAGTGCCATCGTCAGATCCGCCGTCTAAAATAAGATGTTCGAAATCAGGATAATTTTGGCCCAACACGCTTTCGATCGCATCCGTAATGTATTCGGCACGATTCAGGCTGGGGGTGATGATGGAAAACAGGGGTTTGCTCATTTTTGCCGGCCAGCTTATTTCTTGATTTGCCTCTCGTACCGGTGCAAAGAGAGTAAAGCTCCCAGTTCGTAGGAAGCAAAAAAGAAACTTAAGAACCAGCCATGCCAACCGCCATGCCATCCGGAGCAGTTGATCAAACTATACTTGAGGCTGCGCAGTGGATTTAACAGTAACGCCTTTAGTGAAAAACGTTGACCATCGTTGTATCGGCTTTTCCCTTCCATTGGTATGTAGCGGGTGTGTTTGGAAAAAAGTTGTGAGTAGCTGTCGTTCCAGTAGTGCTTGACCGCATTCTCCGACCTGTGTGGAAGCGCAATGGTTTTATAGCCGGGCTTGCATTGTAATGCGCGATGGACTTCGGGTTCTACAACAACCCTTTTTCTATTGATAACGCGCGGGATTTGACGCAGGCCTCCCCAAACAGTCGTATCCAGTCTTTTGTTAATAAAATAGTATTGATAAGGAACGCTGATGATGCCATCTTTTTCGTCCGGTTCAAGATCGTTTAAGTCGTCTATAAGATCCGGCGGAAGGACCTCATCTGGATCCACCCGGATGATCCAGTCATTTTTCATGGTAGGCATGACAGTTGGAAGGACCATTTCCCCAATGGGCACCCAGGGGTGTGTTACAACCATATGTCCCATTTCTTGTGCGATCTCAACCGAGCGGTCGCTTGAGCCAAGGTCTACGACTTTTAGGTCGTTAAATCTTTTTAAAGATTCAAGGCAGTCTTTCAGCCGTCTTTCTTCATTCAGGGTGACAACAATTACAGAGATGTTCAATGGATCTCGCCTGATTATTGCGTTTTTTCATATCGCCGCAGAGACAGCCATGCCCGGGCTTCATATAACGCGTAGAAGAAGCTCAGAAACCAACCGTTCCAGCCGCCCCGCCAGCCGGATTTAACAATAAAACTGGTCTTGAAATTCCACCAGGAATATTTCGCCATTTCTTCCCAGGAAAAAGTAGCGCCTCTTTTATATCTGGCCTGCCCTTCAAATCCAAGGTAGCGTTCATGTTTTGAAAATAGCTGTGAATAGCTATCAATCCAATAATGTTGGACTGCATTATTACCATTGAAAGGTAGATTAAATGGTTCGTAACCATCCTTGCAATAGAAAGATTGATGTACCTCGGCATTTATTATCATTCGATTTCTGTTTATTACACGTCCACCGGAGATGATTCCACCCCAGACCGTTGTATCCAGTTTTTTGTTTAGAAAATAATATTGGTAGGGAACGGCGACAATCGCAATTTTTTCGCCGACTTCAAGATCATTCAACTCATTAACCAATCCGGATGGGAGAACTTCATCAGGATCGACACGGATTATCCAATCGTTGCGCATGCCTGGCATTACGGTGGGGAGAACCATTTCCACTATGGGAACCCATTTATGCTGTATTACAGTAATACCCAAGCCCCGTGCAATTTCTGTGGAGCGATCTCTGGATCCCAGATCTACAACCAGCAATTCATCAAAATTCTTAAGGGAATTCAAGCATTCACGCAGGCGTCTTTCTTCGTTGTAGACAACAACAAACGCTGAGATTTTCATTTTATTTTTCGGCTAAATACCTTTTTTACAAACTGTACCAACCTGCCTTTAAGAAAACGATGCCACCAGCCATTAAGTATCACGGGAATATGAGCCAGTTTTGACCCGCGAACTGCAAAGATATCCTGCCCGTTATCGCTCCAGACGAAATACCCCTGGTTATTCAGATGTTTGACCAATTCCTGTCTTCCTGGTTTATCCGAATACTCAACTACGATAAGATGCGGTTGATATTTGGCAAGATCAAAACCCCGAAGGACAGCCAGTTCCTGACCTTCCACATCGATGGATACAAAATCAACCCGGTCTACTTCGTTTGCATCAAGTATTTTGTTAACCGTAGTAGCTGGGACAACCTCTTTTTCCCAGATGTAATCAGGCCAGCGTTCTTTGGCATCATCGGTCAGGGATGAAACATCCGATCCCCAATCTTCAGCCCAGGGTATCGTGGCTACATTTAGCTCCAATTGACCTTCGTGATCCGTGGCTGCTGCTCTTACAGTTACCACATTCGTGCCCTCATACAGCTTCTGCAGCTTTGTAAAATTCTTTAAGACAGGCTCTACACAAACCCCACTCCAGCCATGTTCGAAAAACAAGCGGCTGTTGCTAAATCCAATACCATCGAATGCACCAATATCCAGAAAGACCTTATGACGGGCAGGGTAAAGGCGAAAAAACTTGAGTGCGATTAAATCTTGCCCAAGCTGGGCGTAACTTTTTTGCATGACATTCCTATTTAATCTATTAGCTGTCATCTATATTTTCGTAATCACACATGTCATTGACCAAAAATGGATGGACCGTATATTGCCTGTTCGGTGATCAAGCATTCTGATTTTTTCCATGAAGAATGTATCCATATCTTTTCTATCATTGTCGAATGATTTGAGCGGGTCGTTGTATTTCATTCCCGGCCAAATCTCCAATACATTATGGTTGGTCTGCAGCTTTTCGTAAGAGCAGCCTAAGTCCTCAATGATATAGATGCCCCCGTTGTTTAATCTCTGGTGGAAGAGGTGATCAAATGACGCCAGCGTCATTTGATTGACATGACTGCCGTCATCAATAACAACATCAAATTTCTTGTCAGACCCAAAGCAACTCCTTAAAAAATCCCCGTCATCCTGACTCCCGATTTCTATTTGTATTCTCTCTTCTTCAAGAGACTTGCATCTCGGATCTATATCGATCCCGTATATATTTCCTTTTCTAAAATACGACTTCCAAGTTCGAAGAGAAGCGGCATCTTTTACTCCAATTTCAAGCACCGATACTCTTTTGTTTCTAAATTGCTTAAAGTATTTCTCGTAAATATCCAGATATGATAATCCTGCAAATGAATGGTTTTCGTCGAATTTGTCAGTGAGATGGTAAATTCCCACTACCTGTAAACTGGGTTTAAAGCCATAGTTGAGTGTAATTGCACTTCGATGTCGTAACGTAACCAATTTCCTGTAAATACCTTCGCCTAGAATATCTTTTGCCGTAGTTTTAAACCTATTTTGCATAAAATCTCCTTTTGAAAACCCCGTTTATTTCGAAATGGATCTGATCCAGACTGGACAAATTGAATATCTAGCGATGTTTATTGATAGTTGCTAATATGCTGAATCGGCTCAATTTGATTCAATAATTGCAACCCAGAACAAATAAGTCATTAATCCCTAATGCCATCATATATTTCTCTTTCCGGTGCTTTATTTGAAAAGCGTCGTTGAATACTTTGCATAAGCTCTCTTGGAGATTTATTTAAAATCCTGCGCGCTCTTGTCATTATATTTTCCATTTTAGGTTTTGGAGGAATGCCGGGAAGATAGGATGTGCCGGGTGTCGAAATATGTCTCTTAAAGTGTTCAATATCTTCCTGACGAAGGTTGCGACGATGTTGCCAGACCTTTTGGCCATGAACTTGCTGGGGAGATTCCCAACCAGCGTAGATCATGGTGTCCAGCATAATCGGATTCGGTATATATTTATGGATTAACAGGGAAAGAATAGCTTGGTCGTGACGGCCTAATGGTATTGTACTTTTAATATATTCCTCAACCGACGCTATTTCCAGGGCTTTTTGGATCATATCGCCTATAATGCCTTCTTTTCGAAAACCTACGACACCTCCGTTAAATGTCATTTTGCCATTCCGAAACCCGACATCGATCCCGCAGCCAATACAGGCTGCCTCGGTTGCTGTATCGTTTAGAAGATAATAAGTTGGATTAATAAAATATCCTAACCGGTAAATTGCCTCAAACACATCATTGATAGGTTGCAGGACCACTACACCGGAATCCAACCATAAAACATCCCTGGCTGGAGCATCGTTCCAGCACCAGACCTTCCAGGTAAAATGTTTACGCCAATGGGGTACAAACGGCGGCACTTTCCTTACATCGATGTGATTTTCATGCAGAGTTGCAAGCGTTTCTTCGTTCATTCCCAAGTCATAGACCAGAACGGGTGGATGTTCGGGCCAGTTTAGCGTCAGGGATCCCAGTAATGCCAAAAGGGACGGACTGAAAGATTCTGATGCGCCGGAAATGATTAATTTATCTTTTATTCCCTCGGCGCGGCTTTCCTGATGAAATGATTTTGGATTCATGCTGTTGAAATGATCCTTTATGAAATTGGCGAAGATATTACTTTCCAGATTTGGCGATGCTTCAAATATGTGGTTGGGTGAGTATCGGTTAAGCCGCTTGGTTATTAAAACGCTTCTTTATTCGTTTATAGATTGATCCGAACATAAATTTCAGTACATTCCTGAATCGGGATTTCGTGGATTGATAAAAAACCCGGTATGGATAGTGTTTTATTTGCTTATCAAGCCATATTCCATAATTCTCCAATTTTTCCTTTTCCATACCATTAACGCGATCTGCCCATTTGTATACGATTTTCAATTCCTCCTCCCAAAATGCAATCGGAAAGTTGGCAGTTTTTTGCTCACAGTGCGTACGGAAGCAGGCCAATGGTTCTTCAAGCAGAACGGGGCGGAATCCTTGATAAGCCAGTCGGCCATAAAGTTCGTGATCCATTGCGTACCTCAGCGATTCGTCGATCCCCCCGGCTTGTATCACTGCGCTTCGCAGCCAGAACGAGGATGGTTGCGGAAGTGCGATCCCTGAACGTTTTGTGCAGACGAAATCGATCCATCCCATTGGCCCATAGTTCGGGTCTCTTCCTGGGGCAGTATACAGACTTGGCTTGAAGCGGTCTATTTCGTGCAATTCAAGGTCGGTAAAGATCGTCGTGCCCACAATCCACGATACGGGTTTAGCTGATTGAGATACTGTTGTAGCGATCTTGGAAAAGGTATCCGGCAAGTATATGTCATCGGTGTTTAACCAGGCGATCCAATCCCCCGTCGCTTTTTCAATGCCCTTGTTGATGGCGTGGGATTGCCCACGATCCGGTTCGCTTACCCAATGAGCCAGCCAGGGCTCGTATTTTCTGATTATATCGATGGTCTGATCGGTGCTGCCTCCATCAATGATGATGTATTCAAGGTTGGGATAGCCTTGCAATAAAACAGACCTGATCGTCTCCTCAATAAACTGGCCCTGGTTGAAGCTGGGGGTAATGATGCTGATCTTTGGCCAATTATTAACTGCAAAATCGGCTTCCGAAGTGGAGTGATGCACAGGTTCCCAAGGCCAGCCAGGCTTATTCGGTTGAGGAAATGTTTCGTTGATATTGAGCATAGCTATATACTGATTTTTCGATAAAACCCCAGGGTCTCCGCGGCTGTTTTGTCCCATGAGAATTGTTGTGAACGATCGAGTCCTTGGGCTATCCTGTTTGAATCTTTCGTTGTCGATATTGCCTGATCTAGAGCATTAATCATGCTGTCAAGATTGCCACAATCAAAATAGAAAGGGATACTCTGAGCAACTTCCAGGCTGGTTGGAATCTTTGATGCAACGACAGGGCAACCACATGCCATTGCTTCCAATAACGGAATTCCAAACCCCTCGTAATACGAAGGGTAAATAAAGGCCAGGGCTTGATTATAAAGATCAGCTAACATATCATCAGTAATATTTGGCATTAAGACTATGTTCTTCACCAAATTTAGTTCACGAAAGCGTTTTGTTTCTTCAGTTCTCCAATCCGGACCAGCTACAAGCAGGCGTATTTTATCCTTTTGTTCCCATCTGGCATAGGCATCCACTAAATCTCCAAATCCCTTATATTTTCCGCGAGTACCCACATAGAGAATAAAAGGGTAGTCAATCTTGATTACACCGGGCACTGATCTTCGAGAGTATATAGGGTGATGTCCGAGGTGTATTACTTGCGTTTTGTCGTGATTAATTCCGTAATGTTCTATTAGGTCATTTCGTGTGCTTTCCGAAATACAGAGCAACCAATCGGCCGACTGGATAGCTTCGGCCTTTTTTTTCATTTCAGGGCCAATATTTTCAGAAAAGAAATCAAAAAATTTTTCGTAAATCAAATCATACACGGACACTACCTGTGGGCCATGCCAGTCAGGGATTGTCTCGTAATAGGTGGAATGATAGATCGTCTTCTTTATATGGCCTACATGGAAATTAATGACTTGTTTTTTATAAAAAAGGTGAAGCGAAGGGGAAGTAAAGTAACGCCATATTCTCCAGGGTTTTAGTGTATATAAAGGAGGAATAGATATTCTTTTGATATGTGAATGTTCAGGAATTTTACGACTAACCAACTGGGGTTGTAAAACTAAATAAACGAGAACATCGGTGCCTATATCGCATATCCTAGGAAGAGTCTCGTTGTATATATTGGAAACACCACCGTACGGTTGTAAATGAAATACGGAACCATCGACAACGATTTGAAGAGTCATCGCGCATCCGATTTTCTTGCAGTGCCGGATTCCGTTTTTATATAAATAATCATTTTACGAAAGTCTTTTGCCGGTTATTAATTCGAAATCCCGTTCCAATAGTGAAGCTGGCTGAGGCTTGGACAGCAATTTTCTTAGCAGGGTTAATCTTGGATCAAATGCAGCCCTTATTCGAAAGGGATTTATCTCTGGCCTTCCAAGAAAATGGATATTTTCGCTGGAATAATGTATGCGCAGGTCGAATTTCTGGGAGATATGTCTGATTGTCTCCCTCGAATAAAAAGCAATGTGCTGACCATGTTCAAGTCCATAATACCACCACGCCTCTAGGTTTTTAGGAGGGGATGGAAGCAAAGCGGTTGAAAACAACAGGACCGGACTCATGGAAAGCATTTCCTCGATTTTTTCCATCGGGTTTTCAAGATGTTCGAATACTTCCCAGGCGGTCAGTAGATTAAAGTGCGCTCCCTTTGGTGCATCAAAATGTTCAGCAAACAAATTCTCGCATAAAGGGTCAAGGCGATAGAAGTCAAAACCTCTATCTCGCATAATTCGGACGAAGATCCCATATCCCCCGCCGTAATCAATAAATTTAGCCTGTGGGTCGAGACAAGATAGAACAACCTTCTGCGTTAAATCAGCCAGCCCCAAGTTTCGCCCAATGAGACCAATGTCGCTTTTTGTCATTGCAGATGAGTATGCTTCTTCCAGCCAAAAGGGTTCTTCAGTCTGGATGAAACCGCAATTACCACATTCATAATAAGCAACCCTGTATTTCTGTAAAATGGTTGCCTGCCCAAATAGATTGGAGTGTGAATTGCATATTCTGCATTTCATGAAAATCTTAAGCTCTTCAGAATTGATTTGAGTTTGGCAAGGGAAGACGTAGTTGTAGCCCGAAAGAATAATTTTGCCACTTGTTCATCCGCCGCATTATTCCAAGCCCTCTTTTCAGGATGAATTAATGGAAAATGCATTTCCCCAACCTGAATGTTTGCCAGGTTTGACATCTCCTTGGTGTTGGTTGCAATTTCCCCGAAACCGATATTTGAAACTAAATTTACATTGGGGACGATATTTATGGCGCGAAATGCCAGACATACAAGCGACCATTGATAAGCCCAAGAGTAGTTCAACTTATTGGCTTGAACCTCTTGCAGGATTTCCTGCCAAAAATCACCTTCAGAACAGCTTTGAAAGATACTAGGATCAAGCGGAGGATTGTGACAATTCCATTCGTGAAACAAGGCCCATGCTCGGCGCCAAGTCGCCCATCCCCAAACATGAGGGTATTTTGAAAAGTAATAACTTTCTTTGAAAGATTTTTTACCAAAAAGAAAATTGTCTCCACTAATATGCAACACCTTTTCATCGTCATTGTAATAATTTAATAGCTCCTCGCAATATTGGAAGAAGCTTAAGCGGGGAAGACAATCGTCCTCCAGAATAATTGCCCTTTCTTCATGGTCAAAAACCCAATCCAAGCCTGAAATAACCCTGTTTCTAAGCCCAAGATTTGTGTCCGAATAATTCCTATTTACCTCGCACTCCCAGCCGATATTCTCAATTATCTGTCTGGTCAACTGACAAACCTCTTCTTCATCAGGTGCGCGAGGTCCATCTGCAACAACATATAGCTTTTGGGGTCTTGCCTTTGCTATTGCATCAAAAACCCTGGAGGTTTGTTCAGGTCTCTTAAAGATAAAAAGAATGACGGGAGCTTTTAATTGCACTGATCTCACCTCTGTTTTGTTCCGTGCGCGATCAAATCACAACTTTCAGTTTTTGCATGGTAATTACCATCCTCTTCAATGAACTTAATTATTGTGTTCGATAAGCAAGGATTTCCATGACTCACATATAGGATTCTAACCCTATCAAATCATAAAATCGTTTTTGAAAGACGGATAGGTTGAGTTCTTCGTCAATTGCCAACTCTATTGCTTTTGCAGCTGTCTTGTATATTGAATCGCTAGTTACAAATTGCTCAAGGGTTTTCGCAATTTCGGCTATGTCTAAAGAATGACACCCCAATCCAACAGGATATTTTTTCATAAACTCAGCCGGTGATCCGGTAACCGGACCATGATAAAAAATCGGTATTCCAGCCGCTAAGTAGATTGACATTTTATTGGGGAAACACATTGAAGTTATATAACGATGTTCTTCGTCAAGCCAATACGGAAGATAGGCTAAATCCGAGGATGACAGGATATCAATTGTTTGTTCCATACTGCGCCAACCAAGGTATTCGACTTGCATATTAGGCGATAAAGAATGGAGAAGAGCGTTGGTTCCAAGAAGTCGTATTCGAACTTGCCGTCCTTCTAACTTCCATTTCAAATTTGCGAGCGTATCCAACAAGGCCTGCCATTCTTTAACTGCATACATATTTCCTGCGAAACCTATAACAAATTCATGTGTTGAGTGTGGACTTGTGATTGGTTGACGTTGATAATCCTTAGGCAGGCCATGAATTAAGATGACAGAGTTTTTTTGAAACCTTTTTAGATATTCTTCTTTCATCCCTTCGGAGGCGACGCCCAATTGTTTTGAATTCCTTATAACGAATTCAAAATCCGTAAGCGTCATTTTGTTTGCCAGATTGTGCACCTTTATATCCTCCGCGAACCTTTCTGGTGGATCCCACACCGTAGCAAGAAGGGGTATGCTTTTTTGTTTTGCCAGCGCCTTTGCCAGACTTATAAGATAGGGTGAGTTTAGAAATATCCATATGTAATCGGCCCGCGAATCTAGTGCATGTTGCAAAATCTCTTTTGCTAATATAGGCGCTTCAAATAATCGAGACTTCAAGTAAAGCAATAGGGAGACTCTTATCCGTGTGCGTGTAAAGCGCCGAGATAAAATTCCAGAGGGGAGTTCATTGGAATGATTTCTATAAAGTAGTTCAAAGCCCATCCACTCGTTCTTTGTGGGATATGGTTTTTTTAAATTCCGGACCAAGGCGTATCTCGTAAGTTTTTCGCGGGGATAGTTGTTCAAGAGGTCGCGCAAATAGATTTCCCCTGCGTGAGTTGCATTAGGGTTTCCTCCCACAACCAACAAAATTTTGGGGTTTTGGGTCTTAGTGTGTTGTATCATGATTACGCAATATTGACTTCCTAAGCTTGCGGGTAATTCGCCTCCCAATATAGTATAAAATGTCTTTAGTGCCAAACATATTTAGTGAAATCAACGGCTCATATTCACTTGACGTGTCCCCAAATGTCTTCAATGCCCAAAATGCGCCAAAAGGATTTTCTAACGGATGGTCATATTGGTCGATAAAATGATATTCCTTACAGCATATACATTCCCAATTGTCTCCAAAATCGGCTGGTTCCCATCCGGAGCGATGGCTTTGCCAATGTCCTCCCTGCATTCCCCACCTATCAGTTTTTTCTGCTTGATACGATTGTGGATACCAACCAAGAGGAGTAAAAACCGCAATTTGTTTTCGAGCAACCCTTTCTGCCTCCTTAATGAATTTAAGCCCATCCTCTTTTTCAAAATGCTCAATTACATCTATAGCAAAGACTGAGTCTACTGATTTATTGGGTAAAAAGGGGAGCACTTTATCCCACGTACCGTTAAGATATACCAATCTGGGATCATTATTGCGGACGTCTCGAATATTATCGATATAAGGTAGAAATGGTTCTACAATAATATGAACGGATGGAATAAAATAGCTTTGTGGGTTAATACCAGAGCCTACATCTAGGACAGAGTAAGATGGTATTAGTATAGATGGGATGCGTTGAATCATCTCATCCTTTGATAGCCATGTAATACTCATAGCAAAAAACCTTCCTTTAGCCTAATAACTCGGTTCGCCAATCGAGCATTGGCCGCACAAGGCCAGAATAGCCACCAAAGTAATCGCCTCTTATTTCTCCAGAGTCGTAAATTGCAAAACGAACTAGTTTATCCTCTCGCACGCAATTCATATACCCTTCGGTACAAATCAGGACTGTAACATCATAATTGCCGGGACTTAATAAATTAGCTGGAATGCGACAAGTGCTCCTGAATAACCCTTTGGGACGAGGTTTCCCGTGCCAATTGGTTTCATGGTTACTGATGGAACTTAAAATAATATCTTCATTATCGTTGATGAGCACCACTGTGACGGTCAACTTCGTATCAGCCCGACAATTCCAATATTCTGTTTCGATCCTAAAATCCTGACCAGATGAAATGTCAGTTGCGATATTATGGTCTAGATCATTTACAGAAACGCGGCGAATCTTGGTAAAGTCGTTCCCTGGCGCTTTATCAAATTTATCCCAAATACGTTCCCCAGGAAGCGTCGCGCCAGCATCCAAGTACTTTCTAATAACATTCTTTGCTAATCCATCGTTCTCGATTACCCCTGCGTACAACAAGATCGCGCGTTTACAAAAGGCAGTTATCGCCGCCATATTGTGGCTAACAAATAAAACAGTTCTGCCTGTCTTCGCGATAGTATCCATTTTGCCGAGGCATTTCTTTTGAAATTCCGCATCTCCCACTGCTAAAACTTCATCTACAACTAATATCTCGGGCTCAAGATAGGCCGCTACGGCAAAGGCCAGGCGCACGTACATGCCGCTCGAGTAGCGCTTGACGGGCGTGTCGATGAACTTCTCGACCCCTGAAAAATCCACGATCTCGTCGAACTTGCGGGCGATCTCGGTCTTTTTCATCCCCAGGATCGCGCCGTTCAGGTAGATATTTTCGCGCCCGGTCAGCTCGGGGTGAAAGCCGGTGCCCACCTCCAGCAGGCTGGCGATGCGTCCCTTTGTTTTGACCACGCCGCTGGTCGGGGCTGTCACCTGCGAAAGGATCTTGAGCAGGGTGCTCTTGCCGGCCCCGTTGCGTCCGATAATCCCCAGCGCCTCCCCCTGTTGCACAGCGAAGTTAATATCCTTGAGCGCCCAGATGGTCTCCCCCTGGCGATTGCCGCGGTCGGTTTCTCCTATTCTGAGATATGGATCGGGTTTGCCGCGCTGCCTGGCCCACCAGCGCTGCAGGTCGCCGCGGACGGTGCCGGTGCCGATCACGCCCAGGCGGTAGCTCTTGGAAAGGTTTTCAACAGAGATGACAGTGCCGGGCATCTTAAACCGTATCCATGAAAGTAGCTTCGACGCGGTTGAAGATCAGCACGCCGATCAGGAGTACGACCAGCATGAAAACAGCGCTGTAAAGCAAATAGAAGGGTGAAAGCGAGCTTGTCCCCAGGAACGCAAGGCGGAATATTTCCACGACCGGAGTCATGGGGTTTATCAGGATGAGCCCGCGCCAGATACCCTGGACAGTAGAAAGTGGATAGATGACCGGCGTAGCGTACATGAGGAGCTGTACGCCGAAGCTTACCAACTGTTGCAGGTCACGATACTTGGTGGTGAGGGATGACACGATGATCCCCAGGCCCAGTCCCAGGCCGGCCATGAGAAACAGCAGGACCGGCAGAGCCAGGATCCACAGGTTGGGAGAGATTGCGGATCCGGTCAGCATGAAATAGGCCAGGAAAGCCAGGAAGACGCCGAAGCGGATGCCGAAAGAAATCAGATTGGAGATGATTACCGAGATCGGGATGCTCAGGCGAGGGAAATAAACCTTGCCAAAGATCCCCGCGTTGGCGGCAAAAGTATTGGAGGTGCTTGTCAGACAGGTGGAAAAATAACCCCAGACCGTATTCCCGGCCAGATAGAACAAGAAAGGCGGCAGGCCGTCGGTGGACAGGTGCGCAATACCGCTGAAGATGACCGTGAATACCAGCGTGGTCAAGATGGGCTGGATCAGGTACCATAACGGACCCAGGATGGTCTGTTTGTACTGGGCGACGAAATCGCGCCGGACCAACAACCCAATCAGGTCACGGTAGCGCCACAACTCCCCCAGCCGCAGGTCCCACCAACTGCGTTGGGGGTGGATGATGAGGTCCCAATCATTGTCGGGAGTAAGGATTTCTGTCGACGCCATAGATCAGGGGTGCTTGAAATCAGGAGGACTTCTTGGATTTTGTTTTCCCGGTCTTGGGGCCGGCTCCGGGTTGGCCGGAGCGGGGTTCCATCAGGAACTTGCCGCGCAACATGCCCAGGATGATGATTGCCACGAGCAGGATGGAGAGGGCAATGATCCCGGTTGTATCTGCCGAGATCGGCTGGACGTAAGGCGCAGGTTCATCCGCCTGCGGGGTCGGTTCCGGGGTGGGAGTGGTCTCCAGCAGACCGGAGGTTGCCTGCGGGTTGGGGCCGCTGGCTGCAGCAAAGGAGCGGAAGATCCCGAAGGCAAAGGTTGCCAGGATCAGCACGGTCAAGGAGATCGCCAGGGGACGTGAGAAACGGGGGAGTCCGGTTGTATCTGTCATTGGGTTGTGAGCCTGAAGTATATCACGAGAAGAAAACGGACAATTGGTCCGAAAAATGATGCTTGCCGTGATAGGGGAGTGGAAATGCCCCAGATCATCGGGGAATGTGTTGTTTTCACCACAAAGGGCACGAAGGAACACGAAGGAAAGGCTTATTAGACGTCTCGCCAATCCCGCTTTCGAAGGCTGTGCTCATGGTGTCAGATGTGGTGATGGTCTGAATTTCGTCCGGGAAGAAACGATTCGATATCATCCCCTCGATGGTGGAGCCAGGTTCCGGGAGTGGAAATGCTCCAGATTATCGGGGAATGCGATGTTTTCACCACAAAGGGCACGAAGGAACACGAAGGAAAGGCTTATTAGATGTCCTGCCATCCCGCTTTCGAAGGCTGTGCTCTTTGGGTCAGATGTGGTGAAGGGTTTGAATTTCGACCGGGAATAAAAGATACGATATCATCCCCTCGATGGGGGAGCCAGGTTCCGGGAATGGGAATGCCCCAGATCATCGGGGAATGCGTTGTTTTCACCACAAAGGGCACGAAGGAACACGAAGGAAAGGCTCATTAGACATCTGGCCAACCCTGCTTTCGAAGGCTGTGCTCTTTGAGTCAGATGTGGTGAAGGTATGAATTTCGACCGGGAATAAAAGATACGATATCATCCCCTCAATGGGGGAGCCAGGTTCCAGGAATGGAAATGCCCCAGAAAAGGGGCATTTTGCAAGTAAGGCGGAGAGGGTGGGATTCGAACCCACGTTCCCTTGCGGGAAACACACATTCCAGGCGTGCGCGCTAGGCCAGACTACGCGACCTCTCCAAAAGAGCGGGCGAATTATACCATAGGGAAAGGACAGTGGAAGCCGGTTTGAGGCTGGCCGCGAGCGCCTTTTCTACAGGACCGGCCAGAACCCCGGCAGGAAGACTCGCAACAACGTGTCGGCCAGCATGCCCAGGATGAGCAGACCACCGAACATGCGGTTGTGGTAGAAGGCAAAGCCGGAGAACCAGGTCGGCCAGCCGGGCCACTCCTTGGGCGGCTCGACCGGCCGTGGCTTGGTCAGCACACCGATGGCCAGCAGGGCGCGCTTCCAGGCCAGGAGGACGATCAGCATTACCGGTGTGAAGTAGTGGGGGACGAACACCAGGTAGAGGATGACCGCATAGGTCAGCACCAGGCCGGCCATGTTGACATAGCGGGCAGCCTGCTCACCGATCTTGACAGGCAGCGTACCGACGCCCTTCTTCTTGTCGTCGTCCAGTTTGTCGATGTGTTTACCGACGTTGATGCTGGCGACGCTCAACCCGAAGGGGACGCCTGCCAGGGCCACAAGCCAGGTGTTCTCCGTCCAGGCGCCCTGTGAGAGCACCAGGTAGACGCCGATGGCGAAGACCGGGCCCCAGATCAGAAAGATGGCCAACTCGCCCAGGCCGATGTACTTGAGCGGCCAGGTGTAGAACAGGACCATCAATGCGCCGAAGGCAAATAGTCCAATGATGACCGGGGCGAACCCGGTGTAAAACAGGGCGTAGATCCCCGCCGCGCAGGCCAATACGCCGCTGACCGCAAACCAGCGCAACTGCTCTTGCCTGGTCCAAAAGCCCTGGACCAGGGGGTGGACGCCGTACTGGGTGCGGAAATAGTTGTCCTTGTCCACGCCGCGGCTGAAATCGGTGTAGTCGTTGAGCAGGTTGTTCGTCCCGTGGGCGATGAACAGGCCGATGGTCACGATGGTCCACGGCAGCCATGCGAAGTGCCCGTCCCGCCAGGCCAGCAGGCCGGCCATGATACAGGCGTAGATGGTCACAGTCGTCACCCCGGCGCGGGTGGCGATCAACCATTTCGAGACAGCATCGAGGGCATCCCATTCCTCTTTCTTGTCCATTTTGACGAGCGTCCACAGGGCAGTCCGCCACATGTCAAAATTGATCTTCATCTGGAGGATCCTTTCTTATGAGGCATCTCTGGGTCAACTGGATTTCACGGGCCCGGCAGGCGATCCGCGGCTCCTTGCAGAGGTCGGAGCTGGGGATTAGACCTGGGGTTTCCCCTCCGGCGGTCTGGCATTGAGCGGGCCGGTACGCTTTTTCTCGACCAGCGGCAGGACGCGCGGTTCGACCATCCCAAAGCGGCTGGCGCCCAGGTAAAGGATTTCGAGGATCAACTCTTCATAAGAGATGCCATTCGCATTGGCCTGGATGCACAGGTCGCTGTACCCGGGAGTCAGGCCTGGCAGGGTGTTGATCTCCAACAGGCGGGGATTGCCTTCGGCGTCCAGACGGATATCCGTGCGCGAAACGTCCAGCGCGCCGAGGATGATGTGGGCCCGCAGCGCCAGGTGCTGGAGTTTCTTGGTCAGTTCGGGTTCGATCGGGGCCGGGCAGAGGTATTCCGGGGCGCCCTCCGTGCCGACTGACTGGGCCTTGGCTTCGAGCCCATAGATGCTCGGTGTCACCGAGCGCCTGCTGTCCAATTCGAGGACCGGCAGGCGGTGGAAGCCATCCTTCTCATACCATTCGGGGTGTCGGGTGTAGAGGCCGGCGTCACGGCGGCCGAGTACACCGACGGTGAACTCGCGCCCCGGCAGGAAGGTCTCGACCAGCGCCGGCTGGTGGTACATGCGGATGATGTATTCTGCCCGCTCGCGTAATTCCTGCTCGGAGTGGACGATCGCACGCTGGTCCACGCCCATCCCGGTGCCTTCGCGTGCGGGTTTAACGAAAAGCGGGAATTGGCGCAGTTCAGGACGCAGGGGTTCGTCGCCAAAGGTGAATTCCTGGAATGGGGCGACCGGGAGTCGGCGGTCACGCCAGATGCGCTTGGTCAGGGTCTTATCCAGGGAGATGGCGTTGGTCAGGACGCGTGACCCGGTGTATGGGATCCTGAACATTTCCAACAAGGCCGGGATCTGGGCTTCGCGGGCATCGCCACCCATGCCTTCGGCGATGTTGAAGCAGATATCCGCTTTGGCTTGTTTCAGTGCAGATGGGAGATTGCCGTCGGCCGGTATGAAGACGGTCTTGTGGCCTCCGCTTTCGATGGCAGCCCGGATGTGGTCGATGGTCTCGATATAATCGTAGTCTGCTCCGGCGTCCGGAGGGACATCCGCAGGGAGCGGTTTGCCGCGCTCCTTGATGTTGGCCAGTACGGCGACCTTCCAGGTGCGTTTCGGTTGGCGGGGTGTACCGGGAGGTTTGTCGTTGTCCCTTTCGTTCGGTTGGGGTTTCATTTGGCACCTCTTTTTGGCGGGAATATGGCAATGAGTATAAAACATTCTGGGAAAATGACAAGGGAAAATCTGAGCGGAGTTGACCTTTTACTCCACGCAGTTCGCCAAAAATGAAACCGGTGAAGAATCAAACTGGACAAGATAATTCCTTTCAGGTATGATTATTGCGCTCCCGGGCTGTTGTTGGCCAAACTTCACTCACCGGGAGCCCATCGAGGTGATTAGGTCGCATGGATTCTGTAGAAAAATTGCTCAAAGATCTCACTGAAGCCCATGGTGTGCCCGGATACGAAACCCCTGTCCGGGCAATTGTGCGTAATTATATGCAACCTCTCGGTGAACTCTCCCAGGATAAATTGGGCAGCGTCATCTGCACCCAGGCCGGCGAGAGTGATAGCCCCCGGGTGATGCTGGCCGGGCACATGGACGAGATCGGATTCATGGTCAAGCAGATCACCAAGGAAGGGTTCATCAAGTTCCTGCCGCTGGGTGGCTGGTTCGATCAGGTGTTGCTGGGCCAGCGCGTGCTGGTCAAGACCCGGAACGGCGACCTGACCGGCGTGATCGGGGCGAAACCCCCGCACCTGATCCCGGCCGAGGAACGCAAGAATGTCGTCCAACGCAAGGACATGTACATCGATATCGGGGCGGGGAGCGAGGACGAGGTCAGGCAGGCCGGGGTCTGCATCGGCGACCCGGTCGTCCCGCAGGCGGGTTTCCAGGTCCTGGCCAACGGCAAGACGTACCTCTCCAAGGCCTTCGATGACCGCGTCGGCGTGGCGTTGATGGTTTCCGCCTTGCAGGCCTTGAAGGAACGGCCTCACCCCAACACGGTCTATGCCGCGGCCACTGTCATGGAAGAAGTTGGCTTGCGCGGTGCGAATACCAGCGTGGAAGCCGTCCAACCGGACGTGGCCATCATCCTCGAATCGGACATCGCCGGCGATGTGCCTGGGATCAAGCCCGAGGAGGCCATGGTGGTCGCGCAATCGGCGACCATGGTGAAACTGGGCGCAGGCCCCGGCCTGCTGGTCTACGATGCGCGCATGATCCCCAACCTGAAACTGCGTGACCTTGTCCTGGATGTAGGCAAGGACCTTGAACTCACAATCCAACTATCTGCGATCGAGGCGGGCGGCACCGACGGCGGTGTGATCCATCTTTACAAGACCGGTGTCCCGACCGTCGTCATCAGCGTACCGGCACGGCACATCCACTCACATAGTTCGATCATCCATCGCAAGGATTATGATGAGGCGGTCAAGCTGCTGGTGGAACTGATCTCCCGCCTGGATAAAAAACAGGTCGAAGAGTTAACGGTATAAACATAGGGCGCGAAAAGCGCGCCTGGCAAAACAAATTCCGGAGGCGAAATGGCTGATCTGATCAAGCAAATCACGAGCGATCTCCAAAAACAGATCGATTCATACCAACCAGAGATGAGCATCAGCGACGTTGGCACCGTGGTCGAAGCCGGCGACGGTATCGCCCGCGCCACCGGCCTGGCGAACGTAAAATCTCAGGAGTTGGTCCAGTTCCAGAACGGCGTGATGGGGATCGCCTTCAACCTCGAGAAAGACATCGTTGGCATTATTATCATGGGTGATTATTCCAAGATCTCGGAAGGGATCAGCGTCCGCTCCACCGGGCGGATCGCATCAGTCCCGGTGGGCGATGCGCTGATCGGCCGGGTGGTCAACGCCCTCGGCCAGCCTGTGGACGGGAAAGGACAGATCCAGGCGACGGGTTTCCGCCCGGTCGAGCGGATCGGCCCCGGCGTGGTCCAGCGCCAGGACGTGGACACCCCCGTCCAGACCGGGATCAAGGCGATCGACTCGATGATCCCGATCGGCCGCGGCCAGCGCGAGCTGATCATCGGTGACCGGACGACCGGCAAAACGGCCATCGTCATCGATACGATCATCAACCAGAAGGGCAAAGACCTGGTCTGCATCTATGTCGCCATCGGGCAGAAGAAGGCAGCCATCGCCCGGACGGTGGCCTTACTGGAGCGTAACGGGGCGATGGACCACACCGTCGTCGTGATCGCCTCGGCCGATGAAGCAGCCGCCATGCAGTACATCGCACCCTACGCAGGGTGCGCAATCGGCGAAGAGTTCATGGAGGCCGGGCGCGATGCCCTGGTCATCTATGACGACCTGTCCAAGCATGCCTGGGCATACCGCGAGGTCTCGTTGCTGCTGCGCCGCCCGCCCGGACGTGAAGCCTACCCCGGGGATGTGTTCTACCTGCATTCCCGGCTCCTCGAGCGGGCTGCCCGCCTGGCGAACAAGTATGTCATTGTCAAGCAGGATTTTGCCGACCCCATGGCTGCTGAGAAAGATGGCGTCGACGGCAAGGTGTACGGCGGGCCGCGCTCGCAACACGATGCCGGTGAGGCGATCAAAGCGCTGAAGGATGGCGACAACCATAAAGCCGTGAAAGTGGCCGGCAGCGGCGGGTCATTGACAGCCCTGCCGATCATCGAAACCCTGCTCAGCGATGTCTCGGCCTACATCCCGACCAACGTGATCTCGATCACCGACGGGCAGGTCTACCTGGAAGGCAACCTGTTCAACGCCGGCATCCGCCCGGGCGTGAACGTCGGCATCTCGGTCTCGCGCGTCGGTGGAGCGGCCCAGACCAAGGCGATGAAGCGGGTCGCCGGACGGCTGCGCATGGACATGGCTGCCTACCGTGAGCTGGCTGCCTTTGCCCAATTCGGTTCGGACCTGGACAAGGCGACCCAATCCCAGTTGAACCGCGGCCAGCGCATGCAGGAGATTCTCAAACAGGCGCAATACGAGCCGATGTCGCATGAGAACCAGGTGATGGTCATCTTCGCCGGGACGAACGGTTTTGCCGACACTGTCCCGGTGGACCAGATGCGGCGCTGGGAGACGGATATGTTGCGCTACCTGGCGACCTCGCACCCGGATATCAGCAGGGAGATAGCCGAGAAGAAGGACATCTCCCCGGAGACCGACAAGCGCCTGCGTGAGGCTCTGGACGCGTTCAAGTCCAGCTGGCAGTAAAAAAGGGATCCCATGGCTTCAGCACGTGAGATGCGGCTCCGCATACGGAGCGTCCAGAACATATCCCAGGTGACCCGCGCCCTGGAGGCGGTCAGCGCCAGCCGGGTGCGCAAGGCAGTCGCGGCCGTGTCGATGACCCGGGCCTACGCCACCAAGGCGTGGCAGGTCCTGACCCATATCGCCGGCCAGCCCGGGCGCGGCACGTTGCACCCGCTGTTGACCAACCGGCCCGAGGTGCGCAACACGCTCGTGGTCGTGCTCAGCGGTGACCGCGGCCTGGCCGGGGCCTACAACACGAACATCATCCGCTTCCTGGCCCAGCAATTCGACCACTACGAAGCGCCGGTGAGCTATATCGCTGTCGGCCGCAAAGGCCGCGACATGCTCATCCGCCGGAGGAAACAGGTCATTGCCGAGTTCAGCAACCTGCCTGCCGCCCCTTCATTCATGGATGTCTCGGCGATCGGCCGCCTGGCGGTGAGTGAATTCCTGAACGGTACCGTGGACGAGGTCTACCTGGTATATACCGATTACATCAACATGGTCAAGCAGGAGCCGACGATCAAGAAACTGCTCCCGCTCGAAGTCGAGACCAGCGAGGCGCGGGTGCAGACCTTCCAGCACCAGCACCTGACCGCGGCCTATCTCTATGAGCCAGGCGAGCAGGAGATCCTCGACGAGATCGTCCCCCGTTTTACCGGGTTGCAGATCTACCAGGCGGTGCTCGAATCACTGGCTTCCGAGCACGCTGCCCGGATGGTCGCCATGCGTAACGCGACGGACAATGCGATCGACCTGGCCGCCCAACTGCAGTTGGACTACAACAAAGCCCGCCAGCAGTCGATCACCAATGACCTATTAAATATCGCCGGCGGCGCGGAAGCGCTGAACCAGGCGCTTGCAAAGACTCATCGGATTGGAGGCGAGAATGGCTAAACAGAACGGGCATGTCGTCCAGATTCAAGGCGGGGTGGTGGATGTCGAATTCCCTGAAGGCACCCTGCCGAATCTTTTCGAAGCCCTGGACGTTCCCCGAGAAGGCCAGAAGACCCTGGTCCTCGAAGTCCAGAACCACCTGGGCGATAACTGGGTCCGCACGGTTGCCATGGACAGCACCGATGGGTTGCAGCGCGGCGTGGAAGTGGTCGCCACCGGAGCGCCGATCATGGTCCCGGTTGGAGAGGTGACCCTGGGCCGCATCTTCAACGTCCTCGGCATCCCCATCGACGAGAAGGGCGAGGTCAAGGCGGAGGAATACTATCCGATCCACCGCCCGGCGCCGCCGTTCTCGGACCAGTCCACCCGCGTGGAGGTCTTCGAGACCGGCATCAAAGTCATCGACCTGATCGCTCCCTTCACCCGGGGCGGGAAGACGGGCATTTTCGGCGGCGCAGGGGTGGGCAAGACCATCGTCATCATGGAATTGATCCGCTCGATCGCCACCGTCCACAAAGGTAACTCGGTCTTCGCTGGCGTTGGGGAGCGCACTCGTGAAGGCACCCAGTTGTACCGCGAGATGCTCGAGTCCGGTGTCATGAAGGATACCGTGATGGTCTTTGGCCAGATGAACGAACCCTCGGGCGTGCGCTTGCGCGTGGCCCTCACCGGCCTGGCGATGGCGGAATATTTCCGTGACCAGGGCCGGGATGTGCTCCTGTTCATCGACAACATCTTCCGTTTCACCATGTCTGGTTCCGAGGTCTCGGCGCTGTTGGGACGCATGCCCTCGGCGGTCGGTTACCAGCCCACGCTGGCGACCGAGATGGGCCAGCTCCAGGAGCGGATCACCTCCACCCGCCATGGTTCGATCACCTCGATGCAGGCGGTCTACGTCCCGGCGGATGACTACTCGGACCCTGCCCCCGTGGCGACGTTCACCCACCTGGATGCCACGATCGCGCTGGAACGCTCGATCGTCGAGAAAGGCATCTACCCTGCCGTCGACCCCCTGGCGTCCTCCAGCCGGATCCTCGACCCGAACATCGTCGGGGTCGACCATTACAATACCGCCCGCGAGGTCCAGCGTCTATTGCAGCGCTACAAGGACCTGCAGGACATCATCGCCATCCTCGGCATCGACGAGCTCAGCGAAGACGACAAGCTGATCGTCTCCCGGGCGCGCAAGATCGAACGCTTCTTCTCCCAGCCGTTCTCTGTCGCCACCCAGTTCACCGGCCTGGATGGTCGCTACGTCTCGATCAAGGAGACCGTGCGCGGCTTCCGCGAGATCCTGGATGGCAAGTGTGACGACCTGCCGGAACAGGCCTTCATGATGGTCGGGACGATCGACGAAGTCCGCGAGAAGGCGGAACGATTGGCGAAAAGCGCATAAGCGTCATGTCCCGAAATTCTCTCTGGGAACCGCTAAAGGCCAGGAAACATGCCTATCAGATGTGAAATCGTATCCCAAGACCGGATGGTCTTCGAAGGCGATGCGGATATCGTCATCCTCCCGGGCACGCAAGGGGAGATGGGGATCCTGCCCAACCACTCGCCTCTGCTGACCACGCTTGAGTTCGGGGTCATCGAAGTGCGCCATCAGGGCAAGGAACAGTTCTTCACGGTCGCCGGCGGGATCGCTGAAGTCCAACCGGAGATCATCACCATCCTGGCTGATGCGGCCGAAAATGTCGAAGAGATCGACATCGCCCGGGCGGAGGTCGCCCGTAAGAGCGCTGAAGAGAAACTGGCCACGGGCGTCCCGGCAGACCCGGATGCGTACCTGAAGATCGAGGCCGCATTGCGCCGCTCGAACCTGCGCCTGGACGCGGTCAGGCGTTACCGCAGGAGCGCCACCAAACCATCCCGGATCACAGACGAATCGAATTAACCGATGGCAATCTTCTCGAAAGACCTGGGGATCGACCTGGGAACCACCCATATCCGCATCGCCGATTCTTCCGGCCTGCTTGTGGATGAACCCACCATTGTGGCCATCGCCACGGATGAACAGAAGATCGTCGCTCTCGGACAGGAGGCCCTCGAGATGGAAGGGCGCGTCCCGGAGTCGATCGAGGTCGCCCGGCCAATGAAGAACGGGGTTGTTGCCGATTATGAGATCACCGAAGCGTTGCTGGCCTACCTGCTCCGCCAGGTCAGCGGACCGCTGCGCATCTTCCGCCCGCGGGTGATGATCTCGGTCCCCCACGGGGTCACCAGCGTGGAATCGCGCGCCGTCCATGAAGCGGTACTCCAGGCCGGCAGCCGGGACGCCTACCTGATCCAGCAACCGTTGGCCGCGGCCATCGGCGTCGACCTGCCGATCGGTACACCGACCGGGAACATGATCATCTGCCTGGGGGGAGGCGTCACCCAGGCGGCAGTGATCGGGTTGTACGGAATCGTGGCCGCCGGTTCGATCCGCTCCGGAGGCCAGGACCTCGACGAAGCCATCATTGCCTACATACGCCGCAAGTACGGGGTCATCCTCGGGATGACCACCGCCGAGCAGTTGAAGATCAAGATCGGCGCAGCGGTGCCCCAAGACAAGGAAAACAGCCTGGAAGTCCAGGGGCAGGACCAGGTCAGCGGTCTGCCGCGCCCGGTCACGATCGCCACGGGTGAAATCGTCGAAGCATTGGACGCACCGCTCAAACTGGTGATCGAGACCTGCCGGCGAGTGCTCGAAAAAACACCCCCCGAACTGGTCTCAGACATCATCGACCGGGGTGTGGCCTTGTGCGGCGGGGGATCCCTGCTGCGCGGCCTGGACAAGCTGCTCACCAAGGCGCTCGGCATCCCGGCATACCTTGTCGATAACCCGACCAGCTCGGTCGCTGAAGGGTCGGTCAAGGGTTTGGGGATGTACAATATCCTCAAGCGCAACCTGCCCACAGTCTGATCGGTGACGAAGTAGATCATTAATCTCAAAACCCCTCCCCCGTCTTCGGGGAGGGGTTTTGGTTTTAGGGGTCGATCCCGATTTCCCCCTCATTGCTTGGGGCCAAGGGGAGTACGCGCCCAAAGACAGGCAATCCAAATAAAAACTCATCCCGAACGCTTGCTTCGGGATGAGTCAGGTTGTTTCCTGCGGGGGTTAATCCAGGTAGTAAGTCATCCACTGCAGGGCGATGGTCGGGTCCAGGTACTGGACGCGCACTCCCTTGGGCACCACCAGGTTGATCGGGGCGTAGTTCAGGATCGATTTCACCCCTGCCTGGACGAGTTGATCGGTCACATCCTGGGCAACCACCGCCGGGACACAGAGCATGGCAATGCGCATGCCGGCCTGCTGGATGGCGTTTGTCATCTCCCTCGCGTCTTGAACGCTGAATCCGCCGACCTGGTTGCCGATGATCGCTGGGTCGTTATCGAAGACCATCGCCACCCGGAACCCCCGGTCGCTGAACCCCTGATAGCGGGCGATGGCATGGCCCATATCGCCCATCCCGACCACGGCCACATCCCAAACCCGGTCGATCTTGAGGATCGTACGCAGCTGGTCGATCAGGAAGGCGATATTGTAGCCGGTCCCCTGTTTGCCGAACTCGCCGAACTGGGACAGGTCCTTGCGGATCTGGGCGGCAGAGATGCCGATCTGGTCCCCGAGTTCCTGGGAGGAGGTGGTCGTCTTGCCCATGGCCTGCATGCGCCGCAATGCACGCAGATAGATGGGCAGCCTGCTGATGATGATATCGGGGATATCCTTTGTTGGCACGGGCTTATCCTTATAAAAATGATATTGTTTGCAAAATTTACCACAAAAGCCGGATTTGTGCAATCGTCATGGCGGGCTGCCCGGCCCGTGGAAGGTCAGCCTGACCGTGAGGGTGCCTGTCGCCTGGATCTCGACCAGTGTCAGCGGAAAGGGCAGGAAATGGCCGGGCGGATAGTCCCGATTGGGGTTTTCCGGGCCTCGGAAGGGGACGGGGGAGTCGAGGAAGCTGTCTGCCCGGATCGATCCGCCGGTCTGGATGACGAGGGTCTCTCCCGCCCCCAGGTGCAGTGACCACTCCCCCGGGGCGGCCTGGACGGTGTAGCGGGTCGGTTGGAAGAAGAAGATCGCCGGGTCGAGGACGAGCGCCAGCCGGGTGTGGACCGGTCTGGTGGGTAAGAAGTCTACCTCGATCCCGGACTCCACAAGGCGAAAGGTCTTGGAACGCTGGGCGGAGAAGCTCGTCAGAACAAGCGCAGGGCAGCGCTCGCTGACCGTGTACTCCTCCGCCGGGAAGTCCAGGTCGGCGAACGCCCCGGGGATCACGCTCGGGTCGGCGGCCGGGCCGCGCTCGAGGCGCCAGTCGGACGGGTCGCTCAAGCCGAGCGCAAACTGCGCCGTCGGGCCGACGAGCTGGTGGGGGACTCCGCCCTCATCCAGGACGAAGAGGTAGGTCAGTACCGCCGCGCGCGGGTCGATGACCGCGTAGACCCGCTCCGAGGCGAGGGTGGCATAGGTCTTGCCCAGCGGCGTTTCGATCACCGCGCAGCCCGCCAGCGGGTCCTGCGCCCAGCGGCCCGCCGCGAGCAGCGGGGGGATCAGGTCCAGGGATTGGGCTCGCAGTGCCCGGATGGCGGCGTTACCCGTCGGGGCGGTCAGGCCCAGGTACATAAGCCAGGCGCCATCCGTGACCGGGTTTTCCGGGGCGGCGGATAATTGCGCTGCGAGCAAGGTCTGGTAGCTGGCGGCGTCCATCCCGGCCAGGGTGCCATCGGTCAGGTAGAGCGGCAGGCCGGCGAGCGTGGCCGGCAGGGCCGGCTCGAGGGCGGGTTCTCCTCCCGGCCTCAGGGCGAGCAGGTCTTCAGCCTGGAGCACGCTAATCCAGGGATGGGCGGCCAGCCAGGCGAAGGTCGGGGCCGCCATGTCGCTGTCACCCCAGGTGGAGGCCGGCAGGCTGCCGCCGAGGACGACCAGGTCGTCCTGCGGGGAGAGGGCGGCTTCTACAAGGAGGCGGCGAACCTCCAGGGATGGGCCGTCCTCGGTCGCCTCGACCCGGTCGGGGGCCGGCAGCGGGACGAGCAGCGTCTGCCCGGTGCGCAGGATCTGGCCCGGTTCCGCCAGCGGGCTGAACTGCAGGCGGTACCCCGGCAGGACCCGGCCGTAGGGGCTGTAGACGAGCTGGCTGCCCGGCAGGCCGAATCCGAGCGCGGCCCGGCGGCTGGTTTCCAGGGCGACTGCCTCGGGCTGGCCGTAGGCCACGTCGGGGAGCAGCAGCAGGCGGTCGGCGAGCATACGCTGGATGGTGCGGGTCGCTCCGGAGTGATCCAAGGCGGCCAGGGAAGCGGGGGTCTTCAGGTCGAGCAGGGTCACTGGCAGGCGGTAGCGCTCGGCGGCCCGCAGGATGTGCGCCAGGCCATGACGCTCACCGGTCGGGCCGGTGTGGGCGCCGTCCCAGCGGCGCAGCGCCTGGGCGGGCGTGGCGGCGGGGAAGCTGTCCCAGAAGGCCAGCAACAACGGCGCCCGCGCGGTGGGAGCCAGGTCGTCTGAGCGGGCGATTGCGGTCTGGTCAAGCGGGGGCCCACCCGGGTCGGCGACTGTCCGCACCTGAAAGGCGAACGGCTCCGCCAGGTGGAAGCGGTTGAAGCGCAGCGTGACGGTGTCCAGCCAGGGGTCGCGGCTGATCCGCGGGACCACGGCGGATCCCTGCGGCCAGACCTGGATGCGCTCGCCGGCGGGCAGGTCGATGACCACGTCCCAGATCCCGTCGATCGGGTGGCTGTCGAGCAATACCTGCAGGGAGTAATGGTCACCGGTTGCGTGACCATATTCTGGGTCGAGGGCGATGTCGAGCAGGTCGATGCGCAGTTCGACGTCATACCCGGAAACGCGGCTGTAGACCGCCAGGATCTCCGCCGCGGGGGTGGGGGCATCCAGCGGGTCGAGCAGGCGCAGGTCGGCGGCGGTCCAGGGTGCGGCGGAGGCGGCGACAGGCAGGCAGGCGCCGGCAAGCAGGAGCAGGACGAGCGTGAGGGGCAGGCTTGGTTTCATTGTCAGGGGTGATTCAGGGGAGCTGGCGGACGGTGAGCGTGTAGCGCACCAGGCGCAAACCGGCGGCCTCAGCCAGGCGGACTTGCAGGCGGTAGGCCTGGCCGGAGGGCAGGTCGAGGACCAGGCCGGAGGTGCCACAGTCCAGCGTCCCCCAGCCGGTCAGCGGCAGCCCGCCCTGGGAGAGGGCTGTCACCAGCGCCCCGTTGCCCTGGCAGGCCAGGCTGAGCAGCAGCCGGGCGTCGCCTCCCGGGATCGTCACGGCGGGGGTGAACTCGAGCCAGTCCTCGGGGTCGCCTTCGGGGGCGGAGACATCGCCTGTGTAGATGAACCGGCGCGTCCCGGTCGTCGAAAATGCCACCCGGACGAGCGGGTTGGTCGGCGAGTCGCCATCGTTGTAAGCGGGACCGACCGTCGGGCTGGGGGTCGAGCGGGCGACCGGCGTGCCGCCAGCGGGTTCCGGCGTGACCGGGTTGCCGGATGGGTCCAGGACGGGCAGGCTGGCGAAATCGTCGAACTGGACGTAGGCGGCCGAGACCCAGCCGCGGCCGGTCTCACTCCCGGCGTATTCGATCTGCACCCAGGAAGTGGTCGCGTTGCGGCCGGTCGGGATGACCGTCGTCCCGGCTTCCAGTCTGCCAAGCGAGTCGTAGACCGTCCCCGGTCCGGCCCGCACGTTGACCCGGGCGGTGAGCTGGCCGCTGACCCCGCCGGGTGTCGCGCTGGCCGGGCCGAAGGTCACCACCGGCAGGGACCCGGTGTTCTCCACGGTGATATAGGCGGCGGCCGCCCAGCCCTTGCCGGACGGCCCGGCTTCGAAGAGGACCTGGTACCACTCGCCGCTCTCGTCCACGCCGGTGACCAGGACTTCCCCGCCGGGGTCGACCAGCCCGACCGAGTTGTAACCCTGCCCCGGCCCGGTGCGGACGTTGACCTGGGCGGTCGTCGTCCCGGCCAGGGGTTGGGGCGTGGCGGTGGCAGTCGGCGGGGGGGGCGTGTCTGTCGGTATGCTGGTGGCCGAGGGCCGCGGCGTGAGCGTGGCCTCCAGGGAGGCCGTCTCTGTCAGCGTTGTGGAGGCATCTCCACAGGCGGCCAGCAGCAGGATGATCAAGGGCAGCAGCAACCTTTTCATTGCCCTGGATTGTAGCATAAGTTCCCCACCCGGATCGTGAGGGGGTGGTTTTTACAGGCCGTTGACACCCTGCGGTTATAATCTCGAGGTTGGATCGCGCCCAATGGAGAAAGGCACCCCATACAGCCCAAGTACAACCTACCCATCCTGATCGTCGTCTGCCTCGGCCTGGCCCTGGGAGCCTGCGGGCTAGCCGCCGCCGAGACGCAGACCCCGCCGCCGGCGAGCGCATCCCCGACCAGCGCAGCCCCGGTTGAAACCGGGACGGCGACGGCGACCCCCGCCCCGGCCCCGGTCCTGCGCTCCGACCTGACCCGCAACTGCCAGCCGGGCGGGCGGGGCGACCCCGGCCCGCGGGTCGGCGAAGCGGCGATCGAGTTCACCCTGCTCGATGTCCACGGGACGGCCTACACCCTCTCCGAACTGCTCAGCGAGAAGCCGGTCGTGCTGGTCTTCGGCTCGTTCACCTGACCGCCGTACCGGGGGCAGTGTGCCGCCATCAACGACCTGTATCTGGCCTATCGCGACCAGGCCCATATCCTGACGGTCTACGCACGCGAAGCGCACCCATTCGACGACCGGCCACTGCGCTACAGCTACGACGCCGACGGCGTCCCGATCGAGCAGCCGGAGACTTACGCCGAACGGCTGGCGCTCGAGACCGTCGCCGAAGAGGGGCTGATCCTGCCGGTGCTGGTCGATGAGATCGACAACCCGCTGTACTGCAGCTACGGGCGCAGGCCCAACAACGCCTATCTGATCGGCATGGACGGGCGGGTGGTCGCCTCCCAGGAGTGGAGCGACCCGGCCAAATTGGCCGCCGCCCTGGAGGCCCACCTGGCCGGACTGCCTTAGCCCGGCGTGCAAACCCTGATTTTGGGGATTGATTTTCATCTTCAAGAGGTCTATACTGGAGGGGAATTTGCAGTCCATACCCTTCTACGCCCTGGGCGGCGACAAGCATGGATGATCGCGCACAACCCTTCGTTGGATTAGGCCTTTCCCTTTGCCTCTCGAGGCAAGGGCTGGGGCCTATTTTGCTAAATTCTATTTTAACCTGGCGCAGGATCAAGCCCACAATGTTGCGATTTTATTCGGGCCGCCGATAAGCTGTGACGGAGCACCCCGCAGTGGTACAAAGTGCCACGCGTTGGTACAAAGTGCCCCGCAGTGGTAACCGATCCGCTCAAACGCGTATTGGGTCAAAAACTCGTTTTATCGTTTCGGGCGGCTCTTCCGACGCCCAGTTGGGCATCGCTAAGGAGGAAATATGAACCATTGGGGAAGAGTTCTTCTTGCTTTTTGGATTCTCGCCGTCGCGATTCTGATTGGTGTACTTGTCCTAATGAAGAATGCACCCATAGATGCAGTTATCGCATTTCTCGGCGTCCTACTGGGAGGTCTCATTACAGGATATGTTCAATACTCGATATCTGAAGCAAACAGGAAACAGCAGTTGAGGCTCGCTGCACTTGATAAGCGTCTACAGACAGCTCAAGACGCATTCGCGCTATGGCTTCAGCTTCGTCGTCTACCTCGTGCTGATGATGAACAAACAACTAAGCTGGTTCTCAAGGCTCTCGATGATTGCCGACAATGGTGGGAGACACACTCGTTGTTCCTAACAAAAGAAGCAAGAGAGGCTTTCAAAGATGCTTTTCGAGCATCTGAAGATCTGGTCGTAGAACGGGCGAGGAAGGCGAGCTGGAAAGAGATGGAAAATTTACACAATAAAATTGAACGCGCAGGAATGTTCATAGAAGCGAGTGTACTTTTACCTCCAATTGGACGCCTAGATTCAAATAAGCTCGATAGGAAACCGGACAAGAGCGATCCCTGACACCGGCTCCAGCGGCCCCCGAAAGAACCGGGCCAGGCAGCAGCTGCCCCCTGCTCTACGCGAACTCAATCTGTTGGGCGACTTGGTCTAGTACTCAAGTACATCATATTTCAGATCTATTCAGACATAGCCCTAATTCTCAGCGAATGAATGGTGCTATAAAAGTCCAGAAAAGAGAGGTTGCCATGCTTGAACAAGCCCTGAAAAAAGCAATTCCGAACGAATTTGTGTTTTAACATTGAAAACGAGCCCACCTGGGGGAGGATTTAACATTGAAAGTGAGCCCACCTAAATCATAAGAACTCCGGCACAATAAGACCGGAGGCAAGGAGATGAAAAAGGTGGAAGACTACGAACGCATAAGAAAGGCGTATCATAACGAAGGTCTCAGCATCCGAGAGATCAGCCGACAATATGGACACGGGCGGAGATTGATTCGGAAAGCACTGGTTCATGCAGTGCCTGATCCATATCAAATCAATGAACCCCGAGAAGCGAGCATACTGGGCGAGTACCGGGAACGG
>JBDRPT010000011.1:0-20263 GCA_043826785.1 Chloroflexota bacterium | reverse complement strand
ATGGTCTTTTTTTTCGGTGATTACAGCTTGTCACTATAAAAATAACATTTTTCCATGTGCCCCCTTTTAGTAGGGGGGGGGTGTGGTGGGCTGGATGCGCACCCCCACCACACCCCCGAATCCTTTCCAACTGCGTAACTCCTAAAACTATCAATCAAAAAGCACTCCTGTCACTTCACGGGAGTGCTTTCTTTACGTTTGGCCAGCCTCTATGGCTGATGGTAGCACGCGGCTCGAAACTAAAACAACCCGCGGATTACCAGCATCAGGCCAAAGATAATAAACGGCACCCCCAGGATCGCTCCGATGACCGTGGCACACAGGACCACGCCAACAATCAGAAATACCAAGCCCAGGATGATAGCCACCAAGCGGCCGGTCAATGCAACGATGCCGATGACCAGGTTCCAAAGGGCCTTGAACGGCCAGAGATACCAGGGAGTGGGTCGGTTTTCTTTTCCAGTGGGCATGTTTTCCTCCGTTTAGATCTACGTCTGGGAAGGAGAGAGGTTGCTAAACCGCCGGGATCCCGGTTGGGGGGAATGCCATCTCAACGGCCATCCAGGCCGCGCCGGTGAGCACCAGGCTGAACAGGCAGGCCGCCGCCAGACCCACCGTCAGCCAGTGCCAGAGTTTCATCCTGCCCGGGACTGTCTTACGAGCCGGGACACCGAGGAGGATCGCGGTGATGTTGTCGTGCCCGCCCCGGTCACAGGCCATCTGGATCAGGGTGCGGATGGCCGGGTCTGCCTCGGAGGTCTGGATCACGATGCGGAGCTCTTCGTCTGAGACCAGGTCTGTCATCCCGTCCGTGCAGAGCAGCAACCGGTCTCCCGGCAGCAGGCGCATCCCCTGGTTGGCCACCGCCCGGGAATCGCTTTCGTCACCGGCCAGGCGGATGCGTACATCCGGATAGGGGGGCTTGATCGAACCCAGATAGCGCCGGATGACGTGGACGTTGGGGTGATTGCGCGCCTGTTCGTCGTTGAGAATGCCCCGTTCCAGCGCCTCCTGAACCCAGGTATGGTCAACCGTCAACCGGCGCAGCACGCCGCCGCGCAACAGGTAAATGCGCGAGTCCCCGACTGTGGCGGTATACAACCGGTTGCCGATGACCCAGGCGCAGGCGCAGGTTGTACCCATTCCCAGGCGTTGGGTGTCATCTTCGGCCTGGGCGGCGATCAAATCGCTTGCGGCCCGGATCGCTTTGGCAAGGTATAGCAGCGGTTGCCTGCCGTCACTCTGCGCCAGGGCCTTGCTGATGATCTCGACGGCCAACTCGGCAGCCACCTCACCAGCCCGGTGGCCGCCGATACCATCCGAGACGATGGCGAAAAGGACTGGGGTCGGGTCGTCTGCGTTGAGCCGGTATGCAGAGACGCTGTAACGGTCTTCATTCTGCTTACCGGTCATGCCAGGGTGAGTCTGCGCGGTGACATGCAGGTGGGCGGAGTCTGTGCGGATCATGGTTCGAGAGGTTTGATGCGCGGCTTGCGCCGCTCAGGTGGGATACGCAACATGAAGCGGTACGACAGCTGACCAAAATGGATCACGTCGCCGTGCTCCAGACGGGTTCCTGCCTGGGTCAGCATAGTGTAATTTACCCAGGTGCCGGCGACGGACTTCTCGTCGTTCAGCACGAACTCGCTGTCGGAAAGCCGTTTCAGGCGGGCATGCAGAGGGGACACCGAAGGGTCGTTGAGCAGGTGGGTGGCCTGGGTGGGGTCGGTTCCGAAGGTCATCTCCGAGCCGGTCAGGGGGATTGGCGCGGCCGATACTGGCTGCCCGTCAGCCTTCAGACGGACAAGGTACGCCGGAGCGGGCTTGGGATGGCGCATCCATGGCAAAGCCCGCCGGCCCTCGCCGGCCTCTGCCAGGATCGGCTGGGTCAACAGGTCATCGTCAGCTTGCCTGCCCGCCGCCCAGGAAGCACGCCGGACCCTGGCCCCGATCAAAACGGCGGCCAGTACTCCCCCGGCGATCACCACCGCCCCCACGACCACCCAGACATTGTTGCTCGCCAGGAAAGCCCTTAACCCAGATGGCGGTTTGACCACGGTGATCATCACCGGGACGCCCATGCTGACCCGGCTCAAGCCCAGGCTGTCGACCACCTCCACCTGGAGGAGGTGTTGGCCACTGACCGTGTAGTCGCGTAGGTCCCAGCGGAAAGTATCGAACACCGGGCCAGTATTCACGGCAACCTGTTCGCCGTTAACGTACAGGATGGTCCGCTGTAAAGGGCGCGGGTGCCCGTCTGGGAACTCGATGATGATCTCCAACTCCTGCTCGGCGGGCAGGAAGGCGGCAAGGTCGCGGATTGCCTGGTCGGGGCTCTGGCGTATGATCTGCACGGGCGGGGAGACCAGGATGGGGTTCGGAGGCAGGACATCCAGTTCGAACGGCTGGGAGACAGTGAGCTCCCCCTGGTCTTCAAGCGTGACCCGCAGGGAAAACATGTGCTCACCGGAGGTCGCAAGCGCGGAGGTGTAGGTCAGGGAATAGAGCGGGCGCAGGCTCTGCAGGTACATCTCAGGGCTGGGCAGAGTCTCTGCACCGGAAAACAGGGCGAACTGGCCCCCGGTCTGGATAGCGAGGTCTTTCAGGGCAGTCGCGCCGGAGAGTGTAAAGAAGTCCTGTGGGGCGACGATCCAGACATAGACGCGGATCTGTTGTTCGACGGCGCGTGCGGTCAGGTTTTGCAGCACGGGTAGCGATCCGGTATCCACTGGAGAGATGATCAGCAGGATCGCCCGTTGCATGCCAATCTGGGGAGCTGGCTCGGCGACCACATCCAGGGCGCGGGAGAGGGTCTGCAATGAGGGGGTTGGTTCGCGCAGGTTTGACCCGTATTCAGTCAGCGAGGTCTGGAAATCTTCGCGCGGGATGTGGACAAGGCTTGGCCCCGTGGTGGTGATCAAGCTGAGGTCGTCCTCACCGCCGGGAGGGGTGGATTCGGCAGCCCAACCGCTCAGCGCGCTGACCACCTTGGCAAAGCGGGTAACGCCATTCGTGTCCCGGGCGATAAAGGCCGGACCCGGGTCGATGGCAACGACGAATTGGACCCCCGGATAGACTTCCTCCAGGCTGTCCATAGGTCGGAGGCGCTCATCTTCGGATATCCTGAGTGAACCCGGTTCCAGGCCGGAGATGAAATTTCCCCCCGGATCATAGACCCGGAACGTGGCTGTCATGGCCGGGAATCCGGCAGGGTCGAACGATGTGAGCATCAATGACGCAGCGGTCTGGGCCTGGCTGGCGATGGTCCTGGTCAGGACGCCGGCCAGCAGGACCACGATCAGGATCACTTTAAACAACACCGGCCTGCGCATGCCGTCTTGCCTGATTGTGCCCACGTCCTACTTCTCGTCATCCTCTGGCGCAGGGAACTGCACGGGTTGTTCCTTGGCAGGGAGCTTGATCCACTGGTGCAACCCCGCCCAGGCCAGCAGCGGGACCCCGATGGCCGTCCCGGCAACCGAGAAGGGCACGCCCGCCAGGATACCCATCACCATTCCTTTGGCCAACGAGGCACCCCAGGGATCCTTTGCCAGGAAGCGCTGGCAGAGCGTTGTCGCGAGCAAACCCAGGAAGCCCACCCCGATACCCGTCAGGACGAGCAGCAACGGGTCGAAGATTTCGAGGACATTGAAGACATTATCCAGCGCGATGATGGCCAGCGCTCCAAGGGGATGGATCGGCGCCGGGGGCAGGCTGCGACGGACCTGGATGGAATTGCTCATGTGCGCTCCTCTTCGGGCAAGCTGTCACTCCCACTCGATCGTGGCCGGTGGTTTGCTGGTAATATCATACACCACTCTATTGATTCCGTGGACTTCATTGACAATCCTGTTGGAGACCTTGGCCAGCACATCGTAGGGGATGCGCGCCCAGTCGGCGGTCATGAAATCGTCGCTGACCACCGCCCGGATGGCGCAGACCTCCTGGTAGGTCCGCTCGTCCCCCATCACCCCGACCGAGCGCACTGGTAGGAGCACCGCAAACGCCTGGGAAGTGCCCGCTTCCTTGCCAATCAGTCCCGCCGCGGTCAGTTCCTGGATCAGGATGTAATCCGCCTTGCGGAGGCGGTCTGCCCGTCCGGCGGTCACCTCGCCCAGGCAACGCACGGTCAATCCGGGACCCGGGAAAGGCTGCCGCCAGACGATCTCATCCGGCAGCCCCAGAGCCTCCCCCACTGCCCGGACTTCATCCTTGAACAAGTAGCGCAACGGCTCGACCAGTTCGAACTGGATGTTCTCCGGCAGTCCGCCGACGTTGTGATGGGTCTTGATCCGGGCTGCTTTGGCACGGTCCGGGGCGGCCGATTCGACCACATCCGGGTAGATCGTCCCCTGGACGAGGAAACGCGGCTCGCCGATCCGTTTGGCCTCCCGTTCGAAGATGCGGATGAACTTCTCGCCAACGATCTTGCGCTTCTTCTCCGGCTCGGTGATGTTCTTGAGGGCCTCAAAGAACTCATCGGCCGCATCCACGGCGACAAGTTCAACCCCGAGCTGCTCGCGGAACGTCCGCTCGACCTGCTCGGGCTCGCCCTGGCGCAACAGGCCGGTATCGACGAAGACGGCGACCAGTTGGTCTCCGATCGCCCGGTGGACCAGGGAGGTCGCGACCGAAGAATCGACCCCCCCGCTGACCGCTGTCAGCACCCGTTCCTGCCCCACCTTCTCTCGGATCCGGGTGATGCCTTCTTCGATCATCGAGGCCGGGATCCAGCCCGGGTTCGCTGCGCAGATGTCGACGACGAAGCGGCGCAGAATCTCGGCGCCGTCCGGGGTATGCACGACCTCGGGGTGGAATTGGAGGCCATAGTATTTGCGGACGGGGTCCTCCATGGCAGCGAAAGGGCTGTTGTTCGAGCGGGCCACGATCCGGAATCCCTCCGGCAACCACGAAATCCGGTCGCCGTGCGACATCCAGACCGGGTACACCCCGTCCGGGAGCAACGGGTTGGACGCGGTCGTCTCGACCCTAGCCGGGCCGTACTCCCGTTCCGGGGCGGGGTTGACGCTGCCACCCAGTATGTGGGTGAGCAACTGCATCCCGTAGCAGATGCCCAAGACCGGCAGCCCGGAGTCGAGCACGTATCCCGGCAGCTTGGGTGTGCCATGTTCGTAGACCGAGGCCGGTCCGCCGGAGAGGATGAACCCCCGGGGCTTGAGCGCCAGCACCTTCCTGGCGGGCGTATCCCACGGGAACATCTCGCAATAGACATGGCTCTCGCGCACGCGCCGGGCGATCAGTTGGGCATACTGGGAACCAAAATCGAGGATAACGATAGTATCATGCATGGTCATGTCCGCTGTTTGAGTTTGAAAGGATCAGGAGGAGGACGCGCTTTCCTTTTCGGAGATCAGGTGGAAATGCAACTGCGGGAACTCCTGGTTTGGGCCACCGTTGACGATCAGCCGGTATCCTGTCTGCGAGAGGCCGTCTTCGTCGACCAGGCTCTGCACGGTGGCAAACAGGTCGCGCAGGAAGGCGGAATCCCGTTGCGGGTCCAAGTCTTCCAGTCGCCGCAGGATCTGGCACGGGACGAGGAGAACATGGTAAGGGTAGGCCGGCCGGGGATGTTCGAAGGCCAGCAGGGCCTCGGTCTTGCGCCGATAGTGGAGGGGCAGGGCAAAGGACATATGAACAAGCACCCAGGCGATGATCCGGGAGAGCAGCGGAAGCCGCAACACCGCTGCCCCTGGCCGGGAAGAGTTTAGCCATCCACGAAGGTGATCTCATCGCCTTCCATGGACACAATGCAGGCCAGCGACTCGATCGGGATCTTGAGCGGCTCGAACCGCGCCCGCCCGCCTTCGAAGGCCTTCTCGATCAGGGTGCCGATGCCAACCACCTCGGCGCCGGCTGTCTGCGCCAGGCGGACCAGGCCCATGATCGTCGCCCCGGTGGCCAGGAAATCATCGATGATCAGGACTTTCTCGCCTCCGGCAAGGAATTCCGGCGAGACGATCAGTTCGATCATCCGGCCCTTGGTATGGGAAGGAGCCAGGGTCAGGAAGACCTGGTCGGGCATGGTGATCGGCTTGACCTTGCGGGCATAGACAACCTCCAGGCCGAGGTGGATGCCGGTCGTCAGCGCCGGGGCGATGCCGGAGATCTCCGCCGTCAGGATCTTGGTCGCGCCGATGCCCGCGAACCGGCGGGCCAACTCGCGGCCGCAGGCATCCATCAGCCGCGGGTCCACCTGGTGGTTGACGAACCCATCCACTTTCAGTATCCCATTGCCAAGATTCTTCCCCTCCCGCAGAATGCGCTCTTTCAGTTCATCCAAGAAGACCTCCAAGAGATGGTATTTATTACCGTCTAGACAAAGACATTTTACAACGAGCGCGGAGAACCCGCCAGAGGAATATGTTAGAATCACACCCGTGAATGTCGGTATTTTACTGGTCCTGGCTTCGAATTCACCCCGCCGCAGGCAGCTCCTTTCGCTCGGCGGGTGGGAGTTTGCCATCCGGCCGGCGGATGTCGACGAAAGCATCCGCCCTGGCGAGGCTGCGGATGTGTATGTCCGCCGCCTGGCAGAGGTCAAGGCTCGGGCCTGCGTCCGGGAGGCGCAACCGGGCGAGACCATCATCGCCGCCGATACCAGCGTAGTCATCGACCGGGAGATCCTTGGCAAACCCGGGTCACCGGCCGAAGCGACCGGGATGCTCACCCGCCTGCGCGGGCGCAGCCACCAGGTGCTTACCGCCATCGCGGTCCTGCAGGTAGGCGATAGCCAGCCCATCACTGACCTATGCACAACCGATGTCCCCATGCGTCCGCTGAGTGATGCCGAGATCGCCGCCTACGTCGCCAGCGATGACCCCTACGACAAGGCCGGGGGGTATGCCATCCAGCACGATGGTTTCCAGCCGGTCGAGCGCCTGGACGGCTGCTTTGCCAGCGTGATGGGGTTGCCGCTCTGCCACCTGGTACGCACCCTCCGCCAGATCGGGGTGAACCCGCAGGCAGACATCCCACAGAGCTGTCAGACCCACCTCAAATACGAGTGCCCAATCTTCCCCGCGGTCTTGCGGGGCGAAAATATCGGTTAGCTATAGAAAGGCTCGAGATGAAAATTGCGCGTTGTATCAACCTGGCCATCGTCCTGACCCTGCTGGCTGCCTGTAATGGCAACGGCAACGGCCCCGGGAGTACGGCCCTGCCCACACCGGTTGTGAGCACAACGCGTGTTCCCAACACCGACGCGGCCATGCGCGCCTACCTGGATGCCTTTGTGGTCGAGGATTTCACCAGTATGTATACTTTGCTGACCCAGGCGAGCCGCGCTGACATGGCGGTGGAGCTGTTCTCGAGCAGGTATCAAAGCGCCCTGTCTGCCATGAACGTCAGCCAGATCGAATACAGCATCCTCTCCACGTTGACCAACCCGCAGACGGCCCAGGTGGCTTTCCGGGTGATCTACCACACGGTCCTGTTCGGAGACATCCAGCGGGAAATCGTCGCCGACCTCCGCCTGGAAGGCGGCCAGTGGCGGCTGGACTGGCATGATGGCCTGATCCTGCCCGAACTGGCGGGCGGGAACGTCCTGCGCACCGATTACCGCATCCCGGCGCGCGGCGATATCTACGACCGCAGTGGCAACGCCATCGCCACCCAAGCCGACGCCTATGCCATCGGCCTGGTGCCGGGACAGATCATCCCCGATCAGGAGGAGAACCTGCTCACCGAGCTCTTCCGCCTGACAGGGCTGCGCCCGGACACTATCCGCGAGCTGTACGTCAGCGCCCAGCCGGACTGGTACATCCCCGTGGCAGAAGTATCTGCCGAAGTACTCGGCCCGCGTTACAACATCCTGATCTCTTACGGCGGCGTGGTGCTGGTACCATATACGTCCCGGTATTATTACAACAACGGGGTTGCCCCGCAGACCGTCGGCTATACGCGCTTCATCGACGAGGCGGAGACCGAGTTCTATCGCCGGCGCGGCTACAGCGGCGGCGAGCGGGTGGGCGACCAGGGCATCGAGAAATGGGGCGAGGAGTACCTGGCCGGCAGGAACAGCGCCACGCTCTATGTAGTGGCCCCGGACGGGAGCATCGTCAGCCAGCTATACAATGTCGACGCGCAACCCGCCGCTTCGATTACCATGACCATCGACCGTGACCTTCAATACCAGGCCCAGCAGGCAATGAACGGCATGGCCGGGGCTGCGGTCGTGATCGAAGTCGAAACCGGCCGGGTGCTGGCAATGGTCTCTACCCCCGGGTATGACCCCAACCTGTTCGACCCCGACAACTACAACAACATCGACCTGATCAACATGCTCAACAGGGGTGGCCAGCCGCTCTACAACCGCTCCAGCCAGGGAACTTACCCGCTTGGTTCGGTCTTCAAGATCATCACCATGGCGGCCGCCCTCGAAAGCGGCCTCTACACCGCCGATACCACCTACGACTGCCAGTATGAATTCACCGAACTGCTCGACCGCACCCTGTACGACTGGACCTGGGAACGCACCCAGCGCGGCATCGAGACCCCGCCCAGCGGCGTCCTGACCCTGCCGCAGGGGCTGATGCGCTCCTGCAACCCCTGGTTCTGGCATATCGGCCTGGACCTCTACAACCAGGGCCATGCGAACGACATCTCGGAAATGGCGCGCGGCTTTGGCCTCGGGCAGGCGACCGGCATCGGGCAGGTGGCCGAATCCAGCGGCAATATTTCCAACCCTGGCGATGGCATCCAGGCGATCAACACTGCCATCGGACAGGGGGATGTCCTCGTGTCCCCGCTCCAGGTGGCTGTCTTCACTGCCGCCCTGGCCAATGGCGGCACGCTCTACCAGCCTCAACTGGTGGAAAATGTCCAGCCGGTCAGTGGGGATCCGCTCCTGACCTTCCAGCCGGTGACCTCCGGCACGCTGCCAATCACCGCGGAGAACCTGGCCATCATCCAGAACGCCATGCGGCTGGTGACCAGCAACTCGCGCGGCACCGCCTACCACCGCCTGGGCACGCTCAGCATCCCGGTCGCCGGCAAGACCGGCACAGCCGAGAGCGGCATCCCGGGATTCCCCCATTCCTGGTTCACCGGCTACACCCTGGCCAACCGGTCGGACCGGCCTGATATCGCGGTCGTCGTCTTCGTCGAGAACATGGGGGAGGGCTCCGACTACGCCGCGCCCATCTTCCGGCGGATCGTCGAGATTTATTTCTACGGGCGCCCGCAGTCGATCTACTGGTTCGAATCCGCCATCGGCGTGACCGAGACTCCCACACCGCAGGGCGGAGAATGAGGGCACGGCACATATGACCCAGACGCCCACCGAATCCGGCCGGATTATCCGTTCCCAGTCAGGGTTCTTCACCGTCCAGACGGAGAACGGCGTGTTGACCTGCCAGTTGCGCGGCCGGCTGAAGAAGGGACCGCGCAGTGGGGACATCGCTGCCGTCGGGGACTGCGTCCAGGTCAGCCGCCTGGATGATGAAACCGGGATGGTCGAATCGATCGAGCCGCGCCTGCGAGCGCTGATCCGCCTCGACCCCCGTCCGCGCGGCGTTTACAAGCAGGTCATCCTGGCAAACCCGGACCAGGTATTGTTTGTCTTCGCCTGCGCCCGCCCCACTCCGCACCTGCGCATGCTCGACCGCTTCCTGGTGATCGCCGAGAAAAATAACATCCCGGCAGTGATCCTCGCCAATAAGATCGACCTGGTCAGCAGGGAACAGGCCAGGGAGTTGTTCGGGCTGTATGCCCCGCTCGGGTATCCGGTCATCTATGCTTCAGCGCACAGTGGCGAGGGGGTGGCAGAGCTGGGCGAGATATTGCAGGGTAAGCTGTCCGCCCTTGCCGGGCCAAGTGGGGTCGGCAAATCCAGCCTGCTGAATGCCGTCCAGCCCGGCCTGGGACTGGCCGTGCGCGAGGTCAGCGACGCGGTCAACAAGGGCCGGCACATGACCAACGTGCGCGAACTCTTCCCGCTGACCGGCGGCGGGTATGTCGCTGATACGCCAGGCCTGAAGTCGCTGGCCCTCTGGGATACCGAAGCGGAGGAACTGGACGGCTATTTCCCCGAACTCGCCCCGCTGGTGGCCCAGTGCCAGTTCAGCGATTGCAGCCATGACCACGAGCCGGACTGTGCAGTGTTGCGGGCGGTTGAGGCAGGCAGAATCCATCCCCTGCGCTACGAATCATACCTGCGCCTGCGTGCGGGGGAGGAATGACGGCCGCAAACTGGGATCTTCTCGGGCACGAGTGGGCGGTGGATATGCTCCGCCAGAATATCATCCATGACAATCTCCGCCACGCCTATCTTATTACCGGTCCCCCCGGCGTAGGCCGCCGCACCCTGGCATTACGCTTCGCCCAGGCGCTCAATTGTCCCCAGCCTCCTGAGGCGGGTGAAGCCTGCCGCACCTGCCGGACGTGCAAACAGATCGAGGCAATGCAGTATGCCGACCTGACGGTTGTCCAGGCTGAGAAGGAAGGCGGGGTCATGAAAGTCGAGCAGGTCCGGCAGGTGCAGCACAGTACCGTGCTCAAGCCTTACCAGGGCAACTACCGGGTGGTGCTCTTCCTGCGCTTCCAGGAAGCCAACCCCAATGCAGCCAATGCGCTCCTGAAGACCCTGGAAGAAGCCCCGGCGCACGTCGTCCTCATCCTGACCGCCGACACCCCGGAACAACTTCTGCCAACGATCGTCTCGCGCTGTGAACTGCTCCGCCTGCGTCCGCTGCCGCCCGAACAGGTGGCCGCCTACCTGCAAGACCGGGATGTCGATGCCGAGAAAGCCCGCCTGGTGGCGCATATCTCCGGGGGCCGGCCAGGGGTCGCCCTGCACGCATCCCAGGACGACGGCGCCCTTGCCTTGCGCGCCAGCCGGCTGGATGACATTCCGACCCTGCTGGCAGCCACACGCCAGGAGCGCTTCGCCTACGCTGAGCCGCTGGCGAAAGATAAAGTTCTCCTACGCGACACCCTGCTCACCTGGCTGGCGTACTGGCGCGACGTATTCCTGTGTGCGGGCGGCGCGGCCGCCCCCCTGGAAAATATCGACCGATCTGCAGAGATCGCTTCCCTGACTGCTCGCCTGGACATGGATGCGGCGCGCGAGATCGTCGCCGCGCTGGTGCAAGCCATCGACCGGCTGGAGAAGAACGTCAACGCCCGCCTGCTGACCGAAGTCCTCTTGCTGGACTGGCCGTTTATCCAAGTCTCTGAGATTAATTAAGAATCCCCCGGCACAAGACACCTCCAGCGGTCCTTTTCCCCCCATTTTGTAAGTCTAAAAAGCCGGCTGGGGCATCCCCGGGCCGTACCGGTTTACCGCGGCGGGATCATCCGCCCATACCCCGGCGATGGCTGTGCCGCAGCGCGGGCAGGTGCCCTCGGCACTGATCATATACTCCGAGACAACATACGCCCGGCGGCGGACCAGAGGCGTGTTGCAATGCGGGCAGGAGGTGCTTTCGTATTCCTCCACCCGGCCCGGCAGGTTGCCGGCATAGACATAACGAAGGCCGGCCTCGCGCCCGATCTCTGCGGCCCGCAGCAGTGTCCGCGCCGGCGTAGCCTCCGGCTGGGTCATTTTATAATCCTTATGGAATGCGGTCACGTGCCAGGGGATGTCCGGGGAGATGCCGGCCAGGAATCTGGCCGCATCCCATAGCTCGTCATTGCTGTCATTGAAGCCCGGGACGACCAGGGTGACCACCTCGACCCAGATACCCAATGCACGCGCCCGGCGGATGGTGTCGAGCACATTTTGCAACACACCGCCCAGACGGCGGTAGTTCTTATCCTGCATCGATTTCAAGTCGATCTTGTAACCGGTGAGATATGGGCGCAGGTATTCGAGCGCTTCCGGCGTGGCATTGCCATTGGAGACGAACACGCACTTCATCCCGGCCTGGACTGCCAGCTTGAAGATCGCCAGCGCCCATTCGCTGGTGATCAGCGGTTCGTTGTACGAGGAAGCGACCAATTCTGCCCCCGCCCGGCGCCCGGTTTCGACCACCTGTTCGGGGGAGATGCGCCGGATGAAGGTGAGCGATTCGTCCGCCTCCTGGTCACGCAGTGCCTGGGATGACAGCCAGTTTTGACAATAATCGCAGTGGAAATCGCAGCCGAGCATCCCGAAGGTCAGCGCCGTTGCCCCCGGCAGGATGTGGAAGAAGGGTTTCTTCTCGATCGGGTCGGCCTGCAGTCCGGCGACATAACCCCAGGGCACGCGCAGCGTCCCACCGGAGTTGAAGCGCACCTTGCAAATCCCGCGGCGTCCATTGCGGATCAAGCAGCGGTGAGCGCAGGCAACGCAGCGGACCGAACTGTTCTCCAGCGCTTCAGACAGTTCTCCCGGAGCGGTCAACCGGTCTAGGGCTTCAGTCAGGGTCGCCATCGCATCTCCATCTCTACTATAATAATACAATGTTGACCCTGGTGATACAAGCCGGTGGGGAGTCGCGCCGCATGGGACATGATAAGGCCCTGCTGCCGTTCCTCGGCCAACCGTTGATCTCCCGCGTGCTGGACCGGGTGGCGCTTCTGGCCGACGAGGTCCTGGTGACAACCAACCGGCCGGAGGCGTATGCCTTCCTCGGGGTCCGTTCCGTCCCAGATCTCCGGCCTGGCCGCGGTGCCCTTGGCGGTCTTTATACCGCGTTAGCCGCTGCAACTCACCCCCTGGTGGCCGTGGTGGCCTGCGATCTGCCCTTTGCCAGCCTGGAATTGCTGACCTATGCCCGTGACCGTTTGTTGACCAGCGACCTGGACGCCGTCGTACCCACGTCCGTTGGTGGGATAGAACCCTTGCACGCAGTCTACCGCAAAGCAACCTGCCTGCCGGCCATTGAACAGGCCATGGATGCGGGGGAATGGAAGTTGATCGCCTGGTTCTCCCAGGCCAATGTCTGCCTGCTGACAGCGCAGGAGACGTCCCTGCATGACCCCGGGGGCCTGGCTTTCACGAACCTCAATACCCCGGAGGATTTCCGCCGGGCTGAAGCGTTGGTCACCTCGCTCGGCGAGTAAACCCGCTCAGCGGACGACCAGAACCGGGCAGGGGGCATGCTGGATCAGTTTCTGGCTCTGGCTGCCCAGCAACAAGCCGGTTAATTGACCCCTGCCGCGTGAGCCGACGATAATCAGGTCGTTCAGGCGGGTTTTGGCTACAGCCAGGATGGCCTCGGCTGCCGGCCCTTCCAGGGTCTCGGTCTGCATTTCCCCGGTCAGTTCCCCTATGGTTTGAAGCGCATTCTTCAATATCGTGTCCGCATCCTGCATGCGGGCAGTGATGACCTTTTGCAGGTTGGGTTCGCCAAGGTAAGCAGGGACGGGATCGTATGCGGCCACAACCAGCAGGTCCGCCTGCATGATCCGCGCCAAGCTGCCCGCAACGGCTGCAGCCCGCAAGGCATGTTCGGAACCGTCGACGCCCAATAGGATGTTTTTAAACATATTTCAGCTCCTCTCCTCTTTACACTATAATAGTAGCGGATTTTCCCTGCCACATCCTATCGATTTCAAGGTGACCCAATGCCCCTGGACCTCGCTCTTATCCGCAGTCAGTTCCCATCCCTCAACCGTCCGGCTGTCTTCTTCGACAACCCCGGCGGGACTCAGATCGCCCGGGCCTCCGCTGAACGCATCCAGAGATATTTGCTGGAATGCAACGCCAACCATGGAGGAGCTTTTGCAACCAGCCGGGACTCGGATGCCTTGCTTGACGAAGCCCATGCCGCCATGGCCGATTTCCTCAATGCTGCCCGTCCCGAGGAGATCATTTTCGGCAACAATATGACCACGATCACCCTCCATCTCAGCCGGTCATTGGCGCGCTTGTGGAATCCCGGAGACGAGATCGTCGTCACCCGCCTCGACCATGATGGCAACGTGACCCCCTGGGTCCTGGCTGCCGAAGACCGCGGCTGCAAAGTGACCCGGATCGATTTCGATGTCGAGGATTGCACCCTCAAGCTGGACGACTTGCAGCGCGCCCTGGAACGCAAGCCGAAATTGGTCGCCTTCGGGTATGCATCCAATGCGGTCGGTACGATCAACCCGGTCAAGAAGATCACCCGCATGGCTCATGAGGCCGGGGCGCTGGTCTACGTGGACGCAGTCCAATATGCCCCCCATGGGCCGATCGATGTCCAGGACCTGGAAGTGGACTTCCTGGTCTGTTCGGCGTATAAATTCTTCGGCCCGCACGCCGGCATCCTCTACGGGCGTTATGACCTGCTCGATGGGCTGAAAGCCTACAAGGTCCGCCCGGCGCCGAATTCACTCCCTGGGAAATTCGAGACCGGCACCCAGAACCACGAGGGCATTGCCGGAGTGTTGGGCACTTTGGAATATTTCGAATGGCTCGGCAAGGCGTTCGGAGGCGAGCAGGCTGAAGGCCTGCGTGAGGACGGGTGGACCGGCCGCCGCCTGGAACTGAAGAAGGCCATGACCGCCATCCAGGCATACGAATACGAGCTCAGCCGCCACCTGCTCGAAGTCTTCGATTCAATCCCCGGCTTGCGCTTGTACGGGTTGAGCGATCCACGCCGGGTCGATGAACGCGTCCCTACCTTCGCCTTCCGCCTTGAAGGGAAAAGCCCCCGCCAGGTGGCGGAGTACCTTGGCAACCATGATCTGTATGTCTGGGAAGGGAATTACTATGCCATCTCGGTGACTGAGCGACTCGGGGTGGAGGAGAGCGGGGGAATGGTCCGGGTCGGCGCGGCGCATTACAATACGCTCGAGGAGGTCACCCGTCTCGGAGAGACCTTGAAAGCGCAGGTTTAACCGGGAATGCGGTTCTTTGATCACCCCGATGTTTTCACCCGTGGACGGGACCCGTCCACTGCCGTCCGGGATTGAAGCTCTGGGTTAAAATACGAACGCCTGGGTGAGGGGGGCACCCAAACGTTCGTAGCATTATGTTACATGAAATTTCAAAAAAAAGCAAGGCCCGAAGCTTAAAATAACCTTACAATTATTTTAGGTGCCCCAGGCAGGAATTGAACCCACATCAGAGCCTTAGGAGTGCCCTGTTCTATCCGTTGAACTACTGGGGCGTGGGAGAGGATTATAGCATCATAGCATCCCTGCGCCAAGGTGCTTGCGTTTCCCCGCTGTCGTTGCTATACTTGACCATATGATTCCAGAAAAGATCGGGCGTTACGAAATCAAGGCAGAACTCGGCCGCGGTGGGATGGCCACTGTCTACCAGGCCTACGACCCGCGCTTCGAGCGCGAGGTGGCTGTCAAGGTCCTGCCGCGCGAGATGCTCCACGACCCCCAGTTCCGCACCCGCTTCGAGCGCGAAGCCAAGACGATCGCCCTGCTCGAACACCCGGCCATCGTCCCGGTCTACGATTACGGCGAGGATGACGGCCAGCCATATTTCGTCATGCGCTACATGACAGGCGGCTCGCTCTCCGACCGCTTGAAGGCTGGAACGCTCTCCCTGCAGGAAGCCGCCCGCATCTTCCAACGCCTGGCCTCCCCCCTGGACCAGGCCCATTCCAAAGGGGTCGTCCACCGCGACCTCAAGCCCGGCAACATCCTCTTCGACCAGTACAACGAGCCGTACATATCCGATTTTGGGATCGCCAAACTCGCCCAGGCGTCTGGCAATGTGACCGGGAGCGCGGTGATCGGCACGCCTGCGTACATCAGCCCCGAGCAGGCCCAGGGCGAAAAGATCGACGGGCGTGCAGACATCTACGCCATGGGGGTCATCCTCTACGAACTCCTGACAGGCGCGAAACCTTACGAAGGTGATACGCCGATGAGCGTGGTGGTCAAGCACATCACCGACCCGGTGCCCCACATCCTGGATGTCAAACCGGACCTGCCGTCTGCCCTCGAGATCGTTATCGAGAAGGCGATGGCCAAGAAACGGGACGAGCGCTTTAACAGCGTCCATGAATTTGCCACCGTCCTGGCGGCCGTGGCCCGCGGAGAGACACCGGACTTATCCTCGGTGGCGACCTCGCCGCGGCTTGCCTCGGCCAAGACCGTCATCGCCAGGCGCCCCGAAGCGGACAAGACCGTCCTGTCGAAAGACGCCAAGCAGGCACAGGGTCCGGCGAGTGCCCCGCCGCGTAAGAAATCCGGGGCATGGATCGGGATCGGGATCACCCTCGGGGTCCTGTGCGTGGCTTCCGTAATTGGAGTAGTTCTCTTCCGGGACAGCATTCCTTTCCTGGCCGCCTCAACAGCGACAATTCCTCTGCCCTCGACAGCTACAACCGATGTGGTCGCGCCCAATCCAAGCGCAAGTCCCGAGCGCCCGACTCCGCCCCCTGGGGCCAGTACACCAACGCTCCAGCCGTCACCGACCCAGCGCATCCAGCCTGCTGTGGGCGGGGGTGACCTGTTTGCCTTCCTGAGCGCGAACGATATCTGGGTGGTTAATACTGATGCCAGTGAGCCACGCCGGATCACGACCGACGGGGCGGTCAAGCATGACCTGCAATGGGGCCCAGAAGGCTTTTCGCTTTTCTATATCAGCGGCAAGTGTGTCCATACGGTCAATCTGGTCACAGGCGAGGGCCGCGAAATCACCTGTTTCCTGACCGCCGACTACTTTGAGGCCTTCGAGATCTCCCCTGACAGTTCCCAGGTCGCCATCAGCCTGAACCGCGAGCTGTATGTTGTGCCGTTTGAACTTGAGACGATCGGCCGCGCCCGGACGCGCAACCAACTCGTCGCGATGAATGGCTGCTTCACATACACTGTACTGGGCACCAAGGGCGTGCGCTGGTCAAGCGACGGGCTGTCGATCGCGGTAAACGTCGTCGGGGTCAATGCCGGCCGGGCGGTGGATATGATCCGCATCTTCGATATCAGCACCTGCAATAGTGTAAACCCGCCTTACCGGGATATCTTCCCGGGGTCCTTTGCAATGCTGGGCTACAATGACCGGCCGATCATCTCATCGTTTGACTGGGATGGAGAAACGCTCTTCCTGCTGACCAGTTTCTACCGCAATGAAGGCTTCGGTTATCTGTATGTCTACAATACCGAGTCCCACCTGGCAGAGCAACTCGATCCGTTGGGCAGCGGCTGTTGCTACCGCGACCCTCACTGGAGCCCGGATGGATCGCGGGTGATCTTTGCGTATCAGGATCTGCGCCAGGGGGCTGGCAGCCAGACCCAGCTATACTTCATTCCCTACGGGACGATCGGTACCGGCAGTACCTATCATCCCTTGCCGCTGCCGGATGATTTCTTTACCAATCCGCGCGAGCAGCCGCAACCGGTCATGCGACCGGCGCGCCCATAAGCTACGCTACAACCTCTTGACGATCTTTTTGACCAAATCCGGACCGGCATAGACCAGCCCGGTATAGACCTGCACCAATGCCGCCCCCATGTCCAGGCGGCGTTTTGCATCTTCGGGGGACATGATCCCTCCGACGCTGACAACCGGCATCCGTCCAGCAAGCCGCGCCACCGCCTGGCGGAGCACCGCTTCGCTGCGGACCTGGAGAGGCTTCCCGCTTAATCCGCCTGTCTCACTGCGTAGCGCCGACCGTAACCCGCTGCGCTCAAGCGTGGTGTTGGTGACAATGATGCCGTCCATGCCGGTTTGCAGGCAGACATCCAGGGCATCGTCCAGCTCCGAGGGGGTCAGGTCGGGAGCCAACTTGACCAGCAAGGGGATGCGCTTTTCCAGCCTTGCCTGCTCAAGCCGGCGCTGGTGGGCGAGTTGCGTCAACAAGCCTTCAAGGGCCTGGCGTCCCTGCAACTGGCGCAGCCCGGCGGTGTTGGGGGAGCTGACATTAATGGCAAGGTAATCAGCCCACGGGGCAAACTGTTGCAATAATTCCAGGTAATCGAAGATCGCTTCCTCGTTGGGAGTGTCCTTGTTCTTGCCGAGGTTGAACCCGAGGATGGAATTCGCCTGGATCCTGCGCTTCTGCAAGTAGCGCAGCCGGCGCAGGAGCTTCTCCGCACCCTGGGAGGGGAAACCCATCCGGTTGATCACTGCCTCATCCTCGACCAGCCGGAAGAGGCGCGGTCTGGGGTTGCCCGGCTGTGGGCGTGGCGTGATCGTGCCAACTTCGATATGACCAAAACCCAGCGTAGACAGACCGCGCATGGCGACGCCATCCTTGTCATAGCCTGCTGCCAGTCCAACCGGATTCATAAAGGTCAGCCCAAAAGCTTCGACAGGCTTGAAAGGCGCCCTAAACGCCAGCTCCAGAGTCCAGCAGACGGGAGATATCCTCCCGCTGATGTGTAATGCTTGCAGCGTGAGCGCGTGGGCGGTTTCGGGCGGGAGACGGAAGAGGATGGGGCGGATGAGTTTGTACATGAGTTTTTCTGAACCGCGAGGGACACGAAGAGCGCCTGGAAGTAACATCGCCCTCTTTGTGATCTTCACGATTAACTTTCTACAAGGAATGTGCGAGTTGCGTTAATTCTATCATCAGAAACCATGCCTGTCTTTTCCCAATGATCCAGCATCTCGCTGATGGTCAGCACGGCATGCATGCTATAGCCTGCTTCCGCCAGCGACTCTCTCGCCCCGGACTGCCTGTCTACCAGCACGACCACATCTTTGACGACCAGCCCCGCGCCGGTCAGCTTTTCGATGGCTTCGAATTTGCTGCCACCGGTGGTGGCGAGGTCATCGATCACCACAACGGTCTCGCCCGGGTGATATTCGCCCTCGATCTCGGCCTTGGTGCCATATGCCTTGACTTCCTTGCGCGGGTAGATCATCGGGTAATTGCCCTGCAAGGAGATGGCTGTCGCAATCGGGATGGCCGCATAAGGTAAGCCAGCAATGCGATCAAATTTTAATTCTTTGAGCAGGGGCAAATAAGCCGCACCGACCTGTTTGAGCAGCTTGGGATAGGTGATGATCCGCCGCAGGTCGATGTAAATGGGCGATTTCAGCCCGGATTTGAGGGTGAACTCGCCGAACTTGATGCAGGCCGCCTCGAGCAGCCCGTCGGCCAGGGGAGCAATCTTATCTTGAGCCATGATCCATCCTGTACTTGATCGCGATGATCTCATCCCGCAACTCTGCCGCGGCCAAGCCGGGATTCTCCGCCCGGGCAATCGAACGCGAGACGTTGATGAGCATGCCCTTGCCGTCTGCTCTCAGGCCGGCCCTGAGCGCCGTTTCCAGGTCGCCGCCCTGGGCGCCGACGCCGGGGGACAGGAACCACAGGTCCGGTGCGGCGGCGCGGACACGGGTCAGCGCTTCGGGTTGGGTCGCGCCGACCACCAGGCCGATGTTGTCCCCGGTATTCCAGGCTTGGGCGAGGTGGGATACATGTTCGTAAAGGTAGATCGCCCTCACCCCCAACCCCTCTCCCGGCGGGAGAGGGGTTGGGGTGAGGGTTAAGTCTTGCAAATCTCCCGCCCCGGGATTGCTTGTCTTGCACAGCAAAAACACGCCTTTCTCTGCATTCCTGATGAACGGCTCGAGCGAGTCTTTGCCGAGATAGGGATTCAGCGTGATGGCGTGCGCGCCGAGGTGTTCAAAGGCAGACCTGGCATACGCTTCCGCCGTGGAGGCGATGTCGCCGCGCTTGGCGTCGAGGATGACCGGGATGCGCGAGCCGAGACGGTCCGATTCGGCTTGGATGGCAACGATGACCTGCTTGAGCGCGGTCCAGCCTTCAGGGCCGAAGAACTCGAAGAAGGCGGCGTTGGGTTTGAATGCCGCGGCGTAGGGAGCGGTCTGCTTGACGAGACGCAGGCAGAAGTCCAGGGCTGATGCCGCGGTGGGGACAGGTAAATCGTCGGGATGCGGGTCGAGTCCGATGCACACGAGAGACGAGCAGTCATCCACACGTTTGGCGAGAAAAGAGAAGAAAGTTTCCATAAGTTTGAGAATAGAACACGGATTAAGCGGATAAGGCGGATTGACGCGGGTTCTTTGGAAATTCTTTTTGGTTGGAAAAGATTTTGCGCTTGAATTGTGGTTCTTCACCAAAATTGAGCAAAAGGTCAATTTCAATTTTGGTGGCTTTCAAGTAATTGATCAGTTGCGCCTCATGTTCTTTAGCAATATTTTCAACGGTTTTAAGTTCCAGAATGACTTTATCGTCTATAAGAAGATCGGCAAAATATTCGCCTACAGCTTTGCCTTCATAGTAGACCTGGATGGGTACTTGCTGCTTTACCGTATGACTGCGCATTCCGGTGAATTCGTCCACCGATTCCGGTTGATTGCGGCCAGTGCGGGGTGAAGAAGGACTGGTATGTTAATTATAAATCAACTGGCCGAATTGAGGTCAGAAGAACGCAACCTTCGTTGAGATTCGCCAGATAA
>JBDRPT010000010.1:0-5243 GCA_043826785.1 Chloroflexota bacterium | reverse complement strand
GCGGAGGCTTTCTACCATATCCGCAGTTATATTTCGACTGCCAGGAAAAACAAACAACGTATTCTGGACGTTCTCTCTCAGGCTTTATCCGGTTCGCCTTACGTTCCTAATTTCGTCACCGTTCTGGCTGAATAGTTACGTTATCTTAGGACTAACCAGTACCAATCTTCAGGACTTCTACACTCATGTTTCTCTCTTCAATATCGATGATGGCAGCACAGAGACATTGTTTTCAGGACAACCCGGAGATTGGCAGTTGTTTGGTTTCTCGCCGGACAACCGGTGGGTGGTGTTTAGTGCGGGTGAAGTTGCCCTATTCTCGCTGGACAGCCATCTCCTTCGCCGGACTCCGACCGAGGGCGGATTCCTCGGTTGGTATGTGATCCCATGATAGCATGGACCGCACTATGATCATCTTTCTTCTGCTGACCAGCTGCGCTCTTTGCCGCAATTGCCGCCCGCTCGGCCTACCGTCACGTTGCCCGCAAACCGCTCTCCTGGAAGGGCAGGCGGCTGTAGGGGGGTGGCTGCGGGGTTCTCGGAAAGATGACATTTGACACTTGAAACAGCTGGGGTGCCTGTCTATACTGATGGCAATTCTGTGATTCTTGGTCGCCAAAGACGCGACCATTATGGTCGCCAAAGACGCGACCATCATGGTCTCCGGAAGCGTGACCTCCATAGTCACTGATGCCCTGACCGGGGTCATCGGCGAGAATGACTGGTTCGTCTTGGATGTAGTGGAGACGGCTTTGGCCTGGGATGCGACTTCTGGGTGGTTTCGCGGCCGGGAGCCACAGCCTGAGCCAGGAAGCGGGCATGACCAGTCAATTGGCTTGGCAAGGCATGTCTCTTCCAAGCCCAGCACCCGGGTAGATACTCTAGCGTAGGTTCCCCCCTGGCGCTCTTCTGATTGCCTTTCTAATAGCGTATTCGCATTTTGTGCAGGTATTTGCAACGACCATCTACGGTCATCGAGTCTGTTTCGGCCACCGCTTCCTCAGTAACTTATTCATTTGAGTAAACGATGATACTTCGGAAACATTTTAATGGATAGAACGCGGGCTATACCCAAGTGGGCATCTGACTGGTAAAATTCACCCCATGGAATCAGGGCATAAGCCGAACACTAGGTTGATCTTCGCCATGAGTGCATACCGATAGGGAGCGTTATCGTGTCCAACGAATTAACTGTCGTCATACCGATCTACAACGAGGCTGCTGTCCTGCCGCAATTGCTGCCGAAGATCATCTCGTATTGTCGCGAGCGCCGCTGGGCGCTGATCTTGGTGAATGACGGCTCGAATGACGAGACCAAATCGATTCTTGGCAAGATCCCGGATGAGCCCGATGTAAGAGTTTTTCATCATAAGGTAAACCGGGGCTATGGCCGCGCCCTTAAGACCGGCTTAGAGCAGACGCGTACGCCTTACGTCGTGACCATGGACGGAGACGGGCAGCATTCTTTGACGGACATCGATAATCTCTTCGAAGTCATACTGAGGCACGATGCTGACATCGTGGTAGGCAGCCGGCAAGCACTGCGCTTGCCAAACAAATACCGGCAGGATGGAAAGAGGTTAGTCCGAGTTTTTGCAAGAATGCTCATGCCAATCTCTGTTCACGATCTGAACTCCGGATTCAAACTCTACCGCACGGAATTGGTCCAGCGTTACTTGTATTTGTGCCCGGATTCGATGGCCTTCAGCGATATCATCACCCTGGTCTTTATCAATCGCGGAAATCTGGTCATTGAACACCCGATTTCCATCAACCCCCGCCTGGGGGGGCGCAGCACGATCTCAGTTATGACCGCATTCGAGACTATCTTGGAGATTCTGAATATTGCCATGCTGTTCAATCCAATGAGAATCTTCTTGCCTGTTTCGTTCCTGTCGATCATCGCGGGAACGATCTGGGGGCTCCCGATTATTCTGGCTGGGCGGGGGGTCAGTGTCGGCGCTTTGGCTGCCATTGTTGTCGGGGCAATCTTCTTTTGTATCGGACTGATTGCCGAACAGCTGTCAGCCATTCGGATCTCTCACCTGGACCAGAAACCAATGAAATGACCCAGGCAACTTGCTTTATCCAGGAGAGTTATTGCTCACCGAAATCAATCAATCTATAACCCAGATTGCATTCAAAATGGAGATAATATGCGTATAACAAAAATAGAGCTTGCATTGAGCTTGGGTGGTTTTACCATGCTTTTCTTGGCTTTGGCCATCTATGCCAGGGGTGGTCCTGTTTCCACCGATGTGTTTTGGTATGCGAATGTTGGTCTCAATGGGATCAAGGATACTTTCATCCTGAATCGCTATTTTCATGTATATTTGGAGAAGCTCTTTATCGAATTGGCGCCGAATCCTCTGGCAGGGCTCCAATACTTCTGGGCTTTCCTCATTGCCTTTACCAGCCTGTTGATTTACTTGTGCGCGCGGCTGTTCTCAAAACAGAGCAATGTCATCCATGGTGTCTTGGCCGTTCTTATGTTTTTCTCCCTGGGTTCCATTGCCGAAACCGCAGGAAATCCTATTGTAGACCTGACCGCAATGGCGATGGGGATGGTCATCGTCGGCGTTTACCTGATCTCGGCCCATTTTTCACATCGCTATTCGTGGCTGATAGCCATCCTGGGACTCTTGACCTTCCTGGCGTTTAGAACAAAGGAAACTGTGATTGCTACAAGCGTACTCCTGGTCAGTTTGGGAATCACAGATGGCGAGATATTTAATTTCCGTCACTTTGCCAGGAAAATGATTTGGATTGCCGTAGGAATCACTGCAGGTATTGCGTTTATGGCCATTTTGAGCGGCCTCATCCTGAGAGATCCGGCCTTTGGCCTCAGAGGATCTGAATTTCGGCAGTTTTTGTCGACCTACGTTCTTGGAGCAGCGATGGCACAGGAGCAGCCGAATCTAACCAACTGGTTCACAGCGTACTGGTTTGGTGCCCTCTGGATCCCGTTTTCCTTTTACCTCATTAGTGGAATCAAGGCCTCCTCTGTCCTGGAATTCTCGCGACGTCTGGTGTGGATGGTTCCTTTGGTCATCATTGCATTTGTTATAATTTCGGTAGGTGATCAATGGGGATATCAGACACGTTTTGTTATCCCGGCATTGCCAGTCATCTGTTTCTTGGCTCCACAATTCTTGATCTTCGACATCCCGAATACGAAGAGAGAGCAGGTGTTGCTTGCTCTCCTCGGAGCCGGTACCATCGGAGCGGTCTTGCTTGTCCCATTGGTGATGCGCTCTGCTGTACCCGCCCTCGGCATGGATCTGATGCTATTTGTATCGAAGACCTTCATTCCTCTTATTTTTGTTTTGATCCTTGGTTTCATTTTTCTTTCGAGGAGAGTGACGGCCAAAACGAATATTGTTATTGGAGCTCTCGTTCTTGCCACGCTTATGTCACCGGTGATTTCCAACTTTAAGGTGCTCTTCCTCTACCGCCCTCATCCGAATCTGCTTTTTATCGAGAAACAGGTCTATCCATTCTCGTCCTTTTCCAATCAAATTCGCTTCTCGCCCGGAATGCGAATGTATGTTTCCTTCCAGGTCTGGGGGACAATCGGAAATTTTTACTATACGAAGAATATCGATGAGCTCTTGAGCCTATTCAACATCTATTTTGATGCCAACTCCACTCGGGATAATTTTACATATCTGGAGAACACCTCTGCATCCTCGGATGACATTCTTTCGTTGGAATACGATTATGTGTTGTTGGCCAATAATGAGTGGCAATTGCTGAGCCAGGATGCAGAGACATATTCACGTATCGAAGAACAGTATTCGGCCTTTTTCGACGATCGAGACATATTGGCGTTACTGGTCCGGCGCTAACCGGGCTGGTAAGGAAAAATCTAGCGGTCTGCCTGGATGATTGCAAAAACCAGGTCGGGCGTCTGGGCTTGTATGCTGACATTCAGAGACGGGCCGGCAACTGCCACCGCCGGGGAAACGGCCAGGGTGGACACGCTCTCACCTGCGCTTGGGTTGACCGGTGGCGGGAGCTTCTGTCCGGGCTGCGGGGACAGCCTGGCGCTGAACTACTCGGTTTCGGACGGGGGCAGCGGGGTGGCCGGGTGGCAGTTGACTGCGGGAAGCCAGACCCTGGCGAGCGGCAGCGGGCCGGCCTCGGCGAGCCTGGGCTGGGACGGGGGCCCTTCGACAGGCTCAGGGTTGGCCGGAGGCGGCAGCCTGAGGTTGGAGGCCCGAGATCTGGCCGGGAACACCTCCCAGGAGACGCTTGGTTTCACGATCATCGTCCCGACGCCGATACCGCCGACGGCAGTCCCGCCTGCGCCTGTCAGCGTGGCGGGCGGGCAGGAGCCGGTGGGCGTCGTCCCGGTGCCGGTGCTGGCGGATCCGGCCCAATCCCCGGCGGCGACGGCCTCGCCCTTGATCCAGGCGACCTCCGGGGGCGGGGTGTCATCCCCGGCGGTGGAGCGCCCAGCGGTGACCGTGCAGTTTGGGGATAGGCTGCCGCTGGAGACGTTCATTTCCAGCGGGGTGGGCGGCGGGGGCCCCCCCTCCGGCCTGGACCCGATCGACCTGTTCTGGCCCTCGGCTGCGGCCGGGGGGATCGCTGCATCGATGTTGTATCTGCTCGAGCAGGGGCGCAGGCAGAATACCAGCCCGCCTGGCGACAGCGGCAGCAGACAGGGTCTTTCTGTCTCTGAGTTGCAGCGGCAGTTGGAAACCCAATTGGCCCAGGCGCGTGCAGACCTGGCGAGCAAGACCAGCATCCGGGTGGCCCTCGAGAGGGCAGACCCGGTCGAGAAGAGAGATCCCACCTGGAAGAAAGAACTCGACAAGGCGAAGCTGGACGAGACCGCCTGCAGGAACAGGATCACAAGCATCACGGGCCAACTGGATGCCGAAAAGACCCGCCTGGCCAGGATGAGTAATGTCCAGCTCCATCCAGCATCCAGTGCCGATGAGATCGAACTCATGGATCCCGGCAGGGACCTGAATGAAAATATGCGCCGGATTGCCGAGTTGAACGCCGAGCGGCTGAGGCAGCAGGCGGAGGCGATGAACCGGCAGCGGATGCTGAATACGGTTCCGGCGTGGATCGCGGCCCACATCTGGAACCGGATGCCCGAAGACCTGCGGTTGGATGCGTACACCCATCACGCCTGGATGACGGGGATCAGCCCGGCCGAGGGTGGGGACATCTGGAGGGCGAATGGAGCCCAGGGAGATTATGCGCTCTTCGCGCAGGGAGGCCGGTTG
>JBDRPT010000009.1:0-49600 GCA_043826785.1 Chloroflexota bacterium | reverse complement strand
GAATGACGGAACAATGATGCAGGTGGGCTCGTTTTCAAAGTTAAAATGGGCTCGAATTCAATATTAAATCTAATCTGCACAACCCCCAAGTGGGTCCGTTTTCAATGTTAAAGTGGGCTCGTTTTCAATTGACAAAAACAGCGCGGCAGCCAGGCTGTTGCGCGTGCCGCTCCAACTGCTGTTTGGCGCACTCTGGATCGGTCTGTGCTTCATCTTGTGGCAACCAGTCCCGGCCACACTGACGATCTCAGCGCGTATCATCGCTTTGAGCCTCGGCGCTCCGCTCTATTGCCTCGGCCTGGGATTGTACTTGTGGGGAGTCAGGACCCTGGGGGAGATGTACAAAGCCTCCAGCGGTTTCGGAGTGCAGTTGAATGCCGGCCATCGGCTGGTCACTCACGGGCCATTTGCCTTGGTACGCCATCCTTTGTACCTGGATCTCCAGCTTGCTGCGATAGGGGGGTTGCTCCTTTTTCGGACCTGGACGTTTGTGTTCGTCAGCGTGTGCTTCCTGGCCCTGGTGATCCGCGCCAGGCGGGAAGAACAAGCGCTGGCAATGGAATTCGGCGAGCAATGGGATGCATATGTCCGGCGTGTCCCGGCCTGGATCGTTCGTCTGTGGCGTAAACCCAGGTAGCGCCTCCTGAGAGACTGCCTCAGGGGTCCCAGCTACCCCTGAGCACTCTTCAGGGACATCCTGATAGTGTCCCATGGATCACGAGCAAAAACCCATTCACTGAGTGACTTCTGAAATAAATCCCCAACACCTGCGGATCGATGATATTATTGCCCGCATGAATCGAGGTCATATCGTCCCAATTGCCCAGGCGATGCTTGCCGCATTACTGTTTGGAGCAAGCGCACCGGCAGCCAAGATGTTATTGGGTGAAATCGACCCCATCTCTTTGGCTGCTTTTCTTTATCTGGGCAGTGGTTTTGGTTTGCTTATCATCCGAGCCTTTCAAAAAGCGGGCAAGAAGCAATTAAAAAAAGAGGCACCCTTAATCAGGGCTGATATCGGCTGGCTTGCAGGAGCCATTATCGCCGGTGGTATCGCAGCCCCGATCATTTTGCTGTTCGGATTGCGTGATACTCCGGGAGCAACGGCTTCTTTATTGCTGAATTTTGAAGGAGTCGGGACCACCTTGATCGCGGCGATAGCGTTCAAAGAAGCGGTGAGTCGCCGTGCGTGGTGGGCTATCGTTGTGATCACCGCAGGAAGTATTCTCCTCTCAACCAATATGAATGGCGAATGGGGCTTTTCTCCAGGAGCCTTGGGAATTCTGGTTGCTTGCATCCTGTGGGGAATCGACAATAACTTTACCCGCAATATTTCTGCGAAAAATCCAATCACCATAGTAATGGTGAAAGGTCTGGTAGCGGGCAGTTTTTCTTTGTTATTGGCAATCATTTTAGGGCAGCAAATACCGAATTGGATCGTGGCAATTAAAGCGCTGCTCCTGGGTAGTTTGAGTTATGGCCTCAGCATCAGCCTCTTTATCCGGGCAATGCGTGAACTCGGGGCCGCACGGACAAGCGCCTTCTTTGGGACTGCCCCGCTTGCTGGTGTAGTATTATCGTTTTTACTGTTACACGAGTCAGTAAATGCTATGTTTTTAGTCGCGCTTCCCTTGATGATTGTTGGAGCCATCCTGTTAGTTTATGAAGAGCATAACCACAATCATATTCATGAAGCGACAGTACATGATCATTGTCATACCCATGATGACGAACACCATATACACGATCATGAAACCACTGAGGATGCCCGGTCACATTCTCACTCACATGAGCATAGCTGCAACGGGCACGAACATCATCACATGCCAGATATTCACCATCGCCATGTTCATCCTTCAGAAACATAGGCATCCAGGCGACAAAAAGAGATAGGCTGAGTAGCAGGCCAACCCCGCATGGATTGAATTCATTTCGCCCGGAGGGTCACCTGTGGAGATGCCCCAAGCGGATGATATGCCCCGCGACGCTGCCTGCGACCGAAGTGCATTTTTGGAATTGGCGCGATAATTGGGCAGGAGTAATCTTCGGCGACATGACGTGTACCCGTCAGGCTAGTCGCCGGTCCTGCTGCTGGCGTTACCCTCTTTCGGAGACCTTCGTCAGGCGCCCTGCTGTTGAACTTGAGGCATAGAGTCGCAAAATAATCGATCAAAGGCCAAGAAAAATGATTCGCTCATTGAGTCGTTCCCCTGATGGGAACATCACAACCAATATCCCCGTACAAGATTACCCGTCAGCATTACAGGATGCAGGTGCTCTATTGTGGGTAGACCTGTGTGCTGAGCCCAATGAGGCAGCTGAAGCCATCTTGAAAGACACTTTCGGGTTTCATGCGCTGGCCGTTGCTGATGCGCTTGATGAAATTCATGTTCCCAAAGTCGATGATTGGGGAGACTATCTCTATCTGGTTGTGAGAGCGGTCTCATCCGAGGAAGAGTTAGAGCAACAGATAGAAACTCATGAAATTGATGTCTTTCTTGGCAAAAATTACATCGTTACCTATCATAACCATCCAATCGCGGCAATCGAACGGATCTGGGAAAGCTCTCAGAAAGATGAACGTCGACTTCGGAACGGAGCGCACCAACTTTTATACACCCTGATCGACGAAATAGCGACAGATTTCATCTCTCTGGCAGAAACAATCGACGAAGCGATCAACACCATCGAAGATCAACTATTTAATGATCCTAAGCCAACGCTATTGGAAAAAATATTCTCGCTCAAGCGTGATTTGCTCCATTTACGCCGGATCATCGCTCCGCAGCGTGAGATGATCAACAAATTAGCGCGCGGCGATTATGAGCTTATTGGCTCTGACTCCAAGATGTATTTTCGCGACGTGTACGATCATTTTTTACGCTTGTATGACATTATCGAGAACCTGCGTGATTTAACCGGAAGTGCGTTGGAGATCTACTTATCTGTAGTAAACAACCGGATGAACAATGTGATGAAAACATTAACGATCATCACCACTATTTTTATGCCGATTACTTTCCTGGCCGGTTTTTTCGGGATGAATTTTTTCCAGCCGGTTGAATTGATGGCAGTCTGGACAGGGCCAGTGGCATTTCGGTTATTAGTTTCGGCCACGATGCTATTCCCAATCGGAATGTATTTTTGGATTCGCAAACGCGGCTGGATGCAATAACTGCACGAGAGATGTTTCGTTACGCTGTGCGAACACTAACCAGTGGGGGAACAATGAGGATCCGTCCAAGGAGGTCAAGATGGTCAAAGCAGTTGCCATCAATGGCAGTCCCCGCAAAGAGAAAGGCAATACCGCCATGATCCTGGCCCCGTTCATCCAGGGGCTGAATGACGCCGGGTCTGAGGTTGAATACTTTTACGCCAGCCGGCTCAAGATCAAGCCCTGCGCTTGCGGAGGCATGCAATGCTGGTATGAAAGTCCTGGAGAATGTTGCATCAAGGATGATATGCAAATGCTCTATCCGAAGCTCAGGGCGGCCGACATTCTCATTTTAGCCACCCCCGTTTATATCCCCCTGCCAGGCGATATGCAGAATTTCATCAACAGGTTGTGCCCTTTGGTCGAGCCCTACATCGAGAACCGCCAGGGTCGCACGCGGGCCAGGTTTCGCAAAGACGTTAACATCCGCAAAATCACGCTTGTATCCACTGGGGGCTGGTGGGAAAAGGAGAACATGGGCACTGTCGTGCGGATCGTCGAGGAGCTGGCTCAAGTTGCGAACGTGGAATTTGGCGGCGCGATCCTCCGGCCGCACGCATTCGTCATGAAGAAAGATGGGATATTGACCAAGGATGGCGAAGAGATCGTCACCGCGCTGAGAAGAGCAGGCAATGAACTCGTTCTTGACGGTGAAATGCACCCCGAAACCCTTGAAATGATCAGTCGGCCTTTGATTTCTGAGCAAGAGCTTAGAAATAGATATAACCAGTTAGTCTAAGAAACAGGCCCCCTTTTATTTTATGATTGCCTGCATGGCGGACGAATGATCCACGCCAGGCAATTGCCACTGTCATCCTTAGTAAACAAGCACGGCCCGACCGGAAAGTCGGGCCGTTTTCGATGATCCAACTCTGACCTGAAGTGGACGTGCCAGTGACGACGCTGTCCATGATGGTGAACCCAGTTCAGGGTTACATGGATTGGTGTTTGGCGGAACATGCTCGAGGATTTAGTGCAGCCCTTTGCGCTACCGCCCAAATAGATCCATTAGTTAGAATGATTCGGGTGGTGCCTAAACTCCGATTCCTCCCGTTGTTAGATCAATATGCAAAACCTTGCCATTCTAACCAGAAGGCATGGTCTTGTTCCTTTCGAGAATATAGAATGAAAAATGGCCATGTTGCGTAGTCCCGAAGGCGGTATTACGCAACATGGGTATGGTATCAACAAGCCTTACTCGGCATCCGGCGCTTTACTCCAGGCAAAGATGTTCTTGGTATCCACGGGGTCGCCATTGATATCCGTCAATGCCTTCGGAGGATCAACTTTCTGTGTCAGAAGCGAGACAACAACAAGGAAGATGATCGAGATGACAAACGCCGGTGTCGACGCGATGTAGATCGAGTCCCAGACCACATCATCCATCATTTCGCCTTCATAGACGACAGGTAGGATGTAGGTATACATCCATACCAACGTCAGGGCGATCCAGGAAATCACACCGCTGAAGAAGGAAGCTAGCGCGCCGCGGTGATTGGCCTTTTTCCAATATATGCCGATCAAGTACGGAGCAGCCATACCGACCAAAATGGATGTGTTGGCCAATACTGCCAGTTTGTAGATCGTCGAAGCGTATAGGGCGATCGATAGGCTCAAGGCACCACTCACCAACAAGCTGGTGCGCGTCAGGCGCAGTTCGGCTTTGGGAGTGAGATCGGGCTTGAACACTTTGACAATATTCTCAGTGAACATGGTTGCGCCAGCCAGCAGAGAACTGTCGGAGGTACTCATCAGGGCCGAAGCAAGGGCGGCAATGAAAGCGGCTGCCAGGATTGGCGGCAGGAACTTGAAGGCCATCGAAACCAGGATAAACTCGGTCTGTGAGCCTTCCAGGTTCGGACCAAGTGCGCCATAAGCCGTCACACCAATGAGGGGGGATAGGACACCAAAAGTCAGGTAAAGGATAGCCGCCAGGAATGTGGCCTTAACTGCAACATTCTCGTTTTTCGATGCACAAGTGCGCTGCAGGTAATCCTGTGCCGGGATGGAGCCCAGGCCCAGCGAGAGCCAGGCTGCCATGTAATAGAACCAACCATGCATCCCGAAGTAACCATAGTAGCCATCTTCGGCTGTTGGCCAGAGGGCAAAGGTGTTGGTGGTATATTGCGCGCCGGTCAAGGCGATGAGGTTATCCCAGCCTCCCACACTGACGATAATGCCGACCGTAATGACGACCAATCCAATCGATGTCAGGAACATCTGCATGAAGTCCAGCGCTGTATCCGCCCACAGGCCGCCCATCATGGTGTAGAGCGTCACGACGGTTGTAACCAGGATCATCCCCCAATGTATGGGCCAACCGAGCAGGGCTTGCAGGATGGCGCCCCCGGCCACAATCTGGGCGGCCGTCCAGCCAAAGTAGGTGATAATCTGCGTGACAGTACCAATGACCGACATGGCTGTGCCATAGCGGTGCTGGAAAAAATCCATGATGGTCACATACTGGGCGCGGCGGGCAAGCCGGACAACAAAGATGCCAGCAATGACCAGGCACATGGTCGCACCGAAGGGGTCAAAGACCACCCCTTGAAAGCCGTAGGAATAGGCTTCGGAGCTGGAACCCATCAGGGTCTCGGCTGCAAACCAGGTCGCCATGATAGACGGCGCTGCCATCCACAAGGGCAACCGGCGGCCAGCCAGAACGTAGTCCACGTTGTTTTTGACTTTCTTGGCCGCCCAGTAACCAATGATCATGCGAATGACGAGCACCAGCACAATACAACCGATGACCAGGGTTATTGTTTGGGGACTAATATCTTCCATCTCATCACTCCTATATTGTGTGGTTTACTGCAAGCGCATCATTTGCCGCTTGGTTCACATTTCCTTGATCCCATAGGGAAAACCATAATCGGCCATCTTTTCCATGAATGGAACTGGATCAAAGGCCTCCGGTCCTAGCACGCCGACGCCCTTCCAGACACCGTGCTCCAGCAAGTCCCAGCCAATCACCGCATTGAAAGCGGTTTGCGCAACAACGGCCTGGCAGGTCCACTTCTCCATGCACTGCTTATTATCGGCTACCTGGTATAGATACACCTGCCTATCCTTGCCATCCTTCTTACCCCTGACCCAGGTACCAGCGCAAGTTTTACCTTCCATTTTGTCGCCCAGGTAAGCAGGATCTGGCAGGCAGGCCGCAACCACATCGCGCGGTGCAACCATCGTATCCTTGACCTTGATCGGTTCCTTGTTGTCCAGCCCCAGCATCTGCAGGGTTTTGAGTACGCTTATGAACTGGTCACCCAGACCGTACTTAAACGTAACCCGTTTGGTCTTTACCCAGCGCGGCACGAGCAAGACTTCTTCATGCTCGACGTTAACGACCTCGACTTTGCCGATACCCTCAGGGAACTCAAAAATTTCCGGCTCGGAGAAGGGCGCGGTCGTAAACCAGCCTTTGCCTTTTTCCCAGATAACCGGAGGGTTGAGGCACTCTTCGATAGTCGTCCAAATGGAAAAATTGGGAGCAAAATCGTACCCCTTGACCACGATGTTTGCGCCATCGCGGATTCCAATTTCCTCAATTTCATCGAACAAGTAATCCTGCGCATACCGGGCGAATACATCTGTCATGCCGGGTTCAACTCCCAGGCCGACGATGCACAATAAGCCTTTCTTCTCCCAATCTTTAGCCTTTGCGAATTGATAATCTCCCAGTTTGATGCCGCATTTCTCAAAGGGTTTGCGGGGATGCGGCTTACTGAGAGTCATAGCCATATCCATGTAGTTGACGCCAACGCTGTAGGCTGCATCGAAGATCGGCTCATTGTAAAGCGGATCGCAGCCATTCATGATCAGGTCAACCTTATACTTTTTGGCAAGGTTTTCGACCAGCTCCTGTCTGCTGGCATCAACCCACTCAATTGGGAAGCGCTGGGGATCTTTCAGTTTCTTCTGCACTTCAGCAATGCGCTCGCGGCTGTAGTCCGTGAGCACCACCTGTTCGACCCAGGGACGCTCTTTGGCAATCATGGCAATTGCCTCTCCAACGCCTCCGGTTCCGACGAGTAAGACTTTCATAACAAGATCTCCTTCAGAATTAAATTTACCGGCGGGAGCCGAATATTTTCTAGAAGTAAATTTCTTTTAGGATCTTCAAATGAATGAAAGACTCGGTTTCCCGTATTCCGTCAATGGCATACAGGCGCTCGGTCAGAAATGTCAACAGGTGTTCCTGATCCTTACATATGACCTCCGCAATGATGTCATATGCCCCACTGGTAATAATCAGGTAGATAACCTCATCCAATTCGGCAATCTGTCGGGAAACTTCCAATAATTTTCTACCCTCTGCGCGAATCCCCACCAAGGCCATTCGGTTATATCCGATCCGCAACGGATTGGTGATAGCCACGACACGAAGCACACCCGCCTCGACCAGCCGGTTATACCGCTGGCGGATCATGCCGGGTGATACGCTTAGCTGCCTCGCAATCTGGGCAAACGGGACTCTGCCATCTTTCTGGAGGGCTTCGATGATCTTGTGATCTACATCATCCAGTTTGGGTGTATGCACACTGCTGTTTACGGTTTCCACGAGGCAATTTTATGACTTATTTGCACTATTGTCAATAATCTATGCGTTTTGGTTATTATTCCAGGCTAGATTTTGATTATTAATGAATTCGTGGAGCGCCTGCCGGGTGCTCCACGAGGAAGTAGTGCCAGTGTTTAATCACCGGCAGAGGATTCTTCCGTATAAAACAAGCACGGCCCGACTGGAAGGTCGGGCCGTTTTCGATTGATTGTCCTCGAGCGGGCGTTTGCCCGGCAGGCAGGCAGGGCTAATAGAATATCCACACCCTGCGGGCGCTATCGTAGTACAGGTTGAAACGGATCGAGGCGCTGCCGGTCACGCCGCTCTTGTAGATAAAGGTCGCGTTGACGGTCACGGTGGCGTTGGTGCTGGTAATGCTGGTCGTGGTCACGCCATTGACAACGACCCGTTCGAGGGCGTTGTAATAGGTCACGAATTCCTCATACCCGCCGGGGTTATTGCGTGCCCGGAAACCGGATGACAGGAAGGACCAGGCCAACTCATAGCAGCGGCTGTTGACCAGGCCGTAGTAGTAATAGATGAACTGGGAAGGGGTTTGAGCGTGGCCATACCCGGTCCCGGAACCGGACCCGGATCCCGCGGTGGGCGCCGGGACCAGGGTGAGCGTTGGCAACAGGATCATGACCGTCGCCGTGGGCGCGGCCTCGGTCGGCGGGGGGGCGGCTGTCGGCGGGGGTTGGGTTGCGGGGATGACAAACGGGATGGCGGTCGGCATGGCGGCCAGGGTCGCGGCGACGCTGGTGGCGACCATCTGCTCGACAGGCGGCACAGACGAGGCGCCGCATGCGGTTAGCGCAATCACAAGCACAGCAAGAAGGCAGGCGATACGTTTCATAGTCTTCCCTCCACCTCGGTCGAAGTTGTGTGCATCAATTATACAACGTCTTTACCCGGATTGTCGCTGACCGACTCCAAGAAAGGGATATTCAGCGCGCAGGCCGTGTTAATCGCTGCGTCAGGCATCTTTGGTCGCCAAAGCCGGTTTGCGCGGTTTGAGGAACTTGATCTTACCTGATAGAAGATATGGGCTGGGTAATGTGATCGGGGAAAGGGAAAGCACCCCTGGGCAGACTCGAACTGCCCTCTTTGGCTCCGGAGGCCAACGCTCTGTCCACTGAGCTACAGGGGTGGGCGGGTGAATTTTACCATAGACTTGAATTTGTCCGCAGGTCAGATCGCCCGGGCCAGCGGGGCGAGCCCGGCCAGTTCTTCCTGCAGTCGACGGATAGTGGCCTGGTTGCCGGCCTCATCCCCCAGCCGCTGTAGCTGGTTCTTCTTATGGGCCAGCTCGCCACAGACCTGGTAGAAGCGAGCGGTCTTCAGATAGCGACCGGAGAAAAGCGCCGCGACCCGGGCGGACATCTGCACCCAGGCCGAGGAGGCCGTCCGGTACTGGGTCTGGTCGATCCGGCCAGCCTGGACCTCCTCCCACAGGTGGGCGTGCATCAATTTCCGCTCGTGCCAGGTGACGTACAGGATGAAGAGGAACATGAAGAACCAACCCGACCAGTCCAGGGCTGAGAAGATGATATCGCCCGGCAGCGTGCCGGTGATGAAGACCGCCAGGGTGTTGTGCATGCCGTGGGTGAACATGGCCAGCGAGAACCCGGCCAGCGGGGCGAGGATCTTGATGAACCAGGACCGGTTCAGCCGGGCGAGCGCCAGGCCGATGCCGATGAAGGCAGTGTAGAAGGGGTGCTGCCAGCCGACCAGGATGACGCGGACGAAGACCAGGTTCCACAGACCGGTCCAGCCGCTCTCGAGGAAGCCGTAGTTATAGATGTAGTATGTGTTTTCGGTGGCGGCAAAGCCGAGGGCGGCCACCCCGGCGTAGATGATGCCGTCCAGGACCGAGTCGAACTCATGGCGGAAGACCAGGAAGACGGCCAGCACGGCCAGGCCCTTCAATACCTCTTCCACCAGAGGCGCGATCAGCGATCCGCCGGCCAGGTCTGAGATGAGATAGTCCTGGACGAAGAGCTGCATCCCGATTTGAAGGACGGTGTTGATGATAAAAGCTCCCCCGGCGGCGACGACCACGCCCCACATGAACACCCCCCCGAGCAGCAGTTTTGGCTCTTTCTCGTAGCGGTCGAGCCAGTAAAGAAAATAAGCGAACAGCAGGGCGGGTACAAATCCAAATAAGAGCGATACGAGCAGCGCCATGGGGTTCCTCCTGGTTCTGATTTAGGAATTGTACCCGATGTTTGCTGCCGGCTGGCTTGCCTGCATGACCAGCCTGACCCGTTCGACCAGGCAGTCTTCGGGGGGGATGCCGAGGGCCTCGAGGACCTCCTCCGGGCGGCCGGTGGCGCCCTCGCGGGCGGACAGCCTCAGCGCCAGCACCCGGGCGCCGGGCGCTGTACCGTCCACATCCGGGGGGAGCAGCGCAGCCGTCTCGACCAGCGGGCGCAGGTCATAGGCTTTGCCGCGGCGCTGGCGTGGAAGGGTTGCAGAATTAAGCAATGCTTCCAGGCGCCCTGCCAATTCGTCCTCCGCGGGGGGCTGGCGCAGGGTGACCCGGTACTCGGCGGCGATGACCTGGGTCTGCAGGGCGGGTCCCTGCTCTTCCACTTCGTCAATCCGGATGATCCCGAGGCCGGGCGGTGCAGCCGCTTGCAGGCGCGCGGCGACCGCGCTCCGCCAGATTTCGCCATCTTCGGGGGCAGGGTCGACACCTGCCGGGTCCAGCCAGAGGTCGACCAATTCGGCCAGGCCAACGAACCCGAGCGGCAGGGCCGCGGCGATCTGGATCTTTGGCTGGGGATGGAAGCCCTGGCTGTAAGCCAGTTGCAGGCCGGCGCGCCGGGCGGTCCGCTCCCAGATACGCTGCAGGTCAAGGTGGCCGGTGTAGCGCAAAGTCCCGGCCTTAGAGAAACAGATCCGCAGCCTCATCCAGGCCCCGCCTTCTGGCGTCGCCAGACCAGCCAGGCACCCAGGAAAGGGAACAGGGCCGCCGTCACCACACCCGGCAGGCCGAGCAGGACCGGGTTGAACGGCTCCTGCGCTCCGGCGTTCAGGCGCAGGATGAGCAGGATGGCCGCGGCCACCAACCCGGCGATGAGCGCGCTGGCCGGACCGTTTCCCTTGCGGGCCAGGCCGGAGAGCAGACCGACGATGAAAGCGTCAGCGGCCAGAACGGGCAATGCCAGCCAGTCCCTGCCGGTGAAGGCTTGTGGCCCGAGGAGGCGGCCCAGCAGGGTGGTGAACAGCGCTGTGCTCATGAAGACAAGCAGCCCGGCCGGCAGCCCGACGAGCAGGTCAGCAAGGGTCAGTCTCTTCATGGCCCAGCCTGGTCTGCTTGCAGGGCGATGGAGGTACGTTTGGGCGGGGAGCTGACCGGCGGGCATTTCCAGTACTCCCCGGGGTGGGCGCGGCGCTCGGCGGCAAATGCCGGCAGGATCCCGCAGGCGGTGCATCCGTCGCGGCAATCCGGGCGGGTCTCGCCCTCCAGCGAGAGAAGGAAGTCGTTGTGGAGGTGCTGCTTGCGAACCGCGGTGGAGATGTGGTCCCAGGGGAAGACCTCGTCCATGCGGCGCGGGCGGTGGGTGTAGAAGGCCGGGTCCAGTCCGCAGACTGCGAAGGCATCCAACCAGGCATCGAACCGGCACTGGTCCTGCCAGGCGTCGAACCTGGTCCCATTCTGCCAGGCGGCCTGGATGACCTCGGCCATGCGCCGGTCGCCGCGGGCAAGCCAGGTTTCGAGCAGCGTATCCTGCGGGTCGTTCCAACTCAGCTTGATGTTCTTGTGACGGAGTTGATCCTTGAGCAGGTTTTGCTTGGCCTGGATCTGCTCGACCGTGTCGCAGGGCACCCACTGGAACGGGGTGTGCGGTTTGGGGATGAAGGTACTCACCCCGGCATGCACCTTGGCCCGGCCGCCGAGGGCTTTGCGTCCCTCCGCCAGGACCCGGTTGCACAGGTCGGCGATGGCCTGGACATCCTCGAGCGTTTCCGAGGGGTGGCCGATCATGAAATACAGCTTGATGTTCGTCCAGCCGCGGGCGTAGATCTCCCTGGCAGTGGCCAGGATGTCTTCATCTGAGATGGACTTGTTGATGATCCGGCGCATGCGCTCAGTGGCTGCCTCCGGGGCAAGGGTGAACCCGGACGAGCGGCGGTCCTTGAGCTTTTCCATCAGGTCAACCGAGACGCTCTCGATCCGCAACGAGGGCAGCGAAACGGCCAGGTGGCGGCCGCTGAACTTCTCGCTGATCGCGGTCACCAGCTCGAGGACGGGGGTGTAATCCGAGGAGGATAGCGACAGGAGGGCCAGCTCCTCGAAGCCGGTGGACTGGATGGCCTGTTCGGCCGCAGCGACGACTTCCGCCACGCTGCGTTCGCGGACCGGGCGGGTGACCATCCCGGCGTGGCAGAAGCGGCAGCCCCGGGTGCAGCCGCGCATTACTTCGATTGCGACCCGGTTGTGGACGATGCCGACATTGGGCACGATTAAGCGGGTCGGGGGCGGCGGCAGCTTGGGGACCATCCGCTTGCGCACCGTGGGGGCGGCCTCGGCGGCAAGCGGGACGGTCTCTGCAACCGTGCCGTCTTCGTTGTAGCGGACTTCGTAAAGCGAGGGGACGTATACACCGGGGATGCGGGCCAGGAGGCGCAAGAGGTCTTTGCGGTCGCCTGTGCCCTCCTTCCGCTTGAACACCTCGACGCTGTCGATGATATCGTCGATGATCTGCTCCCCTTCGCCGATGGCAAAAGCATCGATGAAGGCGTGCATCGGTTCGGGATTGAAGCAGGCGTGTCCCCCGGCGATGACCAGCGGGTGCGACCCATCCCGGTCGGCCGTGCGGATGGGGATGCCGGTCAGGTCGAGGAGGTTGATGACATTGGTGTAGAGTGTTTCGTAGGGTAACGAGAAGCCGAGGATGTCAAAGGTGACGAGAGGCCGCTTGCTCTCCAGCGAGTAGAGCGGGATGCCTGCCTGGCGCATCTCGGCCTCCATGTCCACCCAGGGGGCGTAAGCTCGTTCAGCGAGCGCATCGCGGCGCTTGTTGACCTGGTCGTAGAGGATCTGCATCCCCAGGTTCGAGACACCGATATCGTAGATATCCGGGAAGACCAGAGCCACGCGGGTGGATGCCTTTTGCCAGTCCTTGACCACGCTGTTGTATTCGCCGCCCACGTAACGGCCGGGTTTCTGCACTTTGAGCAGGATCCGCTCCAGGCGGGTTTCGATTTCGACGGGAGAGAGCATGGCGGGGATTATACCAGACTGGAATTGTCCGGATAAACCCGGTCGTTGGCACGCTTGAAACCGGGTAATGTTTCCACTATACTTGCCTCATGAACCCTTCCCTCCAAATCACGCAGATCCGCGTCCCGCCTGATTTCATCGACCTGGGCCTGGGCGACCCGGCGTTTTCGCTCCTGCCGCTCGAGCGCATCCAGCACAGCGCCCAGGCCTGCTTCACCCAAGGCGACCCGGCCTTCCTTCAGTACGGCGCAGAACAGGGCAATAGCTACTTCCGCCAGGCCTTGGCCGGATTCCTGTCCCGGGGTTATGGTTTTGGCGTTGACCCGGAGAACCTGATGGTCACCTCGGGTGCCTCCGGCGGCCTCGACCTGCTCTGCACCCTGTTCACACAACCCGGCGGGACGATCTTCGTCGAGGAGCCGTCGTACTTCCTGGCTCTGCGCATCTTCGCTGATCATGGTCTGCGGGTCATCTCGATTGCAACCGACGAAGACGGGATCGACCTGGACGAACTTGAACGCGAGCTGGAACGCGTCCATCCGCAGTTCGTCTATGTCATCCCCACCTTCCAGAACCCCAGCGGGACTACCCTTTCCGCGCGGCGTCGGGAGCGGCTGGCGGAATTGAGCCGGGAGCATGATTTCCTGGTCATCGCTGACGAGGTCTACCACTTCCTGGATTACAGCCGCATGCCACCGAAACCCCTGGCTGCCTGGGCTGAGACAGGCAACATTATCTCGGTCGGATCATTCTCCAAGATCCTGGCCCCCGGTCTACGTTTGGGCTGGATCCAGGCGCAGACCGGGTATATCCAGAGACTGGTCTCCTCGGGACTGCTCGACAGCGGTGGTGGGATGAACCCGCTCGGGTCAGCGCTGGTTCGCAATATCATCGAAGACGGCGGCCTGGAGGAGAATATCGCCAGCCTGAAAGCGGTCTATGCAGAACGGGTGGGGGTGATGGACAATGCCCTGAGGCGATATCTCCCGGCGGCGGAGTATACCCTTCCCCAGGGTGGTTATTTCTTCTGGATCCGCCTGCCCGGGGGCACCGACACGGCGGAACTTCAGGTGCGGGCCAGGGATTTCAAGGTTGGTTTCCGCCCGGGGGTGCGCTTTTCCAGCCGGGACGGGTTGGGCGATCACGCCCGCTTGAGTTTTGTTTACTACACTTCTGAACAGGTTGAAGAGGGGGTGATGCGCCTGGGACGGTGCTGGCAGGCCGGTTGAGGATCCAATTTCGGACCCAAGCAACCGTCATTGCCCGGGAGGCGACCCCAACTCACCAAGGAACTCCAACACCAGGCGATTGAACTCGGCCGGGTGACATTGGTGGGCGACGTGCCCGCAGACGGGAATTTCCACGCCGCGCGCCTCTGGAAGGGACTCGACCAGACGGGCGAATGTGTGCGGGTCAAGGGTCTGGTCGTGGGCGCCCCAGATGACCAGCGCCGGCAGAGCCAGGCGCGCCAGGTCCGGGGTCAGGTCGTGCAGCGTGCGCGGGATGTTGTAAATACCAGACGCCGCGCGCTTGTAATCCAGGGCAGTCTGGATGCGGATCTGCTCAGGCAGGCTGTGTCCCTGCCCGCCGCTGTTCCCGATTCGCAGGCTGGAGGCGTCGATCAGCAGGCGGAAGAGCCAGTAGGGAGTGTGCTCGATCAACGCGGTATTGACCAGTGGACGCTGGAAGACCACCTGCAGCGATACCGGCAACTGTTCCAGGGAATAGAACGGGTTGGCCAGGACCAGGGCATGCACCCGCGCCGGGAAGCGTAGTGCGTACTGCATACCCAGGTAGCCCCCCAACGAGTGGCCGATGAACACGACCGGCTGGTCAAGGGCAAGCGACTCCAACCAGGCATGCAGGTGCTCGAAGACGCCCTCGATGTGATAGTTTTCCAGGGAAGCAGGTTTGGCGCTCTCGCCGTGACCGAGCAGGTCGAGGGCGTAACCGGCGTAACCGGCAGCTGCCAGGTCGGGCAGGAGCGCGTCCCAGTCGTGGAGCGAGGCCGCCAACCCGTGGACCAGGATGACCGGCGCGCCATCCCCCTGCTGGACGAAGTTCACCAGTCTATGATCCATTGCTCTCTTGCCCGGCAGCCTCGGTCTTTGTGACATGTTGCTCGTATTTACTGGCCAACTCACGACGCAGGACCTTGCCAATAAAGGTGCGCGGGAAATCGTCCATGAAAATGACGAAGCGCGGCACGAGATATGGCGGCAGACGCCGTTTGCAGTAGGCAATGACCGCATCGGGGGAGGGGCGTTCGCCCGCGACGATGATGAAGGCGAACGGATTGCCGGCCACTGCCACGACTACCACCTCCTTAACCTGGGGGATTTCGTAGATGACTTCCTCGACATCCCGGGGGAAGGCCAGCTTGCCCGGCCTGGCCGGGTACCACATGTCTGCTTTGCGGGCGATGATGCGGAAGAAACCGTCGGCATCCATCTGGGCGACATCGCCGGTCAGCAGCCAGCCGTCGCGGGTCAGCGCTTTGCGGGTGGCAGCAGGGTTCTTCCAATATCCTTGCATTACCTGTGGCCCGCGCACGGCCAGTTCGCCGATCTGCCCGGGTTCGACCGTTTTCCTCCCGCCGACCAGGTCGAAGATTGTCGCCTCAGTGGAGGGCAGGGGGATGCCGATGCTGCCGACCTTGCGCGTGCCGGCCAGCGGGTTGGCATGGGTGACGGGTGAGGCCTCGGTCAGGCCATAGCCTTCGACAAGGCGTCCCTTGGTCAGCCGTTCGAAAGCCTCCTGGACCTCCACCGGTAACGGCGCCGATCCGCTGATGCAGGCCTTGATCGAGCGGATGCCGAACCTGCGCACGCCGCGGAAGTTGTTGATCGCCACGTACATGCTCGGCACACCGGGGAAGATGCTCGGGCGGTGCTTCTTGATCGAGGCCAATACATCCGCGACCTGGAATTGCGCCTTGAGGATCAAGGTGGCCCCGAGGGTGACCGGGACGGTCAGCGCTGTCGTCAGGCCGTAGATGTGGGAGAACGGCAGCGCGCACAGGAAGCGTTCCTGGCCCTCCTTTGCCTCCGGCATCCAGTGGCGCGTCTGCAGGGCGTTGGCCACCAGGTTGCGGTGGGAGAGCATGACACCTTTCGCCTGGGCGGTCGTTCCTCCGGTATATTGGATGACAGCAAGGTCATCCGGTTGGACCTCGAGAGTGGGCGAGCGCCAGGTCTGGCCCCCAAGCCAGCGCCGGAAACGGATCGCCCCCGGGACGCCCAGGCCGCGGTTGCGCCAACGCGAGAGCAGCCGTTTGGGCAAGGCCAGGTATTCGGCCGGGTCGGTCAAGACGATGAAAGGCAGGTCAGTGCTGGCCTGGATCTGGCGGGCCAGCCCGGCTGCCGGCTTGATCGTCACCAGTACGCTGGCCTCCACTTCCCTGATGATGTTGATCGATGCCTCAGGGTCGGTCAATGGCAGGATGAAGACCGCCACCATGCCGGCCTTGAGCGTCCCAAAAAAGGCGATGACCATCTGCGGTAGGTTGGGCATCAGCAGCACGACCCGGGCGCCCTTGCCCAAGCCCAGCGCGAGCAGGGCGTTGGCGAAGCGGTTGACTTCGTGGTTCAGCCGCCGGTAGGACAACCGGCTGCCCGCGAAGATCACCGCTGGGTTCCTGGGAAAGCGCCGCACGGCCGAGCGCAGCAGGTGGTGGACCGAGATGTTGGGGACCCCGATCGTATAGGGGACGCCTGCTTCGTAGTGGTTCAACCAGGGGCGTTCGCCGAGCAGGTCCTGGCGGCTACTACCTGGGCGCGTTGCAGTTTTTTCGTCCCGCCAGGAGCGTTGGGATTCATCCTCGAGGAAACGCTCGATGGCCCGGTCCACGGCGGCACGGCGTTCGAGCATGACCATGTGACCGGAAGCGCCGATATCGGCCTCCTCCGCCCCGGGGATCGCCCGGGTGACCTTCTCGAAGAGCGGCTGCTCGAAGACCAGGTCGCGGTGGCCGCGGATGACCAGGGTTGGGACCTGCAGGCGGGGAAACTTGTCCCAGCCGCGCCAGGAGGCGAGCGTCTGCTGGTAGAAGGGTTTGAGCACGTGCGGCGGGGCGGAGAGCCAGTTGCGGGTCAGCGGGCCGATCAAGCGCAGGAGCCAGACGGGCAAGCTCAGACCGAGGCGGTAGAGCCAGTTAAGCCGGAACTCGCCGGTGGTGGCGATCAGGATCAGGCGGGCGACCCGCCGGGGGTGAAGAAGGGCGAACTCGGTGGCCACCGCGCCGCCGAACGAGTGTCCCACCAGGATGAGCGGTCCGCGCACCTTGAGGCAGTCCAGTGCTGCCTCGATATCGGCCAACAGCAGGGGCATCCCGTACTGTCCCGCGGGCTTATCCGACAGGCCGTGGCCGCGCAGGTCGAGGGCAATGACCCGGTTTTGGCGGGCGAACATCTGCAACTGGTTGGCCCACTGGCTGGCCTGGCCGCCGAAGCCATGCAGGAAGAGAAAGGTATGCTGCGGCCGGTCGGGGGAGATATCGATCGCCGAGAGGCGCACCAGCGGGTCCGTGGCCACGCGCACTTCGTGGCGGTAGAGTTCGTGGTCGATGTTCATAGCCAGAGTGTACAGGAATTGGAGGTTGATGTCAATTTCTGCCAAGGGTGTCGATCGGGGAGGGGCGAGCGTCGATTCCTGATTAGATGCGGATATAATCAAGCCAGCTACTGCCATTGGAGGAGGCCTTGGAGGCAACTCCCTTGACCCGGTGGCTGACTCACCTCAGCAAGGAGATTTTCTTTTCCTCGCTCCCGGGATCCATCAGGGGTTACTGTACAGGTGCAGACTTCACGCTTCATGGCTGCTCGATCAGGGTGATGCTGCACTCACAGTCAATCGGGAGATGATAAGGATGGAACGGTCTATGACTAAACCGAACAAACATCATTTCAGTATCGCAATCTCGCCACTGTTAGGTTGGTTTGGGATTACCACGACCAGCTTGGCTTTGTCGATGTATTCATATTTGGGTACATTTTCCCGATTATATGCCGATGATTTCTGCATGAGCGGGCTGGTCGTTCAGCGCGGTTTCTGGGCAGCTCAATGGATTCAATATTCCACCTGGTCGAATCGCTTTGCCGGGATGTTTACCCTGACTGCTTCGGATTTGTTTGGTCCGATTTTTATCCAGGTCTGGCCAATGTTGATTATCTGGCTTTGGGTACTCGGGTTGTTTTGGGCGCTCTGGCAGACAGACAGGCTTTTACAGCTATCTGCACCTAAATGGATGATATTCCTGGTTGCCGAATGGATTGTACTATTCTCCATTTTATATGCCCCCCAACTATATCAAAGTCTCTTCTGGCGCGTGGGAGCGATTACATATACTTTGCCACTCGCCCTGATGGCTTTTCTACATGGAATGATCCTTAAGCTGTATTTGGAGAAGCTCAATGGGCGTAAAGTCTGGGGTTGGGTGGTGGGCACAGCGGTGCTGGCGTTCTTTGCGGGAGGTTTTTCGGAGACCTACCTTGCTTTGCAAATCAGCCCATTGATCATCGTTCTTCTGGTTGTGTTGGTGACTCGGTTCAAAGGGAATTGGCGTAGTGCTGCAGGCTGGGCGGTGGCTGCCGCATTCATGGGATCATTGATTTCCTTGGCAGGCGTGCTTCTGGCGCCCGGGAATGCTGTCCGCCAGGCGGCGATGCCTCCTCCACCGGGTTTACTCGCTTTTGTCAAAATGGATAGCATCAGCACATTCCTGTTCATCTACATTTCGATGAAAAATAATGTTCTCTCCGTGTTGCTTGCTGTTTTGAGCCCAATGTTGATCTTCTATCCATATTTTGCGAGTGCTAAGGACATCCCTGTGCGGAAACCATCAGCTCTTATCTTGGGTCTCTTCACTGCACCGCTCGCTGGTTTCCTGGCAACTGCTTTGGTTATGGCTCCAGCCACATATGCTCAGTCCTCTTATCCAGATGGTCGGGTTCTGATGATTGCCAGCTTTGTATTGGCGCTCTTGCTTTTGATCGTGGGCAGCCTGCTGGGCATGATACTTAGCCAGCTTCATCGCGGGGCTGGAGAAACCGTACCTGCGAGTCTGCGCCTCTTGTCCGCGCTGCTGGCTTTTGCAATCTTCCTTTACCCGTTGTATGATGCAGGCAAGTCATACCGCCTGATCCCCGAATACCGCGCAAACGCGGTGGCCTGGGATGAGCGTGATACCCGGATCCAAATGGACAGGTACAATGGCGAAAATCAAATTGAAGTGGTAAGCTTGAATGCACCTGGTGGATTGTCGGACCTTCAAATAGACTCGCATGATTGGGTAAACGGCTGCATGGCCTCGTTCTACGATGTCGGCAGTATTTCAGCAACCCCATAATTGCATACCTGATTTATCGACTTGATTCATTGGATTGGAGATCGAGTTGGGAATTGGCGCAAAGAATGATCGGAAGGCCTGGCGGTATTTCATGGGCTTCAGAGTGAATCCGGCTCTTTTTTCCTCGCTGCACAACTGAACCTGTTCTTGAAAGCACATCTGGATTATCGGGAGATTGCATGCAGCGAAAAATTCTCGTGATCTTCTTGGGTAGCCTGGTAGCTTTGGCTGGGCTTGTATGCGTTGGGGTTGCCCTCCTTCCCTACGGAACACTGAAAGGCCTGGCCGATTCCCTCATGCGGGATGGGAATTTTAAATCCCTCAACGAGGCTAATGCATATGTATTCAGGGTTCTGTTGGGATTGGTCGGGTTGGCACTGGACGGTTTGGCGAGTGTGATTGGTCTCGGACGCACCAGACAGGTCAGGACCTGGTTTGGTCATTATATTGCTGATGTTGTTTTCTTCATACGATCGCTAAAACCAGCCAGCATTGAGTCAAAAAGCCTGGCCGTCCTCCTGCTCATCCTTTGCCTCGGGTTTCTCTTCAGGCTTGTGCATATTAATGACGTCATGACACATGACGAATCTTATACATATGTTGTATTCAGCTCAACCTCGTTTTTTAACGTAATCACAAATTACCATTTGCCGAACAATCATGTCTTAAACTCTCTCTTAATCTTAATCTCTACCCGTCTGTTTGGCATTCAACCCTGGGCGGTCCGGCTTCCGGCCCTCATCGCGGGTATGTTGATTATCCCTGTTACTTTTGGATTGGCAAAAAGGCTTTATGATCGCAATACAGCCCTGGCAAGCGCCCTGCTGGTTGCAATCCTCCCCGGGGCCATTTACTATTCCACAACAGGCCGCGGGTATAGTTTGGTGGCCTTGTTCACCGTCCTTACGCTATGGTTGGCAATCTATCTTCGCGAAAGCAAGAATCGATTCGCCTGGACGCTGCTCATCCTTTTTTCTGCCCTGGGTTTCTATAGTGTCCCGGTGATGTTGCTTCCGTTCGGGGTGGTATTTGCATGGCTTTTCCTTGAAAACCTGGTGGCAGATACAGGTAGTTACGGCTCGAAGACCAATTTCCTGAAATACTGGCTGGTTGCAGGGGTTGGTACCTTGGTGCTGGTTCTGCTGCTTTATGCTCCCATTTTTATCTTCTCGGGGGCAGACAAAGTCTTCGCCAATCCATGGGTCCTCCCAGAGAGCTGGGAAGGATATATCTCCTCCCTCCCCGGGCGAATTCTTGGGATCTGGAGCGAATGGACCACTGGCCTGCCGCCCGTCTTGACCGGGCTGCTCCTTGTCGGCTTCGCGTTGGGCCTCATCCTTCAGCCGCGATTAACCAGAAAGCGCTTCCCACTTCAGTTGGCGGCTTTTCTATGGCTGGCTGCCTTGCTATTGGTCCAGCGCCCACAAGGAGTGACGAAAATTTGGGGATTCCTTCAGGCGCCTTTCATGATCTGGTGTGCTGCCGGAATCGTCGGATCGCTCAAAGACTGGCCTTTAAGGTTTGCCCGCAATGTATCGGCCGCAGCTGTCGTGGTGGGAATTGCGTTGTTGCTCACCGTAGTAAATGCCGTCCAGCTGTTACCTACCATTCCTCAACGATGGGCCGAGAAAGGGCCGGCGGAGAGAACGGTCTTGTTCATCAGGGATCAGCTGGGGTATCAGGACTTGATCATTATTGATGCTCCTTTCGATGCTGCGGTTTGGTATTATTCAGACCTGTACGGGATTGGCGGTGACAGTCGCTTCGATAAGCTCCGCCCATTTGATCATCTCTTTGTCGTCGTCAGTCACCCGGATGGCCAGACGTTAGAGTCGGTCCTCCAGGCCCGGGGTCCGGACCCGAACTTGGTAGACATCGGGGCAGCGCGTATTATTATGAATTACCAGAACCTGGATATCTATGTTGTGCCACACCACTAAAACGGATGTGCGCTCCTATGATTGTAGAGACGAATCATGTTGGTCTCTAGCATCACTCCGTTATTCCTTCCGAATCGGTTCTAAGTAGTCCGATACCATGATACGGGCCAACCATGAACAATAAAAACAAATACATCCAGAAATCGATTCTCCTGTTTGTAGGCATTATCTCGATTGCCGTTTTGTTCTGGGCGTTGAGACAGTTATGGCCAGTTGTCGGCATCGATTGGAAAGAGACATTCTTCCCCGCGGCGCGTGCTGTTCTGCAGGGAAAAAGTCCATACAGCGTCCCGACGTTTCGGAATGCTCCCTGGACAATCCTGCCATTACTACCGTTCGCGGCGATGTCGGAAGAAATCGGGGGAATGGTATTCTTCATTGTCAGCCTTGGCGTATACGCATGGACTGCTTACCGCCTTAAAGCCAGCCGCATAGCGCTGATCGTATTTCTCTTATCACCTCCTGTCGTCTATGGGATGCGAATGCTAAACGTGGATATCCTGGTGTTGTTCGGCTTCACACTTCCCGCGCCCCTTGGCTTGTTTTTCGTTATCATCAAACCCCAAATGGGGATTGTGATGGGTCTTTTCTGGCTCGTAGAAGCTTGGCAACAAGGTGGAATTAAATCTGTGATAAGGACATTTACTCCGATTACAATCGCTCTGGTGCTTTCATTCGTTCTGTTCGGGAATTGGATTTCAGGAAGACAGGCAGATCTTTTCCCCTCGACCTGGAATGCAAGTCTGTGGCCCTGGGCGTTGCCGATCGGAATCGTGCTTGTGGCTCTCTCTGTGCGCGATGGGCGCAAGGATTTAGCCATGTCTGCATCGCCGTTCCTTTCCCCTTACCTTGCATATCATTCATGGGCCAGTGTAATGGCAGGATTGATCAGACATGATTTCGAGTTGGTCATCGTTGTGATTGGTATGTGGCTGGTAGCAGTGATCCGCGCCATGGGGTTTTGAAACCGATCTTTCATACGGCAACCCCGGTATGTGACGAGTCATAAGGAGCTGCCCATTATTTCAGTCTTATCTCCCCCGAGCTCCGCACACATGACAGCGCGGGATATGTCCTTCGACAGCCATTGGAGGTGGTTATGGATACAACTCCCCTGACCGGTATGCGCATACTCGACCTCTCGCGGCTGCTCCCGGGTCCCTACCTGACCCAGTTGCTGGCCCACCTCGGCGCGGAGATTATCAAAGTGGAGACGCCACGCCTGGGCGACCCGACCCGCCTCGCCCCGACCGAGATGGGACTGGGCAACCTGTTTGCGATGGTGAACCGGGGGAAGAAGAGCCTTGCAGTCAATTATCGTAACCCGCAGGGCCGCGAGATCCTGCTCAAGCTGGTGGCAGAGGCGGATGTGGTTATCGAAGGCTTTCGCCCGGGAGTCGTCGCCAGATGGGGCTTTGACTATGAGGCGGTCCGCAAGGTCAAGGCGGATATCATTTATTGCTCGCTCTCGGGATACGGGCAGGAGGGACCCTACCGTAACCAGGCTGGGCACGACCTGAACTACCTGGCCATCGGCGGGGCGGTGGCGCTGAACGCCCGCCCTGGGGAGAGGCCGGTACCTTACGGCCTGCCGGTGGCAGACCTGAGCGGGGCGATGCTGGCGGGGATGGCCATCCTGTCTGCGCTGGTGGGAAGGGATCGCACCGGTCAGGGCATGTACCTTGATATGGCCCTCCTGGATGGGGTGATCTCGTGGATGACCCCGCTGGCGGCCGCGGCCCACTTCAGCGGCATCGAAGTATCCGCAGGCAGCCTGCCCTTGCTCGGTGGGCTGGCTTGCTTTGATATCTATGAGACCGCTGACGGGAGGTATCTGACTCTTGCTGCCATCGAGCCGCCGTTCTGGGGGGCTTTCTGCAAAGTGACCGGCCGCGCCGATATGCTTTCGCGCCAATTCGATCGGGCGCTGGGAACGGAGATCGCGGCCATCTTCCGCCAGCGGAGCCGTGAGGATTGGCTCGCCGCCTTCGCCGGGACGGATGGTTGCGTGGAGCCGGTCAACTCGTTTGCGGAAGTGCTGGCCCACCCGCAGGTGCGGCAGCGCGGGTATGTGGGCGAGGAAAACGGCGACCCAATCGGGATAAACTCGCCATTCATATTTGCGCGCCGCCCATTGAGCCCTGCCCCGGCGCTGGGGGAACACAGCGCGGAGATATTGCAGTCTGTCGGGTTCGACAAAAAGGCGATCGATGCTTTGGCGGAGCAGGGGCTGGTTTTGCTGGGTTGACCGGTGGTCTCAGGTGGCCAGCAGAAGATGGTTGATCGGAGCGGTCCATGCCATCAGGGGACCACCAGTCATCGGGGTTCACCATATTGGAGATGGAATTTTCCTTCGACGAGGCTTAATGGTCGTGCTCGGCTGGTGGGATGCTATCCGCGCCTTCAAGTTTCCCGGCCAGCTTGCCCGGGGCATGGATAAGCATCGGGAAGCATTGTGAGCAGATATGGGCTTGATCGCCCCGGTATTGCAGGCTGACCAAAGGGATATCCTGTTCGGACCGGTTGCAATTGAGGCAGTGTTTATCAGACATGCGGATCTCCTTCGAAGAATAGCGGGACGCCCGTGAACCCTCACGGGCGTCCAGGTCAATTATACCGTCAAATCCGATCTGGAAAGTGGTCAATCTGTCGAGTCGCCCTCGAGATGATAGGGTACATCCATGATGACAATATCGTATTTTTTGAGCAGTGCCTTGCGCAATAATTCCGCTGTATTCATGTGAAGTGTATTATAGATTTCATGCTCCGGGATGAATTGGGGGACGACTACTGTCAACATGACCGTCGGGGAGCTTAATTGGGCCATTTGGTCAATGTACTCGATCAACGGCTCGATCAGGGCTCGATAGGGGGAATCGATGATCTGTAAGCGGATGCCATCCCCCCAGAGGGCCCATTTTTTCTTTACCTTTTCAGTCTCGATGGGATCGATCGCCACATAAATTGCCGTAAGATCATCCGAGAGCGTGCGCGCATAACGCAGCGCATGCATGACCCCGCGGTGCACACCGCTGATGGGGATGATGACCCGGTTACGCAGGATGTGCGCCGTTTCGCCGTAGGTTTCCAGGGATAGGTTGCGGGCTACATTGCGGTAGTGACGGTGGATGCGGAAGAAAAGGAACACCAGGGTTGGGATGATCACCACCACCACCCAGGCGCCGTTCACGAACTTGGTCACGGCGAAGACGATCATTACCACGAAGGTTATGATGCCACCAAACCCATTTACCAACAGCTTAATGCGCCACTTGGGATCATAGTGGACTACGCCACCCTGTTGAACGATCTCCTGATCCTTTTTGAGGTGTCCGGAATTCCACCAGCGCACAGCCATGCCGGTCTGAGAAAGCGTAAATGAAAGGAACACGCCGATCGCATACAAGGGTATCAAGGATGTGGTCTGAGCTCCAAAAATGACAATCAACAAGGAAGCAAACCCCGCCAGTGCGGCAACGCCGTAGGTAAAGACCAGGCGGCCGCCGCGGTAAGTCAACTGGCGCGGCAGGAAGCCGTCCCCGGCCTGCAAAGCCCCCAGGCGCGGAAAATCTGCAAAGGAGGTATTGGCTGCCATGATCAGGATCAGCGTCGTACTCCCCAGCAGGATGTACCACATCCCCCCGGCTCCCCAGACCGCGCGCCCCAACTGCGAGATCACCGTTTCGGTCCAGGAAAACTGCGCGCCGATCTGCCTGGATAGGAAGGTAATGCCAATGAACAGGACCGAGAGAATGGCGCTCATCCAGATCAATGTCGTGCCGGCATTCTTACTCTTGGGTTCCTTGAACGCGGGAATGCCGTTCGAGATGGCCTCCACGCCGGTCAGGGCTGTGCAGCCGCTGGAAAAAGCCCGCAGGATCAGGAACAGACCGAGGCCGTGTGCGGCCTCCATGACGGCCGGCGTCACGCCGGTCACCGGGGAAAGCGTCCCGCCCAGGTAACGCACGAAACCGGTTGCAAGGGTGATCATGGTAACGACCAGGAAAAAATACGTGGGGATGGAAAATGTAGTCCCTGATTCCTTCACGCCACGCAGGTTGACAAGCATCATGAATCCCACAAGGGCCACCGCGATCAGGACCCGGTAAGGAAACAAGGCTGGAAAACCGGAAGTCAACTGCGCCACGCCTGAGGAGATGCTCACAGCAACCGTCAAGATGTAATCGGTCAACAGGGCCGCCCCGGCAATTTGTGCCGGGAGCTCGCCAAGGTTGTCGCGCGCAACGATGTACGCACCACCACCACCCGGGTAGGCATGGATGGTTTGCTCGTAAGAGATCGTGACAATAGCCAATAGGAAAACGATCCCGAGGGCAATATAGATCGAGTACCCTAATACGAGCGCCCCAGCCACTGGCACGGCAAAGGCCAGCACCTCCAGGATCGCTTCCGTTGCATATGCAGTAGAAGACAATGCATCTGATGCGAATACAGCCAGGCCAACTTTCTTACTGATTGTTTGGTGGGGAGCGTCTGCTGTGCGAAGGGGTTTACCGATCAGGGTATGTTTAAGCGAGCCAAGCAATTCTTTATGAGGTTCTTCACGAACAGTCATTCTAATAACCTTTCTGTACCAAGCACAGCATCATAGTCCTGTAGGCAGGAATCTACAAGAGGTGAAAATGAGGGTATATGCGCAATAAAAGGCGGATAACGCAACCTGCCCGGCAGTAGATCTACTGCCGGGCAGGGAATCATGCGAAAAGCGACCTTACAGCGTTCCCTTGTACATCCCGCCGTCCACGGTCAGCATCACGCCGGTAAGATAGGACGCAGCCGGGGAGAGCAGGAAGACGGCCGCGTTGGCGAACTCCTCGGGAGTGCCCATCCGTCCCAGCGGGCTGTCCTTGGCCTGTTTGGCGATCTCCTCCGCGACCGTGGTGCCGTTCTGCTGGGCCCGGAAGGTCATCAACTCGGTGACCCGTTCGGTCTCCGTCCATCCAGGCAGGATCGAGTTGAAGCGGATGCCATCCTTACCCAGTTCGAGCGCCAGGGTCTTGGTCAGGCCGACAGTTGCGGCGCGGATGCTGTTGGAAAGCACCAGGTTGGGGATTGGCTGCTTGACTGAATAGGATGTCATCGTCAGCACGCTTGCGGATGATGACTTGCGCAGGTGGGGCAGGGCGGCGCGGATCAGGCGGACGTGGCTCATCAGCGACAGGTCGATCGCCTTGTGCCAGGTCGCATCGTCGAAGGATTCGAAGGCCCCGGAGGGCGGGCCGCCAGCGTTGGTGACCAGCAGGTCCAGGCCGCCGAAAGCCGCGACGGTATCCTCGACGAGTTTCACGGCAGATTGCGGGTCGGTTACATCCCCGGCCAGGCCAATAACACGGGACCCGGTTGCGGCACTGATCATGTCTGCTGCAGCAGTGATCTTGCCTTGATCCCGGCCGTTGACCGCCACTTGGCAGCCCTCTTCGGCCAGTACCATTGCCAGGGCGTAGCCTAGCCCGCGCGATGCCCCGGTAACCAGAGCGTGTTTATCTTTAAGATGTAAGTCCATGGAATCTCCATTCTAGCCTTTTTTCGCTGAGACACCAATGTGTCCTCCAGCTCCTAAATGATCTCGACTTGATCATCGACCACCTGGACATCCGGCCAATGTTTCTCGATCCATGCTACCACTGATTGCAGCGTTCTCTGGATCTGGCCGGCATCGGTGTTGACCGACGCACAGGCGATAACCGCGTCCTGCCAGGTGTCGTGCAGGTCCATCTCCGCGACGGAAACATTGAACTCGCGCTGCAGGCGGTGGATCAGTGGCTTGAGCCGGCTGCGCTTCTCCTTGAGCGAGGAGCAGCCGGGGAAGTGGATCTGGATGGTGAGGATGCCAATCATGCCTTTTTAGTATAATCCTCCAGCGCGGCTCTCATTGATAAGCATCGCCTTGGATAACAGCCCCCCAAACGCCTGAGACCTTCTACCGCGATGGTCACCGCTGCTTTTCTGCCATTTTGTGACCTGCGCCTGCAGCCCCTGCGGTTCCCCTCTTGTGGTCTGGCATACCGTCCAGTACAATGCTGACCAATGGACAGTGAAAACGCCTATAACCGAGCGCTGGATTACCTCTACAGTTTTGTTGATTATAGCCTGAAACATGCCTCCGAACTGGCCAAGGCCGATTTCAACCTCGATCGGATGCGGGCTTTGATGGCTTTGCTCGGCGATCCTCAGGAAAAGGTTCCCATCATCCATGTGGCCGGGACCAAGGGCAAGGGTTCCACTTCGGCCATGTGCGCCTCAGCAGTGGGTTCAGCGGGTTACCGTACCGGCCTGTATACCTCGCCCCACCTGCAGGATTACTGCGAACGCATTCAGGTGGCTGGGGAGCAGATCCCGCATGCGGACCTGGCAGACCTGGTCGACGAGATTAAACCAGCCGTTGCCCAGATCCCCTTCCTGACCACCTTCGAGATCACCACCGCACTTGGGTTCCTGTACTTCGCCCGCCGTGAAGTGGACGCGGCGGTGATCGAGGTTGGGCTGGGTGGACGGCTGGACGCCACCAATATCATCACCCCGGCGGTCTCGGTCATTACTTCGCTCTCCTACGACCATATGGCCGTTCTGGGAAATACCCTGGCCTTGATAGCCGGGGAGAAAGCCGGCATCATCAAGCCGGACGTGCCGGTGGTTTCCTCGCCGCAGAGGGAGGAAGCCCTGCAGGTGCTCACCCGCATCGCGGAGGAACGGGGTTCCGCGTTGACGTTAGTGGGCAGGGATGTCCTCTTCGCGGCCGGGGAACGCAGCCTGGAAGGTCAGTCGCTGCGTGTCTGGACCCATGGCAGCCATCCCTGCGACCTGACCATTCCGCTGCTCGGAACACCCCAGGTGGAGAACGCGGCCACGGCTTACGCGACCCTGTTGCAATTGCGCGTAGACGGCTGGGATATCCCCACTGGGGCCATCCAGGCCGGGTTCGCCCGCGTCTCCTGGCCGGGGAGGTTCGAGGTCCTGCGGCGTGAGCCTGCCCTGGTGCTCGATTCGGCTCACAATATCGACTCGGCCGAGAAACTGGTCCAATCCCTCGAAACCTATTTCCCCGGTCGGATGGTCATCCTGATCTTTGGCGCCTCTGAGGATAAGGACGTGACCGGTATGCTGTCTGTCTGGAAACCCTGCCTGAGCCGGGTCATCGTTACCCACGCCGACCACCCGCGTGCCCTCGCGCCGGAGAAACTGGCGGCGATCACGGCCGACCTGGGCATCCCGGTGGAGGCGGTCGCAAACGTCCCCGCTGCCCTGGAGCGGGGACTGGAACTTTCCCAAAAAGATGGTAGTATTGTCCTGTCAGCTGGCAGCATGTTCGTTACCGCAGAGGTGCGCACAGCCTGGCAGAGACGCAACCCCGCCGGAGTCCCCGGACTCCGCAAGGAAAATGAATGAGCGAAAACGATTGGTTCCAAGATGAAGATACCTTCAACGTTGCACTGACCCAGCGTACCGAAGAGCTCTACCGAGTCCCCAACATGACCCCGGACGAGAACGGCATGATCGAAGCGCTGGTCTTACCGCTGCGCGACCTGGTCATCTTCCCCCACATGGTCACGCCGGTCTTTGTCGCCCGCGAGGCCTCGCTGCTGGCGATCCACCAGGCCCAGGAGTCCAACCAGACGATCATCGGCCTGACCCAGAGCGATGCGGAGATCGAGAACCCCGGCGCGCAGGACTTCCTGCCGATCGGCGTTGAGCTGGCTGTTGGCCGGCTGCTCTCGATGCCGGATGGGTCGAGTTCCTCGCTGGTCCAAGGGCGGCGGCGGGTCGAGATCATCGAATTCCTGCGCGTTGATCCGGTCATCAAGGTCCAGGCGCGGGTGGTCTTTGAGCCGGCTTCCGCAGACCGCACAACCCAGGCGCTGATGCGCACCGCAGTCGACCTGTTCGAACGCTGCGTCCAACTCGACCGCTCCATCCCCGAAGAAGCGCACCTGTTTGCTCTGAACATCTCTGACCCCGGCTGGCTGGCGGATATGATGGCCACCGCGGTCTCGATCAACCTCACCGAGCGCCAGCAACTGCTCCTGATGAAAGACCCCCGCCAGCGCCTGCGGCGGATCAACAAGCTCCTTGCCCAGGAGATCGACGTGCTCGAACTGGAGGACGAGATCCACAACCAGGTCCAGTCCGAAGTAGACCGGTCGCAGCGCGAGTTCTACCTGCGCGAGCAGATGAAAGCCATCCAGACAGAATTGGGGGAGGGCGACATCTGGACGCGCGACATCATCGACCTGCTCCAGAAGGTGGATGCCGCCAACCTGCCCGAGGAGGTGCGCAAGACGGCCATCAAGGAGATCGAACGGCTGAAGCAGATGCCGCCGATGGCTCCGGAAGTGGGCATCATCCGCACGTATGTCGATTGGATCCTCGAATTGCCCTGGCTCGACGCCTCCGAAGACAACCTGGATGTCCGCCACGCCGCCCGGGTCCTCGAACGCGACCACTATGGGTTGAAGAAAGCCAAGGAACGCATCCTGGAATACATTGCCGTGCGCAGCCTCAAACCCAAAAAAGAGCGCCAGCCGATCCTGTGCTTCGTTGGCCCGCCCGGGACAGGCAAGACCTCGCTGGGACGCTCGATCGCCAACGCTTTGGGCCGCAAGTTTGTGCGTGTCTCGCTTGGCGGGGTGCGCGATGAGGCCGAGATCCGCGGCCACCGGCGGACCTACATCGGGGCGCTGCCCGGGCGCATCATCCAGACGATGAAACGGGCCGGTTCCATCAACCCGCTCTTCATGCTCGATGAGATCGACAAACTGGGTACAGATTTCCGCGGCGACCCATCCTCGGCCATGCTCGAGGTGCTCGACCCGGAACAGAACCACGCTTTCTCGGACCATTACCTGGAACTGGATTTCGACCTTTCTAAGGCGATGTTCATCACCACGGCGAACATGCTGGGCACCATCCCGCCAGCCCTGCTGGACCGGCTGGAGGTCATCGAGTTCCCGGGGTACATCGAAGAAGAGAAGCTGATCATCGCCAACCGTTTCCTGATCCCGCGCCAGATCGAAGAGAACGGGATCGATGCGCTCAACCTGCTCTTTTCCCCACAGGCATTGCAGCGCGTCATCCGGGAGTACACCTATGAGGCCGGCGTGCGCAATCTGGAACGGGAGATCGGGCGCATCTGTCGCAAGGTGGCTCGCTGGAAGGCCGAGGGCAAACGTTACCCGACCGTCATCACTCCGGCGGTCGTGGGCAAGTTTCTCGGTCCGCAGCAGTTCTTCCAGACCGAAGCCGAGCTCCACGACGAGGTCGGTGTGGCCACCAGCCTGGCCTGGACCGAGAATGGCGGCGAGATCATGCCTGTGGAGGTGGCCGTTATGGATGGGAAGGGCAACCTGCAAATGACCGGCCAGATCGGGGAGATCATGCAGGAATCCGGCCAGGCTGCCCTGACGTATATCAAAGCGCGCGCCGATCTCTTTGGCATCGACTTCGATGTCTTCGAGCGGATGGACATCCATGTCCACATGCCGGAGGGTGCCATCCCAAAGGATGGGCCTTCGGCCGGGATCACCCTGGCGACGGCGATGCTCTCTGCTCTGACCGGCCGCCCGGTCCGCCGCGAGGTTGGGATGACCGGTGAGATCACCCTGCGCGGGCGCGTCCTGCCGATAGGTGGAGTGCGCGAGAAGGTCCTGGCTGCCCACCGGGCTGGCTTGAAAATGGTCATGATCCCCGAGAAGAACATGAAGGACATGGTCGACGTGCCCAAGAAGGTCCGCACCGATTTGAAGATCATTCCTGTCGTCCATATGGACCAGGTTGTGGAGGTCGCCATCGCTCCAGAGCCAGTGCTGGAACCGCCGCGGCCGCGGCGCAGACCAGAGGAACAACCCAGCGAAGCCGAGTGAGTGAGATTCGCCTGGATGAGGCAGCGACGAGAGCCTGGTCCGGGTTGGTGGATGATTGGAGGGTTTGCCATGACGAGATCCCTTAAAGGACAAGTCGTGCTCATCACGGGGGCTTCTTCGGGTTTCGGCGCCGATGCCGCCCGCCTGTTTGCCAAAGAAGGCTGTTCGGTGGTCCTGGCAGCCCGGCGCATGGACCGGTTGCAGGCCCTAGCGGAGGAGATCCAGGCAGCCGGGGGCGAGGCCCTGGCGGTTCCGGTGGACGTCAACCAGCAAGCTGAGATCGAGGTGATGGTCAAGACCGTGCTGGATGTCTACGAGCGGATCGACATCCTGTTCAATAATGCTGGCTTCGGCCGGCTGGACTGGCTGGAGAACCTCACCCCCGACAGGGATATCGAGACCCAGCTGGATGTCAACCTGCATGGCGTGATCCAGGTGACGCGGGCGGTCCTGCCGCACATGTATGACCGCCGGTCCGGGCACGTCATCAACATGGCTTCGGTGGCCGGCCTGATTGCCGCGCCGCTCTACAGCATCTATTCCGCCAGCAAGTACGGGGTGCGCGGCTTCACCGATGCGCTTCGCCGGGAGGCGGCGCCATTGGGGGTGCGGGTCTCGGGTGTCTACCCAGGGCCGGCAGCGACCGAGTTCAGCCAGCATACAGGCGATAATACCGCCAAACGCACACTGAAACTGCCCAGGGCGTTCTCGATGACCGCGGGATATGTCGCCGGCAGGGTCGTCGCGCTGGCGAAACGACCCCGGCGGATGATCATCCTGCCCTGGTACTACCGCCTGGTGATCGGTTTTGATACTCTCTTCCCCGGCCTGGTGGACTGGTTTCTGAAGGTAACTTTTGTGAAGCGCTTCCACCATCTAAAAAACGAAGACCAGTAAACTGGCTACTGGACTGCTTCGGGAAATGTGTGTGAAAAGGAACCTCAATGACACCTTCCCGCCTGACGAAACTATACACTGCTCTGCGGACCTCCGGCATGGATGCCCTGGCCCTGAACCCGGGTCCCAGCCTGGTCTATCTGACCGACCTGCACTTCCATCTCAGCGAACGGCCGGTAGTCGTTCTCTTCACCCCGGATGCGGATCCGGCCATTGTGCTGCCCGAGCTGGAAATGCTCAAGCTGGCAGACCAACCGATGAGGGCATTCCCGTACCCTGAGAACCCACTGGAATGGGAACCTGTCTTCCGCGCCGCGCTGAACTCGCTGGGCTTGGATGGCCACCGGATCGGAGTCGAGCCGCGGGCCATGCGCCTGCTGGAATTCCGTCACATCCAGTCCGGCGTGCCGGGAGCGGACTTCCCGGATGCCTCGGGGGTCGTCAGCAGCCTGCGGGTCCGTAAAGATGAAGCGGAGGTCACCGCGATGCGCGCCGCGGTCCAGGTGGCTCAAGACGCCCTGCAAACGTTCCTCCCCCTGATCAAAGTCGGCATGACCGAGAAAGAACTGGCCGCCGAACTGGTCGTCCAGTTGCTGCGCAGTGGATCGCGCCCCGAAATGCCCTTCGCCCCGATCGTCTCCGCGGGGCCGAACAGCGCCAACCCGCACGCCTCCCCATCCGACCGGGAGTTGCAACCCGGCGACCTGCTGGTGATCGACTGGGGCGCCTGCGTGGACGGCTACGTCTCCGACCTGACCCGTACCTTCGCTGTCGGTGAAGTGGACGATGAATACGTGCGCATCCACCAAATTGTTCAGGATGCCAATGCGGCCGGTCGGGCCGCGGCGAAACCTGGCACCCCCTGCGCGGGGGTGGACATCGCGGCACGTTCGGTGATCGAGCAGGCCGGCTATGGCCGCTATTTCACCCATCGCAGCGGACATGGGCTGGGCATGGAAGGTCATGAAGACCCCTATATCCGCGCCGACAACCCTCAACTGCTCGAGCCGGGGATGGTCTTCACCGTCGAGCCGGGAATCTATCTGCCGGGTCGCAACGGGGTCCGCATCGAGGACGATATCGTGGTCACGGACGAGAGCGCTGAAAGCCTGAGCGACATGGAACGGGCGCTGCATGTGGTGGGCTAATAGCGCAAACAACCGGATGCCCACTCATCAGGAATGCTGAGCATGACTGACATCCTGCCAACTTACCTCGACCTGCTCGACTCCCAGCGTGAGACTGCCCTGCGAGCTCTAGAGGGATTCAGCGATACCCAGGTCTGGCAGCGGCCTGCGCCGAAGGAATGGAGCATCGGCGAGATCCTCAACCATAATTATCTATTGATCGCCAGCACCATCCCGTATGTACGCGCAGCCTGGAAAGTGTTCCGCCGCGTTGGCGAGCGCCGCCGGCACAGGCTCTATCCGACCGGTATCCCGGACCTGTACCGGGATGGGAAGTTCCCGATGTGGGTCGGCTTCCTGTGGGCACCGCGTCACAACCCGCGCCGGCCTGTCCCACTCGATATACTCACTGCGGAATTGCGCGGCCTGCATGCTGAGGCGCGGGATTTCTACACCGGCAAGGATGAGGACATCCTCGGCAACATTTCGCTGTATGACCCGATGTTCGGCAGGCTCAACCTGATCGTTACCCTGCGCCTTGGCCTCTATCACGACCAGCTCCATTACGATGACGTCATTGCACAGGCGGGGAAGTTCAAAGTATGAGCGAGAGGTTGCGGATCTCGGCCAAGAACCTGGGCGACCTGGCGGTGCCGGGGCATTGCCGCAGGTGTTTTTGGATCAAGGTACACGCCGATAAGATCCCCTACCAGATTTTCCCGGGTATCTTCAGTTCGATCGATTCGTACACCAAAAAAGTCATCCATCACTTCGTCGATACCCAAGACCGGGGTCCGGGTTGGCTGGCCGAGCTTGGGGAGTTGCGCGGGTACATGCCCGGTCCGGCCCTGCACCATTCCCGGTACCAGTGGCTGGACCCGGAGACGGATGTGCTCCTGACCGGTTCGCCGGATGATGTCTTCATCACCACAGCAGACCGGAAGATTATCGTGGACTATAAGACCTCCCGTTACACCAGTTCGCAGCGGGGCATGTGGCCGGTATACCAGGTACAACTGAATGGTTATGCCTTGATCGGCCAGAGCCTGGGCTGGGAGATCGATTCGCTCGCCTTGGTCTACTTCGAACCGGTGACGGACGAAGACTCCGCCGGCCAGGCAGGCAACCACCGCTCGGATGGCTTTGCCCTCGGTTTTTCCGCCCGGATCGTGCCGGTGGAACTGGCCATTGAGACCATCCTGGACCTGTTGAAGGCCGCCCGCGAGATCTACGATCTCGCCAGACCCCCGCAGCAGCGCCCTGGGTGCAAGGATTGCGAGGCCCTGGACGGCTTATTTGGACTTGTTGGCGTGGAGGATTAATCCCGTTCTTCTTGACAGAAAGGAACTAGAATGACTCTTTCTTTGATCGTGATTGTCCTCGCGGTTGTCTGCCTGGTTGCGGCAGGAGCGGCGATTTTGGTCACGGTTGTTCGCCAGCGCTAGAGGGAGGTGGAAGCGCATGAACGGGCAAGGGATTTCGAACGCCGCCAGGCAAAGGGTCTCTGGGCTTCAGCCACCATCATCAGCGCGCAGGGCTGGCCGTCTGGAGGGCAGATATCCACCCGGGCGACATACGACCTACAGCTCGAGGTCACCGCGCCGGGCGGGGAGACCTATATCGCCAGGACCTCCTGGCTGGTTGAGCTCGCCTATGTCTCCAATCTCCAGCAAGGGCAGCAGATATCGGTGAAGATCGATCCGCAGGACATAGGGATCATCTATCCCAATGTCGGTTGGGCAAAGTTTATCCTGGGATGATCAACTCGTGAGCTACTGCGCGTATGTCCGTGCCCACCCGGAGGATGGCTTCAACTGGCGCTATCATGATAGCGAGTACGGTTTCCCCCTCGGCACGGAGCATGCCCTCTTCGAACGTTTCGTGCTCGAGATCAACCAGGCCGGACTCTCCTGGATCACCATCCTGAAGAAGGCGGAAAATTTCCGCCGGGCGTACCATCGGTTTGACGTGGACATTGTGGCAGCCTATGACGAGGCTGAAGTCAACCGGTTGCTGGCTGACGCCGGGATCATCCGCAACCGTCTCAAGGTCCGGGCAGCGGTCGAGAATGCCCGCCGGATCCAGGGTCTGCGTGCCGGGTTCGGGTCATATAAGGGTTGGCTGGATGCCCATCACCCGCTGCCTTTGGAGGCCTGGGTCAACCTGTTCAAAAAGACCTTTGTGTTCACCGGCAGCGAGATCGTACGTGAGTTCCTGGTCAGCAGCGGTTATCTGCCCGGCGCCCATGACGAAGATTGTCCGGTGTTTGCCCAGGTCGTCTCGCTGGCACCCCCTTGGCTGGGTTGATAAACTACTGTGTGCTGCCTAAAGATGTGAACCAAGTTTACTGTAATTAAGGGCGTTTTGTTTGTTCAAAGTTCACATATTTATGCAAGCAGGAGTAGTTCCCTGTTCTGCAATATAATGGGTAACATGAACTCCATCATCCCCACTGCCGAACCGTTCTTCTTCCCCGGGCGCAAAGATGCCCCGGGTGTGTTGTTGATCCATGGTTTCACCGGTACGCCCAAGGAGATGCGCTGGATGGGGGAAACCCTTCACCGTGAGTATGGCTTTAGCGTCCTTGGGCCGCGCCTGGCAGGACATGCCACCCGACCTGAGGATATGATCCGCTCGCGTTACACAGACTGGCTTGCCTCTGCTGAAGATGGGTACCGGCTTCTCAGCGGTGTGACCCGAGAGATCACTCTTTGCGGGTTGTCGATGGGTGGCATCATCTCCCTTACCCTGGCGGCGAGCTTACCTGTGAAGGGGGTAATCGCCATGGCTACTCCCTACGGCCTACCGTCCGACTGGCGGTTGAACCACATTAAACTATTAAGCAAGATCCAGCCCTACATGCCGAAGAACAAGGAAGAACCAGGCTCGGGCTGGTTCGACCAGGAGGCCTGGCGGGACCACGTCGCTTACCCCCAGAACCCTGTCCGGGCGATCAGCGAGCTCAAAGACCTGGCGGCAGTGATGCGCGCCGGGTTGCCGCAGGTCACCGCGCCAGCCTTGCTCGTCTATTCCAGGGATGACATCTACCTGCCGAACGGCAGCCTGGAGAGCATGGAATACATCTACGATCACCTTGGATCGAAGACCAAAGAGAAGCTGGTCATCTCAGGTTCGGGGCACGTCATCCCCCGCGATGCGCAACGCCGGCAGGTGTTCAAGGCAGCTGCAGAGTTCATTCTCCGCCTGGGAGCATCACAGTGAAGCCAGGGTTGATCCTGGTGATGGCCTCGCTCTTTACCTGGGGAGCGGGCGAGGGAATGTTCATTTACTTCCAACCGATCTACCTGGAGCAACTGGGGGCCAGCCCGATGTTGATCGGCTCGATCTTCTCTGCATTCGGTTTGATGATGATGGTCACCCACATCCCGGCAGGCTATCTTGCTGACCGGTTTGGGCGTAAACCCCTAATAATTACGGCCTGGATCTGTGGCATGTCCGCGGCCTGGGTGATGGCACTTTCCAAGACTCTCCCGATTTTCGTGGTCGGTTACCTGTTGTATGGCCTGACGGCGTTCGTCTCGTCGCCTCTGTTCAGCTATGTGACAGCAGCCCGCGGCAAACTCTCCGCCGGACGGGCGATGACCCTGGCCTCCGCCATGTTCAACCTGGGCGCGGTGATCGGACCCGTGACCGGCGGCTGGATCGGGGATCACTTCAGCCTGCGAACGATCTACCTGTTCTCAGCCTGTCTCTTCATGGTTTCGGCGCTGATCATTGTTTTTGTCCGCAGGCAGCCTCGCGATGACCCCGAGGGCGAGACAAGCCCTAAGACGCTGCTGTCCAATCCACGTTACCGCGCCTTCATGGGAGTGGCCTTCCTGGCGACGTTTGTGATGTTCCTGCCCCAACCGCTGACCCCTAACTTCCTTCAGAACGAGCGCGGCATCTCTTTGACAGTGATGGGTGTGATCGGCTCAGTGGCCAGCTTTGGCAATGCCGTCCTGAACATCGTCCTGGGGCAGCTTGCTGCCCGAATTGGGTTCCTTCTTGCTCAGGTCTGCGTGGCGGCCTTTGCCATCCTGCTCTGGCATGGGAATGGGCCGGTCATGTATGGGCTGGGGTATTTCCTGCTGGGAGGTTTTCGCGCCGCCCGCATGCTGGCCTTTGCCCAGGTGCGTCCGTTGATTCACCCGGCGCAGATGGGCCTGGCCTACGGAATCACTGAGACGGTCAGCTCGCTGGCGGTCATCCTTGCACCGCTGCTGGCCGGTATTATTTACGAACAGAACCCGGTCTGGATCTACCCGCTCACCCTGGGGTTGATCGCGCTTTCGGTCTTGTTCACCGTCCTCTTTGCCCCGCGTGAGCTGGCTGAATCATGCCAGAAAGCGGACATGCCACTATCAGGATAAGGAATCATGACTCTTGAAATTGTCTCTTTTACCCTCGGCCCGGTGATGACCAATTCCTATCTTGTTGCTGATCAGACGACGGGTGCTGCGCTGGTCATCGACCCGGCCTGGGACGGCCGGACCATCTTGGATGCAGCCACCCAGCGCGGCTGGTCCATCAGCCAGTTGTGGTACACCCATGCCCATTTCGACCACATCGGCGGCGCGGCTGAACTGGCTGCCGGGCTGGCCCAGCCCCCTGAGGTTGTTCTCCATCAACAGGACTACAGCCTCTGGCAGCTTGGGGGCGGGGGGGCGTTCTTCGGTTACAAGATCGACCCTGGCCCTGAACCGTCTGTGCAGATCGAACATGGACAGGTACTTCAGTTGGGAGGTTTATCCTTCGAGGTACGCCATACCCCCGGGCATACCCCGGGACACGTCATCTACTACTGCGCCGCAGGTGGAGTACTCTTCAGTGGCGACCTGATCTTCCAGCAAAGCGTTGGGCGGACGGACTTGCCCGGCGGGAACACGCGCACCTTGCTGGAAAGCATCCGCAACCAGGTCTTCTCCCTGCCGGATGAGACCCGGATCCTTTCTGGGCACGGGTACTCGACCACCGTTGGAGAGGAGCGACACGGCAATCCCTTCGTGACCGGGTGGGGGTTATGAAAAGCCATCCCGGGGAGGATGGCTTGAAAACAATCTGAGCTATTTGGCCAATTCAGTCGCCCGGGTCTCGCGGATGACGGTAACGCGGATATGGCCGGGGTACTGCATGGTCTCCTCGATCTTCTTGGCGATGTCACGGGCCAGGCGAGCAGATTCGAGGTCGTCGATCTCCTCGGGCTTGACGATGATGCGTACTTCACGCCCGGCCTGGATGGCATATGCCTGGGAAACTCCCTTAAATGACAGTGACACCTCCTCAAGGGCGCGGATGCGTTTGATATACGCCTCCAGGTCCTCCCGGCGTGCACCGGGGCGGGCTCCAGAGATGGCGTCTGCCGCTTCGGCAATGACGGCCTCGATGCTCTCCTGTTCCACCTCGTGATGGTGGGATGCGATGGCGTTGACGACTTCCGAGTTCACCCCATAGCGGCGGGCGAGGTCTGCTCCGAGCATGGCGTGGGTGCCTTCCTGGTTGTGGTCCATGGCTTTGCCCAGGTCGTGCAGGAACCCGCCTTGACGGGAGATTTCAACATTGGCACCCAGTTCGGCTGCCAGGATCCCGGCCAGTTTGGAGACTTCGACAGCATGGGCGAGTTGGTTCTGGCCATAGGATGTGCGGAACTTGAGCCGGCCCATCATGCGCATGATCTCGGGGTGCAACCCGCTGATGCCGGCGTCATAAGCGGCCTGTTCGCCTGCTTCGACGATGATCTTTTCGATGGCTTTCTTCTCGTCTTCTAGGATCTTCTCGATGTGCGCCGGGTGGATGCGCCCATCCAGGATCAGGCGGGATAGTGACCGCCGGGCAATCTCGCGCCGCACCGGGTCAAAGCAGGAGATCATCACTGCCTCTGGGGTATCGTCGACGATCACGTCCACACCGGCGGCTTGCTCAAAGGCGCGGATATTGCGCCCGCTGCGCCCAACAATGCGACCCTTCATTTCCTCATTCGGCAACGGGACAGTGGAAGTCACTACCTCGGCGACATGTTCGGAGGCGACCCGCTGGATCGCGTCAGTGATCAACTTGCGGGCACGTTTTTCGCCCTCTTCGTGTGCCTCAGATTCGATCTGGCGGATGATGCGGGCCATGTCGCCGCGGGCTTCCTTTTCCACTTCCTCCAGCAGTACGGTCCGAGCCTCATCGTTAGACATTTGCGCTACACGCTGGAGTTCCTCGAGCTTCTGCTGGTGCAGCTTTTCAACATCGTTGTGTCGCTTGTCTACTGCGCTTTGACGTTTGTTGACCGCCTGATCGCGTTGCTCCAGACGTTCCATGCGGCCATCAAGCTCGTTGCGCCGTTTTCCAAGACGTTCCTCCTCACGGTTAAGCTCGGTACGCAGGCGGTTCATATCCGCTTCCGCCAACTGGGCGGCCTTGAGGGCATTGTCGCGGGCCTGGATTTCGATGGCCTGGCCTTTGTCTTTGGCCTCCTGGATGATCTTCTCGGCTTTCTCGTGGACTTTCTTCCGGGCGCGTTCATACTGGTAGCGGGCGATGAAGTATCCAATTCCAAGCCCAAGAAGCGCAGTCAATGATGCAATGAGTAAACTAGTCGTCGTGTCCATGATTATTCCTCGTCTTCAAAGGATGTCCCCATGTCCGCCATCTGGCTCATCCCTTGCCAGATTTCAGAGACAACCGGGGCGATCGTGGCGTAGGAAAAGCCACGCCGGGCCAGGAATCCGCTCAGTTTCTTGCGGAACTCAGCCCATTCCAGACCTTCGAGCCGTCGGGCGTATTTCCCCGCAGCCTTGCGGGCCAGGTCTTCTTCGTCCACCTGTTCGTCCAGAACAGATTGGATGACTTCGTCGTCTAGTCCTTTCCTGCGCAGTTCCATTCTCAGAAAGGCACGGCTGCGCGGCCGGAACTCGTTGCGGTTCTCGACCCAGGCCTGACCAAAAGCAACGTCATTCAGGATGCCAGCCTTGTCCAGCCGGAGAATGGTTGCCTCGACCAGTGCTTCGGGGATGCCGCGTTTTGTCAGGTTTTGGCGAACTTCGGCGGTCGAGCGGGGGCGGAAGCTCAGGTAGTGCAACGCTTTCTGGTAAGCGGTCTCGCCCTCGTCGTCGCGGCGCAGAGAAACTATCTTCTCATCGCTCAGTTCCTGACCTACCCGCAACCAGACAGCCATGATTTGGGCAAGTGGGAAGGCGAATTCCCCATCCAAGTAGATGTTCAGTCTACGGGGGTTCTTCCGCTGGGGTTCGATGGCCGTGATTGTTCGGGTCATTTTTTAAAGGCACACAGCCGCAGTTCACCTGACGGTGCCACGGCTGTCGTTGTAAGCTCTTGGATATGCTATTTTGACCTGTAACCCGCTTCAAGCTGGATACAGGTGCTATGCCATCAAAACAGGGTAACTATCCGTAAATGATGTGGGCTGTGAGTTTGTCTGCCGATCTGCGCGCAATTCGAATTCGTGACGCTTACTCAAGGCTCAAGCAGTGGGACAACTCTCCATCCCGGGTTTGCCCAAACAAAGGGGCAGAAATTCCAAGAGACTAATGTACAAGCCATGGCCGCCGCAACAGTGAAGGATGATGGTGACGGCGAAATGATCTAGACGGGATGATTATACTAGAAAATACACACAGCGTGTGCGCTCTATCCTTTTTTGCATGGTCGGTTGTCAACCGGAAGAAATGCCAACCTGGTGGTATAAATATGACAAAAGAGACTATGGTCATTCGGGCTCTTGTGCCATAATTACCCCGTTCTCCGATTCAACTCATACTTTGGAGGTCATATGCCTAGTATTACGAATGAAGAAGCCCTGGAATACCATCGCCTGAAAGGCAAACCAGGAAAAGTGGCCATTGTGCCCACAAAACCGATGGACACCCAGCGGGACCTCAGCCTGGCCTACTCACCCGGTGTGGCTGTTCCGGTCCTTGAGATTGAAAAAGACCCTGAACTGGCCTACGAGTACACCTCCAAGGGAAACCTTGTCGCGGTGGTATCCAATGGTACCGCCATCCTCGGTCTGGGTAACCGTGGTGCGCTGGCATCCAAACCGGTCATGGAAGGCAAGGGGGTATTGTTCAAGAAGTTCGCAGACGTGGATGTATTCGATATCGAAGTGGACAGCCTGGACCCGGATGAGATCATCCAGGTAGTCCGCGCGATTTCCCCGACCTTTGGCGGGATCAACCTGGAAGATATCAAGGCTCCGGAATGTTTCTATATCGAGGAGCAATTGAAAGAGATGCTCGATATCCCGGTCTTCCACGATGACCAGCACGGCACGGCGATCATCTCGTCGGCTGCGCTGGCCAGTTCCCTCGAAGTTGTCGGCAAAAGGCACGATGAAATCCGCATGGTCATCTCCGGAGCGGGTGCCTCGGCAATCTCCTGTGCTGAGCTGGCTATCCGCTGGGGGGTCAAGAAAGAAAATATCATGATGCTCGACAGCCGCGGCGTGCTCTACAAAGGCCGTACGGAAGGGATGAATAAATACAAAGATGGCTTCGTGGTGGAGACCGACGCCCGCACGCTCGCGGATGCGGTCCGCGGCTGCGATGTATTCTACGGTCTTTCGGTTGCAAATGTCCTGACACAGGCGATGGTCAAGTCTATGGCGGAACGCCCGATCATCTTCGCCATGGCCAACCCGGACCCGGAGATCAAATACGAACTGGCGAAGGAAGCCCGCCCGGAGGCGATTGTGGCCACGGGCCGCTCAGACTACCCGAACCAGGTCAACAACGTCCTGGGGTTCCCCTTCATCTTCCGCGGCGCGCTGGATGTGCGGGCGCGGGCGATCAATGATGAGATGAAATATGCCGCCTCGATGGCGCTGTACAACCTGACCAAGGAGGATGTCCCCGATTCAGTGCTGCGTGCCTATGACGTGGAAAGCATGAAATTTGGACCGGAGTACATCATTCCCAAACCACTCGATCCCCGGGTCATGTTGTGGGAATCGTCTGCAGTTGCCCAGGCCGCCATGGAGACCGGCGTTGCCCGCAAGAAGATAGACATCGATGAATACCGCGAGCAGTTGGCCTACCGGCTTGGCAAGGGCGCCCGGGTGCGCTATTTCATCCAGAACAAGGCCAAATCAGCAAAACCGAAGAAACGGATTGTCTTTGCCGAGGGGGAGGAACTCAAGATCATCCGGGCGGCTTATCAGATCAGCGAGGAGGGCATCGGCGTGCCCATTCTCATCGGCCGTCCGGAGGTCATCCAGAAGAACATCACCGAGCTTGGGCTTGCCTGTTGCCCGGAGATGGTCGACCCCGCAAACTTCGACCGACTGGATGCCTATGCACAGGCTTATCATGACTTGCGTTCCCGCAAGGGTATAACCTACCAGCAAGCGCGCAAGCGCGTCCGTGAGCCGAACGTGCTCGGTCCGATGATGGTCAAGCTAGGTGATGCGGATGCGTTCGTCTCCGGTCTGACGTATGATTACCCGGAGGTCATCCGCCCGGCGTTGCAGATCCATCACACCGCCCCGGATGCGGAGCTGGTGACCGGTGTCTATATCATGATCGTTGATGACCGCGTCTACCTGTTCACGGATGCCACGGTCAATATCGACCCCAGCGCTGAGGACCTGGCCGAGATTGCTTGCCGGGCTGCGGAATTTGCCAAGCGCCTCGAGCTTGAGCCGCGAGTGGCATTCCTGTCCTTCTCCAACTTTGGCTCAACGCCCCACCCGCTTGCCGATAAGGTTCGCAGAGCGGTCCAACTGGTCAAAGCCCGCTGCCCGGATTTTGCAGTGGACGGAGAGATGCAGGCTGATACTGCCGTAGTCTCGGAGATCGTCGAGAAGCGTTACCCCTTCAGCTCGGTCACGGATGCCAACGTGCTGGTATTCCCCTCGCTGGAGTCGGCCAACATCGCTTATAAATTGCTTGCCCGTCTGGGGAATGCCAAGGCGGTTGGCCCGATCCTGCTAGGGACCGGCGCGCCGATTCATGTCTTGCAGACTGGCGACGAAGTGGATGCGATCGTCCAGGTGGCGGCAGTCGCAGCCATGGACGCGACCTACCGGAAATAACGCCAAATACACAGGTTTTACTGTGGGGCCGGGGATAGGTAATCGTCCCCGGTCCCTTTTATGTTAAAATATAGTCATGGCCGATTTGCGTGAGTTTGAATCCTATTCTGTGCGCGTCCATCGCAGGCAGTTCATCTGGCAGATCCTGGTGCCGTTCCTGCTCGTTACAGTGCTGGTCGTCGCCGGCGCTGTGCTGATCGCTCTCGGCGGACCGGGTCTGACCGACCCGTGGCGGGATGTATCTATCATCTGGCTTGTTTTCCCGATGTTGTTCCTGGCATTGGTCCTGTTGATCGTCCTCGGAGCGCTGGTCTATGCCCTCTCACGGATAAAGAAGGCCACCCCGAGAGTCACTGCCAAGGTACAGCATTTCTTTATGCGGGTCAACGCAGGGTCACGAACGGTGGCAGATAAGACCGTTCAACCAGTGCTCTGGTCCAAACAGGCCAGCGCTGTGGTCGGACGGTTCTTTGCTTACATTAATCCAAAAAACAGGCAGGTGAGATAATGGAAGACTACGAGCTGGCGGAACATAATGCTCCATCCTGGAAAGCAAAGACCCTTGTCATCGGGGCGGTCATTGGCGCCTTGACGGGCTTGGGCGCCGCTTATCTGCTCACCAGGCGCGCCGAGCAGAAGGGCGAACCCCTGGCCATCAACAGTGGTCAGGGATTGAAACTGGGCATGCTGGTCGCCGGGTTGTTACGGCAGATCCTGTCATTGGGTGAAGAGTAAACCAACGCCTCAAGGCGGGTCTACAGCCCGCCAATATTTTTCGAAGGTTACCCATCATTTCTTCGAAACCGGTCTACGCTGCGTAGATCCGATCTGGTAAGAATTTACACCAGGGACACGACCAAGCATCGTGTCCTTATCTTTTTAAGCAGATCAACCCCTTGAGATAGGCCCCCTCAGGGAAATGCAGCCCGATTGGATGGTCCGGTGCCTGTGCCAGGTGCTCGACGATCTGTGCATCCACACCCGCGTCCAGTGCCGCACCGGCGATGATCTTCTGGAATAGGGCTGCGTCCACTCCTCCGGAGCAGGAGAAGGTGACCAGTATCCCGCCGGGCCGGAGGAGCTTGAACGCCAGCAGGTTGATGTCCTTGTAGCCGCGAGTCGCCTTATCTGCATGGGCGGCAGTGGGGGCGAACTTGGGAGGATCGAGGACGATCAGGTCAAACGAGCGGTCTCGGTCACGGAACTGGCGCAGGGTCTGGAAGACGTCCCCTTCCAGGATGGTATGGCAGTCGGATGCTCCTCCATTGAGGCCGACATTTTCCCGGCAGAGTGCCAGCGCCTGCGCAGATGAATCCACCGAGAGGACGGTTGTCGCCCCGCCGGCCAGGGCATTGACCGAGAAACCGCCGCTGTAGCTGAAACAGTCGAGGACATCGCGCCCGGCAGCTATCTCCCGGACCCGCAGCCTGTTGCTGCGCTGGTCGAGGTAGAACCCGGTCTTGTGGCCTGAGGCGATATCGATGCGGTATGTCAGACCGTTTTCGTTGATCGTCATCTGTGCGGCTGGGTCACCTGCCAGAGGGCCGGCACGCGGCGGCAGACCTTCCAGCACTCGGACATCTGCATCCGAGCGTTCGTAGATGGCAGTGCAGGCTGTCTCTTCGATCAATGCTTCGGTGATGCTTTCACGCCAGTATTCGACTCCGGCGCTCAGGAACTGGACCACAAGTGTCTGTGCATAGCGATCAACAATCAGGCCGGGAAGGTCGTCGGATTCGGCATGGATGAGCCGGTACGCGTCCGTGTCCCGGGACAGGTGCCAGCTCTGGCGGGTGGCGATTGCGTTGCGGATGCGTTGGCGGAAGGTGTCAGCGTCGATTACTTCCGCGGAGTCGAAGGTCCAAACACGCGCCCGGATCTGGGAGTGGGGGCTGAACGCGGCCCGGGCCAGGAAGTCGCCGTGGTTGGTGATCAGGTCGACGGTCTCGCCAGTTGCCGGGTCCCCGTCGACGCGGTCTACCGCTCCAGAGAAGATCCAGGGATGACGGCGCAGGAGCGATTTCTCGCGTCCCGGTTTCAATATCAATGCTGGCATGGCGCGAGTATATCATGCCTCCTGTGGCGGGCAGTGGGTATAATAAGACTAAAATTGTGCAAATAAAGAGGAATGATGGATAAGAAAGTTGACCTGGACCTCGCCGCGGCCCACAAATATTTTGCTGCCACTTGTTTCAACCAGGCCTGGGATTACATTGATAAACCCAGCCGTACACCCGAAGACGATTTAGCCATGATCCTAACCAGCCTGGCATCGCTCTGGCACTGGACCCAGCGCCCGGACTGTACTGCGGAGAACCTCTCGGTAGGTTACTGGCAAGTCAGCCGAGTCTCTGCTCTGACCGGGCAGGCTGAGAATGCCCGGCGCTACGCGGAATGGTCTCTGCGGGCTTTCCAGGGGGAGGATAGCGGTCCGTTCTATCTGGCCTATGCCTATGAAGCCTTGGCGCGGGCGGAAATGGTTTCCGGAAACAGGGCCAAGATGGTGGAGTATCTCGAAACAGCAAGCCAGGTCGCTGAACGCATCGAAGACGAGGATGCAAAGAAGATGGTTCTTGATGACCTCGCTACGGTCCAGTGACAGCCGTTGCTACTCGTCCGCGAATGGTGTCAGGCGTTCCATCCAATGTTCGGGGTGGGGGAGGGTTTTGAACCCGTAGCGGGTATAGAGGTTGTGAGCGTCGTCGGTGGAGAGGATCCAGCGCCGCACCTGCTTGCACTCTGGGAGTGAGAATATCGACTCGAGCAGCCATTTGCCTATTCCCCGGCTGCGGTAGTCTTCATGGATATAGACGTCGCATAGCCAACCGATGAAGACGGTGTCAGTGACCACCCGGGCCATGCCAACTTGGCGGAGTCCGTCGTAGACCCCGAAGACCAGCGAATTACGGAAGGAAAGTTCGACCCGCTGGCGCGTCCGTCCCTGCGCCCAGTAAGCCTGTGAAAGGAAGTCCATGACAGTAGCATAGTTGATCCGGGTGAGGTCGGTGCTGATGGTCAGGCCATCACAATGGGATTCGAAGGGTTTTTCCATGGGTCAATATTCGATTGTTATGAAACAGGTCACGCTTCTGGCGTGACCTGTTGGCTGGTTACTGGATAATCCCGATTTCTTTGCCGGCCTTCTTGATGACCGAGATGGCATACTCGATTTCGTCCGGCTCGTGGGATGCCAGGACGGTGGCCCTTAGCCGGGAGAGCCCCTCCGGGACAGCAGGGGAGACGACCGGCAGGACAAAGACATCTTTATGCTGGCATTCGCGGGTCAGGGCGAAGGCGCGTTCGTCCGTACCGCACAACACCGGCACGATGGCGGTCTCGGACAGCAGGGTATCGAAACCGGCGTCCTTCAGTCCGGTGATGAATTGGGTGGTGTTGGCGCAAAGTTTTTCCACCCGCCAGGGTTCGTCCAGGATGACCTTGAACGCCTCATTGGCGGCGGCAACCTGCCCGGGGGGCAGGGCTGCGGAAAAAATGTAGGCCCGGCTGGCATGACGCAGGTAGGTGATGATATCTTCCTTGGCGGCGACATACCCGCCCACCGAAGGAATGGTCTTGCTCAAGGTGCCCATCTTGATGTCGATGACATCGGCCAGGCCAAAATGTTCTTCGATTCCACGGCCGGTCTTGCCGAGTACGCCCACCGAATGGGCTTCGTCGATCATCAACCAGGCATTGTATTTTTGGCACAGAGCGACCACGTTAGGAAGGTCAAGGATATCCCCGTCCATGCTGAAGACCGAATCGGCGACGACCAGCTTGGCCACACCTTCCGGCGGTTGTTGCAAGCGGCGTTCCAGGTCGTCCATGTCGTTGTGACGGAAGCGGCGGAATTCTGCCCCAGACATCAAACAGCCATCCACAATGGAAGCATGGTTGAGTTTATCCGAGATGACGAAATCGCCGCGACCCATCAGCGTCGAGATAACGGTCAGGTTGGTGGCGTAACCTGACGTATAAGTGATTGCGGCTTCGCTGCCCTTGAACTCAGCGATGGTCTCCTCAAGCTCGTTATGGATGGTGAGCGAGCCAGCCAGTGTGCGGACGCCATTTGTCCCCGTTCCAAAGCGGTCCACCGCGGCCTTGGCAGCAGCGTTGATGCGCGGGTGCCCGATCAGGCCCAGGTAGCTGTAGGAGGCGAACATACCCATCTCGCGCCCCCTGACGATGACCCGCGCGCCTCCCTTGAGTTCTTCAATCGCCTGGTTGTAGAAGTACAGGTCTGATTCACGCAGCCCATTGACCCGGTTTACAAATGCATTAACCCGCCGGGTGACGGCATCGTCGGTCTTGTGGATATCCATAAGTGCTCCTGGTAGCAAAAAAGGTTGGGTAAGTTTAGCGCAGAGACCGGCATCTGTCAATCAGAACATGATGCCGCAGTCATACGGCACGAGGATCTGCTCCTCGATGTCGAGGATAGTATGCGGAAAGGTACGCTGGATCGTGATCGTCCAGCGGATGAACCCACTCCAATGGCTGAAGAGGTGCATGCGGACGGTCGCGGTGTCATCGGTCATTACCACTTCTGGTTCTACATTTATCAGTGCGCGTGCCCGCAATTGATCCAAGAGGGGCATTGCCTGGCCGAACCCTTCCCCGTCCAGGCTGGCCAGGATCTCAGCGACCCTTTGCTTATTGCAGACTACTTCCAGATCGTTGTAGTTGGCATGCCAGTGCAGGTAGAACTGGTCAGCGGTAAGTGCCAGTACGGCCAGTTGGAAGAACCCTTCTTGCGTGTCTGAGGTTTGCACATGGGCCAGGAACGGACTGTGGTTTGCAGCAGCGGAATAGTCGGCTTCGGTGGCGAAGGGGGGCTGGTCTTCCTCCCGTGCATAGAGCACCGGGTAGCCTCCAATCCAGTCGTAGTGATAAACGTAGTCCAGGATAAGTCCCGGTTCCATGGAGAGCGTAGTGAAGACCTCAAAATACCGGTTCGGATCGAACTCGTCGCCGGTCCTGGCCGGGTTATCGGTAAGAAAGTGATCGGGGATTTCCAACCCCCTCCGCAGGTCGGCCAGGGCTTCGAAGGCCTCGGCACAGCCAAGGTCGCCCGCTGGAATGTCTGGTGTACCGGTCTGGGTATTCTTGTTCGGGATGCAGGCGCTGACTACCAGTACAAGCAAGAGACCCACACGATGGATAGATTTCATCTAGCTGCCTCCTCATGAATGCTGGCCAAACGGCCTAATTGAATAAGGTTATTTTTCTCTACCATACATTCGGGAAAATAGAACGCGGATCAGCGCGGATGATGCGGATGAGCACAGAATTTTTTTGAGTTTTATCCGCGGAAATCGGCTGAATCAGTGTCATCTGTGTTCTATTTTGAGCTCTCGCGCGTAAATGTACGGTAGAAAAGTTTATATCACAATACCCGCGCACAATTGTCGCAGGGCTTGCTCCCCAATAACCTTCACTCCCAGTGATTGGGCTTTTTCCAGTTTTGACCCAGGGTTTTCTCCTAGGACCAGATAACTGGTCTTCTTGCTGATGCCGTCGATTAGCTTGCCTCCGTGCTGTTCGATGAAGTCCCTGACACCATCTCGGCTGAATCCAGGCAGGGTGCCGGTGACGACGAAGGTCAGGCCGGAGAGTGGACCGTCTGTGATTTGGAAAAGACATAAGGCTTCACAAAAAGTTTGCCGTAACCTTATCGAATCTTGTTATCCTCGATAATTTTGAGAAAATTCCTTTCCCCTAAAATTCTTATCTGTTGACCTCGTTCTATCAACTCTTCTGCCTTACGATGCTTGGAGCTTTTTTCGTGCCCGGCTAATTTTCGTATGTCTTGATCTCCAACGACTAGAAGAGTTGTATTTTGGGTGACATTTTCTCCAACGTCACAACCGATAGATGCCGCCATATCGGCAGCTTCTCGACGCGGGATGGAAAGCGCTCCGGTAAAAATTACTACTTCCCCAGCAAGTGGTCCATCCGGCGCGCCATCGCGTGTTATCTTGTAACCATTTGCTCCGAAGATTGGTTGGTTAACGCGAGCAAGCCAATCCTGTACGTTTATTCCAGTATCTCTAACTGCCCTCACAAGGATTTCGCCAGCCGCCCTTGCATCTTCGAGAGCATCATGATGCCTAAACTTAATTCCTAATTCACCCGCGATACTTGCTAAACCATAACCCTGATATGCAAATTGTGTCCACGCTCTTCTTGAGACTCTTGCAGTATCAAGCCAGATACACTCTATTGGTTTTGCGTATTCCGGTGCATGTCGACCAGTGATTCCGATTGATGTCGACCACCGATTCCGGTGCATGTCGACCAGTGAATCCGGAGGATGTCGTCCACCGATTCTGATGCATGCCGTCCACTTTTAGGGAAGGATCGGAATC
>JBDRPT010000008.1:0-22485 GCA_043826785.1 Chloroflexota bacterium | reverse complement strand
CATACTTGCGATGGTAACCCGTCGCAGCTACAAATTCATCCAATATGTTCTTCTTCCCGGATTTCCTCGCCTTCAGGTAGCGTGGACGGATCGCCTCAAACAATTCTCGCTTGCTTCGTTGACTCATCATGTTCTCCTCCGGCGCCTTTCGGCTCCGTCATAAGGTAACATTCTTTCTGAGGCAACGATATTACCAATAGTAAGATTCTATTTGAGGCAATGCGAGAAGGCATTCTTCAGGGGAACAAATGGTATAATGATGGTCACATCTCAGGATCGACGAATTATGGGTGCCAGTCCTCTTGCAGGCCTGGCGCTTTTATCAATTTTCCAACCGCATCAAACAGGAGGCTTTATGGACTTTCGTATGGGTGATCCGGTCATGCACTGGACCTATGGCCTCGGGCAGGTGGTCGGTCTGGAGGAACGGGTCCTATCCGGTCAGAAGATCCTTTATTATGCGGTAAAAGTGGGTGACCTTACCATCTGGGTTCCGGCGGACGACAGCCTGGGCAGCCGTCTACGGCCTCCTACAACGCCGACCGGGTTCAAGCAGTTGTTTACCATCCTATCCAGCCCGGGTGAGCCGCTCCCGGACGACCGCCAGGAACGCAAGGTCAAACTGGTGGATCAATTGAAGGACGGCCGGGCCGAATCGCTCTGCCAGGTGATCCGCGACTTGTTTGCCTATCAGCAGACCCGGCCGCTGAACGACAAGGACCAGCTCCTGATGAAAAGGTCGCGGGAAGCGCTCATCGGCGAGTGGGGCTTCGTCCTGTCCATCCTGCCGGTACAGGCTGAGACTGAGCTGCATCGTCTGTTGACTTCCGCTGCTGGCGGAGATTGAGGAAACCATGTTATTAGATGATAAGAAGATCGTACTGCGGGTCGTGGAGCGCTATGCCCGCACGGGGACTGCCAGTGATGACGAATTCAAAGTAACCTGTCTGCCCGACAACAAGACCAGCTTCGTGGAGCAGACCGGCGAAGATAGCCGCTCCATCCTGCTGAAAGAATACCGCGTGGATGGCAAGGTGTTCTGGGCGGGATTTAGCAGGCGCAGCGGGATAGTCTACCTGAGTGCGGTAAGCAGCCGCTAGGGTAATTTGGGGACAGGTATTTAGGCCTCAAGGCCTTGGATGGCCCCCATGGGGGGATCATGGAGAATTGCAAACGACCTCATCTGCAAAGGGCAGGAGAGGTCGTTTGTTGAGCGCCAATTTTTTGACTCTGTGAGACTTGCGCCGCGGCCTACTATTATTTAGATATCTTTTGGCCTAACGTCCGTAGTTTTCTGCGGATGTTTTCTCGAACAGGTCGTTCAGTGGCAATTTGGCCCAGGCGGCGAATTTTTCCATCTCCAGGCCGAGTTTCTTGGCCACGCCGCGGCCGTAATCGGGATCAGCCTTGTAAAAATGCACCAGCTGGCGGACCACAATGCGTTCCGGAACGCCCTGCATGGCTTCCGTCAGGTTGCTGAAGAGCTGTTCCTTCTGGCTGGGGTTCATCAGGCGGAAGAGGGCCCCGGGCTGGATGAAGTCATCCGCGCCTTCGCGGGGGTTGTAGCGATCGGCGTCGCCGGAGATCTTGAGTGCGGGTTCCAGGTAGCGCGGGTCTTCCACCGGGCCCCCAAAACTATTCGGTTCGTAGTTGAGCGCGCCGCCATCATTGCCGTCGAAACGCATGTTGCCGTCGCGGTGGTAGGTGTTGACTTCGGAATGCGGCTTGTTGACCGGCAGGGCAGCGTAATTGACGCCCACCCGGTAGCGGTGCGCGTCGGCATAGGACATCAGCCGCGCCTGGAGCATCTTGTCGGGCGAGAAGCCGATGCCGGGCACAATGTTCGAAGGCTCGAAGGCAGCCTGCTCGATCTCGGCAAAGTAATTCTCGGCGTTGCGGTTCAATTCCAGGATGCCGACCTCGATCAGCGGGTAGTCGGCGTGTGGCCAGACTTTGGTCAGGTCGAAGGGATTGATCTGGTAGGTCTCGGCTTCTGTCTCAGGCATGACTTGGATCTGGAATTTCCACTTGGGGAACTCGCCGCCCTCGATGGCCCCGAACAGGTCACGCTGTGAGCTTTCGCGGTCTTTCGCCACCACAGCTTCGCCTTCGGCGTTCGTCCAGGTCTTGATGCCTTGCATGACTTTGAAGTGGAACTTGACCCAGAAACGTTCGTTCTTGGCATTGATGAAGCTGTACGTGTGGCTGCCGTAACCATTGACGAAGCGGTAGCCCTGCGGCAGGCCGCGGTCACTGAACAGGATGGTCACCTGGTGCAGGCTCTCTGGCGAGAGCGACCAGAAATCCCACATGGCGGTGGCTGAGCGCATATTGGTCTTGGGATCGCGTTTTTGGGTGTGGATGAAATCGCTGAATTTATAGGCATCCCGGATGAAGAAGACCGGGGTATTGTTGCCCACCATATCCCAGTTGCCTTCTTCGGTGTAGAACTTGATCGCAAAGCCGCGCACGTCGCGTTCGGCATCCGCTGCGCCGCGTTCACCAGCGACCGTAGAAAAGCGCAACAGGCAGGGGGTTTGTTTGCCTACTTTGGAAAAAACGGCGGCTTTGGAATACTTTGTGATATCGTTGGTGACTGTGAAAGTGCCATACGCTCCAGAGCCTTTGGCATGCACAACCCGTTCGGGCACCCGTTCGCGGTTGAAGGTCGCCATTTTTTCGAGCAATTGGTAATCCTGCATCAGCAGGGGGCCGCGCGGGCCCGCGGTCAGCGAATTCTGATTATCGCCGAGCGGGTTGCCATGCGCTGTTGTTAATTTCTTTTTTTTAGTCATCGGAAGCACCTTTCTGAAAGTGATGTATACATGGGTTTTGACTATCGGTTTGATCCTGGGTTGGGAAAGTGTCCATAATGATTGGTATGCCACCTCCTCTAGATAATACTTACGATTGGATAATAATTATCCACAGAACATAAAAAAACCAGACCTATTAACTGCTCTGTCTGCAATCGGGGCAGAGTCCGTAGAACGCGATTTGGGGGCGAAGGATCTGATAACCTGAAGTTTGCTCTAACTTGCTTATCGCGGAAAGATCAATTTCCAGATCTCCATCCACAATCTTGGTGCATTGCACACAGATCAAATGGGGATGGGGCTGAGGTCGATTGCCATCATAGTGGCTATCATCCCGCAGGTCGATCTCCAATACCTGGTTCACGTCCTTGAGCAGGGCCAGGGTTTTATAAACAGTCGCCTGACTCATGGTTGGGAACTGGGTCCTGATTTTTGCATAGAGTTGAGCCGCGCTGGGATGTCCTTCGCTGGTGGCAATCAAACGGACCAACTCGACCCGCTGGGGTGTCAGCCGGAAATCGCGTTCTCTCAGCGTGGTGATCAACTCATCAAATCGGGCTTTTGGATCAGGCATAGGTAGTGTTCTCGATAGTATGTCTTTATAGATAATGATTATCTATAAGTATAATCGATGTTAAAAGAAATAACAAGAATTGGGAGCTAATAAATCAAAGTGGGAGTAAATATTACGTCCTCAATCAGGGCGTATTGTAAGGAAAATATTGGTGATTATTTTAGATGCCCCCAAGGGGGTACCGTATATACGGATAACATAAAGTTAAGAGGGTAATAAAGGTACATAAGTGGTTCCAAGGAAATTGTCAAATTCAAAATACTTGCTATTCATAAATTATGTGATATAATATAGCAAATTCACCCCTAGGGTGAATTAAATCAATTGTCGGAGAAAGTAGGTTTGCGTTACAGTTTCAAGACCAAGAAACTTGCTGCTTTATATGAGCATGAAAAGGATGCTCACAAATTCCCTGCCGAGGTGGTGGATGCATTTTTCGCGGTCATGACGAGAATTGAAGCGGCCAGAGACATACGAGATTTGTATGCTTTGAAGAGCTTACATTTCGAGAAACTAAAAGGCAAGCAAAAGGATACCCGCTCAATAAAACTAAATGACCAATGGCGATTGACAATGCGGCTCGAAATGGACGATTGCGGTAATTATCTTCTTATTCTTGAAATCACTGATTATCACTGATGGTAATAAACGAGGAGGAACAAATGAATAGCGGGTATAAGCCGGCGAGAGTGTTATCGCCAGGGAAGGTCTTGATTCGCGAGCTAGAAGCACGAGGCTGGACGCAGCGAGATTTGGCTGAGATCATTGATCGCCCTTACCAAGCTGTTAATGAAATCATTAATTGCAATAAGCTTATTACTCCAGATACAGCTCGTGAGTTGGCACGTGCTTTTGGAACCTCAATAGATTTCTGGATTAACTTGGAAACAAACTATCGACTACATTTGGCAGAAAAGGATGAGAAGGAACGATCAATAATCAGACGAAGTAAGCTTTATAGCATTGCGCCTGTTCGTGAAATGATTAGGAGATCATGGATAGAAAAAACGGATAACATAGACCAATTGGAAAAAAATGTATGCGCTTTCTTGGGTATATCGTCTCCTAATTCTCCGTTACCAGCCGTAGCCAACCTGCGCCATTCTCAAGGCCGCGATTCTGATACTGTGGCACTAAATGCATGGGTACAACGTGTTAAACAGATTGCAAAGCGTCAAACTGGCAATCAATTTGATGGCACTGTGTTAAAGAATGCTATTCCTGAGATTTTGTCGTATGCAGCCGATGACCAACTAGTTTCTCGTGTACCTGTAAGGCTCCTGGAATTAGGTGTTCATTTTGTTGTTGTGTCACATCTACCAAGAACATATCTTGATGGCGCAGTCATAATGGATGATGGTCACCCTATCATTGTGCTTACATTACGATATGACCGTATCGATTCGTTTTGGTTTACTCTTATGCATGAAATTGCACACATAGTGCTTGGTCACGAAGGAATTTTGTTGGATAACACGGAAGAAGGTCATGGATCTGCGACAGAGAAAGATGAAGACGATGCAAATACGCTTGCCAGAGAATGGCTCATAAGTAAACCTCAATTAACTCAGTTTATTGATGATGTTCGTCCACATTTTTCAAAGGTGTCAATTGATGCTTTTTCTAAACGATGCAAACGCCACCCAGGAATCGTATTGGGTCAACTACATCACACTGGTGTAGGTGGTTACCAAAACTTGAGATCATTATTAGTGAAGGTTGGTCCATATCTGGCTGAGTGGACTAGCAATTAGAAAGAGAGGTTACTATGAGTAGAAGAAACCAACATGTTGTAACGCATGATGGTAATTGGGCTGTTCGTGGCGAAGGTAATAAAAGGGTAACTCGTATAGTTAATACTCAACAGGAAGCTATCGATATAGCTCGGGAGATAGCAAAGAATCAGAAAGTGGAGGTTGTCATTCACCGTCGTGATGGAACTATCCGTGACAAGGACAGTTACGGGCATGATCCACATCCACCTGATGACAAAGTACATTAGATATTGCCGATGCCGATTTCAGAGGATGTGACAATGTATGAATTACTTGTATTATTCTATTTGAATCCAAGACTTTAGAAAACGATGCCTTTCGGACAGTAGTACAAATCTCCCACACGTGTATTTCTTTGATCCCAAAATTTACCAATAATTCCCGGATGGTTTCCTTTTCACCGGTATGCAGCCGGTAAATTTCAGATCCCGCGGATTTACCGGCCGCGAGATCCGCTAGATCCAGGTCCCACAGCAATACCAACCCATAGCAAGAGATGACGAGACGGTCTCGGAAATGATCGATCCGAGGCCGTTTTATGTTGACACAAGATCATTTCCTCTCGTCTGCATCGATCTGGTGCGGAGGGTAGTCCCGGATGGGATCGCATCCGAAAGTGACTCCCAAAGTGCCGTATAATTTACACATTCAACCACCCTCGGGGAACTGTCCATGTCCATCCTTGACCACACACCAAAATTCAGCAGCGCAGAAGCTATCCGATTCGCTCAAGAACATTATACGCTCCATGTCCAGGCAAAGCTCCTGCCCAGCGAACGCGACCAAAACTACCTGCTTCAAGCAGAAAATGGCGCTCAATGCGTGCTCAAGATTGCCAACGCCACCGAGGAACAGGCCATGCTCGAAGCGCAGAATCAAGTCATGGGACATCTGGCGAAACAGATCCAGTTTTGTCCGCGAGTGATCCCTGCCGCGAACGGGGAAGAGATCGTTGCTGTTAAGTCCGCGAGTGGAGAACAACACTTTGTCCGTCTGGTAACGTATCTGCCGGGTACGCCACTGGGAGATGTAAGGCGCCATTCAGCCGAACTTCTGCAGGATCTCGGTTTCAAAATAGGTCAATTAACTGTTGCCTTGCGGGGTTTCGATCACCCCGCCTTGCAGCGCAACTTTCACTGGGACTTAGCCAATGGTCTCGACGTCATCCAGAAATATGAAGCGCTGATCCAGGAACCTGAACTGCGCCGACAGATCCAGCAACTCCGCGCCCAGTTTGAGCATCACGTCATACCACTGTTGCCTGCCCTGCGCAGGAGCATCATCCACAATGATGCCAACGATTTCAACCTGCTGGCTGGCGGCGGGGGCGATCTATTTTCTCGCAATCAAAGCATCGTCGGGCTGATCGATTTTGGCGACATGGTCTATAGCTATACCATCGGCGATCTCGCTGTCGCCATCGCCTATGCCATTCTGGACAAGCCCGACCCGTTGGCAAGTGCGGCGCAGATCGTCAAAGGTTATTACGCCGCCTGTCCGCTCACAGACGATGAACTCGCCGTGCTGTTTGGCCTGGTAACGTTGCGGCTGTGCATGAGCGCCTGCATCGCCGCCGATCAACAGTCCCGCCAGCCCGAGAATGCCTACCTTGGCATCAGCCAGGCACCGATTCGCGCTACACTGCCCAAACTTGCCGCCATCCATCCCAATTTTGCCCAGGCCGTTTTCCGGGATGCCTGCGGGCTGACTCCTTCTCCATCAGCGGATAACGTGACTGAGTGGCTTAAATCCCAAACGGAGACCTTCGCTTCGCCCCTCGACTCCGACCTGCGTGCCGGCCCCGTGGCGATTCTTGACCTGAGCATGTCCAGCCCACTCCTCAGCAGTGACCCGGTCCAAAATGCAGAATCCAATCTGACGGCGCGCATCTCGCAAGCCATCGACGCAGCAGGCGCAGCAGTTGGCATCGGACGCTACGACGAAGCGCGTTATTTCTACACTACTCCCGCTTTTTCTACTGGCGATAAACCCAGCCACGAATATCGCACCATCCACCTTGGAATGGATTTGTTCGTGCCACCGAACACGCCCATTTACGCGCCCTTGGATGGGAAGGTGTCTGCCTTCGCGGATAATGCCGCCGCTCAAGATTATGGTCCCGTCATTGTGTTGGAACATCAGCGCGCAGATCACCCCACGTTTTACACATTGTACGGCCATCTAAGCCGCGCCTCGCTTGATGGATTAAGCCTCGGCCAGGCAATTGCCAAAGGGCAACGGCTGGCAACGATCGGGTCGCCTGATGTGAACGGAGGTTGGACTCCGCATTTGCATTTCCAGATCATCACCGATCTGCTTGACCTCGGTTGTGATTTTCCCGGTGTAGTCCGCCCGAGTCAACGCAGTGTCTGGCTGAGTCTATGCCCTGATCCCAACCTGATCTTAGCTGTTCCGGCATCAAGATTCCCGGCCCGAGAACCATCCAAGGCTGAAACGCTGGCTGTCCGCAGTCAGCGTTTGGGGCGCAACCTAAGCATCTCATATCGCCAGCCGCTCAAGATCGTACGCGGCTGGAAGCAATATTTATTCGATGATGAAGGTCGCATGTATCTGGATGCCTACAACAACGTGGCCCACGTGGGACATAATCACCCGCGCCTGGTGGCCGCCGCACAGCGACAGATCGGGGTATTGAATACCAACACGCGTTACCTGCATGACACCGTTAATCGCTATGCCGAAAAATTGAGCTCACTATTCCACGAGTCGCTGGGTGTGTGCTTCTTCGTCAACTCGGGTAGTGAAGCCAACGAACTGGCCCTGCGCCTGGCGCGGGCATACACCCATCAACGCGACATGATCGTACTGGAGGCCGCCTATCACGGCAATACCAACACGCTGATCGATATCAGCCCGTACAAGCACAACGGCCCCGGCGGCGTGGGCGCGCCGGATTGGGTCCACACCGCGCCGATCCCGGACGACTATCGCGGCGCATACAAACGGAGCGACCCTGAGGCAGGCCCAAAATATGCCCGCCATGTATTCGAGCTGATCGATCGGTTGAAACAACAAGGCCGCGGGCTGGCGGGCTTCATCGCCGAATCCCTGCCCAGCGTGGGCGGACAAATCATCATGCCTCCGGGCTATCTGGCAGACGTCTTTCGTTACGTCCGCGAGGCGGGTGGTGTCTGCATTATTGACGAAGTACAGACGGGCTTCGGGCGGACTGGCACACACTTTTGGGGCTTCGAGGCGCAAGGCGTAGTTCCAGATATTGTGGTGTTGGGCAAGCCGATCGGCAACGGACATCCGCTTGGAGCTGTCGTCACCACAGCAGAGATCGCGGATGCCTTCAACAACGGTATGGAGTACTTCACTACCTTCGGCGGCAACCCGGTCTCGTGCGCGGTGGGGTTGGAAGTGTTGAATGTAGTCCAGGAAGAACACTTGCAGGAACATGCCCTTCGAGTTGGCAATCACATGTTGGCTGGACTGCGTCCATTCGTGGAGCGTTATCCTATCGTGGGAGATGTGCGCGGCTCAGGCTTGTTCCTGGGCGTGGAGCTCGTCCGCAACCGCACGACGCTGGAACCTGCCGCCGAAGAAGCGTCCTTTGTGTCCAACCGCATACGTGAACATGGCATCCTGCTGGGCACGGATGGCCCCTATCACAACGTGGTCAAGATCAGACCACCGATGCCATTCAGCGAACAAAATGCAGATTATTTAGTGGCTGTACTGGAGAAGGTATTGCGTGAAGATTTAGCTTGAGGGGAGCAATGGCCTTCAGGAGGTAGATATGAGTCGACTTGCGATCCTGTTCCTGGTGGTGGTGGCCCCCGTGCTGGCCATCTGTCTGGCACTGTTGGGGCTGGAGACCTTGCAGGAAAACGCTGTGGGGTGGTTCCTGCTGGCGCTTGGGATCGCCTACCCGGTGGGTGGTACGATCGCTTATTTCATCCGCCGCAAGCTGTTATTCAAATCGGGCAATGACGGGAGGGTTGCCCGGGAGGAGAAAGGAGACCGGTCCTTCTGGCTCATCCTGCCGGGGTTCCTGGTGGTCTTCTTTGCCTCCCCGCTCGAGTGGCTGTACTTGCCGGCTGTTCTTCCACGCATCCTCTGGTTACAAATCGCCGGGCTGGTGCTGATACTGTCCGCTGTGGCGCTTCGTATCTGGACGCGGGCGCACCTGCGCGGTCTGTACTCCGGGCACGTGGAAGTACAGGCCGGGCACCAACTGGTGCAGAGCGGACCATACCGCTTCATCCGCCACCCCGGTTATACCGGTTTCCTGCTGATGACGCTCGGAGTGGCAATCGGCTACTCCAGCCTGATCGGGCTGGCTGCCATCCTGGTGTTGCTGCTGCCGGGATTAGCCTACCGGATGCGGGTCGAGGAACGCATGTTGATAGAACAGTTTGGGGATGAGTACCGGGATTACATCCGCAAGTCAAAGAGATTGATCCCCGGCATCTGGTAAAAAGAGGAGGAAACCATGCAACGCAAAGCATTTCAAGGCCATGTGGCGATCGTTACCGGGGTGTCTTCTGGGATCGGGAAAGCGCTGGTCTTGCAACTGGCCAGACAGGGGGCGAAGGTCGTACTCGCCGCCCGGCGCGCCGACCGGCTGGAGCAGGTCGCGGCGCAATGCCAGTCGCTTGGGGGAGAGGCACTGGCTGTCCCGACCGATGTGAGCGACGAGGCGCAATGCAAAGCGTTGGTCGAGAAGACCATCGAAACGTTCGGCCGGGTCGACCTGCTGGTCAACAACGCCGGGCTGGCTGCCTCGGCCTTGTTCGAAGATTTTCCCGACCTGCACCTGTTCCGCCATACGATGAATGTGAATTTCTATGGGGCGGTCTACTGTACCTACTACGCCCTCCCGTATCTGAAACAACACTGCGGGCGCATTGCAGCGGTCTCCAGCCTGGGGGGCAAGGCGGCGCTCCCATACAACACGCCGTACATTGCCAGCAAGTATGCTATGCACGGGTTCTATGACACCTTGCGGATGGAGCTGGTTCAGCATAGTGTGAGCGTTACCGTGGTCTGTCCTTCCTGGGTGGTGACCGAGTTCCATGAAGCGCAGATGGACAAGGACGGCGTACCGAGAGGCCGGCGCGGGCGGGCGATCTACTCGAATAGCACGATGACAGCCGAACGCTGTGCGGCGATCACCCTGCGCGCTACCTACAAACGCCGCCGCGAGGTGCTGATGGGTCCCGGCAGGTTGGCTGTCTGGCTCAAGCTGCTTGCGCCGGGCCTAGTGGACTGGATGGCGGTCAAGATCTTCCTGGAGCCAGCCATCCGCCGGGCGCGTGCCGGGCAGGGGATTGAAAAGGAATAAAAACCGGGAATCTGCTGAATTGCTTTGTGAGAACCAGGTAGAGGTTGGATACCAGGTTGATAAAGATCCACCAGGGGCGTTCGGCCCACTTCGTGGATACCCGGCATGAGACTCACATAGACCTGGATGCCACTGGCTGCAGGCTGGAGGTGTACGCCGGTGGATATCATCAGCGGGAAAAATCGTAAAAACTCCCAGAGACCGGCAGTCTCCGGGAGAATGTTTCATTCTTCCAGCGCTTCCCTGACTTTCTTTTGCTGTTTGCCGCGCTCGTCGGTGCTCAATATGCGCTTACGGAGGCGGTAGTTCAGCGGGGTCACTTCGAGCAGTTCGTCGTCGGCCAGGTACTCGACCGCCTCGTCCAGGCTCATCTTGCGCGGCGGCGTCAGGCGGATCTCCATCTCGCCGCGCGACGAGCGCACGTTGGTCAGGTGCTTCTTGCGGCAGACGTTGAAGAGCACATCGGCCCCCTTGTTGGTCTCACCGACCACCATGCCCTCGTAGACTTCCTCGCCCGGGGCAGCGAACAGGGTGCCGCGTTCTTCGGCGGACTTCAGGGCGTAGGCGGTGGTTGTGCCCTGCTCCCAGACGACAATGGACTGGGTCAGGCGGGTCGCCATCGGCCCGGCCATTTCACCATAGCCGTGGAAGATGGTGTGCAGCACCCCCGCGCCGCGCGTCGCCGTCAGGAACTGGTAACGGAAACCGAGCAGGCCGCGGGTCGGGGCGATGTAGACCAGGCGGGACGTGCCCTGACCGGTATCCTGCATGTCCTTCATCCGGCCGCGCCGCGCCCCGAGCATCTCGACTACCACGCCGACCGTCTCGGCGCTGGTCTCCACGTGGACTTCTTCGTATGGTTCGAGCATCGAGCCGTCTTCGGCCTTGTGGAAGATGACCTCCGGCCGCGAGACCTGGAACTCGTAACCTTCGCGGCGCATGGTCTCGATCAGGATGCCCAGGTGCAATTCGCCGCGCCCGGAGACCATGAACGTATCGGCATATTCGGTCTCTTCGACGCGCAAAGCGACGTTGGTGCGCAACTCGTCGAAGAGGCGCTCGCGCAGTTTGCGCGAGGTGCTCCACTTGCCTTCCATGCCGGAGAACGGCGAAGTGTTGACGCCGAAGGTCATCCGGACGGTCGGCTCCTCCACGTGGATGGTCGGCAATGCGACCGGGTCCTGCGGGTCGGCCAGGGTCTCGCCGATGGCGATGCCCTCCAGCCCGGCCAGGGCGACGATCTCCCCGGCTTCGGCGGATTCAACTTCCACTTTTTCCAGTCCCTGGTGGACGTAGAGGTAGCGCGCCCGCTCCGGCAGGTTCTCGCCCTTGAGCGTCAGCCGCGCCAGGGGCTGGCCGGCTTTGACCCGCCCGGCGAAGATGCGCCCGATGGCGGTCACGCCGCGGTAGTCGTCGTAACCGAGGGTGGTGACCAGGATCTGGAGCGGGGCGTCCGGATCCACCTTGGGGGCCGGGATGCGACGCAGGATGGCCTCGAACAGCGGCTCGAGTTGCGGGCCGAGGTGCGGGGTCAGCCCGGCCTGGGCGCTGGTGGCCTGGGTGTAGATGACCGGGAAATCGGCCTGTTCGTCCGTTGCGCCCAGTTCGATGAACAGGTCGAAGGTCTGGTTGAGGACGCGCTCGGGTTCGGCGTCGCGGCGGTCCACTTTATTGATCACCACGATGGCCTTGTGTCCCATCTGGAGGGCTTTTTTGAGCACGAAACGGGTCTGCGGCATCGGGCCCTCGGCGGCGTCCACGAGCAGGAGCACGCCGTCCACCATGTTCAAGACGCGTTCCACTTCGCCGCCGAAATCGGCGTGGCCGGGAGTGTCGACGATATTGATCTTGACGGTCTGGCCCGTTTGCGGGTCCGGGATGGAAATGGCGGTATTCTTGGCCAGGATGGTGATGCCGCGCTCACGTTCGAGGTCGTTGGAATCCATGACCCGCTCGGCGACCTGCTGGTTCTCGCGGAAGGTGTGCGCCTGGCGCAGGAGACCGTCCACGAGGGTGGTCTTGCCGTGGTCCACGTGGGCGATGATGGCGATGTTCCTTATATCGGTACGTTCGATGAGCATTTGAAGCCTATTCTTTCTATCTGTCACTGCCAGGAGGACGCTCCGTGCCAGACGAAGCAGTCCCCTCGCAACGTTATTAACCACACAAAAACCCCGGCCTGGTTACCGGGGCTTGCTTTGAGCGAAGTCGAAAAGTCCGGCGCCTGTCCTGCGACGTTGAAAAAATCATGAAGCAGGGTGCGGCAGGTATCTTATCAGATAGTGGCGTTTTTGGGTAGAGGCAATGGGCGGGCTGGCCGGCTGATTTTCGTTTTGGGGAGGGGTTCCAGCGTTTGCTGAAAGGGTACGGAATAATGAAAATTTGGGTATTTGGATCAATTCAGGCTTTGGAAATTGCGGCGTACAACTACCCTTGTCCGAAGTTTTTTCGTAATTCCAACCGCAAAACCGGGCTCTCTGGGGAAAACAGGCGCGACAAATTGCGTCGTTTAACAAGAATGGGTATACTATAGACACTATTCGCATTCGCGGGGGAAACCTCGCCCGGAAGATGGCCATGCCCAAACAACCTGTCTCCAAAACCACACCCTCCCTGACCGACGAACAACTCGCCGCCCTGCGGACCCTGATGCCGCAGGTCTTTACCGAAGGCCGCATCGACTTCGACAAGCTGCGCCTCGCATTGGGCGACCTTGCCGACGACCCTTCGACAGCCCTTCGACAAGCTCAGGGTGACAGCTCAGGGCAGGCCGCTCCCGAGCGCTACTCCTTCTCCTGGGCCGGCAAACGGGACGCCATCCGGCTGCTGCAAGTGCCTTCGCGCGCCACGTTGATCCCCTGCCCGGAAGAAAGCGTTTTTAACACGACGGACACAAAGGACACCACGGAGGAAAAAGAAAACCTTAGTGACCTTCGTGCCCTTCGTGGTGAGTTCTTTTCCACCCAAAACCTGTTCATCGAGGGCGACAACCTGGAAGTGCTCAAGCTGCTTTACAAGCCCTACTTCGGACGGGTCAAGATGATCTACATCGACCCGCCCTACAACACCGGCAACGACTTCGTTTACCCCGACAACTTCGCCGACCCGCTGGAGACCTACCTGCAACTGACCGGCCAGAAGGACAGTGAAGGCAACCTGCTCACCAGCAACCCCGAGACCGGTGGACGTTATCACTCGGCCTGGCTCTCGATGATGTATCCACGGCTATTCCTGGCACGTCAGTTATTGCGCGAGGACGGCGTGATCTTCGTGAGCATTGATGATACAGAGGTGGCAAATCTTAGATTGTTGATGAACGAGATTTTTGGGGAAGAGAATTTTATAGCAACAATCATCTGGCAGAAAAAATATTCGCCTCAAAATGATGCGACTTATTTAAGCGATATGCACGACTTTATTCTATTGTTTGCAAAGAACAAAGAAGTTTGGAGACCTACACCATTAGCGCGAACTGAAGCACAAGATTCTGCATATAAGAATCCAGATAATGATCCAAGAGGTACTTGGAAAGCAACAGACTCAACCTGTAATAAATCACGCTCACAACGTCCTAATCTTTATTACCCAATTACCAACCCAATCACACAGGAAGAGATATATCCATTAGAAACTCGCGTTTGGCGTTATTCACGATCCGTTCATGAGGAAAAACAAAGAGATAATAGATTGTGGTGGGGACCAGATGGTAAGAATAAAGTGCCAGCATATAAAAGCTTTTTGTCAGAAGTCAAACAAGGCAGAGTGCCAACGACGATATGGACATATCAGGAAGTAGGTCATAACCAATCTGCCCGACAAGAACTCAATACTCTGATTGAAGGGAATACATTTGACACGCCAAAGCCTACCGGTTTGGCGAGGAGAATGTTAGAGATAGGCACGAATACAGAAGATGATATTGTTCTGGATTTCTTCGCCGGTTCCTGCACCACTGCTCAGGCCGTGCTGGAGCTCAACCGCGAGGACGGCGGGGACCGACGATTCATCATGGTGCAACTGCCCGAACCTATCCCCTCTCCCGCCGGGAGAGGGCAGGGTGAGGGCGGGTTCCCCACCATCGCCGAGATCGGCAAAGAGCGCATCCGCCGCGTGGTGGCGCGCATGAAGAAAGACCGCGAAGGTCAACTGGCGCTCGACACTCGTTCCTCGCCGGAAGACCTGGGCTTCAAGGTCTTCAAGCTGGCCGCATCCAATTATCGGCAGTGGGATGCCACACAACCGGATGCCGTCGCCTACGCCCGCCAGGCCGAGCTGTTCGCCGATCCGCTGGTGGAGGGCTGGCAGCCGGAAAATGTGCTCTACGAAGTGGCCTTGAAAGAGGGCTATGGGTTGAACGTCGAGGTGGCGTCAATTCATGAATTGACGCCACCCATCTGGCGCGTTACCGATCTTGACAAAGGGCAAGCCTTCTACCTCACCCTGGCCGCGAAAATCGCCTTGAATGACCTGCGTCCGCTCGACTTGAAAAAGGATGACCTGTTCATCTGCCGCGATGCCGCCCTGGATGACGAAGCCGCCGCCAACCTGGCGCTACAGTGCCGGTTGAAGACGATCTAAATTATGGACAGCAAGAAGAAACGCTATCGGTTATATGTTGACGAGTCGGGGGATCATACCTTTAAGAACTTGGATGACCCTGCGAAGAGGTATCTTGGACTTACCGGGATCATGTTGGATACAGAGTATTATCGGACAGAATTCCAGCCCGATCTGGAAGCCTTGAAACAGAAACATTTCCCGCACAATCCAGATGAACCGGTTGTCCTGCATCGACGGGATATGGTTGACCGAAAAGGCCCTTTCTGGCGGCTGAAGGATGACGCCAAACGTGCCGCCTTCGACCAAGATTTCCTATCGTTTCTCGAGAACCATAAATACATCGTGATTACCGTAGTGATCGACAAAAAAAGACACGCCGCAACATATGGCGTCGCGGCATATCACCCCTATCATTATTGTCTGACGGCCCTGCTGGAACGCTATTGCGGTCTGCTTAATTATGGAAATGCAATCGGTGATGTTCTTGCCGAAAGCCGGGGTGGTGGGGAAGATGAACCCCTTAAAGATGCGTACCGCATTGTCTATGAAAACGGCACCCGTTTCCGTGAAGCGGATTTCTTCCAAAAGGCGCTCACATCCGGAGAAATCAAGATCAAGAAGAAAGAGGAAAACATTGCTGGTATACAAGTAGCTGACCTGCTTGCATATCCGAGCAGGCAAGACGTCTTGATCAGGAGGATGATAATTCCGCTGATAAAAGATTTCGGCGATCAGGTTCGTCAGGTCATCACGCCAAAGTACAACTGTCGTTATGACACGGGTGAGATCGTGGGATATGGCCTGGTTTTCATCTGATGTCCTGTTTAAATGAAAAAGCCAGGTGCAACCTGACTCTCTCACGCTAGCCCATCACGGGCTATCCACCTCCAGACAACTGGATTGACATTATTGTACACTAATTTTATATGATTTTCAATGAGTTTTATGCTACTAAAATTTGACGCCAACCAGGAATTCCAGTTACACGCCATCGAATCGGTCGCCGGCCTGTTCGAAGGCCAGCCACGCGTCGAGAATGAACTGCGCCTGTCGCTGGGGGCGGGTCTCGCCGCCATTGCCAACCGCCTCGATCTGGACGAAGCCGACCTCATCCGCAACCTGCGCCAGGTCCAGGAAACCAACTGGCTGCCACAGGATGACACCCTGCAGGTGATCGAGTCCGAGATCGAAACCGCCGAGGGCCGCAAAGCCATTCGTTTCGCCAACTTCTCGGTCGAGATGGAGACCGGCACCGGCAAGACCTACGTCTATCTGCGCACCGCCCTCGAGCTGCACCGCCGCTACGGGCTGCGCAAATTCATCGTCGTCGTACCATCAGTCGCCATCCGTGAAGGGGTGCTGAAGACCCTGCAGATCACCGAAGCCCACCTGCGCGGCCTGTACGGCAACCTGCCCTACCGCTACTACGTCTACGACTCGGCCAACCTGAGCCAGGTGCGCCAGTTCGCCCTGTCGGACGGGGTCGAGATCATGGTCATGACCATCGACTCGTTCAACAAGGCTTCCAACGTCATCCGCCAGACCACCGACCGCCTGCAGGGTGAGACGCCCATCCACCTGGTGCAGGCCGCCTGCCCCATCCTGATATTGGACGAGCCGCAGAATATGGAGAGCGAGCTGCGCATCCGGGCGCTGGCCGCCCTGGACCCGCTGTTCGCCCTGCGCTACTCAGCCACCCACCGCAACCCCTACAACCTGGTCTACCGCCTGACGCCCGCCGAAGCCTACCGCCAGGGGCTGGTCAAACGCATCGAAGTGGCCGGCGTCGAAAAGGAAGCCGACGAGAACCGGGCCTTCCTGCGCCTGGATGAAGTGCGCAGCGAGAAAAGGACCCTGACTGCCCGCATCGCCGTTCACAAGCTGATGAAGAACGGCACGGTCAAGGAAGAGGTGGTGACCGTCCGCCCGGGCGAATCGCTCGAGGCCAGGGCCAACCGCCCCGAGTACGCCGCCTTCGTTGTCGAGGAACTGGACGCCGGGGCCGGTATGGTGCTCTTCACCGACGGGACGAGTCTCAGCCTGGGCGAAGCGCGTGGCGCAGACAAGGAAGCCATCTTCGACGCGCAGATCCGCTACACCCTGGGCGAACACTTCCGCAAGCAAGCGCGCCTACGAGAGCGCGGCATCAAAGTACTCTCGCTGTTTTTCATCGACCGGGTGGATAACTACGCCCTGGCCGATGGCCTGATCCGCCGCTTGTTCGAGCGCGCCTATTCGGATCTACGGCCGGCTTTTCCTGAATGGAATGACCTGCCTAGTGAAAATGTACAAGCCGCCTATTTCGCTTCCCGCCGGACGAAGGAGGGTCAGATCATTTTCGAAGACAGCAAGACTGGCGAATCCGAAAAGGACCGCCAGGCCTACGACCTGATCATGAAGGACAAGGAGCGCTTGCTTTCCTTCGACGAACCAACCAGTTTCATATTCTCTCACTCCGCCCTGCGCGAGGGCTGGGACAATCCCAATGTCTTCCAGATCTGCACTCTGAACCAGACGGCCTCCGAGGTCAAGAAACGCCAGGAGATCGGCCGCGGCGTACGCCTGGCTGTGAACCAGGATGGCGACCGGGTGCATGATGAGCACGTCAACGTCCTGACTGTGGTCGCCAACGAGAGCTATGAGCGTTACGTCGGCCAGTATCAGTCGGAAATCGAGACCGAGTTCGGCCGCGAGGGTTTGCCGCCCCGTCCAGCCAACGCCCGTCAACGCGGCGTGGCCCGCCTGCGCAAGGAGTATCTGCTCAAGACGGAATTCAAGGAACTGTGGCAACATATCAAGCACAAAACCCGCTATGCAGTGCATATCGACACGCCCGGGCTAATCACCGATGTGGTAGAAGAGTTGAACCGGGCCGAGATCCGCCTGCCGCAGGTGGGAATCCGCAAGGCGAAAGTGGAGACCGAAGGCGAGGCCTTCGTGGCCGTCCAGGTGGCCGAACGCGCTACTCCCTACACGCCGGAAGCGCAGCCCTTCCCCAACCTGGTCGAGGTGCTGTCTGCACTGCTGGAGCGCACCTCTCCTCCGGTCCGCCTGACCCGTCGCACCCTGCTGGAAATCTTCAAGCAGTCCAGCACCAAAATCCAGGCAGCTGCGCTCAAGAACCCGTTTGAGTTTGCCACCGTCGCGTCGCGTATCATCAAGGCCAAACTGGCCGAGCAACTGGTGAACGGGATCCAATATGAGAGGATCGATCAGTGGTACGAGATGACCCAGTTCGAAGACATCCCCGGATGGTCCGACAACCTGGTACCGGCTGCGCATTCGGTCTACGACCACGTGGTCTACGACTCCGATATCGAAAAAGCCTTCGTGGAAGGCCTGGAGCGGCGCGAGGATGTAAAATTGTATGTCAAACTGCCGGGCTGGTTCACCGTCTCGACGCCAGTCGGCAACTACAACCCCGACTGGGCCATTGTTCTAGAGCCGCGCGACGAATTTGGAATGCCGACCGGTGAAGAGCTGCTCTACCTGGTTCGTGAAACGAAGGACACGACAAACCTGGAAGAACTCCGTCTCGACGAAGCTCGCAAGATCCGCTGCGGCGAACGGCATTTCCGGGATGCGCTGGGGGTAAATTATCAGGTAGTAACGAATGCAAGGGAATTGAAGTAAAACGAACGGGCTTCGCTATGAAGCCGTTATTATTGTATAGAATTAATGACCAATTTAGAAAAGTCCAGTTTGTTCAACACAGAATTCCTCTTTGGGAACATAACTGAACGTCACGTCCGTCCGGTCATGACCACCATACTGGGCGATCTTCTCCCGCGCCTGCGCTTGCCGCGCGAGGTGTGTTGATAGGCCAGGGTCAGGTTATCCCATCCAACCAGTCGCTCTTGAAGGCTCATTTTAATAATTTTTCGCCCCAAAGCGAACAAACCGGCCGTGCGGACTTTCACCCGGGCGGCTTTGGGTCGTTGCCAAAGCTACAAACCAGCCTGAGAGAACTGCAAGAGCGGATTGATACGTGATGTATTTCATACTTCGATAATTACTAATTTGGTAATTATCGAAGTATAATATATACAAGCTGTTGTGCTATTCATTAGCAGCTATATCCACCATGGTCGCCAGTTGCGCGACCACTACTCTCCCCCAGATATCTGGTGAATATGGGCCATTCAGATGCTCGTTACGCACAATCGGAAGGGATGAAGTTGATCGAGTCTGCTGTGCAGGAACTCGGCCCTGTCTTCACGCTGGAAGAGCTCAAGCCGATCGCGGAACGGCAGGGATTGTCCAGCAGGCACCTGTTGAAGTTGATCAGCATGCTGGATGCATCCGGGTGGATCGAGATCCTCAAGCGTGGCACCTATGCAGTCAAGAGTCCATTATTCGCGGGGGAAATTCCTCCGTTTGCAGTAGCCGCGGCGCTGATCCGGCCCATGGCCATCAGCCACTGGTCAGCACTGGCACAGCACGGCTTTACTACCCAACTGCCGGCCATTGTGCAGGCTTCCACCCCACGCAAGGTGGTCACGCCCGAGATGCGCGCCGGGCAGGCCCACAGCCCACGCGGGCGGGCGGTCTGGAAGGCGCTGGGGGTGGAAATCGAATATATCTACGTCCAGGAAAAGCGGTTCTTTGGGCACCAGCAGATTTGGGTCAACAATTGGCAGCAGGTAGCCATTACAGACCCGCAACGGACGGCGCTCGACATGATTGCCCGCCCGGATGTCTTCGGCGGGATGAGGGCGGCCATCGAGATTCTCGAGGAGAACCTGTCCCGGGTCGATGTTCCGGGCCTGGTTCAATACGCCCTGCGGTACAGTGTAGGCGCGGCGATCAAGCGTCTTGGCTGGCTGCTGGAACGATTTGGCGTGGATACTGCAGAGATCGCTGCTCTGCAAACCTTTCCGGTGAAAACCTACTACCGCCTCGATCCGCAAGCCCCGGCTGGCCAGAAGTACAACTCCCGCTGGCGCATCATCGAGAACCTGAGCAACGATTCCCATGCCTGATGTGAACCAACGCCTGCGCGTCCTCGCCAGAGAACGCCAGGTGCGCCTGGATATCGTCGAGAAGGATTACGCCCTCAACTACCTGCTGGCGGCCATTTCCGAAATAGCCGGGTTTGGGGACCGGATCGTCCTCAAAGGCGGCACGGCGCTCAAGAAATTCTATTACCCCGATTATCGTTTCTCAGAGGACCTGGATTACTCGACCCTAAAACCCGGCCCGCTGACCGATTCCGGTGCTGGAATGGCGCAAGCCATCGCCCGGATGACGGACCTGCTGCTGAAGCGCGGCCCGTTCGAGGTCCGGCACGAAGCGCTGACCCTCAAGCTGGCTCACCCCGGTGACCAGGCAGCCTATCTGGTGCGCGTCCGTTTCCCCGGCCAGCGGCAGATGTTGTGCCGTCTGAAGGTCGAGATCACAGTGGATGAGCCGATCCTTCTGCCGGTGGAGAAGCGCCCCATCCTGCATGGCTTTGATGAAGAGTTTCTGGTGAGCGTGGATGTATATGCGCTGGCCGAAATCGTGGCCGAAAAACTGCGTGCCCTGTTGCAGAGCCGGGAGCACCTGAGCGATCGCGGTTGGGGCGCCAGCCGGGCCTGCCGGGATTATTACGATCTGTGGTCAGTGTTGAGAAGAGAAGGCCGGTTGAACAGCCAGATTCCCGAGCTGGTGCGCCGCAAGTGCGAGGTCCGGGGCGTAACATTCGAGGCGCCGAAGGATTTCCTAGCCGAAGCATTGCTGGACGTGGCGCGGCGGGAGTGGAACCAGCAACTGCTGCCGTTTGTCCCCGATGCGCCCCCGGCAGAGCAGGTGTTGGCCGAGGTCCGGCCGCTGATTTTTGGTTTATGGGCGTGAGCCGCGTGGCTGTCAACAATCACCAAGCCTGTGATGTGCTCGAAAACGACCTGTGGCGCGCCTGCGACATCCTGCGCCGTGGGGTACGTGGAGCACCTGGCCTTGGCGCGACCAGCATTGGAATGAAGCCAACCCGGATCAGCTAGCCTGATCCATCCCTAAGAGGCGGCGGGTCTCGATCCGGGCGATGACCTCCCCGCCCAGCGCCGCGCCCTAAACGTTGAAGCGGATGTGGACGATCTCACCGTCTTTGACGGGATAGTCCTTGCCTTCCAGGCGCAGCTTGCCTTTGTTGCGGGCTTCGTTCAGGCCGCCCAGCGCGATCAGTTCGTCATAGGCGATCACTTCGGCGCGGATGAACCCTTTCTGCAGGTCGGTGTGGATCGCGCCGGCGGCTTGATGGGCGTTCACGCCGCGCCGGATCGTCCAGGCGCGCACTTCGTCCTCGCCAACGGTGAAAAAGGATTGCAGCTGCAACAGGTCATAGGACAGCCCGATCATGCGGCTCAGGACGAGTTCCTCGACTCCATACTCCTGCATGAAGGCGAGCGCCTCTTCGGCGGGCAGTTGGGCCAGTTCCATCTCTAATTTGCCCTGCAAGGCCAGGGAGGGGTGGTCGAGGGCGACGGAGGGGGCGGCCTGCCCCTCGCTCAGGTTGAAAACGGTCAGGATCGGTTTGCGGGTCAGCAGGCCATAGTTCGAGAGTTCCCTGGCTTCATCCGGGCTGAATTTCATGTTGCGCAGCGGTTGATCCTCGCTGAGCGCCGCTTGCAGGCGTTCGAACAGGGCGGCTTGGCGCTTGACGGCGGTCTTGTCTGCGCCGCTCTTGCGGCGTTCTTCGGCCAGGCGTTCCAGCTTGCGCTCGACCGTCACCAGGTCGTTGAGCAGCAACTCGCCGAACATGCTTTCGATGTCGCGGAGCGGGTCCACTTTCCCGGCCGGGTGCGGGACAAGGTCGTTCTCGAAGCAGCGCACTACGTGCAGAAAGCCATCCATCTGCGCCAGTTGGTTGAGCAACTGGCCGGAGATGCCGCTCCTGGCTGTGTCGCCTTCCAGCCCGGCAATGTCGGCGTAGGTCACCTTGGCGTAGGTGGTCTTCTTCGGCTTGAACAGAGCCGAGAGCTGGTTCCCGCGCGGATCAGGCACGTTCACCACGGCAGTATGCACCTCGAAGCGGCCCGCGCTGGCGCTGGTGGGCGTATCCCCACGCGTCAGGGCATTGAAGAGAGTGGTCTTGCCGGATTGGGGCAAGCCGATGATTCCAAGTTTCATTTAATCCTCATAAAGGTTTTGATTACGTTGAACTCGTACTGCGGGTGTATTCAAAAAAAAACGCCCAGGTGGCGGGACGGGCAGACGCGCACGGCTCAAACTCGTGTTCCTTGGGGAGCGAGGGTTAGCTCTCCTCCTCCGGAAGGGGCGAATTATAGCACAGGTACTGCTCTGCACAAGCAAGACGCAAGACCTTATGGTTCTTGAGTTTAGAGATGCCCAACTGAGCGCAAAGAAAAGCGTCTGGTTGGAACGAACCTTAACATGAGATGCAAATACCAAAATATGCTTTTCGGGTAGGATATCAGCAAATTTGCGGCTGTTTTAGCGCCTTTTTGGTTT
>JBDRPT010000007.1:0-3506 GCA_043826785.1 Chloroflexota bacterium | reverse complement strand
CATACTTGCGATGGTAACCCGTCGCAGCTACAAATTCATCCAATATGTTCTTCTTCCCGGATTTCCTCGCCTTCAGGTAGCGTGGACGGATCGCCTCAAACAATTCTCGCTTGCTTCGTTGACTCATCATGTTCTCCTCCGACGCCTTTCGGCTCCGTCATAAGGTAACATTCTTTCTGAGGCAACGATATTACCAATAGTAAGATTCTATTTGAGGCAATGCGGGGTCCGCTATCCCGGGTGGTCGGATGGGCGGCGGTAGTGGGGTAAATATCGCCAACAATCCGCAATCGCCCCCGGTTGCCCCGTAGCGATCCGCGGCGGGGACGGCGCAGGTCGCGCCATTGTTGGGCCCCACCACGTACAGGAACTGCCCATCCAGGCTCTGTCCGCTGACTAGTGCGCTCTGCCCTGCGTTGAAGTTGTCCACAACCGTGTAAACGGATGCGCCCGGACCTGAGCGGCAGTTCAGGTCAACCGCAGCGGTGAAGGTGCAGGCTTGCATCGCGGGTATGCCTGTCAGCAGGACTGTCGGAGTACCCGTTGTGTTCATCATTGGAAGCGTAGCGTCGGTGAACTCGTAGGCACCGGCGTCGCATTTCTGTCCAAACGGACGAGTTATGCCGCGCTGGTCGGTCGGCAGGCACAGGCGGTTGACAATATCGATGGCCACGCTTCCAGGCAGCAGGGCATGGGTCTGGGTCGGTCCGCCGTTATCCGCCAGCGGACCCAGCCGGATGTCGGTCAGGTTCACCAGGATCCCGCCGCAGGTCCCGGTGGTATCGATGTTGGGGAAGATTGGATGGATGGTATTACAGCCGCATCCACCTGTACCGGGAGGCTGGGCGATGATCGAGTTCGATACGTACATGTCCCCGCACGATCCGACGGCTACTCCCCCATTGAACGCGATCGTGACGTGGTTGATCGTCAGGTCGCCCTCGTTGTCGATGCCCGTGAAGCCGTTGTGGCTGACCGTGCTGTTGGTCATCACCAGCGTCCCGACGTTAAAGATCCCATCCTGGAGTTCGGGCACGCCATTGTGGCTGAAGGTGGAGTTCTCGACAGTCCCGCTCCCGGTGTTGTGCAAGCCCGCGCCGCCCGGCAACCCAAAATAATCGTGGTTGGAATCTATCGTAACGCCTGAGAGTTTCATGGTTCCGGTGTTGAAAATCCCCCCGCCTTCCCTGGCGTAGTTTTCCTGGATCAGGCTGTTGTTAACCGTCAGGTGGCCCGAGTTGAAGATCGCCCCACCCGAATTGGGAATCACCTGGTTTGTGTCAGCAGAATTATAGGCATGCCCGCCGGTCAGAGTCACTTCATTGATTTCCAGGCTTCCTAGCGAACTAATGTAGAACAGGCGGAACTTCTCCGGGACAACCGAGGTGCGCATGATGACAGCCCCATTCCCGTTGATCACGATGGAGGAAGCGATGACCGGCAGTCCATTGTCGCCCCCGGTCGTGTTATTGACCTGAACCAATTCGTAGGTGCAGCCCGCAGCGAGGTTGATCACGTCCGTGGTGGCCGGGGTGGCGTTGGCGTTGTCGATCGCCTCGATCAAATGGCCCGCCGAGCAGGGGATGGAGGTTGGCAGGTTACAGCCGGATACAATAGCTATGCAAACAACGAGAAAGAGCAGGCTTGCCTGTTTCATTGCGAGTCACCCGTGATTCTTTCCAAGAGATGGATCCCATCGAATGAAGTGTTATTTGATTTATATTATGCTGGTTCCTGTCGGATAGTGCAATGTTTTTTCTGTAAATTCAAGATCAAGTGCATCCTCTGAAGAAAAAAGAACGAGCTACGAAGGGCAACTGCCAATATCACATTATCTTATTGGTATTATATCTAATAAGTGCCAACCATTGTTGGCCTCATTGGCACTTATTTCCAACCATCATTGGGTGAGACCCCCAACCAAAACGAAACCCGGACGGAGACCGTCCGGGTGAGATTTATCTTGGCTTTCCGCCGGCGTATTTCCGGCGCAGGCTGCGCGAAAACGTGGCCGGCTGGGCCGGCCTTCGGGCCGGGGTCCCTTGCGGTGCCGGGGGGGGCTGGGCGCGCCGCGCCATCGGACGGGCCGGTGCGGGCGCCGGTCGCTCGGGAGCCGGGGCGTTGTAATCGAATCTCTCCAGGGTCTGGCGCGGCAGAGGGGTGCCGATGATTTTTTCCAGAGCCCGGATCATGTCCCGGTCGTCCGGGGTGACCAGGGTGAAGGCATCCCCTGTGCGTTCGGCCCGGCCGGTGCGCCCGATGCGGTGGATGTAGTCGTCGGCTGTGGCGGGCATATCGAAGTTGATCACGTGCGAGATGGCCTCCACGTCCAGGCCGCGGGCGGCGATGTCGGTGGCCACCATGACCTGGAAATGGCCGCTTTTGAAGCCGGCCAGCGCCGCCTGGCGTTGACCCTGCGAGCGGTTGCTGTGCAGGCTGGTGGAACGGAAGCCGGCTTTGCCGATCTGCTTGGAGAGTCTTTCGGCACGATGCTTGGTGCGGGTGAAGACCAGCACCGGGCCGGTGTCGGTGCGTTTGAGCAGCTCGATCAGCAGGGCTGACTTCAGGTGCTGGGGAACGGAATAGAGCGCATGCGCCACGGTGTGCACCGGGCGGCTCAAGCCGATGGCGATGCGGTGGGGATTGCGCAGGGTGCGGGCGGCCAATTGTTCGATTTCGGGCGGGAAGGTGGCTGAAAAGAGCATCGTCTGGCGCCTGGCCGGGACGTGGCTGAGGATGCGCTTTACGTCAGGCAGGAAGCCCATGTCGAGCATGCGGTCGGCTTCGTCCAGGACCAGGATTTCGATGCCCTCCAGGCGGGCACGCCCCTGGCTGATGTGGTCGAGCAGGCGGCCCGGGCAGGCGACCAGGATTTCGACCCCATCACGCAGGGCGCGCACCTGGGGTGCGGCGCTCACGCCCCCGTAGAGGGTGGCGCTGCGCAGGCCGGTGCCGGTGCCCAGGTCCCGCACCGCTTCGTGGATCTGTTCGGCGAGCTCACGTGTCGGAGTGACGATCAAGGCCCGGGCGCGGTTCCGCGGACCGGTCAGCAGCTTGTTCAGGATCGGCAGGACGAAGGCGGCCGTCTTGCCGGTACCCGTCTGGGCGGTGCCGATCAGGTCCTCCCCGGCCAGGGCGGCGGGGATGGCTTTGATCTGGATGGGTGTCGGCACGCTATAGCCGAGGCGGCGGACCCCTGCCATCAGGCGTGGATCCAGGTTGAACTGGTCAAAGTTCACAGAATTTCCTTTTCTTCAGTAGTGCGGAGTGTTGGGAGGATTGAGCGGGGCTCAGAACTTTCAAAAGCAACGACTGCTGAAATCATTCGATTAAGTGATATCAGGGTAACCGAGGATGACCGGGCTGTCAAGGGATGACATTTCATGTGTTAGCCCAAAGTAGTAGAGTCCCCTTTTACCAAAGTTAAAATGTCCCCTTGGAAAGGGACAAGAAAGTGGACAAACTACTCACTATGAGCACAAAAGAGATCCATCGACTGGAAGTGA
>JBDRPT010000006.1:0-18581 GCA_043826785.1 Chloroflexota bacterium | reverse complement strand
GGGCGGAGGCTTTCTACCATATCCGCAGTTATATTTCGACTGCCAGGAAAAACAAACAACGTATTCTGGACGTTCTCTCTCAGGCTTTATCCGGTTCGCCTTACGTTCCTAATTTCGTCACCGTTCTGGCTGAATAGTTACTTTATTTCTATGAAATGCGAGAATATATAGAGAACAAATGAAGGGACCTTAAGATAAAAATTGATCGAGGCTGCTGATCGAGGGTTCAAGCCAGCGATTTCCCCTGGGCGATTGTACGCCAAGTTATATTAACGTGCCTGTCTTGAACCGGTTTTGGTAACAATAGTTAAAGGAGAGAGCAATGAAAACGAGAATATTACTTGCCCTCGTCATGGGCGTTCTGCTGTTGCTGATCGGGTGTGATCTTCCTGTCCCAACCTGTGCCCCGGCTGATTTGGTCGCTCCAACCCTCGATTCACCGGCCAGTATAGCCTGGGTAGGATCCCTGACTCCCACTTTCACGTGGACCTATCCGGACTCCTGCAACCCTGATGGGTATGCGATATACGTCCTGTCCGCTCCCTCTGGATACACTGACGACTATGGCGGCTCGGTAACCGGGCCAACAGGGACCTGGACACCAATTACGGCACTGGAGACGGGTACGATGTACATGTGGAAGGTGGCCGCGGTGAGTGGTGGCGTGGAAGGGCCTCTAAGCTCTGCCCGCCGAATTATCACTGGTCCTGTTTGTAACTCGGCCGGATTGCTCCCGCCCACGCCGCTTTTTCCGGCCGATGGGGCTGTGCTGGATTATCAGAACCCTTGGTTGACCTGGGACTACCCAGATAGCTGCATCCCGGAAGGTTACCATGTCCAGATGGCAATCGATCCAGCATTTGCAACGATGGAGTATGATTTCAGTTACGATGTCTATCCATTTTCGAATGTCGTCAATCCAGACCTGGACAACTGTTCTACACATTACTGGCGCATAGCTCCGATTGTTGATGCAGTCGAAGGACCTTTTTCAGCAGCCTTCTCCTTCACAATCGACCTGGCCGGGACCTGTGCAATAGTCCCTCAGATGGACATCTCTGGTTATGTCTGGCATGATGCCTGTGGTGTCCCTGAGCTGGGTCCACTGCCGGACCCATTGCCACTCGGTTGTATCCCTTCAGGAGGGGGAGGCGTGATTGCAGATGGCATCCGATCGCCTTTTGAAGAGGGCATCCAGAACGTGGTTGTCAGGTTGGGCTCAGGTCCGTGTCCAGCGACGAACTTAGGGGCAGTGATGACGAATGTGATTGGGCAATATTACTTCCTGGAACTCGACCCAGGTACCTACTGCGTCAGCGTAGATGCGTTGGAGCCCAACAACGTCTCGGCACTCGTCCCAGGTGGTTGGTCCGCGCCGGTCGGTGGCATCGTAGGCGAGCTTGCCAGTTGGGAAGTGACCATCGCCGAGAGTTCTCCAGCAAGCGACGTCAATTTCGGTTGGGATTTCCAGTTCTCGGGATTCCAGTACTTTACAACGATCAATGGCATGGTCTGGCATGACCTCTGTTCGGTCGCCCCGGGGACGGACCCGCTTCCTTCTCCTCTGCCGGATGGTTGCATTGTCGATGATTTCGGTGTTGTCCATGCGGATGGCATCCGCCAGCCCTCCGAACCAGGCATTGCCGGTGTCGTTGTGGGAATCGGGCAAGGTGATTGTCCTTCGTACGACCAACTGACCGCGACCACAGATGTGAATGGTGAATATACCTTTATCGTCCCTGGAGATCAAAACTACTGCCTGCGTATCAACGCCGAAGGGGATCCAAACGGTAGCATTCTCTTGCCCGGCCGGTGGACTTTCGAACCCAGTGGCCATATGGGATACACATTCCGCAGCCTGTATGCACCGATGGGTGGAATCTTGGAAGATGTGGATTTCGGCTGGGACTATGATAACCTGCCGCTCACTTTCGAATTCCCATTCTTTCTGCTGGAGCAGTCCGCGTTCTGCCGCTTTGGTCCCAGCCAGTTGTATGAGATGTTGACAGCCGGTGAAACCGGGATGGAATTGCCCATCGAAGGCCGTAACCAGGATTCATCCTGGCTGGCGGTGCGACTGTTCGGGATCCGCTGCTGGATGGCGAGGTCCAGCGGGAGAGTGCTGGGAGATCTGGAGGTCGTTCCTTATCTGGCCGCTCCGGCGCTGCCAACTCCGACCTCCACGCCTGTTGTGAACTGTTCACAATATACCAGTCCGTCTGCATGTAGTGCTTACCCCGCGTGTGAATGGGTGACATCGCAAACGCGAGCGAGTTTCTGCCGCAATCGATAACCATAACTATGTAAAAGAAATCTCCCACTTCTCGAGTGGGAGATTTCTTTTTGTGAAGTAGAATTTCCTTCTGGGTGAGGTTTTCTTGTGGGCGCGGAGGGGCTCGAACCCCCGACCTCATCAATGTGAGTGATGCGCTCTAACCGACTGAGCTACGCGCCCGTTGTGATCGAGATTATAGCTGGAAAAATGTCCTTTTACAAGACCACTACCCTACGGTAGGAAATTCCAGGGATTGATTTTCCCGTACTGTGTGTGCATCAACTCAAAATGGAGGTGCGAGCCGGTGGAATTCCCGGTCGAGCCGATAGTCCCAATGAACTCACCCTGGCCAACGCTCTGACTACAGACGATGTTTATGGTATTCAGGTGGGCATACAGTGACTGCCAGCCATTCCCATGGTCGATCATGATCAGATTACCGTAACCATAATCGTTCCAGCCAGCGTACACAATTACACCTGCATCTACAGCGAAGACAGAATCACCGGTGTTGCCGGCAATATCGATCGCGGGGTGATTAGAATCCGGCGAGTAGTCGTACCCGGAGAGACGGTGTTGTGAAGCTGGCCAGACGAAAGTACCGTATCCAATAGCTCCCCCGGAAATTGCCCCACAGGCCCCTACACCAATCACCCTGGCGACAGCAGGATTGTCGCGGGTTACACCGACCGGAGCTCCCCAGGAGGTAAACTCTCGCGCTCCACCCGGTACGATCAACCAGGTCCCGGCCGGGATATTCGGGGCAGATAGGTCGCCGATTGCGTCTGGGTCAAGATGATTTCCGGGGTAATTGATGACCATTTCCGGGTTCACGCCGAAGTACCCGGCGACTGTGATCAAACTTTCCGTCCCCTGCCACTCGTAGTAGGTCCCATTGATGGGCAGGATGTTCAACACTTGATCAGGGCGTAACCGGTGAGGGTCGTCCCTGAGGATTGCATAGTTACCCCAAAGAACGGTCTTTGGGTTCAGTCCAAAACTCTCTGCGATCTTGAAGACAGAATCTCCTACCTGGACGGTATAAGCAATGACTTCAACCCGTGGACGGGATGGAATCGTAGTGTGCAAGATTGCATTGCGGGCGATGCCGTCAGGGGCGAGTGGGTCGGTAGAGATGAGAGGAATTTGATTGGCGATCGGAGATGTATTTACAATCGGTTCCATGCCTTCCATTGCCGCGCTTGTCTGCCGGATAAAGGATTGCATGATCAGGACGATCCCTATGATCAACAAAACGGAGAGTACATTTGTGCCGATCCGCGTGGCAAGCTCGCCCAAGCCCATCTTCGCCAGCAATTCAACCAAGGCTAGGAAGATGTTGGGCTTACTTTCTCGAGAAGGAGAAAGGTTGTTTTCAATTTCAGGCTGGGGTATTCCTGAGTTGCTACCGCTGTTGGAATCTTCAGACATGGAAGGCATCATATCACGCTGAAATGGGAGCGTCAAGCGAAGGATTAAGATAAGATTAGGCGATTTTCTTGCGGATGCCCGGGTATAGGCTGTGGATGATGATGGAGGCGACAAGGCAGATACCTCCGCATACCAGGGCGGCAGCCCGCAAATCCCATTGCTTGACGAGCCATCCTACAGCCAGATTTCCAAGTGGCGCGATCCCCAAAATAGCCCAAAGAAAGATAGAGAATACCCTACCCCTGAGTTGATCAGGGACTTCGAGTTGGATCAAGGTGTTCATCATAGCCAGTTGGGTGACAGTCGACCAGCCCAACAATGCGATTAAAGCCAGAGCGCTGGCGGTGCTGTGGATCCCGGAAATTAGGATTAAGACGATCGAATATACAAATTGGCCAATTGTAAGAAGGAGGCCTTTTCGTTGCAGGTTGGAGAACAAAGCTAGAAATATTGCTGCCACCAAAGCACCCACGCCTTGGAATGCATATAGCAGGCTGTTCCGGGCTGCCACTTCAGCAGGCGTATCACCGGCTTGCCTGAGTATGTCACCTGCGATCACCGGGATTTGCTGGATGAACGGAAACCCAAAGAACCCGATCAGGGATGCGATCATGATGATAACAACAACGTATTTGGTCTGTTTGATATATTCCAACCCCTCCCGGAAATCTACGATGAGATTCCGTTCTTGTTGGGGATTTTGAATCTGGTTTGCCCGATATCGAGGTCTGGTGAAGAAAAGGCCGACAATTACGAATAAATAACTGAACGCATTGAACAAAAATGCGTATCCCTCACCTCTCCCCCCTAGGATGATCAAGAAAGGGGCAATCAGTGCTGGGCCCAATACCCTGGCTGCATTCATGATTGTGGATTGGAGCGCAATTGCATTGGGCAATGCTTGTTTGCCGACCAACTCTACCAACATTGCCTGCCTGGCAGTGATCTCGATGGCGTTCACCGATCCTAGCAAGAATGCTAAGATAAGGATATGCCAAATCTGGATCAATCCATTTAATGCCAGGAATGCCATAATGAACGCCTGCAACATCATCATCGCCTGCAACCCGATGACAGTTTTGCGTTTATCCAGGCGTTCGATGATCACCCCTCCTGGAAGTGTCAGGATTAGCGCGGGCAGGGTGGAAGAAAAGCCAACCAAGCCGAGAATGAATGGATCGTTGCTTAAACGGTAAGCGAGATACGGCAGGGTGGTGCTTTGCATCCAAGTGCCGATCAGGGAAACGAACTGCCCGATCCAGAAAATGAGGAAATCGCGCGAGGCTAAGGCTGGGAACCGCTCTGTTATTTTCACAATGGATATCGGAATGACAGGGGTTTACGTGGAAGGGTGCCGTCTCTCAGGCTGGCAGGACACATTCCGGGCGATCGTTGGCAGGGCTGTTTACCATTGTCGATACCGGATAGGCGATCATCTCCCCTCCGGAATGAGGGCGAAGCATGGATTGCATGTCGGCAGGGGATCGGGGAGCTGGATCCAGCCATGCAGCGTAATCATTTGGGTCGAGGATTACTGGCATGCGGTTGTGTAACTCCGCAATCACCAGATTCGGTTGTGTGGTGATGATGGTTGCGGATTTTATCTCCCCACCATCCGGGCTTTGCCACCCCTCCCACAGACCGGCAAAAGCAAAGGGTTTCCCAGAGTTAAGTCGGATGTAATAGGGGGTCTTCTTTTTTGTCCCACTATGTGCTTTCCATTCATAGAAACCATCGGCAAAGATCAAGCAGCGTCGATGCCGGTACGGTCCCCTAAACGACGGCTTTTCAGCCAGGGTTTCTGCACGCGCGTTGATCATCCGGTTTCCGATCGCCGGATCCTTGGCCCATGAAGGGACCAGTCCCCAAATGAAGAAATCGGAATTGCCTTCTGTGTTATTTGGAACAGCGAGGATCGGTTGTGTTGGAGCGATATTATATCGAGGAGCATATCGTTCGGGAAAGGAGTACTCAGGGAATGCTGACTGCAGGTCTGCAGGGTCAACTGTCAATGTGAAACGACCACACATGTTACACCTTTATTTGGAGCCTTCTGCTAGGATTGCTTGCGAATCTTCCTATAGTCTCCATGTCGATAAGTCATTCCGATCGCATCCAGATGTTCCAGTAATGCCTGCGCATAGCGCCGGCTGGTATTGAACGCGTCACGAACCTCGGCCAGGGTGATTTGCCCCTGCTTTTCTATGATTTCACGCACGGTTGCCACCATTGCATTATAGTCCTGCATTTTGAAGATCACCTCGGATGATACGGCGATGAGTTCTCCTAATTCAACTAAGGCATCAAGTAGATCCTCAGTAATCTCTGTCTGACATTCTTTTATCGTCGGTGGCGAGTAAGGGGATGATGCAAACCTGTCCAATAAACGGTTAATCAATCCTTGCTGGTCCAGCGAAAAAATAATTTTATAGCCAGGGGCTGCAATTAACGAGCCCATTTCAACCACAGCCTTTTCCGCTGACAGCTTTCTAATCACACCATTGAACACTCGGGGTGCGATTTTCAAGCGACTCTTAAGTTCCTCACGGGGCATCCCTTTGCGTAGTGGGTAAGTGCGGTGGTAGCTATCGATCACCTTATTCACTTGAGAAGATATGTCTTCCCATTGACTCGCGGATACGACCAAAATATCTGATTTATTAGTGATCGGTCCAACCTCGATCGGGATCAATTGCCCCGTTGAGATTAATTCATCTAACGCGCTCGAAGAAGTGTCAGAATCCAATTGTGCCTTCTGAACGATGTCTTTAATGCTGGCAGGACCCATCGCCAGACTGGCTTGCAACATCACCTCGATAGGGGAGCCGCCCGATGTGGAAGATAGCGCCTTGATTACAGACGCATCGAACCGTTTGTGTCGCCGCTTTGGATGGGGGTCAATGACTGTTCCTCCACCCAGCGTTTCACCGGGGGAAGGTCGACGCAGGATGTAGCGGTCCCCTCGTACACTGACCACTGGATGGCGTAACTCAAGTTGCAGCCATCCCTCCTGGCTTGAATTTAGCACTTCTGTCCCAAGTAAGCGTACTTTTGCAATCGTCTCAGTTGTTCCAAGAAAGATTTTCACCTCAGTACCATGCTTTATTGGCATGGAAATGTCGGGTAATAAACGGATCTGGACATCGATCCTTTGAGATGGTTTGTAATGTCCCACTAGGGTGACGACATTTCCCCTTTGCAATTCTTCATGGTTGACCCCAGAGATATTAACTGCCGTGCGGCTACCAGGGGTAGCCACATCTTCTTTCTTCTTGTGGGTTTGCAATCCACGTATTCGGCCTTTAATGCCACCCGGCATAATGGTAACCTCATCGCCAATCTTCAACTGGCCGTCTGTGAGAGTTCCAGTGACAACCGTCCCAAATCCGGGCATGGAAAAAACTCTATCGATTGGCAATCTTGGACGGCCCAGATCGAGCCGTGGGGATTGTCTTTCGAGCAGTGAACCTAGCGCGGCGACCAACTCCGCCAAGCCAGACTTATTTCGAGCCGACACACGGAGAATGGGTGCAGCTTCCAGGATAGTGCCAGTTAATAATTCTCGGACTTCGGTTTCGATAAGGTCCAGCCACTCACTGTCTTCTACCAGGTCAACTTTGGTTAGAACAATCAGGCCTGCTTGAATCTGGAGAAGGTCTAGAATTGCCAGGTGTTCCCTGGTTTGAGGCATAATGCCCTCGTCGGCGGCTACGACCAACAAAGCCGCATCTATTCCACCCACACCGGCAAGCATATTTTCGATAAAATCGCGATGCCCCGGGACATCTATAATGCCAATATCCTCTCCATTAGGTAAAGTCAACCATGCGAACCCGAGGTCAATCGTCATCTCACGTTCCTGCTCTTCCTTCAGGCGATCGGGGTTTATTCCGGTGAGTGATGCGATGAGCGTGGATTTCCCGTGATCTACATGGCCGGCAGTACCAACGACTCTCATGGATATCTCCGGTTATCTATCTTGGGTTCTGACTACAATAAACACTATTTAGTCCCCATTGCCCGGTCGTATGCATTCAACAATTCGTGGATCTGTGCCAACAGTGCTTGGAGTAATTGTTGGTTTGCTTCCTTGGTTAGGGCCAAAACATCTTGGTGGGTCTGGGTTAAATCATCGAGCGAGGTCAGGCGGGCGTCGAATTTATCCATCCGCGAGCGAGAGTCTCGGAGTTGTTCTTCCTGAGAGAGAGTGTAGCTTGTCCACCGCTTTTGGTCATCTGCTTTGAAAGTGACCCATTCCTGCCGGAACCTGTCTTCTGCGAGGCGTTGCATTTCTGTGATCTCGTTGATCCGACGTTCGTATTTTTGGATGATATCCTCATAGGTTTCTTGGGCACGTTTAACAGCTCGCTGGGCAACTTCCCATTCCTGCAAGTACGAATCCATTGTCTCTGTTTGATTGTGAAGGAATGATACTTGTTCTTCCCAGTCTTTCCATGCTCGATCGCGCTCGACCTGGGCACGAGATTGGGCTTCGATGAAGTTTGTCTGTGCCTGGCGTCTGTCCACCTCGCTGGCAAGCATTTCGTTCACGCGTACCTCGAGCCGGCGGATGCTGTCACTGGTTACATCGCTCCGCTCTTTTGCATCCTCCAATCGCTTACGGGATGCGTTAATTTCACCTTGTAAATCTGCCAGGCGCTTGGCATCTTGTCTCCGGCCATCTTCGGCAGCACGTACGGTTTGTTGAGCCTCCTCGCTTTTTTCCAAGCTCGCCTTGATCCTTTTTTCCCACTCCGAAATGACCTTGTCGCGACGGGCTTCTTCGTCTTCGCGTGTTTTTAAGTCACGCCTGACATCGGAAACATCCTTTTTTGTTTTTTTCAAATCTTGCAGAGTCTTATTTACACCCTCCAACTGTAATTGAACCCGTTTGTCATACTCGGTTTGATTGGCTTCGGTTCGCTTCTCGGTAGCCCCGATCAACTTCGAAATCTCTTCCCGGGTTTTGTTTACGGCTGTTTCGTATTGCTCAAACCGCGCCGGAGTAAAGGATAACTCCGCGAGGGAATTGTTGATTTCCTTTAGTTTCTTATTGATGATTTTCAGATCACTTTCCAGGCGGGAAACATGTTTTTCTACCTCAGCAAGCGTTATCTTGTCTTTGCGGCGTTCTTCGTCCAGCCAGTCGAGGCGTTTGATGATCTGTTCAAATTCCATGGGTATGTCTCCGCATATCAGCGCAATGATCTTTAAATATTGGCGTGGTGATTATAGCATGGGGGCACTATGATCATTGACCGATATGGTCGAACAGGAATGGCACCTGAGCAAGTAACGGCTTTGCCCATTGAGGAAATATCCCAAGGATGATCAATGATAAGCTACCGATGCTGAGAAATATCCTTTGGGGTATGTTTTCTTGAGCTGTCCAAATTATTTTTTCTGGAGCCATGACAAGTGAGGCAAGAGATCGAAGGACGCTGATGAATAACCCCACAAGCCCGATCATGATTAGCAATGAATAAGAGCTGGATATAGCGGCTGTCGCTTCGAGTAAGTACTGTCTTAATGGAAAACCGACCAGCAGAGGCAATCCTGCCATGGATAAATGGGAAAGGACCAATCCACTAGCGGCGAAAGGATGCTGACGAGCAAGACCCTTGATGTCTCGAAAGCGCAATGACACGCTTGAGCATGACAAAATTTCGAGGGCATAAGCCCAAATGCACAGGGAAATTACTCGCGGCAATAACATCGAGATGAAGAGCTCGATCCCAGTGCTGCTTCCAAGCCCAATGGATAATAATGAGAAGCCGGTTTCAACCATTACTGCAAACCCAAATATCCTGCCCAGGTGGCGTTGGAAGCCTGCCATGACCCCACCAAACAGGATCATCATAATCCCTGTGGTCAGTAAGGTTTGCTGCAATGAAGGAGAGTCTCGTAACCAAGAGTACCTGTCAATAAATCCTATACCGAAGAGTTGGATTGCTGTGGGAAAGATCCACAAGACGAATCCAACAACCCAGAGTGACGAACTCTCTGTGAGTTTGGGTATCCAAGAGTGGAGGGGGAATATTGCGAGTAAGAAAGCAAAACCAATGGCTAACAATATGACTACTTGTCGAACCAGGGTGATATCTCCTGGATTGGCCTCAATGCCACTCAGGAGCCATCCTGAAAATAGGATCAATGGCATTGCCAAGGACATAAAAATGAGAAAACGGATTGCCCCACTCCAGGATTGGCCCCTCTTTACCAAGAGAGGAATGATCAATAAAACGCCTGTTTCAATGAAAAGGGCAGCATAAAGAAACGGTTCCACAGATAAAGAAGCTAACAGGATTACTGTCACACCAATGGCTATTGAATAAAACCTTTGGGATGTTTGAGCTAGCTTTGGGGCTAATAGCCAAAGGGCTGTAGAAAAGTAGAGCAAAGCAAGGAGAATTTGGTCACCTGAGTCGATGTTGAACCGGCGGCCCAAAATAGTCAGCGAGGGTGTGATTTTTATCATGGTCTCCCCCATCTGAAAGGTCGTTTCTACGGGTAACGCAATTGCCATCGTAGCAAATAAGACCATGATGCTGAATGCAACATATTTTACCCAGTCCCTTGATGGAAGTAAGAAGAGAATAAACGCTAACCCCAAAGGAATGATGATCCAAATCGTAGGCGCGTTCACAAAGCCACCTCCGACTCTTCGATTGTCAAGAAATAGCCGCCAATGAGCGCAAGACCCAGGTTGATAACAGAGAGCATTGCAGTTACCAGGATCGACCTTTCGACAGCGGAATAGATGATTTCAAAGCCAATTAATATAGTAAGAAGGGCAATAATCACACGAAAGGCTCTTGCGGTGATGCCCATGTACAATACTCCCAAACCGATGGCGTAAAGCCCCCCCAGAGCTACCGGAATGCTGATCGCAAGCCATACGCTTATCCGTGTTGAAAAAATGATTGTGACCATTGCATTGATCCCAATAATAAAGATTCGAAATAAATGGCCTTGTGGCCAGGCTGTCTCACTTGGAGGGGTTGTATGAGACCCATAACGTGCAATTGCCAGGATAGTGCACGCCATCCAGCCGGTGACTAATTTTGCAGCAGCCATTGTTAATGGCCAGTTCGCCTGTATCAACCAAAAGGCAGAGAGATAGAGAACAGCCATGATCCCCAGGCTCCACCGCCATTCACGGATGAAAAGAAAGGAACTAGAGGCTGTAATTACCAGGAATAAGGCTACCCACTCAAGTATCTTTTCCATTGTCTTATCGTATCTGGAGAGAATAGATGGATATCAATATGACCAGGATGAGTAATGACCAGAGCATCCCGGCTTCTCCTTCGAGAGCGTCCGAAAGGAGTGCGATCGTCCTTCCTGCTAAGCGATAGATAGGCCAGATCGGTTTGTATATCCAATCGGGTTGGATAGTGAGCGAGGCCAGGCGTGTGCTTAGTCCCTCGGCGGTCTTTGTGAGGGTATTTTTCCGTAATGGTGTTAAGGAAACAATTGCTATACTGACGACAATCACGGCAGACCACCATGATCCACTCACTTGAGCCCCAGCCCAAACCCAGATGCCTAACAGGGACTGGACACCAATAATGATCGAGAGCCCCGTGGTATATGCGCTCTTCTCCCAAGGCGGGAATGATTCGATATTGAGTTCCCCGAGGTGAAGCCCATGCCGGAATATGCCTGCCAGTAGGAGTGCTTGGCCAGGTAGAAAGATGATCAAGTTCCATATCGGGATATCGATATTTATCTGCTGGCTAGATGAAGAGATTGTATATGGAAGGGATGTCAGTCCAAGGGTTGCCAGAATGACTAACCAGATTAATGCTTTGGATCGTGCCGAATAAAGGAAGATGAATCCACCTCCCAATATCAAGACTACACCCCAGCCAACACTGCTCATGGGAGAACCGATAAGACTTGCTCCAACAGAGAGGGAAGCGATTCCAAGGATCCAGAACGGCCTTCCTGTCAATTCGTCGGATGAGCGCATCCACATCCAACCGGAATAGAGTGATGTAAAAGCGGTTAATATAATGAGGATTGGGGTCAGTTGACCATGCAGTCCACCTGCAGGAATTCTGGCCAGAAGCGCCAGAGACGACGCTGCTGAGATAAGTCGAAGAATGGTTCCGAATCCACGGCGAATAACATTTTCCCCTCTATAGGGGAGATGGAGGGGCACAACCCCAAGGCGTAATGCGGCTGCTAAAAGCAAATACAAATCGACCTGGGCAGGAATTGACCCGAAATCGAGTGTGCTACCTTCTGCAATGCTCAATACACTCGCCCAGGCCATAAGACCGATCCCACCCAAGCGGGCAGCAAATGCGATTACCACCCCCTCGCTTTGGGATTCTCCATCGACTGAGACGAGCATGGTACCTAGTTCCACAAGATCGATAGCTGCCCATAATATGATCAATGTATATGGTGTTGCTGCAAGGGTAGCTAAAATGCCTAGGGCGGTTAGCAGCAGGGTACCTGCCCAGGCAAGGGGATTTACCCCTTTCCGAACCACTGAAGTGAAGATCACCCCGACTGCAAGGGTGGCCAAACTGATGGCATATGGCCAGGATAGGCGATCAACAATCCATGTGGGAGCGTATCCGAAAATTGGAGTAACTTGCCAATTGATCAGGGTTATGGACTTTGGTATTTCGAGTTGCCAAAAGAATATGCCGACCAAAGCCAACAATGAACTCACTGAGGCGATGTGCCAAGTGAAGCGAAATCTTGATTGCGTCAACCGGATGTAGATAACGGCGAATGCACTCAGGATATAAATCAGGATCGTAAGGGTGATAAGCATAATTCGGAGAGTATTCTATCAGAATTGGTAATTATGAGCATTATCATTGTAAAATTATCCCATACATCTTACTCTTATGGAGACCCCTATGTCTAACTATACAATAATCGTCAACCCAATTTCGGGACGCGGATATGCAGGTCGGATCATTTCAGAATTAGAGTTGGAGCTACAGAAACATGACCTCAATTATGAATTGATTTCCACAGAGCGTCCTTGGCATGCTGCTGAGTTGGCCGAACAAGCGGCAAGAAATGGTAGCGACGTTGTCGTCGCAGTGAGTGGGGATGGTACCGCAAATGAAGTCCTAAATGGTTTGATGATTGCCCAAAAAGCAGGCCATACCAAAACAAGAATGGGCATTATTGCAGTGGGAACGGGAAACGATTTTGCCTATGGAATGGGGATTCCGGTAGGGGTACAGGAAGGATGTCGCATCCTGGCCGAAAATCATCATCGCAAGGTGGATGTCGGTATCGTCTTCGGTGGTGACTATCCGGATGGAAGATTCTTTGGCAACGGGGTGGGTATCGGATTCGATGCCGCGACCGGGTTTGTTGCTGCGAAGATTCGTTGGATCAGGGGCTTGCTCCTTTACCTGATTGCTGCCATCGAAACCATTTTTATCTATTACAAAGCCCCGACAGTACGACTCGTATATGATGAGAAGGATATTACCCAAGCGGCATTGATGATCTCGGTAATGAATGGACAGAGGATGGGGGGAGGCTTTTTCTTCGCCCCGGACGGAGACCCAACGGATGGCTTCTTTAACCTGTGTATTGCTGATTCGGTTAGCCGCTCACGGATTCTGTCCCTGATCCCTTATTTCTTAAAGGGAACCCAGGCAACCCAAAAGGAAGTCAGAATCGGTCAAGCACGCAAGGTTACTGTTAAGGCGATCCAGGGGACATTACCGGTCCATTGCGATGGTGAGACTGTATGTTATGAAGGTCATGACCTGACCATTGAATTGCACCCTCAAGCACTAGAATTCATCAGCCGGAAACCAGGACAATGAACCTGCTTCATGCATTTGTTTGTTGGGTGGTTCGGGGGGGGACGTTAGTCCTGTGTAAGATCGACCGCCGGGATTTGGAGTTGGTCCCAAACGAGGGTCCACTTATTATTGTAACGAATCATATTGGATCACTTGAAGTTCCGTTGTTATATGCTCATCTTCAGCCTCGGCAGATGACCGGGTTCGCAAAAGAAGAAACCTGGGACAATCCCATCATGGGATGGTTGTTTGATTTATGGGGTGCGATCCCAGTCCGCCGGGGTGAAGCAGACCTTGACGCGCTCCGTTCTGCCTTGGCTGCTTTGGAAAATGGTGATATCTTCACGATCGCACCTGAAGGAACGCGGTCAAAGCATGGTCGCCTGTTACGCGGCCACCCTGGAGTTATTTCCCTTGCGATGCATTCAGGAGCCAGGATCTTGCCGGTGGCTCATTGGGGAGGGGAGTCGTTCGTGGATAACATCAAGCGCTTCCGCAGGACCAAGTTCAATATTCGCGTAGGCAAGCCGTTTCGCCTGAGCCAATCTAAAGATGTTGTTAACCGGCGAATGCGCCAGGATATGACCGATGCGGTCATGTGCCAATTGGCCGCGCTGTTGCCTGAAGAATACCGTGGAGAGTATGCTGACCTATCTTTTCCCGTAAGCGAATATATCTGCAAGGATCAATTATCGCACGAGTGAATTTGGAGCAATATGGTTAAAATTATGTCCTCAGGCTGGTAGCATGGTCAAAGTACGTATTAATGGAAAAGAATTCGATGTTCGTCATGGGATGACCCTATCCTCGGCGCTGAATAAATTGGAAATCCTCCCAGAGACTGTACTTGCTATCCGCGAAGGAGAAATAATCACTGAAGACGAAATACTTCGCGATGGTGATGTCATCAAGCTTGTCTCGGTGATATCAGGTGGGTCAGCGTAGGATTTATGAAGTGCAAAACTTGCAGCCAAAAGGCCGTGATTAGCATGCGTCAACACAAATTGGCTCTCTGCCGGGAGCATTTTCTAGACTGGGTCCCCACACAGACAGAACGGTTTATCAAAAAATATGCCATGTTCGACAAGGATGCGAAAGTTCTTGTAGCTGTTTCCGGTGGAAAAGACTCGTTGTCGCTCTGGGATATTTTATTACAGCTTGGATATAAAGTAGATGGTCTTTATATCGATCTCGGAATCGCCGATCGAGAGAATTGCTACTCAAAAAAATCCCTCGAGGTCACCCGCCGATTTGCGGATGAACGTGGGTTACGCCTGCACGTAAGCGATTTACGACAAGAGACCGGTAAGACAATCATTGAACTCGCCCGGACGACTCAGAGAGGACGGGGGAAACCCTGTTCGCTGTGTGGCATGGTAAAAAGACATACTATGAACAGAATTGCTCGTGATCATGGATACTCGGTTCTGGCCACGGGACATAACCTCGATGATGAAGCAGCGGTCCTTTTTGGAAATACTCTATCCTGGTCCGGTGAATACATCGTCCGACAAGGACCTGTGTTGCCAGAGACTGCAGGGCTGGCACGTAAAGTAAAGCCCCTATGTCGATTCTACGAACGGGAAATGGCAGCATACGCCATCCTTAGAGGAATTGAGTATATCTACGAGGAATGTCCATTTGTAAAGGGAGCCACAAGCATCTACTACAAGGATATTTTGAATAAGATGGAAAATGACCGTCCAGGCTTGAAACTGTCCTTCTATCTCCGATTCCTACAAGCCCGCGATTCTGGGGTGTTTGCCGATCCAGACAAAGACAGCAGGCGCTTGGCCCCGTGTATGGAGTGTGGGCAACCGACATCAGCGCAAGGCCGGTGCTCCTACTGCCGCCTAATCGAGAGTGTACAGGAATAGAATTTGAATAAACACTACCGTTACTTTGACCTCATAATGGTCTTTTTTGTTGTTGTCCTCCTGGTCAGTAATATCGCCTCCTCGGCAAAAATTATTGACCTGGGATTCAGCTTGGTATCCATCCGCATGGCGTTTGATGCCGGGACGATCCTATTCCCGATCAGTTATGTCTTTGGGGATATTCTGACGGAAGTATACGGGTACCGAAAATCCCGCCGCGTTATTTGGATTGGATTTGCCTGTCTGGCGCTCAGTGCACTTGTATTCTGGGTGGTGAGCATTTTGCCGGGTGAATCCACCTGGCAACAATATGCCGGAGATGATGCGTATCGCGCAATCCTGGGCGGGATGAGCACCGGCGGGATTGTGCTGGCAAGCCTTGCGGGTTATTGGGCTGGGGAGTTTTCCAACTCGTTCATCCTTGCCCGAATGAAAGTCCTGACGAAAGGGCGCTGGCTGTGGACCCGTACAATCGGGAGTACGATCATCGGTCAGTTTGTCGATACGGCTGTATTCGTTGTCATCGCCTCCATCATCGGGGTTTTTCCATGGAGTCTGTTCACGACTCTCGTTCTGACGAATTATCTTTTCAAAGTCACCGTCGAGGTGGTCATGACTCCGGTTACGTATGCAATTGTTCGGAAATTGAAGTCCGTCGAAGGTGAAGATTATTTCGATACCGATACAGATTTCAACCCTTTCAAGATCTAAAATTCAAGGCAACCAACAGGTTGCCTTGAATTTTGATTAAGCTATTTCGAGATATCTCTCCACTTCCCAATCTGTAACCCGGATGCGGAACTCATCCCATTCTTCCAACTTCGCCCGGCGAAAGGCCTCATAGGTCACCGGGCCAAGAGCATTCTGAAGCATACTGTCCTTATCCAGTTCAGCCAGCGCATCAGCCAATGACCCGGGTAGTGATGCGATTTTCATCTTCTTCCGTTCCTGTTCGGTGAGATGATAGACATTGACATGATTCAATGGTTTCGGGGGTTTCAAACCTCGGTCTATGCCATCAAGACCGGCAGCAAGAATTACTGTAAATGCAAGATAAGGATTGGCAGAAGGGTCTGGGAACCGGAGTTCGGCGCGGACAGCTTTGTCCCGTCCTCGAGTGTAGCGCGGAATACGGATTAGGGCTGAACGGTTTTGTTGTGCCCAGCCGATATAGACTGGCGCTTCGTAGCCTGGGACCAAGCGCTTATAGGAATTTACCGTCGGGGCGACGACAGCAGAAAGTGCCCTGGCATGAGCCAACTGGCCGGCGATGAATCCATATGCGAGGGGTGAGAGGTGGTATTCGTCATCTGGGGAGAAAAACAGATTATTTCCCTTGATGTCGAATATAGATTGATGACAATGCATTCCAGAGCCATTGATACCGAACACAGGTTTTGGCATGAAGGAGGCGATCAGGTCATACTTTGCAGCGATGGCCTTGACCGTGTATTTAAGTGTCAATACATTGTCGGCGGTCCGTAGTGCATCTGCAAATCGAAAATCGATCTCATGTTGTCCACGGGATACTTCATGGTGACCAATTTCCACTTCAAGGCCCATGGAATTCAGTGCGCTCATCAAATCGGTGCGGACCCGGACAGCCTCGTCATTGGCTGAAAAGTCAAAATACCCGCCGATGTCATGGGGAACGGGATGGATCCCATGGCCCCCATTCTTCTTGAATAGGAAAAACTCTGGTTCGGGACCGACATTGTATACCCAGCCCCGTTCTTTGACTTTCTGCAAAAGCCGCTTGAGGACCCCGCGCGGGTCGCCCTCGAAAGGTTTTCCTTCCGGGGTGTAGATGTCACAGAAAAGCCGAGCCCGCCGCCGTTCCTCAGAAGACCAGGGCAGAACCGCATATGTGGCCGGGTCGATGATAAGGTGCATATCGCTTTCCTGGATGCGGGCGAATCCTTCCACCGATGACCCGTCAAACCAGACGCCATCTTCAAGTGCACTCTCCAATCGGTCGACTGGGGCATCAACAGATTTTACCGAGCCGGTGACATCCGTAAATTGAAAAGACACAAATTTAACCGCATCATCTTTAACCCGTTGCAACAATTCTTTATAGTCCATATCGTTCTCCTTTTAGTGTGACCGTTGTCATTGTATTGCTTTCACGAAAGGGGTTCCTCGTAGACGATTTTTCTACGCCCTGGAATCGTGATCAGGATCACCGAACTGACAATGATGATGGAAGATATGATTATCCTCACATTCAGAGCTTCTCCGGCCAACCAGGACCCAAGGGCGATAGCGACGAGCGGGTTTACATACGCGTATGTAGATATCAATGACACTGGAGCATTACGGAGTAACCAGGAGTAAGCAACGAAACCAAGCAGAGAGCCAAATACGATCAGGTAACCGAGCCCCATTATAGAGCGGCTGGTAATATCTGGTAAATGAAGATTATGCCATTCACCTCGAAGGAAGCTGAGGAGAAAGAGTGCTCCGCTCCCGGCAAACATCTGCATCCCTGTAGTAATGAGGGTTGATTTTGGGAGAATGGCGGTCCGACTATATATCGATCCAACGGACCAGAGTAGCGCAGCGATTAAACAGGCGGCTAAACCAATCAGCTCAAAATGGGTTTCTGGACTCAGGATGTCTTGAGGGCCAATCAGTAGGATGATGCCGCTGAAACCGGTAAGCAAACTGATGACTCCTTTCCACGAGGGACGGGTACCGTCCTTGCGGAGAGCCTCGATCAGGACCATCCACAAGGGAACAGAGCCAATTAATAGAGCGGCGATCCCGCTTGGGACGCGCTGCTCTGCCCAGGTTAACAAACCATTGCCCCCCACAAGCAGCAACAAGCCGATAATGGTTGTTGATCGCCACTGTTCTTTTGTTGGGCGCTGATCTCCTGCAAGACGCCTCCAGATGTAGATGATCGTCCCAGGGATGAGGAAGCGGATTCCCGCTCCCAAGAATGGTGGTATGGTTTCCACCATGAAGCGGATCGCAAGGTATGTCGAGCCCCAGATTGTGTATATGGTGAACATTGCGAGCCAGGTCTTTAGTTTCAATGGTTTAGCCTCTATGAGTTTATTTACTTGAGTTTAGAGATGCCCAACTGAGCGCAAAGAAAAGCGTCTGGTTGGAACGAACCTTAACATGAGATGCAAATACCAAAATATGCTTTTCGGGTAGGATATCAGCAAATTTGCGGCTGTTTTAGCGCCTTTTTGG
>JBDRPT010000005.1:0-81685 GCA_043826785.1 Chloroflexota bacterium | reverse complement strand
CCATTGCCATCCTATCTTACCGGATGAGGGATACATCTTTCCCGAAGGCTTCGCACCCCATCAGCGCCCTGATTGTGCTTGGACGGTTTCCCTGATGACGCACGCTTCGGTAGAGTACCGGTGGTAGAACACCGGGTTTTGTCCTACACTGTTTTTAATGTGCAGTCAAAACAGCTACTTGCACGTCTTCGTGTCGCACACTAACGGGTAAGTCAAGTGCTCGGCGTTTTCGTCCCGAAACATTCGTTGCTCAGAGCCAATCGCCGAAAATCGCGCCGCTTCCCCTGAGGCGAAGCCGAGTCACTTGCACTTGGGGTTAGTTGCCATTCCCCCCTTAACACTGTGTTTACCCCTATTCCGCCAGACTGAACAGTACTTTCAACCGACTTCTAATAATTTCCTGTTTTTCCTCAGATAATTGCCCCAGTTCTCGTTGAATTATGTTGACAGTCGCGGTCATCATACGATGAAGCCGCACGGTTGATGAAACTCGCAACCCTGAAGCTTCAAAACCTTCATCATCAGTGGCTATCAGAATATCGCTATCCAATAGCTCTTCTGGAATCTTGCTCGTGATGAATGCCAAAACCACATGCCTATATTGACCGATTGGCTCAGTTAGGCACACCGCTGGGCGAACCTTGCTACTGGATAAATCATCAAATGGGAATGGGACGAGTACGACTTTATATTTCGCCATTGAATGGTTTCCCATCAGCTATGGAATAAATATCTTCTTCTGGGTCTGCCAGGAACGCGAATGCAGGGTTGAGCGATGCCGCCTGCAACCACGAAATCTCATCTATTTCGTCATCCAGCGATGATAAAACAATAACCCTTACGCGCTTAGGGCCAGAAAACGGAAGTGAACCATCCAGTTTCAGTTGACTATGCTCATCAACTGTGCCTGTCATTTCTATTGCAGTCATGGGAATTTCCATATCTCTACCTCACATAACTTACTCAAAAAACTTTCTCTCCCCCAGTATAACCGATAAATCTCTGTGCTCAAAACTTGTCAAATATCTCCCGTCAGCATCGTAAATTTCATGGGAATTGACACTGGCAACTAACGGTGGGCTAAGCTGCGTGGCGTTTTGGCCCCGACTGCTGCTCTACCATAACCAACATCAGCAAATCGCGCCGCGTACCCTCGTGGCCTAGCCACGTCAGCTTGAGCCGGGGTTAGTTGCGCCACCCGGCTATAGCCTTTGTTTTCTACGTCTTTTTTTCTTACCCGTTTTGCTGATTTTATCATCACTTTTTCAAACCGATTTCTTCAAACGAACGCCAGCGCGGATTGCGGCCACATTCCTTGCCACGCGAACACTTTGACAGCCAAGAAAAAATCTTTGGTTTCACCCTAACCCGGTGACAGTTTTCTACTGCTTTTCGGGCCGCGAGTTCCCCGCACAGCCATGCTGCTTGACTTGTGAACTTGCCCAAACCAGGAACTCAGCATTTTGCAGCCTTTTGATCACGAAAACTAAACAACACCTTATCGCATGACAACATCAAACCGATGCCCCACTACTTGATGAGAAATCGCATCGCGAAACCGAACAACCTGAAACCACAAGACTCTTTCGATGGCCCTGAAAAGTGTTAGATAATGGAAATGTTCGAACGCTGAAACTCTATCTTTCGAAAAAAAGCTGAACGTTTTACCCAAACACCAATATCAACTCAACCAAGCAACTAACGAGATAATAACCGGCTTGGCGTTTTAACCCCTGACGCGGCTAGAACCAGAGCCAAACTTTGCTCATGGCGCCGCGTACCCCCTTGGCGTAGCCAAGTGACGTTGTGTTCACACTGCACCTCTTGGGTCGCTTCTTGCTAATTTTCTGGTCGGATGCCAGTTTGCTTGGTCTTTTCAGTATATCATCAGTCGATTATCGCTGCAGCAGTCGCGTGTAGGCGTCGTGCGCTGGCGCTTGTTCTTCAGCCGGGTGGGTCCGCGAAGCTTCTACATTGCTAAACACTTGTTGCGCCGCTACCAGAAAGTTGATGTAATCCATTTCGTCACATTTCGGTGGGTTCATACCCCAAGTTTAGCATGCTCTCCTTCAACTGCGTAACTCCTAACTTTAATAAGTTGACAGGATGTGAGCAACGAACAGGGCTATCGTATCGAGATGGGGTAGTTATTGCCACGCTTCCCCCCAACACGACTCAATATGACGATGTTGCGCCCGACTTCAATCCACACATGTTCTCACCCAGGCTGACCACAGTGTGATGAGGCCATATCGGCAAGGAGGTACTTATGTCCACCAATCTCCGCCGCGTGTTTTTTTCAGTCATCCTTCTCATTGCCTTTATTTCCGCCTGTGCTCCAGGCGCAACACCGACGACTCCTATTCCTACAAAAACCCCTGTCACCTACACGATCACTCCATCTCCACAGCCCCCTCCCAAGCATCGAATCGGGGTACGCATGATAGATGGTATCGGCGAGTTCTACGACCGCGTAACTGGAGAGAAGTTCATCCCGCGGGGCAACAACTACATCCGCCTGGCTAAACAGCACTCTCCTTCGGGGGAAACGATCTTATACCACTCCACCTTCAATCCCGGTCTCTATGACCCCACGCGGATAGATGAGACCCTACAAAGGATGCGTTCGAACGGGTACAACGTCGTCAGGGTATTCCTGAATAACTGCTGCAGGCAGGGCAGCCTGAGCGATCCAGCCGGCGGGCTGTCCGCGGCGTACATTGCCAACGTTGCCGATTTCCTGCAGAGGGCAAAAGCCAACGGGATCTTCGTCCTGGTGACCACGGACAGTGAGCCGTCTGTAGGAGGCACCTGGAGTGAGGACTTTGGCGGCTACAATGCCTCGTATCTTAGACGAGGAGGCATCCTGTCCAGCACGCGGTTCTGGAGCGACTTCATCAAGGCACTCATTGATCAGGGTGCTCCGCTGGACGCCATATTCGCCTATGAACTTCGCAACGAACTCTTCTTCGAAGCCAACCTTCCTCCGTTGAGCTTGACCTCCAGAGTGGTCAGCGCAGCGAACGGCAAGACCTACGACATGGCCTCCGACGCGGACAAGCAGCGCATGATGGACGAGAATCTGGTTAACTGGATTGACACGGTCCGGGCTTCCATCCTGGAAGTGGACCCGACGGCTCTCGTCTCGGTCGGCTTCTTCTGGCCTCAGGCGCCCCATCCATCCCGCATCGGCGATCCGCGGGTGATTGAAACACGCCCTGCCATCTGGGAATCAACGGCTGATTTCATCGATTTGCATCTCTATCCAGGCTCGGACTTGACCCTTCAGGAGTATGTGGACAATTTTAAGATGGCCGGCATGGAGAAAAAGCCGATCATCATGGGCGAGTTTGGCGCCGCGCGGTCATCTTACTCGTCTGCTGCTGTGGCGGCCCAGGCACTTCACGACTGGCAGGTCGATTCGTGTCAATACGGATTCAACGGCTGGCTGCTCTGGACCTGGGACAGCGACGAACAGACGGACTTCTACAACGCGCTCGTCGATGAGAGCCAAATCAATCAGGCACTGGCGCCGGTCAACCGTCCCGACCCCTGCCAGTCCGGCGCCTTGCCCTTTTTCGAGCACAACCTGGCGCTGGGAAGGGCGGTGCGAGCTTCGCGCTCTCTCCCAGATAAACCGCCATCCAACGCTGTCGATGGGATGACATCGGATTGGTGGGGCGCGGGCGCCGGGCCGACCCAGTGGATCGAGATTGACTTGGGGGAGCCATCCGCGATCCGCCTGATCCGCCTCGTCGCGTCGCAATCGCCGCCAGGAGAGACTCTCCATCAACTCTGGGTAGGTCCAGCGATCGAGGAGCTCTACCTTCTCCACACCTTTGAAGGTCCCACTGCCGACAATCAGGTGCTCGAGTTCAGCTCTGAGACTCCCCTCGAAGGCGTCCGCTATGTGCGGGTGGTGACGCGGCGCAGCCCTTCTTGGGTCAGTTGGAGAGAGATCGAGGTGCTCGCGCCGTGAGCGGAGGAACATGGAAGAAATCCGATCCCCCATCCATCCTGGTAAAGTTCTCCTGGAAGACTTCATGAAACCGCTGGGATTGAGCCAGTATCGTTTGGCGCAAGATATTGGTGTATCGCCCATCCGTATCAGCCAGATCGTCAACGGCCAACGCTCGATCACCGTAGATACTGCAATGAGACTGGCACGCTATTTTGGCACAAGTTTGCCCATCACGCCGCTGCGGGTGGGCTTTTTCGTTGAGCGGATTATATTGACACGACCAGATAAACGACTATAATTTTAGTCAATGTCACCGAAGCAACCTTTCACCCTGATCTTTGCGCCAGAAATACGAGAGCATCTCAATTCGATAGAGCGCAAGTATCATGGCTCGATTCGGCAAACGATTAAAGAGCAACTTGGCTATGCCCCAGATGTGCAGACCAAAAATCGAAAGCCGTTAGAGCAACCAGCCCCCTATGAAGCGGCCTGGGAACTACGCTTTGGGCCAAATAACCGTTTCCGAGTATTCTACGAAGTGGACATAGAACAACGACAGGTTTCGGTATTGGCAATCGGGATAAAAGAAGGCAATCGGCTGTTTATCGGTGACGAGGAGTTTACACGATGAGAATCGCATCTTTGGCAGACGTGAAAACACGCTTTAGTTCGTATGTAGACCAATGCAAGGCAGATGGGCCAGTCGTCATCACACGAAACGGAAAGGCAGTGGCAGTACTGATCGCACCCCTGGATGATGATGATCTGGAAAACATTCTGTTGGCACGGTCAACGCGTTTCCAGGCTATCCTGGAGAAGTCAAGGCAAAGCATCAGAGCGGGTAAAGGCTTATCGGAAGAAGAGTTTTGGGCATCGGTTGAGCAAAGCAGTGTGGCAGGTTAGCAATAGCTCATGAGGGGATTCGCCGCGAGCCAGCCGTGTTGAGTTATGGCGCAGGCGGCTTGCCATCCCGCCGCTGCGGGTGAGATATGCCGCCGGTGGGGACTGCTTCGCCGCCTCTGGCGGCTCGCAAAGACACAAAAAAGTTGATTATTTTAATGCTTGTAACAGAGCAAAAGGGCTGAAAAAAAAGAAGTGCCCCCACGGAGATTCGAATAGCATCCCCTCAATGGGGGCTCCGGTTTTAACGAAAAGAGCCGCCTGAAAAGGCGACATCCTTAGTGCCCCCACGGAGATTCGAACTCCGGTTTTAGCCTTGAAAGGGCTGCGTCCTGGTCCACTAGACGATGGGGGCAAAGCGGACGGATTTTACCATCCCCCTGTGTTCAGGTCAAGAGATTCGCCGCCCGGCAATGCAGTCTCCTGGCTGGCGGGGAGATTGCGTCACCGCCTGCGACGGTTCGCAATGACACTTTCAGATTCACTTTATCCTGGTACTTTGGGAAAGGCATGCACCCACCGGGTGGGTTCACTTGCGGTTATTGATCAGCGCCAGCAGGTCGACATGCTTGCGGTTGAACAGGATCGCCGGGCTCTGCACTTGCAACTGGGGGATCAGGATGGCGGTGATGGTCGCATCGTAGAGCGGGACGAAGTCACGGATCCCTTCGACCATGACGGTGGCGAAGTTGAAGCGCCCGGTCCACTCCAACTGGCCTTCGAGCTCATACACCTGGGTGGAGAGGCGCAGGTTGTACTTGATCATGGTCTGGTAGCCGCCACGCGCCAGCGCCTGCGGGCCGACATCCTCGCGGCGGGTCAGGCAGACGGCAAAGACATTGGCCTTGACCAGGTCGACCACCTTGAACTCGCTGACCAGCTTGGTCGGCATGTGCAAGCGGGCAAGCTTGGCATCCAGCACTTCCATGAAGGACGTCGTCGTGTCGTTCATCAGCCCGACGATCCCGGACGTCGGGACCATCAGCTTGCCGACGATGCGGTAGCTGGGAGTCAGGAAGTCTGCGGCGATCAGGCGGTGGGTGACCGAAGGTTCAGGCATTGGCGATGTTCCTTTCCGTCAGGCAGCCGCTACTCCGGATGGGGGCGGGAGGAGTCCCGTCTTGCCTTGGTTCGGCCCGGGTGCATGGCCGGGTGCGATGGTTTACCTGCTTCGGGGGTCAGCAATGCGGCCAGCCAGTTGATCGCCCGCTCGTCATAGTGGCGCCGACCGCAGACGTCGCAGACCCAGGCCGGGAAATTGGGCACGGTGACCAGCTCTTCGTTGAGCCAGGTGAAATAGGTCAGCAAAGTCATCCGCATCACGCCAGCCTGGCATTCAGTGCAAGGGAAGGCGTACTGTTGTTTTACGCTCATGGTCGGGTTCTCTGGTTCATTGCTTCCTGTAGGATGGATCCGCCTGCCGCGGCCGCTACGCTGGCCTGCGCGCCGATGGCCTGGCATATCAAGTGGACGACATCCATTGTATCGCGTTCTGGCCCAAAAGCGGTGGCAGTTTTAGCGCAGCCAGCTCCAAGCGCGACCCGGGAGTCACGCTCGGCGATCGAGGTCATCATGGTTGCAACCCGGCCAGGGCAATCGGATGGTGTTCGATGATCATCCAGTCGCTGAAAGGCCAGTAGACCAGCACGGCCCTGCCGAGGATGTTCTCGACCGGCAGCAAGCCCCACTGGTGCGAATCGGATGAATTGTTGCGGTTGTCGCCGAGGACGAAGACTTGCCCCTCTGGGACTTCCCAGAGTCCGGTGTAGACCGGGGCGGCGGCGATGTAGGGTTCATCCAGGAGCATGCCGTTGATGAACATACTCCCGTTCTCGACCCGGATCGTGTCGCCGGGCACGCCGATGAGGCGTTTGATGTAGTCTTCCTCTTCTCCGGGCATGCCGATCACCCGGCGGTAAAGGCTCTCGGGGGGGACCATCGGCGGGCGGAAGACGATGATGTCCCCGCGTTCGTAGGTTCCGAAGGTGGTTGCCAGCCGGCTGACCAGGACGTACTGCCCGTCATCCAAGGTCGGGCGCATGGAAAACCCGTCCACGCGCACCCGGGCAGAGATGGCGTTGATGGCCAGGAACAGCACCACGGCGAGCAGGACCGTTTCGAGGAAGTCGCGCAGGAACCCCCTCTTGCTGGCAGGGGGCAGGGGTGTGGTCGGGGTGGGATCTGAACCGCTTTCGATCAATGAAGCCTCCAATTTCATTATAAGACCGCTTGTGGGGTCGAGCAAGGGATAAAGGTCATACCTTACGGTTTTATTAAATTCACGCCTCACTGCGAGCAGGGCGTCGCTGCCCGTCAAAGCAGGCGCGGAGATGGGGTCACGCTGGCACTTGCCTGCCGGCTCATGCCCGTCCCCAGGCGAAATAGGTCGGTACGGTCAGGACTCGTTCGCCCCGCTCCCAGGCCTGCTGGTCCAATTGCTTGAGCTGTTGGATGTCCCCGGCGGGCAACACAGCGGACAAATCATCTGCGAGCACGGCCCACTCCAGTTCCCAGTCCGAGGTGGAGGCAGGTTTTTGCGAACCGGACGACAGGGTCCCGCTCTCGATGACCGTCAGCCCGGAGCGCTGAAAGAGGTCTGCCAGCCTGCCGCCCAGGGCCGGGTCTGCCCCCTGCCGGCGGAGGGATTCGGTCTGCAGGCGGCCCAGCCGGGCCAGCGTCTCGGGTAGGTCCACGCGCTGGCTGTAATCCGGCTCGGCCAGGGCAAGTACGCTGCCCCCCGGGCGGGTGACCCGTTTCATTTCCTTCAAGACCACGAGCGGGTCGTCGACCCACAGGAGCAGGTAATGGCATAAGCTGAGCGCAAAAGCCCCGGCGGGGAATGGCAAGTGCAGGGCATCCCCGCAGGTCAGCAGGGACGCCGGAGCGTGTGTCCGGGCCTGGGCCAGGCGACCAGGGATGAGGTCCAAGCCGTGGACGGCGGCGCGGGTGGGCAGGTCAGCCAATAGCGCGCCGGTGCCACAGCCGACCTCCAAGACCCTGTTCGCATTGGCTAAACCGGTCTGTTGATAGAGATACTGGCGCAGTGGCTGGGTCCAGGCGGCCTGCTGCCGGAAACGGGCGTGCCAGTCGATGCCAGCGGTCAAGATTCCTTCCAGTCCCTGATGAAGGCGCGTTGCGCCTCCGTCTCAGGCGAGGATGGATGGAGGAGGCTTTGCGCGGCTGTCCGGTAACGTTCGAGCAGATGGGCGATGGCTTGTCCTGGGGCCATCCCGTGGCGGACCAGGTAGCAGCCCACGGTCGTGCCGGTGCGCCCGACCCCGGCCCAGCAATGCAGGTAGACATTCTTGCCCTGCTGGATGGCTGCATCCAGCGCGTCCAGCGTGGTCAGCATCTGTTGGCGATTGGGCAGCCCAAAGTCGGTGATCGGGAAACGCCGGTAGTCGACCAGTTGGCCGTTCCCGGCAGCCAGCTCGGTCAAAATCGGTTGGTAGGGGGGCAGTTCGTCCGGGCGGGTCAGGTCGAAGAAGGTGCTGAACCCCGCCTCGAGAAAGGCAGTCACCCGCCGGCGGGCCTCGGTTTCCTGGCGATGGCCGGCATATTCCCCGGCCAGGAATTGCCCGGGGAGCACCCAGTAGGAGCCGGGGATGGGTTTATCGAGGTGGCTGGCGGAGGGGTCCATGGAGGGGGTCATTCCGGGACGTAGAAGAAGGTGCACAGGCGTGCATAGATGAAATCACGCAGGTTCACAAGTTCCGGCCATTCGTAGAAGAACAGGATTTTTTGTTCGGCGATGGTGGCTCCATCCGGCCGGGCCGTGAAGATGAAGAACATCCACGCTTCGGCGATATCCTCCTCCGGGGAGGTGGCCGCGTAGCGGGTCACGAACCGGTCGGAGTACCTGGCGTAGAAGTCAGCCAGAGAGCGGTGGTAGCTATCCGACTGGGTCAGGTTATCGATCGACTCCCATTCTGAATAAACGTCGACCCAGAAACGTTCGTAGAACCGGTTGAGATACGATTCAGGCAGACTGCAATCGCCTTCGGATGTGTATGTCTGGCAATCAGCGTGGCTTGCATACGAAAACTGGGAACTGTTGAGGGTCAGCACATGGCCGTATTCGTGGACGAGGAAATCGGTCAATTCATTCGGGTCTTTCGAGTCGATCACGTCGACATTCAGCGTCCACCCTTCCGGTTGGATGGAGTGCATGTTGACCGAGGCGAGCAGGTGGTCCTGCCCGTCAGTGAAGATGGTGAAGCGGGAGACCAGTGTGCGTTGATCAGGGGGGATGATGTAGTCAAAGACGCTCCAGATATAGCGGTGGAATTCGGTGTCATTCTGGTAGCGCTGCAACTCCTGCGGGACGGAGAATAAGGTGGGGTTCAGGATGTCACCATCTTGGATGTCATAAGCGACCAGGTCATACTGGTTGCCGTCATCGTGCCACTCCCCGATCGGGGATCCGCCCCCGAGATCGGACTCTGCCAGCGCCAGGACTTCGGCGAGGATACTGTCGCAGTTCTCGGTCGGCAGTTCGTGCGGGGGCGGGATGACCACCAGGGTCGGGGCGGGGGTCGGCGAGGGCGTAGAGATGGCCGTGGGCGGGACGGGCGTCTTGCTGGGCAGCGCGCCTCCCCCGGGCGGGAACGGCAGCCCGGGCAGGGCAATGCAGGCCAGCGTCAGGGCAGGGATCGAGAGCAGGATGGGGATGAGAAATTTTCGGTTCACGGGCCGGGGCTCCAGGAGGCGGGGTACCACTAAAAGGATTGGCCCTTATTCTAACATTTGGGCGATCGATTCTTTATAACATTTGGCTGCCAACGCGGCGGTAATCCCGGCGGGGTCGCGGGTCGGGTTGAACTCGACCAGGTCGGCGCCGACCAGCGGGACCTGCAGGCCCTGGATGATGGCGAGTACTTCCCGGGTGGTCAACCCGCCGGGCTCGGGGTGCGAGACCCCCGGCGCGAAGGCAGGGTCGAGCGCATCCAGGTCCAGGGAAAGGTAGAGCGGGCCTTCGAGGGGCAGTTCCAGGCCGGGATGCCAGTCCTTCATCTCGACGACGGTCACACCGAAGCGGTCGGCCTGCTCGCGCTGGTGCGGGGTCATGGCGCGGATGCCGACCTGGACCAACTTGCGGGCAAGGCCGGATTCCATAATGCGCGCGAACGGGCAGGCGTGTGAGTTGCGGCTGTGCTCATATTCGTCGTACAGGTCGGGATGGGCATCGATGTGCAGGATGGTCATGTCTGGATAGACCTCGGCGTATCCCTGGATGATCGGGTAGGTGATGGCATGGTCCCCGCCCAGGGCAAGCAGGCGCTCCCCCGCCCGGACATGGCTGGCGACAACCTGCTTGATCTGGGCGAATGCGCCCCCGCAACCGTCCAGGGTCAGGTCGCCGATATCCCGCCAGCCGGGGGCTGTCGCGAGGTCGCGGCCATCCTCGGCGCACAGGTTCATCGCCCCGCTGTGCAGCGCCGCCCGGATGTGCCCGGGGGCCTGGGCCGCGCCGCGCAGGAAGGAAGCGTTCTCATCCAGCGGGATGCCCAGGACGGTGACCATCAGCCCTGGCTTTCGAGCAGTTCGGCCACGATCACGGCTGCGTCCCGGACGAAGCCCGGGCAGCGCGCCCGGAACACGCCCTGCTCGGAGGCCTGGCGGTACTGCTCGGGGTCGCGGATGTCATAGCCAACCAACTGGTTGCAGACGATCGAGCCGTGCAGCGCTTCGAAGCGCCGCAAGACATCCTCTCCGAGGGCGTAGGTAGCTTCCTTGCCTTCCGGTGCCGCTGAGCCGCGCCCCAACCCGACCGCCAGCATGGCACCGTTCACCGCTCCGCAGACCTGTCCCCGGCGGGCGATTCCGCCGCCGAGAGGCGAGGTCAGTTTGAGGGCGGTCTCGAGGGGAACGCCGAAGCGGGGCGCAAAGGCGGCAAAGACGGCCTGGGCGCAATTGGATTTATTCTCGAATAACTTGACGGCAGTATTAACGGGATCTTCCATTTGTCATCTTCTCCAGGCAGGGATGGTTTACCAGATCGCGGGGATCAGGCGGTAGCGCACCCGGGCGGCGTAGGCAGGGTAGCCCTCGAGCTCGGCATGCAGGGTGCGGTCTTCCAGCCAGGTGCGCAGGCACAGGTTGGCGATAAGTGGGATGACAGGGATCATTGCCCATAATGAGCCGAGCGCGACCGGGATGGTTAAATAAGAAACCAGCAGGCTGGCGTAGCCCGGGTGGCGCACGTAGCGGTACGGCCCGCCGGTCTCGACGGTGTGGCCGCGCTCCTTCTGAATGCGGACGATTGTGGAAAAGAACCTGTTCGAGGCCATTGCCCAGGCGAAGAGGGCGTAGCTCAGGCCGAGCAGTACCAGGGCTGAAAGCTGGAACCCGATTGGCAGGTTTCCAGGCCAGCCCAGGCGCTCGTCCAACCCGGCCAGGACCAGGATGAGCAGCCCGCCGAAGGCGGTGATGCCCCCGATGACCTTGTCCCAGCTCTTGGCGCCGGGGCCGATCTTCGAGCGCTCTTCGACCAGTTCCTTGTGGCGGGGCAGGAGCAGCAGGGCGTTCCCGGCCAGGAAGGCCAGGTACAGCCCCAGGAATGCCCAGGCGTTCCACCAGTCCCACTTCCAGGCCGAGGCGAACAGGGTAACCGCCTGGATCAGGACAAGGAAACCGACCTGGACCAGGCGCCTGCGGATGGCAGGGGTCATGCTATTTCTTTCCTCTCACTACGGAGAACGCCAGCCCGAGGCGCAGCAATCCGCGCAGGATGAAGAGAGCGACAACGAGCATCACCCAGGCGGTCAGGTCGGGCTGGAAGATGCCCATCACCTTCCATAACGGGAATCCCGCGCCTTGGGGGAGGAATACCAGCACGATGAAGGGAATGATGAATTCGGCCAGCACCGGCAGGATGACCTTCCCGAACCAGCCGCCGAAACCGGACGGCGGTTTCCCGGCCAGCTTGCGGCTCCAACGGGTCTGGCGGGTCAGCGACCAGATCAAGCCTCCACTCACGGCGAGGACCACGAGGTCGATGACGAGGTATGTCGTCCAAAAGCTGCGTTTCACCTCGAGCGGTGTCCCGTTGACCAGGTGGCCGAGGACGGCCGGGGCGAGGTCGCGAGCAGGGGCGCTGACCATGCTGTTGGCATTCGAAAGCACCAGGACACCGATCCCCGAGGCCGGGTCGAGGGCAACGATGGAATAGTAGCCCTCAGCGGCTCCTTCGTGGAAGAGAGCCTCCACCCCGCCGAACGGTCCGCGTACCCAGCCGAAGCAGTAACTGTTCTCCCCGCCTGAAGGCACACACGAGTCGTGCATCAGGGCATAACCCGCCGGCGAGAGCAGGGCCGGGTAGCGGCTCTGCAGGCTGGCGAGATAGGCGGCCATATCCTCGGCGCTGGAGATGATATAGCCTGCAGGGAGGGCATCTGTAAGGTATGGCGCAGCTGTGTACACGGGGAATCCGAACCACCAGCGGTGGGGCTGTGCCAGGCCGGGGGCCTGGCTTGCTGATGTAAAAGAGTTTCCCATGTTCAACGGGGTAAAGATGTGCTCCTGGATGTATTGCTGATAGGTCTTGCCGCTGACAGCTTCGACGACCGCGCCGAGGAGCATATAGTTGAAGTTGGAATATTCGAAAGCAGTCCCGGGTTCACGGAGCAGTTCGAGGTCCGTCATCTGGCGGATGCGCGCCTCGAGGGTGAATTCACCGGGCTGATCCCAAATTGGGCGGGTGCCATCGTTGTATCCAAGACCGCTGGTCTGGTTGAGCAGGTCACGGATGGTGATCTTCGCAGCCGCCTGCGGGTCGGCGAGCGTGAACCAGGGCAGGTAGGTCTGGACCGGTGCGTCCAGGTCGATTTGGTCTGCCTCAACCAGCTGCATGACTGCCAGGGAGGTGAAGCCTTTGCTGACCGAGCCGATGACGAACGGGGTCTGGGGAGTGACATTGTTCTTCGCAGGCCCGTCCATGCCATAGCCCCCAAGGAAGACGGTCTCGCCGCCGCGCACGACCCCGACGGCCATTCCAGGCAGGCCTGTGGCCGGGAACTGAGCTTCGATATAGTCAGCCAGCTCGGCGAATTCGCCTCCGCCGACCGCTGGAGTAGCCTGGGCGGGGATGACAGTCATCCAAACAGTAGACAACGCCATCCAAACCAACAGGCAGGTTCGGAAACCAGTCTTCACGTCAACCTTCCTCAGTATAAAAGTATGCGGTTTTTACGAATGGGTTATGCGTAGATCTTATCCCAGGGGTCTGTGAGCAGATTGCCGAGGACCTTACCGGCCTGGCCCTGGGCGGGGAGGACATCCCCATCCGGCTCGACGTAGAGCCAGGCTGTCCCGGCTCCATCCGGGATTTGCTCCTCACCTACCTCAGTTGCGACAGGGTTGTCTGCTGAGTAGGGCACCGGCAGGTCCCAGCGCAGGGTCAGGCCAAGGTCGGCGGCCTGTTCCCGCAGGGCGGGCATGGCTTCCCGCGATGAGGCGTCTGCAGCGCTAAGCGAAAGGCTATTCACCTCGAGGGCAGCCAGTTTTTCGAGGGCTTTCGCAGCTTTCTTGACGTTCTGCGGGGTGACAGTCAGGTGCACGGTCACGAAGATGTCCTCAGGCATGATTGTCTCGAGGGCCTTCCAGGAGGCTTTGTGTTCGGGCTGGAGGTTGAAGAGGATGTGGTCGAGACCGGTCTGTAAGAGGGTTTGCAGGGTCTGCTTGTCTGCCAGTTTCAGGCCATCGGTTAGCAGGCCGCACACCTGGCCATTCTTCTCGGCGTGGGCGATGAGGGCGGGCAGGTCATCGCGCAGGGTTGCTTCGCCACCGGTAAAGGTGACGTGCGGGATGCCGACCTGCCAGGCGATATCCAGGACCTGCTTCCACTCGTCGGTGGTCAGCTCACGGTCGACACGCTTGACCGGGGCATATTCAGCCTGGGTCCCCGGGGGCAACCGGTAAGTCAGGGCGCAGTCGAGGCGCAGAGGGGCGGTCAGCACCTGGGAATGCGGCACCACCCGTCCGAAGTCCAGAAAGGTGACCGGGTCGAGGTCCGGAGTGTGGATCAGCGTCTGGACACGGTCCCGGAAATCAGTGTAATCCTGCTGGGCTGTCACCCGGTTGACCCGGTAGCGGGAGGCAAAGCGCCTGGCGATCTCGTCGGGCGGGGTCCCTTTCATCATGTGAAAGGCATATTCGGCCGCGGTCGGGTTGAGATGCAGGATCGTGGATGCGTTGACGACCAGGATGCCTGTGCCATCCTTCTGCAGGCGCAGGTGCAACCTGTAGGAAGGTTCATCAGCAGGGGATTGATAGTGGTATGTCTCAGCCGGCAGAGGCTTGACGTTTGTGAAACGTTCCCGGATGAAGTTGATTAGCGAAGCCATAGATGCTCCTCTCAAGTAAGTTGGTGTCGGTCGGAAAGACGGCTGGGTCCAGGTCAGTCACGGATGAAATGTGGCATGTCAGCAGGGATCTCCAAGGAGAGTTCGATAAAACCCATATATTTGCTCTCCCTGTACCAGGGCGCCTGGTAGATCAGTTTCTTGATGTCGTTCTTCTCGATGGTATACACATTGGTCGCCTGGGTGTCCATCAGGCGTTCGAGGGTGCCGCGTGCCGGGTCGGGGTGGCAGTCGAGCAGGTTCTTGCCGATCAGGTCCCGTCCGCCGTCCGCCGCGAAGACGCGCCCGGCGGCGGCATTCATTTCGAGGACGATCCCCTCGCTATCGCAGACGGTCACTGAGCCGGCGAAGTTCGTGACCCATTCATGTTCTGACATGCATTCTCCTTGGTTGCTTCGATAAGGGTGGATTAGCTACTGGCCCCAGTCCATAGAATCCGCTTCCTGCATCAAAAAGAACGGCGGGCTGTCATCAGCCGGGATGAGCAGGACTTCGCTGACGCCGGTGCGATGCCGTTCGATCGTGGCGACGAGGAACTGTCCATCCGGTGTCCATAACGCCCGGAAGTAGGACACATCATCAATCAGCAGGGGCTGGCTCCGCAGGACTGTCGGACCGCTGCCATCCGGGGCGGAGGTGTACAGGACCGGGGAGAATTCCTGGATGTCGATACCTGCCGGCGAGCTGAGGTAGTATTGCAGGTTGCCATCCGGGCGCTGGAAAGGCCACCAGACGAACCCGTCCGCGACCAGCGCCTGGGGATCGGACCCCGCCGCGGCCAGCCAGAGGCCCGGCTCGGCCCCCACCCAGAAGGGATAGCTGGCGCTGGCCAGGAAGAAGGCCTGGCTGTCGTTGCGCCAGGCAAACATTTTCTCGAGCGGCGAGTACCAGAGCATGGCTCCGTCACTGACCGAGACAACCCCGAGCTGGCCGCCTTCGTACTGCCCGACATAGACAAGCAGCTTGCTGCCATCCGGCGACCATGCCAGCGGGCGGTAAAATGCCAGGCCGGGGAAGCCGGTAGCGTTATCGGCGATCAGCAGGCGGTCCTCCCCGCTTGCCGGATCGTACAGGCGGATGCCTCCAAGCGGGTATGCCAGGGTCTGCCCGTCGGGGGACCAGGCCAGGCTGGCGGAGAAGACATCCTCGCCCAGGCTGGCGAATACCTGACGGTTGGATCCATCGCGATCCGTCAACAGCACCTGGTTCTGGCTGATGAAGGCAATCGTCTCATCCGAGGGATTGATGTCATAGGCGATCACCGCTTCGCTTTCGGCGGTGGTTTGCGTCACTGTGGCCGCATCCATCTCCATCCGCCAGAGTTGCACACTGCCGCTCTGCCCGGACAGGAAATACAACCGCGCCGGCAGGATTTCCGCGCCGGGGGGTACGACTTCGATGGTCACAGGCAGGGCCAGTGGGTTGCCGTCCGGGCCGGGCACCTGCTGGGCGCTGCCGTCGAACAGGCCCCAGTTGCCTGAATACAGACCGGGGGATGCGGGAGCGGTCATCGGCACGAGCAGGTCGACCGTCTCGCCGGGCTGGATCGGCCCGGGCACCAGCATGAACCCGGTGTCGCTCATCCGCTCGCCATCGATGAAGCGCAGGGAGTAGGCAGTCGGCGTCCAGGTGCAGGTGCCGAGGTTGCGCAGGCGCCAGACTTTGGTGAAATCCTGGGGCTGGGTGAAACGTGTCCCTGCGGGGATAGTGACATCGGCGACGAACTCGATACCCGCCTGGCAGGGGGGCGCGGCGTAACCGGCAGGCGTCTCCCGCCAGGTGGGCCAGCGGTCCGTGGAGCGGTTGTAGGTCAGGCGGGTCTCGCCGCTGCCGTCCAGGTTGATGGTGTAGATCTCGTAGTTGCCATCGCCGAAGTCGAAGCGGTTGGAAACGAAGGCGATCATCGTCCCATCGGGAGACCAGGAGGGGTCGAACTCGCCGGCCGGGTCGCTGGTCACCCGGGTCAGACCGGTGCCGTCGAGGTTAATCCGATAAATGTCGCTAGTGCCGAAGCGGTTGTCAACCCGTTCCACGGCCGAGAAGATGATCTGCTGGCCGTCCGGTGACCAGGATGGTCCGTTCTCTTGGATATCGGGGGTGTTTGTCAGTTGGGTCAGGCCGGTGCCGTCGATGTTGATGATGTACAGGTCGCGGATCTGGTCGCTTGAGTTGGTATAAACTGCGTAGACGAGCCGGTTCCCGTCCGGCGACCAATCCACATCGGTGGCATGCTCAGGGATGCCGGGGACGAGCAGCGGGGCTGAGCCAGCCGTATCCACGGTGTAGGCGCGCCAGCCGCTGCTCCCGGGCGCGGCAACGTAGACCAGCCGGCTGCCATCTGGAGACCAGCGTGGACCGTCGGCGAAGGTATGCACCAGTTCAACAGGCTGCGACCCGACCAGCTGGCCGTTTTCCTGGCTGACATTCATGACCCCAATCCCGCCACCGTCCATGCTGATCTCGAATCGGACGGCCAGGCGCGACCCGTCCGGGGACCAGGCTGGCCGGGAATATTCGCCATACGCTGCGGTCAGGCTGGTCTCGTCCGAGCCATCGGCGTTCATCAGGACGATCTGCCAATTGCCGCCGCGGTCGGAGCCATAGGCGATCTGTCCCGCAGGTGTCGGTGGCAGGGCCGGCGTCGGTGTAGGGGTGGACGGCTCTGCGGATGGGGTCGAAGGCGCAGGCGTTGGCAGGCCGCACGCCAGCGTGACGATCAGCAGGGAAATGAGGGTCGAAAGCAGTCGAAAGGGTTTATTCTTGTTCATGGTTTGATCATCCTTGTGTCGTTACCAATAAGTTGTCGCCGGCCGGTTCGAACTGTAACGGGCAGCCTCCGCCGCATTCCGCCAGCAAGAGACATCCATCGCATTTAGACGGCAGGCCTTTGCGTTCGCGCAGCCGCATCGCCAGGGGATGTTCCCAGATGGCGCTCCATTCGTCGGTCAGCAGGTTGCCCAGCGGCCGGTAATACGACTGACAGGGCAGCACACCGCCATCCGGTTCGACGCACATGTTGTAGAGCGCCGCAGTGCAGCCTTTAACACCCAGGTCCATTGCCACCGGATCGAAGTTGCAGTATTGGGTAGGCGTGTACCAGATCAGGCGCTGACCGTGGGCGTCGGTCTTCTGGCGGGCGACCTCCAGCAGGGAGTTCAACTCGGACTCTGCCAACCCGGTCCCGACCGAGGCGCCCCGGCCGGAGTAGATCAATGCGTTCAGGCCGACAGTGCGGACGCCGATCCCGGCGAGGAAGTCGAGCGTCGCGGGGATGGTGGCAACGTTATCTTGCAGCATGGTCGTGTTGGTCATGACGTAGAGCGGTGAAGATAGAACATTCTGCAGTCCGCGCCCTGTCTGGGCGAAAGCACCCCTGGCCGCGACCATCCGGTCATGGATCTCCTTGGAACAAGACTCGACCGTGATCTGGACATGGTCCAGGCCGGCGGCGACCAGGCGTTCGACAAAGCGTTTATCCGACAGCCTGCGGGCGTTGGTGTTCAGGCCGGTGATCTGGCCATTCTGTTCGGCATGGGCGATGAGCTCGGACAGGTCGTCGCGCAGCGTCGGTTCGCCACCGGTAAAAATGATGTGCGGGATGCCCAAGTCCCAGGCTTTGTCGATGACCCGCTTCCATTCACCGGTCGATAGTTCGCCCAGGTCCCGCCCTGCGATGTTGTAACAGTGGTTGCAGTTGTTGTTGCAGCGGTAGGTCAGGGCCAGGTCCAGGCGGTATGGTGCCGAGGGACGGGCCGAGAACGGTGCGACCGTCTCCAGGTCCAGTTCATGGATCGGGCAGGCCCCATCCGGGCGGACAAGTTCTGCCAGTTGGAGTTGGATGGTATTAAGGTCCGAAAGCGCTTGTGACCGGGATACCCGGTATTTTTTGCGGATGATATCCGTAGAGCGGCCTTGGTCGACTTGCTCAAGCTGTAAATATGCCATCAAGGCCGCGGTCGGGTTCAGGTGCATTACCCGGCTGGCGTTGACGATCAGCGTCCCGTGACCGTCCGCGTCCAGGCGCAGGTGGATGCGGGATTGCTCCCCGGCTCGCTGCTGTTTGTAGTGGTAGATCCCTGCCTCGGGGGCTTTAGCGGGGTGCGGGCCACCGGAAGCGGGTTCTCGCTTGAATAATTTCTCCCAAAAAGTCATCCAACACCTGTAAAATCCGAGCATTCTCCAATAAAATCTGCCTGACGGTCAGCGCCCACCACCCGCGCAGGCGCAGGCGCAACCGGCGCAGGCGCAGGCGCAGCTACTCCCACCGCCGCTGGATCTCGAGCCTCCACCTGAGGAGGTCTTGGGAACCGGGTTGGTACGCTGGGTGACGCCCGAGGTGAACGAGCCCAGGTCGCCCAGGATCTTGCTGGAGAAACCTTGCACGCTATTGACCATCGAAGCCGCAACGGCGGAACCCGGCAGGGAAAGCGAAGGCGAGGAACGCCCGCCGGGGACCGAAGGCGTCAACGATGCCACTTTGGGGGATGCACCGCCACCGAAGCCCGGGTCGTAGCGTCCCCACCACATCGGGACAAAGATCGGGCCGGTGAAGACCCGCCGGGTGCGATCGTCATAATCCTTGTCCAGCATGGTCCACTCGAGTGCTTCTTCATACATCTGGGACTTGACCTCCGGGGTGCCGGCGGCTTCGATCTGTTGCCAGGCACGCTCCATGATCCCTCGGTAGTATGGGATCGTTTCTTTACGACTGAAACCCTTCATCTTTTCGCCGATGCTCTTGACCAGGTTGACGGTCATCTCCTGGAGCAGTTTGCGCCGCGGACCCTGATTCTTCTCGGCGAAGGCCGCCAGGAAGTCCTTTTCGTACTGGTGCAGGCCTTCAGGTAGCGGGCTGGCGGGTTGGATTTCCAGCGGGTCACGGCGCAATACCGTGGCGGCATCCTTTTTGACAATGCTGAACAGGATCATGGTCATCGCCTTGTCAAGAGGTTGTTCCATCAGGATCGCGGCCTCAACAGCGGTCAGCCCGCGCTTGACCCCGTGCCCTTCGATCGAAATCTTCGGGGGCAGGTATTTCAGCTTCCGCTTGCGCTCGTTGATGACGCCGAGGATCGGTGCACCGATGAAGATGGCTCCAAAGCAGCAACAGAATGCATACGTGAGCAGGTTGTCGATGATGGCGCCGAAATCAAAATTGAAAGCAGGGGTCGTGACGATGGATCCTGCCGGGACATACTGCTTCGGGAAGGATGTTCCGAAGGTGTATTCAGAGTACATATTGGCGTTTGGACATCTCCAGGTATAGGTGACCCGGTTCTGGTCGTCATAGGTCGCGCTGGGTTGGCTGTCGCAAGGCCAGCCTCCGCTGGGGACGTGATAGCGCGGCTCCTCCGGAGACATGCCGGCAGGCAGGTGGAAGTTAACTGAGATGTCGGTGGTGCCGACAACGTAGGACCGGCCGAAGTACGTTGGCATGAAGACTGCGCTGGTGTAGGTCTCCGGTTCGTTGGAATCCTCGTATAGCACATTGCGGATGGTGCCGATGGTGACGTGGACCGTGCCGCGCTGGCCGGGTTGGATCGCAGCCGAACCAAGGTCGACGGCGACACCGAAGCCACCCTCGCCCTGGTAATCACTCGATATGCTCACCGAGCGGCCGTCTACGTCAGCGCTGATGCTGTTGAAATCGTAGCTGCCGTTTGGCAGGCCGACGTCCACGAAGTCGATCACGTGGGCGCCGGGCTGGTTGACGAATACAAATGTATAGTCCAAAGAGAGAGTGCCATCGTCATTCCAGTATGCATGGACAATCTCCTGCTCCACGCTGAACAGGTATTCCTGGGCGAGGACGCTGGATGTCAGCACAAACATCAGCGAGACGATCAGGAGCGTAGCAAATAAGCGCAGTTTCATATCCACCTCCAACCGAATCTTCGGGTTAAACCCAATCGATGAGTGCAGTGCCTACCACTTGGGCTCTTCGGTCAGTTGATAGACCGTTTGGCAGAAGGGGCAGTTGACCATCGGCGCCCCGTTGACGAGTTTAATATTGTCGGCTGTGAGCGTCCCGCCACAAGACTGACATTTGACCTGTTCGATCCTGGTCTCCCCGGGCAGGTCCACTTTCAGGGTGACATTTTGGACAGTTTCCTGTTTTTGTTTCCTCACCGCCAGGGCAATCAGGGTGATCCCGCCTGCGACCATCAGGACGCCAACACACATGAAGGCGATCCCGAGCGGGATCCACTCCGCTTGGCCTGCGGTGGCATCGCTGGCCCCGAGCAGCACGATTCCTCCCCCCACGATCCCGCAGATCGAGATGATAATTAATATGACTGCACCGATGTACATGAAGGTCGTATTTTTCATGCCTGCCTCCGTCATTTCTGATAGGATATACGTCTAAACATTGAAGAAGGTTTAAGTAAGTGTAGCATTTTATGGGAAAATGGACAAATGACACCTGACACACAGTTTCGGGCATAACCGTTTTATCACGCCATTTTGGCCTTTGATAATGGTGTATGAATGGATTTTACCGGGAGCGCCCGTCCTTAATCAATCACCCGATGTCCTCTGGACACCGGGTGCCTTCCTTACTCTCTATTTTTATTCAAACCATAAACCTGGGCCACCGGAAGTACGACGAGGAAACCTGTTTCTGGTCCCGTGAGTTCCCCTACCACTCTCTGGGTCCCGGCGATCAATTTATCGATCGTTTCCTGATTATCGACGACGGTAAAGAGGGTGCGGTGTGTCTCTTCGACCCTTCGTTCGAGATCGCTCAAACTGGGGATGAGAGGCAGGTCATCGCGGACGCAGTTGTATTGAAGCAGGCGGCCCATGCCAGTGCTGACAAAGATGGTTACGCCTACTGCACCGGCTTCTTCCCACGCACATAGCAGATCCTCTAATTTTTCAGGGTCGTCAAGGACGAACAGGATAAAAAACATTGTGCGCTCTCCTTTCCAATAATATTACATGTTATCTAATCGGGCTTCTCAAGCCGTTTTGGGTCGCGGCGGAGAGACTTTTGGTTCACTCTCCTTTTGGCGGAACAATGCTCGCAGGATTGGGGGTGTGATGATCGTGGTAACGAGCACCATGCCTACAATGGCGGAGAATTCACTCTCGTTGACCAGGCCTTCAGCGATCCCGACGTTGGCGACGATTAAGCCGACTTCGCCGCGCGAGATCATCCCGGCGCCTAGTTGGACCGATTCCAGCCAGCTGAAACCGCCCAGCTTCGCTCCAATCCCGGAACCGACCAGCTTGCTTATCACGGCAACGACGATGATCGCCAGGGTCAACCACAAGGCGTCCAAATGGAGTGAGCGCACATTGACCGAAAGGCCGATATTGACAAAGAAGATGGGCACAAACAGGCCATATGCCAGTGCACTGACGCCGTGTTCGATTCGTTCTTTTTCCCGGCTGCGGGCGAACATCAGCCCGGCAAGGAACGCACCAGTGATCGCGGCCATGCCACCGAAGATCTCCGCTGCCACGCCGTAGACCAACATAACAGCAAGAGCCAGGGTCAACACTCCCTGGCTGATTGGCAATCGGGAGACGAGGCGGGCTAAACCGGGAAGCACATAGATCCCGAATGCAACCGACAGGGCCAGGAAAAGCACCATGCGCAGAAGGATGAATAATAATCCCAGCAAGCTTCCACCCCCGCTGACCACCGCCAGGAACCCTGAGAGCAGCAGGATGACCAAGACATCATCGAAAACTGCTGCGCCAAGCAATCCCAGGCCTACCCGACTGCGCAGTACTTTCAACTCCATCAGGGTCTGGGCGGAGATGCTCACCGACGTTGCCCCCAGGGTCAAGCCCATGAACAGCGCTTGGTTGATATCGAAATCGAAGAAGGAGACAACTCCGATACCCATCCCGACCGGGACGATCACACCAAGGACCCCGGCGAAAGCGGACGCCTTGGTATTGCGAGTCAGGTCTTCCAGGTGCAATTCAAGACCGGCGATGAACATCAATAACAACACGCCCAACTCTCCCAACTCATGGATGGTCTCTGCCAGGGTCTCGCTACTGAAAAATGACAGGTGTGCGAGGTCGATGACCGACGGTCCGAGCAGGATACCTACCAACAGTTCGCCAAGCACGGAAGGCTGGCCGAGGCGTATGGAGAGATACCCGGCAGCTTTTGCGGCCACGATGATGATGGCGATGCCTAGCGCCAGTTGCAGGAAGGGGGAGAGTTGCACGCGCCAGAGTTTACCATGAAACAGTTATCAAGACTTTAACATTTATCACCACATAACCAGTGTTCGTTTCACCAACATCAGGGTAGAATTAATTCAACGACGGGAGACTGCCATGACATCTACAGATCAATCCAAGCGTTGGAAAGAAGAGACGCTCCAACCCTTCCTGGAGAAATATCCGGAACGGAAGGATACTTTCGAGACCAGTTCCGGTATCCAGGTCCCGCGCCTGGCGCTCCCTGGTGACCTGGACGAGGAGTATGTCGGGAAACTGGGTTTCCCGGGCGAGCATCCATTTACCCGCGGAACGCAGCCGACAATGTACCGCGGCCGCCTGTGGACCATGCGTCAGTATGCAGGCTATGCTTCCGCCCAGGAGTCCAACCAGCGGTATCGCTACTTACTCGGGCAAGGCCAGACTGGCCTGTCGGTGGCTTTTGACCTGCCGACCCAGATTGGTTACGATGCCGACGATCCGCTGGCCTTGGGGGAGGTGGGCAAGGTGGGGGTATCGATTTCCTCGTTGGAGGACATGTCCCGGTTGTTCGACCAGATTCCCCTGGAGAAGGTTTCTACATCGATGACAATCAACGCCCCGGCCGGGATCCTGCTGGCGATGTACATAGCAATTGCCAAGCGGCAGGGAGTGGAAGTTGGCAGATTGCGAGGCACGATCCAGAACGATATCTTGAAAGAATACACTGCTCGCGGGACCTATATCTTCCCGCCAGAACCGTCGATGCGCTTGATCACCGATATCTTCGCCTACTGTTCCCGGGAAATGCCGTCCTGGAATACCATCAGCATCTCCGGGTACCATATCCGCGAAGCGGGGTCCACTGCAGTGCAGGAAGTGGCATTCACCCTCGCCAATGGGATTGCCTATGTGGATGCCGCCATCAAAGCCGGTATGGGTGTGGACAATTTTGCCCCCCAACTTTCCTTTTTCTTCAATGCACACAACAATCTGTTCGAAGAAGCTGCAAAATTCCGGGCCGCCCGGCGGATGTGGGCGCGGATCATGCGTGAGCGCTTCAAGGCCGGGGACCCCGCCTCCTGGCAATTGCGGTTCCATACCCAGACGGCGGGTTCCACGCTTACCGCCCAACAACCCGAGAACAACATTGTCCGGGTGACCCTCCAGGCTCTGGCAGCGGTCCTGGGCGGGACCCAGTCCCTGCACACGAACAGCATGGACGAAGCTCTCTGGCTGCCGACCGAGAAATCGGTCCGCGTCGCCCTGCGCACGCAGCAGGTCATCGCTTACGAGTCCGGGGTGGCCGAATCGATCGATCCCCTGGCAGGGTCGTACCTGGTGGAAACCCTGACCGATGAGATCGAACGGTTGGCAGAAGAATACATCCACAAGATCGATGTCATCGGGGGAGCGCTTAAAGCCATCGAGCAGGGGTTCATCCAGCGGGAGATCCAGGACGCTGCCTACGCTGCCCAGCAGGCGATCGAAAAAGGTGAGCAGGTCGTGGTCGGGGTCAACCAGTTCCAAATGGATGAAGAGGTCAGCCTCGAACGCCTTTCGGTGGACCCGGCAATCGAGCAAATCCAACGGCAAAAGCTCGCCAGTTTTCGCCTCCAGCGTGATAAGGGCAGGATCGCGGATCTCAATCAGCAGCTAGCCATTACCGCGAAAGGGACCGAAAACTTGATCCCCTTATTCGTCGATTGCGTGGAGAACAGGATGACCCTCGGAGAGATTTGCAATACCCTGCGCGAGGTCTGGGGCGAATACAAAGCCGATCGGTTCTAGCACCCGGACATGCTAACAGTGATTGATGTGATTTTGAGTTTATCCGCATAATGGTCGCGCCATCGGCGACCATAAATGGCCTGTTTTATCAATCAAAATCAGCCAGTCCGGGCACTAGCGCTTTGCAGAGCTGATAGGTGTAATCAGTCCGTGCCATGATAAAATGGGCAGGCGATGAAAAGTTGAGTCCTGGCGTATGAAAGATCTTCCACTCGCGGCGGCCGCGTCCCTCTACGGTGTAAAGAAATCTGCTTTGCAATTGATCTCCGGTGAACGTGCAAAGCCGGTCTTTGCATTTAAGCGCGGGGGAGAAGAATTCATTTTAAGGTTTTCCACTGTCAGCAGGGAGATGACGATCCATTCCCAATTGGCGACCATTTCCTGGATGGGCTACCTGGCCCAAAATGGCGCCTCCGTCCCGACACCGGTGCCATCAGAGGAAAACCACCTGGTCGAAACCGCCTCCCAGGAGGAGGTCGATTGGTTGGTGGTCGCATTGAGCCGCGCACCGGGCCAGCTCTCTGAAAACATCCCGTTAGATTCGTGGGACGGTCCCCTGTTCCAGAGCCTGGGTAAAAGCATTGGGAAGATCCACTCCCTGGCCCGGAAATATGCTCCCCCCGCCGGGCTGCGGCGCCCGGACTGGCAATCGACCTCCAACCTGTTCCACCGGACAAAACTGTCCGCCCCCGGGTTGTCGAAAAAGCAATCGAAAGTCCTCGGACATATCCGCAAGCTGCCCCCGGGCGGTGATGATTATGGCCTGGTTCATGCCGGTTTGGATTTCGATAATTTCATCGTCGAGCTGGGCTCACGGAAGATCACGCTCTTTGACTTCGACGCTTGTGTCTATGGTTGGTTCACCATGGACATCGCCAAACTGCTGTTCGATATCCTGGTCAGGTATGATGAGGTCGACCGGGAGGACTTCGCCAGGCATTTTATGCGCAATTTCCTGAGTGGGTACAAATCCGAAAGCTCGCTCGGTATTTTCTGGCTGACCCAGGTGCCTCATTTCCTCAAGCTCCTGGAACTCAACTTGTATGAAGATTTGCATGCTAATGAGACAGACCAGGACGTTGATTCCTCGGGGGAAAAATTCCTCCAGGGGCGCAAGGAGCGCATCGAAGCCGATCAAGCCTTTGTCGATATCGACTTCGAGATCCTTGCTGTCTCCCGTCCAGATACCCCGGTGTTCCGCCGCAGGATCGAGGCGGCTCCCAAAGAGGATGAAGCAGAAGCTGAGGTAATGGAAGAGACCGGCAAACCAGAGCCTGAAACGGAAATAGAGTCCGTTACCGATGAACCTGTCTCCGAGGAAGAACAATCAGGTACCGCAGAGGGGGTTGATGGAAAACGGGAAGGACAGGTCGAGGCTCCGATCAAGGTGACGGAAACCCTCGCCCAGTTCGAAGCTAGCCAGGAACTCCAAACAGATGTCGAGGAGGTTGCCGCAGAGCAAGAGACCCCTCAATCCAAGCGACATGCTTTCTCCTTCTGGCGGGAATTGCGTATTCTCATCGCGGTGCAACTATTCCTCATGGGGCAGATGTCTACCGAGCGGGCTGCCCGGCTTGCCGATGTTCCCCGGGTGGAATTTCTCCTGAACCTGGGTTTCTATAAGGTCTTCCCGCTTAATAGTGAGCTGGAGGACCTGGAACGCGAAATTGATGAGATCGCCGAGGTAGCGGTCATCGAACAAAACGAACAGGTTGAGCAATATGAGCCGAGTAATCGTTAGTTCATCCACTTTGCTCTACCTTTATCGTGTTGGGGCGCTGGATTGGTTACCGAAACTGTTTGATGAGGTTTTGGTTCCATCTGTGGTATTGGAAGAAATGCAGGAGGTCCTGTTCATCGGTCACGACGTTCCGCATCTATTCGACTACGAATGGATCACTTTTTCCGATCCCCAGGCAACAATCCCTCCAGCGTGGGTATCTCTGGAATTGAGTTCCGGCGAACTTGCTGCCATGGCGCTTGCATTTGAGAACCTGGGATCGGTTGTGCTGCTTGATGATGCCCTGGCCCGGCGGGCTGTCAAACCGGTCGGCATCGAGATCTGGGGCACCTTGAAGGTTTTGCTGGAGGGGAAGAAACGCGGCCTGACGGACAAGATCGCACCGTATGTGACCCGGTTGAGTGGAGCGGGGATCTGGGTGTCTGATGAGATCCGCCAGCGCATCCTTGAACTGGCGGGCGAGAATATTATCATCAACCAATCCGAGAAATAAGAATAAGGTGGAGAGCATTTTAATATGGGACTGGTAAGGCAAAAACCGAGAGGCTTTCTGCGTTGGTTCCTGCGTGCCCCAATCGTGCTTTACCGCTTGCGCCTGGGATGGTTGTTGACAGGTCATTTTCTGTTGTTGACAACCGTCGGACGCAAATCGGGCCGGCTGCGCCAGGCAGTTGTCGAAGTGGTCAAGGTTGACCGGGCAGCAGACACCTATTTCATTGTTTCAGGATGGGGTCCAAAATCTGATTGGTTTCAGAATATCCAACGGGAGCCCAGTGTCCGGGTGGACGTCGGTATTCGCCGTTTCCACGCCCGGGCGGAATGTCTGCCAGCCGGTGAGTCTGCGCAGGTGCTCTATGAATATGCCCGGAAGCACCCGGCAGCTTTTAAGCAAATCAGCAGGACTTTGTCAGGGGAGCTTGTGGAAGCATCCCTCGAAGCCTGTTCACGCCTGGTCCAATCGGCACCGATGGTGGCATTGCGGCCGAGTTGACTCCCCCAGCCAAGGTCCTGCCCCGAGAGATATGATAACCATCCTCAAGGCAATCAAATGGCAGTAAATATCGAGATCAAAGCCCGAGTTCACGATTTCTCAGGTCTGTGCCAGCGCGCAGAAGAATTGAGTGCTGCAGCTTGCGAAATCATCCACCAGGAAGATACCTTCTTTCTCTCACCGGATGGGCGGCTCAAATTGCGCCAGCTCCAACCGGATTACGGCCAACTGGTATACTACACTCGTCCGGATGCTGCCGGTCCCAAGCGATCGGACTATTATCTCTTCGAGACATCCGATCCGGAAGCCCTGAAGTCCATCCTCAGTCTGGCGCTGGGAGTGCGCGGGGTGGTTACAAAAACCCGCTACCTGTATATGGTCGGGCAAACACGTATCCACCTGGACGATGTTGATGAGCTGGGCAAATTCCTGGAGCTGGAGGTCGTCTTACAACCCGGGCAAACGGACGCAGAAGGTCAGGCGATCGCCGAAGACTTGATGCGCAAGCTCGGCATCTCCAAACAGGACCTGCTCGAGGGCGCGTACATGGACTTGCTTGAGAATGCCAAGGCGCAATAGGACAACTTTGGTTGCGACCCATCATGCTCTAAAGAAGGAGATTTCATGGCCAGGGTGAACCGGATTCATCATGTTGCGATCGTCGTGGACGACATGGAAGCATCACTCGCATTCTGGCGCGACGCGCTTGGTCTTGAACTGCACGCACTCCGCGATGTCCCCACAGAGAACTCCCGGGTTGCCTTCCTTCCTGTGACCGGTTCAGAAGTAGAACTGGTTTCCCCAACTACTGATGATTCAGGAATTGCGAAGTACCTAGCCAAACGGGGTCCGGGTATGCATCACCTCTGTCTCGAAGTGGACGACGTTGCTGCCATGCTGGCGCAACTCAAATCCAAGGGTGTACGCCTGATCAACGAAGAACCGCGTCGCTCAGCAGAGGGTCGCTTGTATGCGTTCATCCACCCTGAAAGCACATCCGGGGTCCTGGTGGAGCTTTACCAGGAGTGATATTTGTGGATCATCGCGGAGCGAATGATCATCCGTCCCATGCAACCCTGCTAGGATCCATCCGCGTATGACGATCCAAGCCCGCACCGGCTGGTTCCAGGGGGACTGCCCTGTCGTTGTCGGTGTCTCCGGGGGCCCGGACAGCCTTTGCCTGGTCCACCTTCTGTATACCTCCGGAATCCCAATTACCGTTGCCCATGTTAACCACAAACTACGGCCGGAGGCTGACGATGAAGCGGAGATGGTCCGGAGCCTGGCTGCATCCTGGGGTGTCCCTTTTGTGTCAGGCACCTTCGATGTGGCCCAATTCGCTGATCGGAACAGCCTCTCGCTCGAAGAGGCGGCTCGGAAAGTGCGCTATCAATTCCTGTTCGAGCACGCTCGCCAGGCAAAGGCTTGCGCAGTTGCTGTCGCCCACACCGCAGATGACCAGGTGGAGACCATGTTGATGCACCTGCTTGGGGGTGCGGGGTTGCGGGGATTGAAGGGGATGGGTGAGTGTACTGTCTTGCCCGAGTTCGACTCCAAGATCCCACTTGTCCGCCCCATCCTGCACGTCTGGCGGTCGGAAGTGGAAGCCTACTGTCGGAACCATGGCCTGCAGCCAGCCCAAGACCTGACTAATCAGGATACGACTTTCTTGCGCAACCGGTTGAGGCATATTCTGATCCCGGAACTGGAATCTTATAACCCACGGATCAAAGAGGTCCTGTTCCGTTCGGCTGAGTCGCTCCGGGGGGACCATGACCTTCTCGAGGATGTGATTTCTGCATACTGGACAAGAATTGACCCAGAGCAAGGTCAAGGGTATATTTGTTTCCACCGTCCATCCCTGGAGACACTGTCTATACCCGTGCGGCGTAATTTGATCCGCAGGGCGGCATTCCTGCTCCGGCCAATGCTGCGGGACATGGATTTCAAGACCCTCGATGAGGCGGCGCATTTTTCAGGAAAATCCCGCATGAGCCAGGCGGATTTCACTGGCGGGTTGTACCTCTTCCATGAAGGGGACAAATTGTACCTGGCAATGCGGGAAGCCGATCTGCCGAATCCAGGGTGGCCTCAGGTGGGGGTTGCCTCGACATTGTCCAGAGGCCGGAATATCTTACCCGGTGGCTGGTTCTTGGACGTGGAAGAGTTGGCCGGAGAACACCTTCTCGAGTTGGCAGAAAAGGCCGATCCGTATACCGCATGGTTGGATGCTGACTCACTCGGCAACGACATTGTCGTCCGGACCCGGCGGGCCGGGGAGCGCTTCCAGCCACTCGGTATGGACGGAAAATCCATTTCTTTGCAAGATTTCTTTGTAAACGAAAAATTACCCCGGCGTGCCCGGACTCACTGGCCACTGGTTGTTGCTGAGAGTCAGATCGCATGGGTGCCTGGATTCCGGATCGGGCATCCCTTCCGGGTCATACCCGGAACGCGCCGGGTATCCCGTTTGAGCCTCGTTCATGAAATGGGTTCAACCTGAGAGGAAATACGCTGCATAGAATCCCAGTATTCTGGATGTCCTGAAGCGTGAATGTATAAAATAAAGAGGCGGATTACCTGGCATAATCCGCCTTATCTATTTACGGACTTGACCCTGACAACTGGCGCAACTTCATACTGATCTCCCGCCATTGGATCTTCGAGATGCCCAGTTTTTGGCGGATTTTTTCGGTTTCGACGTTATTCAAATAATCCTGCAGGGCGCTTGTCCACCGGCACATGTCGAAGGAGAGGTGCTTGGTAAGACCGGCCAGGTTGCTGACGTCTTCGAGGAGATACTCCAGCCGCCGCGGCGACCAGGGGAAGAGCCGGTCGACCGGTTTGTACTGGTTCAGGTATTCCTTGTATGCAGGGATCCAGTCGTCTGGAAGGGAAATTTTCCGTTCCTTGTAGCGATTGCTCGGGCTGGCGTAGCGGATGAAGACCAGCGGTCCCCCTTCGGCATGCAGGTCGATATGGTTCAGGTGGATGCCCAGGCACTCGGATTTTTTGATCCCGGTCGCCAGCAACAGGGCGACGAGGGCATAGGGTCGGGCGTCAGGTTTGGGCCTTCTCCGGTACTGGTCAGCGGCGAGCAGGACTGTCATCATCTCGGCGTCGGTGAGGACCTCGGGGAGCGGGCTGATCACGGACCGTTGGACGACTTTGTCTGCCGGGTCGATCAGCAGGACGCCGCCATTGTACAGCCAGCGGAAGAAAGATTTGAGCGAAGTCACCCTGCGGGCCAGGCTCTTGGGAGAGCAGGGGATGCCGCGCTCGTTCTCCAGCCAGTGCAGGAAGTTGTTCAGGTCATTTGTGGTGATCGCACCCAGGGTCTGGCCAGGGGGGAGATAATTGACCACAAGACGGATGTCGGAGAGAAATGCCTTGATCGTGTTTGGCGAACGTCCCTGGTCGTGCAGGAAGATCTGCCATGCATTGACGGCCGGTACCAGGCTAGTCTGAGCAGTAAGATGCGCAGTGGTTTCTGACATAGTCATCTCCTTACTGCGTATAGTTTAGCAAAAGAAATCAGGGCTGTCAAAGGGGCTGGCAGTATTGTAATGGACGCTGATCTTGAGGAAATCTAGGGTGCCATGTTGACCGGATTGAAACAAGGCTGGTAATCCGCGCCAACGATCAAGACATAATTGGTATCGCTCCCCTGGGTTGGCGCAGCAACCATCGCGCTGGTAGGCAGACCCAGGACTGCCAGGAGCGAGCTCACCTGGGCCGGGTCTGGTGTCGTGTTGAGGTCATAGAGCAGGGAGTAAGGGTAGTCTGTCCGGTCTGCCTGGGTGGAGCGCGTTTCATAGCCGGCGTAGTTCAGGCGCTGGGCGGCCAGCGCGTCCCATCCGGCGTTGACCGTGCCGTTGCGGATCTCAACTAGTATCGCTTCCGCCTGCGGAGTCCGGGAGGATGGAGAAAGGGCCTGCTGGAGCATTCCCTGGATGGCGGGACCATTTGGGAGCAGCACTGCGCCCCCGCCGGGAGTGGTCCAGGGGGTGACATATTGCTGGCCGATATAGTAACTGCGGATATCAGCATTGGTAAGGTAGAATGCCATGGGTGAGAGCCGGAGCAGATCCACCAGGGTCAGATCTGTGATGATGGTCGCCCGAAATGCATCATAAAGTTGGGGAATCTGCCCAAAGACATTGACCTGCAGGGCGCGGGTGTAGATCGTTCGCAGTACCTCCTGTTGCCGTCTGCCGCGGTCGAAATCGCTCGATTTCTGCCGAGAACGGGCATACCACAAAGCCAGGTCGCCATCCATGTGAACCAGACCTGGGCCAACAGTATAAAGTGCCCAGTTTTCTTCCAGTTCAGGGTCAAGGTCGGGCGCGATCAACCGCCAGTCGGTGTAGGAACAGACAACCGGTACGTCGATCCCCTGCAAGGTGTCGACTATCTGGCGGAAGCCGTCGAAATCCACCATGGCGACATGGTCGATGCGGATACCGAGGTTGTAGAGCAGGCTGTCCTTGAGAAGGCCGGCACCTCCGCCCGGGTAGTTGTATAGTTCCCCGGACAAGTAGGCGGTGTTGATCCGGTCCATGCCGCGGGTGGGGATGTAGATGTACAGGTCGCGGGGCACGGAAATGAGCGTGACCTGCCCGGACCTGGGGCGGAGGGCGGCGATGATGATGGAATCAGTCCGGAAGGACCTGCCTGAGCGCAGGTCGGAACCCAACAAGAGGAAGGTCACCGTCTCGGTATCGGTGAGCACGGGGAAGGGGGGTGGCGCGTCGCCTGGATTGGCGATCGCGGTGGGGGTCCAGCCGCCGGGCAGCAGAGACCCCGGGTCGAATGCCCCGGGTGTTAACGGGTCCCCGGTCTCGATGGGGTTAAAGGGGACGGGCGTCCCTGTGATGGGCTCATCATATAAAAGCGGCTGGAACGGAGTCGGGGTCGCGGTCGAGTCGGGCGGGCTGGTTACCAGAGGCGGTGGCAGCGGCGTGGCGGAAGGCATCGGCGCAGGAAGGGTGCCGCAGGCGGCCATCATCAGGAGCACCACTGCCGAGCACACCCGGAACAGGAACACGGGAGGAGTGTGCGGGACACAGCAGCGTGCTATCATGCTCGCCCTGCCTGATTGCCTGCCAACCTTCTCCGGGGATGGTCGCCATCGGCCGGACCTGGGCACGCCTGTAAGGAGTTGGTAGGATAAGTTGCTACGATTGTGCAGGATGGCATGGGGTTTGATTGCCGGCCGGGGGACCGGTGGATGGCACGCTAAGGCGTGGGGGTGGGCGTAAAGGTGAGCGTAGTCGTCTCGGTCTGGGTTGGGGTAAGGGATGGAGCCGTTGTCGGCGAAGCAGTTGCGGAGGCCAGCGGAGATGCAGATGCAGTTGGCGAGTTTATTACAATCATGGTCGCTGTCGGAGAACTGGTCAGGGTGGGTGAGGGCGTGCGCGGCGCCCAATAAGGTACGTAAAGGAGAGTGCCAGCATTGATCAGGGTTGAATTCCCGAGACAGTTTGCACGTTGCAGGTCTTTGACGTTGATGCCATAGGCCAGGCTTAACCTGTAGAGATTGTCACCCGGCTGGATGAGATAGGTGATCCACCCCTGTGGCGGTCCGCATGGGACGGGAGTGGGGGTGGGCAGAGGCGGCAGGAAGAGCCAGGCTGAACCTGGCAGGCTGACCGAAGTCAGGCAATTCCCTTGGACAATGGCTTCGATGCTGGTCTGGTGACGGGCGGCAAGCACGTTGATCGTATCATTTGGGTTGGTGTAGAACGGCAGCCAGCCGGTCGGTGGTTGACAGTCACTTGGGGGCGGTGGCGGTGTCAGGGTGATCGTCTCCGTGGGGACAGGTGTTGGCGGGATGATCTCCTGGGTGATGATCGTAATGGTTGATGAAGCGGTAGGAATGAATGTCGGCCGGGCAGGGATCAGGTTGCCTTCGGTCATCGATAGCGCTAATCCCCCCAGGATGATAATGCCGGAGACCAGAGCAATACCGAGTCCCCATAGGACCTGACGAGTGTTACGCATCTTGTTCTACAGGTTCGAGGATTTGAACTGGCAGGAGCAGGCTGAAAGTCGAGCCAATACCATGGTTGGAGTCCACCCAGATGCGGCCATGTTGGGCTTCCACCATTGCCTTTGCAATGGATAAACCTACCCCCGTATCTCCCAGGCCCTGGATGAGCGAGTTGTCGGCCCGGTATCGGCGGGCAAACACCCGGGGAATATCTTCAACACCGATTCCGCCGCCGGAATCGATCACCTGGATGAGCAGGAATTTATGGTCGTTCTCATCGGTTAATTGCATCCGCAGTGTGATTGTGCCTTCCACTTCTGTGGCAGCGGTTGCATTTTGCAAGAGGTGAATGAGGATCTGCTGTATCGCTTCACGGTCTGTTTGGATCTGGGAAGGGATATCGGGGAGATCCAGCCGCATGGTGATGTTCTTCTCGCGGATCTGGGTACTCGTGTAGGCCAGGGCATTATCGACGATCAGGTTGATGTCGACCGGTTCCGGGCGCATTTCGATCTGCCCGGCGTCCAGCGAGGTGAGCTGGATCAGGTCGTCGACCAGGTTCCCGATCCGCTCGGTGGAGGCCTTGATCCGTTCAACGAACTTGCGTTGCAGGGCGCCGAGAATGCCAACCGACTCACCCATTAACAAGTCGGTATATCCAACGATCGATGACATCGGCTGGCGCAATTCCTGAGATATGGATGAAATGATCTCCGCTTGCTCGTTCGAGATCGGTGTATTGAGATGCTGTTCCATATCAAGGATCTTGACATTCGCCTCCGCCAGGGAGTTCTGGAGGTAGGCCACCTCTTCAAGGGTGAGACGGAGTTCGTCTTCAATCTGTCTGTCGCCTGAAGCAGGCACTTTGCCTTCAATCTTCTTTTGTAATTCTTCGTTCTCCGCTTTGAGCTCGGCGATGGTCTTCAGGGATTCTTCCTGGGATGTGACCAGCGTCGCCAGGCTCTCAGCCTGTACCGAGGTTTGGGAGGTTTCAGCAGCTTCAGCCGCTTTCCGGTATTCCACCAATTTTTTCTCAGTTTCTTCCACCAATTTTTGATGCTGCTGGCACTCGGTTTCCAGAGAATTTAATTTGTGGGCACGTTCCAGGATCGGGACCATGAGCGGGGCAACGTTCGAGAGATAAGCCTGGTCATCTGCACCCCACAGGCGGTTGGAATATGGTGAAAGGATCATGATTCCACCCAGTGGTCCGCGGTCATTGGCGATCGGAACACTGAGCAGGTGACCCGGGCTGCTGAGCCCGAGGATGGTTCCCAGACCTTTCAAGTCGGAGCTTGTGCTGGAGGCGGGTAAACGCAGTGCCCGGCCGCGCTGGAGGGCGCTGGCAAGCAACGGGATCTCGTCTTTGCTGACGACAGTGCCATCAAGGCTTTCTTCACGGATCAAGTCATAACCGCAGGCGATGACCAGATTCTTATCTTCGGACGAGATGGTCAGCAGGAAGCACAAGTCTGCCATCATTGCCTGGGCAACGCTCCGGACGATGGCGCGGGCGATTTTCTCCGAGTTGGACTCGGCCGCCAGGTTCAAGAGGGCGTGGAAGGTCTTAGGGTCGGTGCTGTAACGTCGACGGTCAGGGATGGGGATATCGGGCTGACGGGTGACACGCGGAAGTGGGCTGGCAGGGATCGGGAAACGGTGCGAGATGGTCATCAGGATCGGGTAGGCAATGACCTGGGCAATCCGTACCGCTCCCGGAAAATCGCCTTCACCGGGCGCAAACAGGGTGATGATGTGACCGCTGATGAGGATGATCAATATCACCAGACCGTTCGCCCAGCCGTTTGGCCTCCGGATGGAGACAGCGATTATGGCCAAGGCGGCTACAGCCAGCGTCAACGCCTGCCAGGTGGTTTCGAAAATGGACAGGTTGAAGCCGCCACTCATCGACTGAGGGCCCCAGAACAATATGACCAGGGTGAGCAGGGTGAGCGTAACCAGGGTGAGCAGCAGAGTGGCAGCATCTGCCATCCGGACTGGCTCGGGGAAGGCCCACAACCATGCGATCCAGATCAGGCTGAGCAAGGTTACCGCCCGGTCAAGCGGTGGCATGACAACCTGTGGATTCAAGAAACCCTGCCACACCAGCCCGCCAACGATGAAGAGGAGGAACTGGAGCGATAGGAGCAGGATCAGACCAAAGACAGTCCGGCGGGTCTGCGGGAAGGTGCTGATCCGCAGGTGGTAGACGGATGCTTGTAATGCCCCGGCGATGGAGAACGCCAGGACAAGGTAATAGATCATATTCCCGGGAGGGTTTGTCAGGAGAGTATAGATTTGTCCAAGAAGCAGGATCATAGGCAATGCACCAAGAAGATTATACTGCTACTTCATAAGTTTATACCATTTTCCTTCGAAGGGGGGAATAGCATTTCTGCGGTATTCCATGGGCTATAATACCCACATGCCACCCCGCCTGAAAAGATGCCTTTGGGTGCAGTACCCGGTGATTCTTGCCACGATCATTCTGTTGCTGGTCGTACCACGTTGGCTCGAGGGCCAGAGCAATCTTCAACAAGCCCGGATGTGGATAACCGACGGCGAACATTCTTTGGCTGCGGGAGCGCTCGAAGCTGCAGCCAAGCGGTTGCCTTGGGAGGATTCGTTGTGGCAGCAGGCAGGATCTTCCGCCCTAGAAGGGGGCGACACGGCAGAAGCGATCCGGCTTTTTGAGCAGGCGCGCCATCGCGGCCAGCTTTCCCTGGATGGCTGGGTGGTCCTCGGGGACCTTTATACTGAGCAGGGGGACCCGGTGCGTGCAATTGAGACCTGGAGTGAAGCGATGTCCTTATTCAAAACTGGATCGCTGCTGGGAGACCCTGGTCCGTTGTTAAACCGGCTGGTGGATGTGGCCCATCAAGAAGATAACTTCGTTTCAGAGGAAGCTTTGCTCGGCGATTGGCTGGCTGCAGATCCGCAAGCAGCTTACGCCCATTACCGCCTGGGGTTGGTCCTCTCTCTCACCGATCCGGATCGTGCGCTTGACGAAATTCTGCTTGCCACCAGCCTGGACCCGGAGTTGGATGCCCCTGTCCAGGCCATGCGCCTGGCGTTGAGTTCGGCTCTGTCGACAGATGATCGCGCCTACCAAATGCTAATCACCGGGCGGGGCCTGGCAAACCTCTCAGAATGGGGCCTGGCGCGGGAAGCATTCAGGCAGGCCCTGGAAATGGATAATAGCTACGGGGAGGCATGGGCCTGGTTGGGGGAGGCGGAACAACAGTTGGGGGGTGATGGATTTGCGCACCTGCAGCGAGCGATCTTCCTTGCGCCAGATTCGGCCATGGTGCAGGTCCTGGTCGGCTTGTATTGGCAACGAGAAGGGGAAATGTCCCTGGCTATAACCACCTACCGGAATGCGGTCGCGCTGGAACCATTCAATCCCGCCTGGCAGTTGACCCTGGCCGGGGCATATGAGGGTGCCGGCGACTTGATTTCCGCCCTGGAGCATTATTCGCTGGCCACGGATCTTGGCCCCGGAGAGGCAATCTATTGGCGGATGCTGGCCGTCTTCTGCCTGCGGAATGGTGTGGAATTGATGCCCACCGGGGTACCGGCCGCCCGCCGTTTGGTGGTCCTGGCTCCAGATGATTGGCTCTCCCATGACATCGCCGGGCAGATCTGGCTCGATAGCGGTAACCTGACCCAGGCGTTGGATGAGTTCCAGCGCGCCATCGAGCTTGACCCGAGCCAGGCGGCCCCTTACCTGCATCTGGGCGTGCTTTACCTGCAAACCGGTGACCGCCAAAAGGCATTTGATCACCTGGTTAACACCCATCGCCTGGAACCGCATGGCCCGCTTGGGGTGCAAGCGCAACGTTTGCTGGATCAATACTTCCCATGAGTTGGCCTGATTCTTGATAGAATCAATCCGCGATGAAAGCATCCCGCTTCTTCCTGCCCTGCCTGGTTATCCTCATTACTTTATCGCTGCTGGCTTGCCAGGCGGCTTTGATCAAGGACTGGGTCACACAACCTGGTGGCATACTTTACCAGGATGAGTTCTCCGACACGACCAGCGGCTGGGAGAGGGCCTCCACGAACGATGGATCGATGGATTACTACCACGACGGTTTCCGCATCACGGTCATCCGACCACAGTATGACCTCTGGTCACTGGCAGGTGTCCGCTTCCGGGATGTCCGCATCGAAGTGGATGCCGGCCGCCTTGCAGGTCCGCTGGCGAACCGGTACGGAGTTGTCTGCCGTTACCAATCCCCGAGCAGTTTTTATTTTTTTATTATCTCCAGTGATGGTTATTATGCGGTTGGCAAGGTCATCCAAGGGAATTATTCGCTGCTCAGCGGCGAAATGATGACCTTCAGCCCGGCCATCGTTACTGGGATGGGACCAAACCACCTCCAGGTGGATTGCACTGGCGGACAGTTAAGCTTTTATGTCAACCAGCAACCCCTGGCTCTTCTTCAGGATGGATCCATCGCGGATGGGGATATTGGCCTGATTGCGGGAAGCTTCGACGAGGGCGGAGTGGATGTGATCTTCGATAACCTGGTCGTGCTCAAACCTTAACCGAATGATGAAGATCTACCTGGATACAATAGGCTGCAGGTTGAACCAGGCCGAGATTGAACGCCTGGCCCGGGAGTTCCGCCTGGCCGGGCATGAGATTGTCGCTTCTGCCCGGGAAGCTGACCTGACCATCGTTAATACCTGTACGGTAACGGCGCGGGCGGCTTCGGATTCGCGCGGCCGGATTCGCCAGGCGGAACGGGCGGGTGTGGCGCAAATCATCGCCACCGGGTGTTGGGCGACCATGGAGCCACAGGCCGCGGCGGCCCTTGCGGGAGTCACCCAGGTCATCCCCAACCAGGACAAAGCCAACATCGTCGTTGACCTGCTCGGCAGCCCCCAGACAGGTTTTGATCTCGAGCCGCTTGCACGCCAGCCTCTCCCCGGGCTGCGCGCACGCACGCGCGCTTTCATCAAGGTCCAGGATGGATGCGACAATGCCTGTACCTTCTGCATCACTACCGTCGCCCGTGGGGCTGGCCTCTCGCAACCGGTTTCTAGAGTCATGGAGGATGTGCAGTCCGCGCTGGATGGCGGAGCGCAGGAAATCGTCCTGACCGGCGTCCACCTCGGGTCCTGGGGGCAGGAGCTTGCTCCCCGGATGCAACTCTCGGACCTGGTCACCGAAATCCTCTCCCTGACGGGTGTGCCCCGCCTGCGTCTCTCCTCGCTCGAACCCTGGGACCTGGAAGCGGCGTTCTTCGACCTCTGGCGGGACCCACGCCTGTGCCGGCACCTGCACCTGCCGCTGCAATCGGGCAGCGCGAGCGTACTCAGACGCATGGCCCGAAAGACGACCCCCAAAGACTATGCTATTCTGCTGGATTTGGCCCGCGCCGCTATCCCTGATGTCGCCATCACCACTGACATCATCGTCGGATTCCCGGGCGAGACGGATGATGAGTTTGCCGAGACGCTCGCGTTTATCAAAGCGATGGATTTTGCAGGCGGGCACGTGTTTACCTACTCGGCCCGGCCTGGCACACCGGCTGCAAGGATGAATGGACATGTCCGCCACGAGATCCGCAAGCAGCGCAATGCTGCCCTGAGGATGGCTTTCGGGACGGCAGCCCAAGATTACCGGGCTCAGTTCATCGGTCGCAGGGCGTCTGTACTATGGGAATCGACCCGCCAGTTGAGTGAATCCCGCTGGCAATTGGAAGGCTTGACGGACAACTATATCCGGATCAGCGCGGTCGCCTCAGCGCCACGCTGGAACCAGATCGACACGGTGCTTCTGACCGGACCATCCGAGAACGGTTTGAGCGGCACTCTGGAAGGAAATTAGGATAAAGTACCAGCATATTTTTGTGTCAAGTGTCACTTACTAGGTGGCGGATGTACTTGTATAATAATTCCAGATATCAAAAACAATGGGAGAGGAACAATGACAGCACAATTAATTGACGGAAAATTGATCGCCCAGCAGGTACGTGACCAGGTTGCCAAGGATGTCGCTGCTCGCGTCGCCTCCGGGAAGCCAAAGCCAGGCCTGGCTACCGTCCTTGTCGGTGACCGGGTGGATTCCGCCACCTATGTGGCCTCGAAACAAAAAGCTTGCCAGGAGCTGGGGATGGAATCATACCACCACCAGTTGCCCGGAGATACGACCCAGGACCAGGTGGATGCGCTGGTCAAGAAATTGAATGCAGATCCCAAGGTCAATGGCATCCTGGTCCAGCTACCTTTGCCTTCCCACCTGGATGAGGAGCGCGTCTTGCAGGCGGTCAGCATCGAAAAGGATGTTGATGGCTTCTCGCCGATCAACATCGGCCGCCTGGCCCAGAAGGGCCGCGAACCGCTTTTCGTCCCCTGCACACCCTACGGTTGCATCTACCTGCTCGAGCAGGCCGGGGTCAAGATCGAGGGAGCCAACGCGGTCGTCCTTGGCCGGTCAAACATCGTCGGCATGCCGGCGGCGTTGTTACTGATCGGTAAGAATGCCACTGTGACGGTCTGCCACTCGCGGACGAAGGATATCGCCGGTGTTGTCCGCCAGGCCGACATTCTCATCGCTGCCATTGGCAAGACCGAGTTCGTCCGCGGCGACTGGATCAAGCCCGGCGCGGCGGTCATCGATGTGGGCATTAACTCAAAGCCGGATGACACCAAGAAAAGCGGTTATCGCCTGGTCGGCGATGTCAACTTCGACGAGGCCAAGGAAGTGGCCGGTTTCATCACCCCGGTCCCTGGCGGTGTCGGCCCGATGACGATCGCGATGTTGATGCGCAATACTCTGCGCGCCGCCGAGATACAAGATCCGTAGCCGAGTTATTAAGAAATAAATTCCGCCCCTTATCTTTCAAGGGGCGGAATTTATTCTAAAAAGGAGTTGGGCGGTGTTGCAAGACGATTTCCGTCAGAAGGGTCACGATCGCGACGATGATCTCGTCCGGTACCCCATCGGAAGCATTGGATTGCACCCGCAGGTCGATGCTGTCGTTGACATAATCGATCGTCAGCCAATGGCCGTCGGGCGTGGAAGCGATCTCGGTGGAAAATAGATCCAGCGCGCAGATCTTGGCGATTCTGCCCGTCATCTCCCTTAATGGTGAAAGACCAAACTGGATTTCCTGCTCTTCTGTAACCCGTGTATAGATATGCGTACGGGTATCCCACCAGCAGGGGAAGATCTCTCCGGCACAATAGATGACCCGGAACCATGCCTGGCGTCCTTCGATCAAGCGCGGGGGAATGTATTGCTGCAAGAGGTATTTCTTATCAGGCAATTCTGTTCGCGTAGAAAGTGCATCATTCATGGATGTGGCATCGGTGACGACTCCGGCCCCACCCCCCCCGTGAGCCGGTTTGACCACGAAGCGAACACCCAGCGGGCTCAGGTCGAGGGTTGGCAGGACAGGTTGTTCGCTATACGGCGGAAGAATGATGGTGTAAGGCGTGTGCAGGCCACGGCTGATGAACTCAAGGTGCATTGTGGCCTTGTCGTCCGCCCAGCGGCAAAGCTCCTGCGGGTTGATGCGGTGGATATTGCGCCGACGCACACTGTCTGCCAGCGACTGGAAAGCCGGGTTGGAGTCTGAGGCTCGGTCGAGGAAGCATGCAAAGGAGATCTCACCAACCGAGATCTCCAGCATGACCTCGATCAGATTTGCCGGGGTAACCTGGAAGAGGGTCAGTCCGCGCCCGGTGCAGGTTTTGGCCAGTAATTGGACAAAATCTGCGTCATACTCCCAACTCCAGGCGAGGCACAGGTCGTAACGGGGCATATGGTTATTATACGTGCAGATGGGCAGCAAGGAACAAAATCTCGCCGGAGCGGGATTTTGCCTTTAAGACTGCGCGAGCAATTTCTGATCGCCCAACAGCGTTCGGAAGAGTCTCACCTGAACCCAGGCGGGACTTTATTTGCACCGGGTTCCTGCTCACCTGCGCAAGTGGAAGGGGATGTCGATGATCGCCCGGTTGTACCCCAGCTTGCGGCGGCGGTACAGGATGGCCAGACGCAGCAGATTGGCGGTCTGGTTGTGGAGTAGCATGTGCCACCAGCGGGCCGGGACGAACTCGGGCAGCAGAACCGAGGCCAGCTGGCCGTCATTGCGCTCGCTATCCACCCTGTCGAGATGGTCCAGCAACGGGCCAATGATCGACCGGTAGGGGGAGGAAACGATGGCCAGCGGTATACCCTGGCCCCAGATCTCCCAATCCTGGTGAATCTTTTTCCCCTCGCCCGGTTCGGTCTCGACGTAGACGGCGGTCACGTGCGTGGAGATCGAGCGGGCGTAGCGCAAGGCTTCGACCACACCGCGATGCATACCGGAGATGGGGATGATCAGCCGCGGGCTGGGCAGTGGCTTGAGCGACGGCGGCAGGCCGCGCAGGGTCAGTTCGTGAGCCACTTCATCGTAATGGTTGTAGATGGCCTGGAATACTAGCACCAGAATGGGGACAAGCACAACCACGATCCAGGCGCCCTCCAGGAATTTACTGACCACAATGACCAGGAGCGCGGTCAATGTGGTCAGCGCGCCCAGACCGTTGACAAACGCCTTGCCCATCCAGAACCGGCCACGCTCCTTGAGCCAGTGGACGACCATCCCGGCCTGGGAGAGGCTGAAGGCCAGGAAGACGCCAACAGCAAAGAGCGGGATGAGCGCGTGGCTGTCGCCGTGGAAAACAACGATGAGAACCGCCGTCAGGCCGGCCAGGGCCAGCATCCCGTTCGAATAGACCAACCGGTCACCCAACTGCGAGAACTGGTGCGGTAGGTGACGGTCCTGCGCCAGGACCATCCCCAGGCGCGGGAACCCGGCGAAACTGGTATTGGCGGCCACCGCCAGGATGAGCAAGGTCGAAACCTGGACGAGGATGTAGAGCGGACCGTGGTCGAAGATGCGCGTGGCCAGTGCCGAGAGAATGGTTTCGTTGGCAGCAGCGACTACCCCGAAGTACTGGGTCAACCCGATGCTGCCCACGAACAGCAGTCCCATCAAGATGGCCATGACTCCGAGTGTCTGGCGGGCATTGCGGGCTTGCGGTGGTTTGAAGGAGGGCACCCCATTGCTGATCGCCTCGATGCCGGTCAGGGCGGTGCAGCCGGAGGCAAAGGTGTGCAGGAGCAGGAAGGTTGTCAGCGGGAAGCTGGCGGCGGGGGCGGTCGAGGCCAGGGCGGTTGGGCCCTCCAGGGCGGCGCGCACCAGGCCGTAAGCCAGCATCGCCAGGTAGCAGGCCAGGAACAGGTAGACCGGGATGGCCATCAGCGTGCCTGATTCGCGCAGCCCGCGCAGGTTTGCCAGGGTGATGATAAATAGAATAGCCAGCGCCAGGATTACCCGGTGCGGCCAAAGGGCCGGGAATGCCGAGGCAATAGCAGCCACACCGGCGGTCAGGCTGACGGCGGCGGTCAGAACATAGTCGATCAGCAGGGCGGCCGCGGCGACCAGGCCGAGGTTCTGCCCCAGGTTTTGGCGGGCTACGCTGTACGAACCACCACCGGATGGATAGGCCGGGATGGTCTGGGTGTAGGACAGGGCGACCACAATCATCAACCCGGTAATGGCCAGGCCGATCGGCCAGGCATATCCCAACCCTGCCGCGCCTGCCACCACGAGCCCGAGATAGATCTCCTGGTTTGCATAAGCGATGGATGATAATGCGTCCGGGGAGAAGGCTGCCAGTGCCCGGATCTTGTTCAAACGTTCGGAAGCCAGGCGTCCCGTGGGAAGTGGGGGGCCAGTCAGAAGGTCACGCAATGTGTGCATTGGATATCCTTGGCAGACGGGGAAAGCAGATGGGCGAATTCCCCTGCAAGCCAATCGTACAACCAGTGTCGATATTGCGCAAGTTAGATGCGTGGACCCGGTCTCTTCAGAGATCGGGTCCTATTGGGTATCTTTATTCGTACTTGAATCGCCAGACGCCGATCACGAAGAAGACCGCCGCGAAGCCTAGCAGCACCCCGGCCTCGGGCAGGATGGCCGACAGTCCCTGTCCACGCAGGACAAGGTCGAGCATTCCATCCATCGCCCAGGTGGTCGGTAGAACCCTGACCATGCTGCGGACGACTTCAGGGAAAAGTTCCAACGGATACCAGCAGCCACCCATCAATGCCATGACCATTCCGAGCAAGATGCTGATCCCCTGGGCCTGGCCCTCGCTCTTGACGAAAGTCCCCAGCATCGTCCCCAGTGCGGCTGCAGCCAGGCAGGATGCGACCATCATGACTGCCAGTCCGCCCGGGTCTCGTCCCCAGTCCAATTGCATGACCAGGATGCCGAAGCCGATCAGCAGGGTCATTTGGGCGAGGGCGGTGAGCACATTGCCAAAAATGGTTCCAAAGAGGTACAGTCCCTTGGAAGTCGGTGTGGTCAACATACGCCGCAGGGTACCCCGCAGGCGTTCGATCGTAAACAGCTCGGAAAGCCCGATTAAGGGGATGAAGACCCAGGTGATCAGCTGGCCGGCAGAGGAGTTGGCGCGCGGATCGTACTCGACCGGGTCTTCGGTACTGGCCTGGAGTTCGGTGATCCGGTCGGGAGAGTCCTCCAGCAGGATACGGGCCTGGTTGAGGGATGCCTCGAAATAGGCCAGCCGTTCCGCTTCGGAACCGAAGGGTTGGACCGTCTCGGCTTCGGCCACACTGCTACGGGCGATTTCCACGGCCTGGCCGATGCGACTGGCAATCGCCCGGATGGCGCGTTCAGCCGCCAAGGCGTTGAGGTTGTTGGGTTGCTGGCGCATCTCCAGGAGCAGATCCCCGGTCTCGAGTGCTTCCTGGCTGAACCCTGCCGGGATGATGAGGACAACATTGACCCGGCGGGCGTCGAACCCTTCCTCGGCTTCAGCCAGGGATTCCAATTCCGGGCGGACGGCTTCCGACCCTTCCAGGGCAGTGACCAACTCTCCAGAGAGGGGTGTCTTGGCCAGGTCCACAACCACCAGGCGGATGCGGTTATCGCTAGTGGCTCCGGTTCCGCCGGCGAGTAAAAAAGTAAAGACAACCGGCAGGATGATGAAGAACAGCCACTCAGCTGCACTCGAGAAACGGATGCGCATGTCTTTCAATATAATGGCGAAGATCTTTTTCATGGCTGCTTCCCTATCTCTGCATGACCTTGCGCCGGTTGAACAGCGCCAGCGAGACGGCGAAGAGGACCAGTCCCATGCCAAACAAGGCCAGCACCGGCTTCATGATGTGTTCCAGCCCCCCGCCGAGGGCCAGGGTGGCAAACCCATCCAATCCCCAGGCATTGGGGGTGATCTTGCTGGCAGCTTGGACGATGGCGGGCATGGCCTCCAGGTTGATGAAGGTGCCTCCCAGGATGCCGAAGGTCAGCATGATCGCTGAGCCGACAGCGGCGGCCTGTCCCGGGGTCTTGGCCATTGCGGTGATCAGCAAGCCCCAGCCCGTGGCTCCGAAAACAGCCGCCAGCACCAAAACGAGAACACCGAGGATGTCGCCCCAGTCGAGTTGGAAGAGGAGGGTGCTGCCTCCGATGAGGATCAGCATCTGGGCTGCCCCACTGAGATAGACACCGCAAACCTTGCCTCCCAGCACCTGAGCTGTGGTCGTCGGCGAGACGAGCAGGCGCGGGAGTGTGCCGCGGGCACGTTCAACCAGCAGGCTCCGCCCGGCATTGCTGACGGTGAACATCAGGAACATCAAGGCCATGCCAGGAGCAATGTATGCCAGCGGGTTGAACTGCGTGGTCTCACTGGCCGTGCTGGTGACAAGCTGGATGGCGTTGTTCTCGGCGAGGGACTCTGCTTGTCGGCCGCCAATGCTCATGCCGACAGCTGCCGCCTGTTCGGGCGGGATCAGGCCGTTCGTCAGAAGTTGAGTTACGCTGACCGTGCCACCAACGCGCCCGACCTCCAGGTGGCTGATGAATTCGTCCAGGATGGCCTTGACCACCCCGACGCTTGTCGGACGGACAGGGTTGGCATAAAGCACCAACTGGACGACATCCCCCGGGACTTGCTGCCCCGTGGAAGGGATGATGCTTGCCGAGAAGCCATCCGGAATGAGGATGGCTGCGGCAGCGTTGTCCTCATCGACCTGGTTACGGGCTGCGGCCAGGTCGTCGCTGAGTACAGGCTTGACAAGGTCTGCCAGCGCCTCGGATTGGAACAAATCAACCAGCGACCCGCCGAGCGGACCCGAGTCCTGGTTGACCAGGATGACAGGGATGTCGCTGATCCCGGAGCCATTCCCGCCCCCAAACTGCCCGGTTACGAATCCCAGGCCGATCGTCAAGGCGAACGGCGCCACAAGCATCATGACCAGAGCTGCCCGGTCGCGGAAGATCACCCGCAGGTCTTTGAGCCCGATAAGGAAGAGTTTTTTCATAGTAGACCTCGTCTGCAAGGGAGCCCGAGGATCTCTGGCTCTCGCTTGCCGGCTGTGTCAATCGCGCAACGCCCGTCCGGTCAGGTGCAGGAAGACAGCTTCGAGGTTGGGTTCACGGATGTCCACCGAGCGGATCTTGATGCCGAGCTCGTTGGCCTTGGCAACTGCCGGGGCCAGGGCTTCCTCGGCTTCGGGGACGATGGCGGTTACCGTGTGGTCGCTCACCTCTACATGCTTGACCATTTCCAGCGATTTTATCGCTGCGGCCAAAGCGTCTACCGGCTCTGTCTCGTCAATGTGCAGAATGAGGGTCTCCATTTCGCCGACCTGCGTGGTCAGTTCCTTTTGCGTCCCAAGGGCGATCAACTCCCCATGGTCGATGATCCCGACCCGGTCGGAAAGTTCCTGGGCTTCTTCCATGTAATGGGTGGTGTACAGGACGGTCATGCCCAGCTTGTTGAGGTCTTTGACTGAATCGAGGATCGCCCGGCGCGACTGCGGGTCGATGCCGACGGTGGGTTCGTCCATGAAGAGCAGTCGTGGTTTGTGCAGCAGACCGACGCCGATATTGACCCGTCGTTTCATGCCCCCCGAGTAGGTCTTGACGCGCTGCCTGGCCTTCTCTGTCAGGCCGATCTGCTCGAGGACTTCGTCAACCCGGGCTTCGAGCGCCTTACCCGATAAACCGTACATCTGTCCCCAGAAGACCAGATTTTCGCGCGCGGTTAGGTCCTCGTAAAGGGCGATTTCCTGGGGAACCACGCCGATGACCCTGCGGACTGCCATCGGGTCCCTGCTGACCGAATGGCCGGCGATGATGGCTTCACCGCTGGTGGCAGTATAGAGGGTGGAGAGCACGGAAATGGTGGTGGTCTTGCCAGCCCCATTGGGACCGAGCAGGCCGAAAATCTCGCCCTCTTTAATGTCAAATGTGATCCCCTTGACGGCGGTGAAATCGCCGTATTTCTTTACCAGGTCCTTTACTTCGAGTATCGTGGCCATACTACCTCCCGGAAAGATTGAATGGTGCAATGATATTCTACCCACGTGCAAGTTGGAATACATCCAACGTAGTGATATTGAGGGTGTAGTTGATCGACACCATGAGAATTAACGTTGCGCAGCCCTAAAAGTTGCGGAAAGGTGGGAAAGGAAGGATATTACTGGGGGCATGCTTGACCGGCCAGAGATACCATCGCGTTTGCTGTGCGTTTGTCAGTGCAAATCAGTCTGCGGTCGAAGGAGTGGGTGTTTCGTGGGCGGGCCAGGGGATTGCCATCCAGGGCGTGTAGCCGTGTTTTTCTGCAGCATAGACGCGGCCACGCGAAGGTTCGGCGCACCCGGGTTCGTCGGTGAGGGTGACCGTGGTCCGGTAGGAACCAACCGGCGTGAAGACGATCTGGCCATCCTGGCAGACCCAGGCCTCGACCAGGTAAGGAATCTGCTCCGAATCATCGCCCGCCCGCAGGACGATCCCGTACCAGCGGATGGTGACTTCGTCCCCTGCACGCGCGGCGGTTACGCCTGTAACCGGTCCATAGTAGGGTGACCAGGGCATGATGATCCCCGGATCGACCAGGGCGACACTCATCACATCGCCGCGAACCGACATCAGCGAGGCATTCAGCCAGCAGGGGTTGGTCCCGCCGATAGCCCGGATCAGGATCCAGGTCCCGGGGTCGTTCCGGCCAATGACCTCCAGCACGCTCCCAGCCACCAGCCCGTACTTGTACAGGTATGCCGCTCCGGGTCCATAGCGGCAATTGGAGCGCATCAGCACCTCGCCGCGCAGGATCGCGTAGGTCGGTGTGGGGCTGGGAGGTTGCGTCTCGGTGGGTGTCGGTGTCAGGGTGGGTGTGAGCGTTTGGGTGAGCGATGGTGTAGATGTAGGCGAGGCTGAGGGAGTGGGGGTATCCAGGACGGGGGTTGCCGTCCTCGTCAGGGTGGGTGTAGGGGTCTGTAGGCTTACCGGCGAACTGCAGGCGGTGAATGCGAGCAGGCCCAAGAAGAGGGCCAGTAAAGCCTTTTGCGCGAGTTTGGTGTTGCGCCGGTAAATCATTGCAATATTATACAATGCCCATCAACTTGATTGACAGAGGTATGATTCTTCGCTATACTAATGCTTAATTGTCAGACAACCAGACGACTTAGCATCCTATGTCCACCCTTCTCGTAAAACACGCCCAGATACTGGTAACGATGGACGACCGCCAGCGGGAGATTCCCGACGGTGGTCTTTTTATCCGTGATGGCTTCATCGAACAGGTGGGCAGAACAAGTGACCTGGCACAGACGGCGGACGAGGTGCTCGACCTCTCAGGATATCTGCTGCTCCCCGGGTTGGTCAACACTCACCACCATTTCTACCAGACTTTGACGCGGGCTGTTCCGGCTGCCCAGGATGCCAACCTGTTCAACTGGTTGAAGACGCTCTACCCGATTTGGGCGCGGATGACACCCGATGATATCCATATATCCACCCAGACGGCCCTGGCCGAGTTAGCCCTCTCGGGTTGCACCACCGCTTCCGACCATCTCTATCTCTTCCCCAATGGCTCGCGCCTGGACGATGAAATCGCTGCCGCAACGCAGGTTGGCGTGCGCCTCCAGGCGTCGCGCGGTTCGATGTCCCTGGGAGAGAGCAAGGGTGGCTTGCCGCCGGATTCGGTCGTCGACAGCGAGGAGGCCATTCTCAAGGACAGTCAGCGCCTGATCGAGACCTACCATGACCCGAACCCCGGCGCTTTCATACAGGTCGTGCTGGCACCCTGCTCGCCCTTTTCGGTGACCGGTGACCTGATGCGCGAGTCCGCCAGGCTGGCCCGCCAGTACGGCGTACAACTTCACACCCACCTGGCTGAGACTGAAGACGAGGAATCATTCTGTTTGCAGAAGTTCGGCCACCGACCGGTGGGTTACATGCAAGCAGTGGATTGGATCGGCGAGGATGTCTGGTTCGCCCATGCCGTCTATGTTAACCAGGCCGAAGTGAATGTCTTCGCAAAACATGGCTGCGGCGTGGCCCATTGCCCGACCTCGAACATGCGCCTCGCCTCGGGCATCGCCCCGATTCGGGAATATCTGGCCGCGGGTGTCAAGGTCGGTTTGGGCGTTGACGGGAGCGCATCCAACGACAGTTCGCATATGCTGGCCGAAGCGCGCCAGACGATGCTTGTATCCCGTCTAAAGGAAGGTCTGACAGGGTTTTCGCTCTCGAGCGACCCGGAACGCAAGTTGATGACTGCCCGGGATGCGCTGCGCCTCGCCACCCGGGGTGGGGCCGCAGTGCTTGGCCGTAGCGATATCGGTTCGCTTGAGTTGGGAAAATGCGCAGATTTCTTCGCCATCAATCTCAACAGCCTCGACTTTGCAGGTTCGCTGCATGACCCGGTATCCGCTATGCTCTTCTGCCAGCCGGTCAAAGCCGAATACACTGTCGTTGGCGGCAGGTTCGTGGTCAAAGAAGGCCAGCTCGTCACAGTGGATGAACACCAGCTGGTTGAGAACCACAATCGGGCTGCATTACGCTTGTTGACAGGTTGACGATGTCCATAAATGCGATCGAAGAGTCCCTCCAGGCTTACCTCGCCAGTGTAACTTCGTTGGAGACAGCCTTGGCCGGGTTGACCGAATCGCATCTGGACCTGAATAATGAGCAAAGCTGGACCATTCGTCAGATCGTCCATCATATCGCCGATGGCGACCACCTCTGGAAGACTGCCATCCTACAGGCCATCGGAAAGCCCAACCATGGGTTCCGACTGGAATGGTATTTTTCCAGAGCGCAGACTGCCTGGGCAGATACTTGGATGTACCACAGCCGTCCGATCGGCGATGCCATGGCTCTTTTGCGGGCCAGCCGCAAGTATCTTGTCGAACTGCTCATGATGACCCCGCAGGCATGGGACAGCTGTGTGCGTGTCCGCTGGCCGAAACAGAAGGATGACATCTGCATCTCTGTCGCAGAGATTGTCGCAATGCAGACCAGGCATCTCCATGGCCATACGGCCGACATCCTCGCCATTCGCCATGGACACCATATATGACCGGGATTTACTTCGAATCTTGCCAGATGTGTACTGTTATGTTAAGGAGATGTGATGTCTGACCCGCTTCCCAAATTATTGATCGACGTTGCCATGGGTCGAGTTTCAGCTGACCTGGTCGTGCGTAACGGCACCTGGGTTTGCGTCCAGTCGGGTGAACTTGTCCCGGATATCGATGTCGCCATCAAATCCGGCCGAATCGCCTACGTAGGACCGGATGCCTCCCATACCATCAATCCACGCGTCACCCTGGTAGTCGATGCCGGGAGCCGGTACCTGGTCCCCGGGCTGCTAGACGGACATATGCACATTGAATCCGGGATGCTGACTGTGACCGAGTTTGTGCGCGCCATCCTGCCGCGAGGCACGACAGGGATCTTCGTCGACCCGCATGAGATTGCCAACATCTTCGGCCTGCGTGGCGTCAAGCTGATGGTCGACGAGGCATTGTTGCAACCCATCCATGTCTGGGTGCAGGTGCCTTCGTGCGTCCCGTCTGCGCCCGGCCTGGAAACCCCCGGCGCGGATCTAGGCCCGGAGGAGGTCGCAGTAGCGATGACCTGGCCTGGGATCATCGGCCTGGGCGAGGTGATGAATTTTCCCGGTGTCGCTGCCGGTGATGAAAAGATGCTGGCCGAGATCGAAGCCGCCCGGAAGGCAGGCAAGGTTGTCGGTGGGCATTATGCTTCCCCTGAGCGTGGCCTGGCATTCCATGGATATGTCGCCGGTGGGCCAGAGGATGACCATGAAGGCACGCAACTGGAAGACGCGATCGACCGCATCCGTCAGGGGATGAAGGCCATGCTCCGCTATGGATCTGCCTGGCACGATGTCGAGGCCCAGATCAAGGCGGTCACCAAACTTGGCCTCGACCCACGCCACTTCATCCTGTGTACCGACGATTCCCATGCTGAAACCCTCATCCACGAAGGTCACATGGACCGGGTCCTGCGACATGCCATTGGCCTGGGTCTGCCCCCGATGACTGCCATCCAGATGGCGACCATCAACACAGCCGAGCACTTTGGCCTGAGTCGTGAACTCGGGATGATCGCCCCCGGTCGCTGGGCAGATATCCTCCTCGTTCCTGATTTCAAGGAATTCCAGCCATCGCTTGTGATTGCCAAGGGGGATGTAGTCGCAGAGAACGGCAAATTGCTGATCGACATGCCGAAATACAGCTACCCCTCATGGGTGACCAAGTCGGTGCAGCTAAAACGCAACCTGGAAGCGGATGACTTCCGCCTGGCAGTCGAGGGGAAACTCGCAAAGGCTGCGAATGTGAATGTCAATGTGATCGGGGTGATTGAAAACCAGGCACCAACCGAACACCTGAAAATCTCACTCCCGGTAAATGATGGCGAGGTCAAGATCGATCGCGCCAATGACATCGCCAAAGTTGCCCTGGTTGAACGCCATCGCGCTACCGGCATCATCCAGGTTGGCCTCGTCAAGGGGTTTGGCTTCACTGAGACCTGCGCAGTCGCTTCGACCATCGCCCACGATTGCCACCACATGCTCGTCGTTGGCACGGACGAAGCCAACATGGCCCTGGCGGCCAATACGCTGGCGGAGACGGGTGGCGGACAGGTAGTTTTCAAGGACGGCAAATTGATCGGGCAGGTGGAGTTGCGGGTGGCGGGCTTGATGTCCACAGAGGGCGCTGAGACCGTTGCCAAGAAGGCAAGTACCGTTCTAAAGGGGTTCCGCGCCTGCGGAAGCAAATTGAATAATCCAAATATGCAATTAAGTCTGCTTGCCCTGGTTGTCATCCCGTCCTTGCGCATCTCGGACAAGGGGCTGGTGGACGTCAACCAATTTTCGTTTGTGCCGGTCATTTCGGGGCCGGCAGATTAGGAGAAGCCATGGTGCATTACCCATTCAAACGGCTGCAGGCTGACCTGGCCAAACTGATCGCTTCGCTCCCACCTGAGAGCAAGCTGCCTTCTGAGCCAGAACTGGCCCGGAATCTTGGGGTCTCGCGGGCCACCCTGCGGGAGGCGATGCGGTCATTCGAGTACCAGGGTCTGATCCGCCGTCGCCAGGGTGTGGGAACGTTTGTGGTCTCCAAGGTACCGGTTATCGAGAGCGGGCTGGAGATCCTAGAGAGTATCGAGACCCTCGCCCAGCGGATCAACCTGCCCGTCCGGATGGGAGAGTTGAGTATTGAAGAGGTGCAAGCGGATGAAGAATCCGCCAAGGCCTTGGAAGTGAAGCCTGGCATGCCGCTGACCCGGGTCGCTCGTGTGATCTACACAGATAACCGGCCGATCGCCTACCTGATCGACCTGCTCCCGGTCGACATCCTTTCTACGGATGACCTGCAGGCGGGTTTCACCGGCTCGGTGCTGGACCTATTGATGCAACGCGGCAAGGTGGAGCTTTCGCAGTCCCGGACCGAGATCAACGCCATCGGAGCGGTCTCCGATATCGCTCGTCTGATGCAGGTCCAGCGCGATGATGTCCTGTTGTATTTTGTGGCCTACCTGTATGATGACAAGGGCCGCAGCGTTGACTATTCTTTCAGCTATTTCCTGCCCGGATATTTCCGCTTCCATGTTGTGCGGCGGGTGGGTTAATTCTTATCCTATGTTGGAGGCTTTCCATGCGTAGTTTTGCTGGTAGGGACATCCTGTCCCTCAAAGATTTTGAACGGAACGAGTTTTTCCATGTGTTCGATGTGGCTGCCGAACTAGAGCCGATCGCGGTCAGCCGCCGCAATAGTGATCTGCTCAAAGAGAAGACGCTGGTGACTGCTTTCTACCAGCCGTCGACCCGCACCCGCCTGGCCCACGAAGCAGCGATGCACCGCCTTGGCGGCCATGTAACCGGTTTCTCGGATGCGAAGATGACCCGCGCTGGGGATTTTTACCAGGAATCGATCAAGGATACGGTCAAGATGCTGGAATTCTATGGCGACGCGATCGTTATGCGCCACTTCCAGCAGGGCGCACCGCACGAAGCGGCGAAGTGGGCCTCGGTCCCGATCATCAACGGCGGTGACGGTTGGGGAGAACACCCGACCCAGATCTTGACCGATCTTTACACCGTCTTGAAGGAAAAAGGTACCATCGACGGCCTGAACTGGCTGGCTGTGGGCGATATGCGCATGCGTACCATGCACTCGCTCGGGTATGCATTGACCCAGTTTGACTGCCCGATCACCTTCGTCTCCCCGCCCGATAAGTCCCTGACCGATGAGTTCAAGGCTGAGCTCAAGCAATACAGCCTGAACTACCGCGAGGTCGAGCATGTCGAGCAGGCGATCGCTGAAGCAGATGTCATCCTGGTCGAACCGGTCGTCCAGCCTGATTACACCAAGTCGCGCGATGAGCGTTCCGGGGAGATAGACCTGACCCCGGCCAATTACAAGATCACCCGCGAGCTGTTGGAGAATAAAGCCAAGTCGGATGCCATCCTGCTCCATTCGCTTCCGCGCATGGATGAGGTCCCAGCAGACGTGGATATCACCCGCTGGTCACGTTACTGGCAGGAAGCATTCAATGGTGTGGTGATGCGCATGGCTCTCCTGGCGCTGGTGTTCGGCGCGATGGAATAAGCCGAGAGTTTATCAGACTCGGAGATTAGATATGCAAACAGATTTACGTAATCGTGATTTGATCGGTGATTTGGATTTCTCTAAAGAAGAAGTGGAGACCGTCCTCGATGTAGCATTTGACCTGAAACGCAAGCGTGCCCTAGGCGAACCGCACCCTTACCTGCGCGACAAAGTCCTGGCGATGCTCTTCTTCTTCTCCAGCACTCGGACCCGGGGTTCTTTTGAAGCCGGAATGGCCCAGCTTGGCGGTCATGCAGCGTTCATTGAAAGCAAGACCACCCAGATCGCCCATGGGGACACTCCCAGGGAGATCGGTGAAATCTTTGGCCGTTATTTTGATGGCATCGCCATCCGCCATGTGGACTGGGGGATAGGCAACCAGTACATCAACGATGTCGCCAGGGCAAGCCGGGTGCCAATCCTCAACATGCAGTGTGACGTCTATCACCCATTCCAGTGCCTGGCAGACATCATGACCATTGTCGAGAAAAAGGGCCGCGACTTGCGCCGCAAAAAGATGGTTGTTTCGTGGGCTTATGCAGCTTCCTACCAGAAGCCGATGTCAGTCCCGCAGTCGCTCATCCTGCAAATGCCCCGTTTCGGGCTGGATGTCGTCCTGGCTCATCCCCCAGAGTTCAAACTGATGCCGGATATCATGGAACAGGCCAGGGAACAGGCCCGCAAGTTCGGCGCTGGTTTCGAGGTCATCAGCGACCCGGATGGAATGGAGAAGGCCTTCAAAGATGCGGATGTCATCTATGCCAAATCTTGGGGCGCGATGGTCCATACCCCGGACCCGGAGGAGGGCGCCAGGATCATCAAGAAATACGAACACTGGATCACTGACGAGCGCAAGATGGCCCTGGCGAAAGCGGATGCGATCTACATGCATCCACTGCCTGCTGACCGGGAGGTCGAGGTGACCAACGCGGTGATGGATGGCCCGAACTCGGTTGTCTTCGACCAGGCCGAGAACCGCATGCATGCCCAGAAAGCGGTCATGGCGCTGACGATGCGCTAGTACCCGGACACGATGAACGTGATGGGTGCAGTCATGGAATTGACCGGCAAATGTGGCGTAATACCACCAATCAGAATCACAGTGTCCGGGCACTAGAATATTACTAGGAGTTGTGATTAATGTCAGCGCAGAAACGAAAACTCGCCGTGGTCGCAATTGGAGGCAATTCGCTGATCAAGGACGAGCTGCATAAGACCGTTGAGGACCAGTACCAGGCTGCCAAAGAGACCTGCCTGCACATTGCCGATATGATCGAGGCCGGTTGGGATGTGGCCATCGGCCATGGCAATGGGCCTCAAGTCGGGTTCATCCTGCGCCGGTCGGAGATTGCCGCCAAAGTCGAAGGGATGCATGAGATCCCGCTCGAAGTCTGCGGTGCGGATAGCCAGGGCGCAATCGGCTATGCCCTCCAGCAAAATTTGCAGAACGAATTACGCCGCCGCGGCATCCAGAAGGATGTGGCCACGGTCGTCACCCAGGTAGCGGTTGACCGCCAGGATAAGGCATTCAAGGATCCCAGTAAGCCCATAGGCAGTTTTATGGATGAGCACGAAGCCAGACGCCGCGAGCAGGAGATGGGCTGGGCGATCCGTGAGGATGCCGGCCGCGGTTGGCGACGCGTGGTCGCCTCGCCGCTGCCCATCGAGGTGGTCGAGTTGAATGCCGTCCGCACTTTGCTCAGTACCGGAACGGTCGTCATCACTGTCGGCGGGGGTGGCATCCCGGTCATCCGCGAAGCTAACGGTGACCTGAGGGGCGTCGCGGCGGTGATTGACAAGGACTTCGCCTCCAGCCTGCTGGCCCAGTTGATCGGCGCGGAGCTCTTCATTATCTCCACTGCGATCGAAAAGGTTGCGCTGAATTTTGGCAAGCCTGACCAGAAATGGATCGACCGGATGACCCTGGCTGAGGCAAAACAGTATCTGGCGGAAGGGACACACTTTGCCAAGGGGTCGATGGCTCCCAAGATCCAGGCAATCATCAAATTCCTGGAATCAGGTGGCAAGGAAGCGTTGATCACCAACCCCGAGAATATCGGCCGTGCCATCCGCGGCGAGACAGGGACCTGGATCGTTCCCTGAGCCCTGCTGAACCGATGTGTTAAAATGGTGAGTGTCAAATAATGTGTTTATCAACTCGTATCGAGAGGAGGTGGTCGGCGGGGATTTTGCCTGGATTACAGATTGTCTTTCTGATCCATATGTTCACTAAAAACTATGTTCATCAATTTTGAAGGAGGAGTAGATAATGCGTAAGAACCTGATGCAAATTGCGTTCCTGGCCATGGCCTTGGTGTTGGTCATTTCAGCCTGTGGTCCCAGCCAACAGACTGAAGAATTCGTCTTCGGCATGTTGCTGGTTGGCCCGTATAACGACCATGGATGGAGCCAGGCGCACTATGATGCCGGCCTTTACGTCGAAGAAAATCTTCCTGGTGCCCGGATGATCTATGTCGACAAAGTCAACCCAGCCGACCGTCCTGGAACCACACCTGCCCAGTTGGCAGAAGACTTGGTGGCGCAGGGAGCCAAACTTGTCATCTTTAACTCGGATGACATGAAGGATGGGGCGATCGAATTCGCCGCCGCCCATCCTGATATCATCGTCATCCATGCCTCCGGCGACAGTGCCTGGCAGGACGGCGCCGATTATCGTGCCTTGGAGAACCTTGGCAATATCATGGGCAGGATGGAATACGGCAAGATGATCGCCGGTTGTACCGCTGCCCTGACCACCGAGACAGGCAAGATCGGTTACCTTGGTCCACTGATCAATGACGAGACACGCCGGCTGGCCGCTTCCGCTTATCTCGGGGCGAAGTATTGCTGGACCGAGTACCTGGGCAATGATGCCGCAGACCTGGAATTCAAAGTCACCTGGATTGGCTTCTGGTTCAATATCCCGGGCTTTACCGCTGACCCGACCCAGGTTGCAGATGATTTCTACAATAATGGATATGATGTCGTCATCTCCGGCATTGACACCACGGAAGCCCTGACCGAGGCAAAGCGTCTGCACGATGCCGGTCAGACTATCTGGGCGATCCCATACGACTTCCATGGCGCCTGCGACGAAGCCCCCGATGTTTGCCTTGGTGTCCCTTACTTCAACTGGGGTCCAGACTACCTGGCGGCGATCGAGGCAGCCCGGAATGGCGATTGGGAAGCTGCCTGGGATTGGAACGGTCCGGACTGGGATGACATCAACAATCTGGACACCAGCCCGATCGGCTTTTTGACCGGTGATGCCCTCGCCGCAGATGATGCCGCCAATGTTGAGGCCTTCATTGCTGAGTTGGCAGGTGGTTTGAACCTGTGGACCGGCCCGATTAACCTTCAGGATGGCACAGCTTTCCTGGCTGCTGGTGAAGTCGGTACGGACTACCAGGTCTGGTATCTGCCGCAACTGCTCGAAGGTATGGAAGGGCAGAGCGTCTCTGAATAACTGCTCCAAGGAGTTGGGGGGAAGGTGCAAGCCTTCCCCCTTTTTTCTTATGATTGGATTACCGTCCTGGGACGGTGACGGGACCGGCACATGAATGTTGAACTGAGGGACATCCATAAGTCTTTTGGTGCCGTGCGCGCCAATGTTGGGATTACGATGAACATCTCCGCGGGGATGATCCAGGGCATCCTCGGCGAAAACGGTGCCGGGAAAAGCACCCTGATGAAGGTATTATCCGGATTTATCCGCACGGACCAGGGGGAAATCCTCCTCGACGGTCACCCGGTCAGCATTCATTCTCCTGCCGATGCGATCCGCTATGGCGTTGGCATGCTCCACCAGGATCCATTGGATTTCCCCCCAATGACCCTGATCGATAACTTCATCCTCGGTCACACGGGGGGTCTGTTCCCCGACCGGAGAACTGCGGAGCATGATTTCAAGAGGCTGGCCGGGGAATTTGGCTTCGCGTTGGACCCCGAAGCCTATGTCGACAGCCTGACAGTCGGCGAACGCCAGCAACTGGAGATCTTACGTCTGCTCTGGCTTGGGGCCAGGGTATTGATCTTTGATGAGCCGACTACCGGGATCAGCGCCGCCCAGAAGGTGAAATTATTTACAGCCTTGCGTCTGCTGGCGGAACAGGGGAAGACGATCCTCTTTGTCTCGCATAAACTGGAAGATGTTGAAGGCCTTTGCGATCGCATCGCAGTCCTTCGCCAAGGTCACCTGGTTGGCGAGGCTGCTCCGCCCTACTCCACGGACAAACTCGTCGAGATGATGTTCGCCAAGACGGTGACATTGGGTGAGCGTCAGTCTGCTGTCTCCGGGGATGAAATGCTTTCCCTGCGCAGGCTCTGCATGGAAGACTACCGCATGCGCGTGGAGGATGTCGACATCGATATCCAGGCAGGCGAGATCATTGGCCTGGCCGGGATGGAAGGCAGTGGACAGGATCTTTTCCTGAGGGCGGTGGCGGGATTGGTTCGCACTGTCGCTGGCCGCATCCTGGTCAAGGGCCGTGATCTGACCGGGCGGACCTACCATATCTTCAAGCACCACGGTGTCGCTTACCTGCCGGCAGCACGTCTCGAGGAGGGCCTGGCGCAGGGCATGACCCTGACTGAACATTTCCTGTTGGCGGAAAGCAGCCGGGAATTCTTTATCAACTGGGATGCCGGGAAACAACTTGCAGAACGACGGATCGAAGATTTCAATATTCGCGGCACGCCGGCCAGCAGCGTCGAATCGTTATCTGGCGGCAATCAGCAACGGATGCTTCTGGCCCTGTTGAGGGACCCGTTGGTTCTGCTCCTATTGGAACACCCCACCCGTGGACTGGATATTGAATCAACAATTTACATCTGGTCCAAGCTTAAGCAGCGCTGTTTGCAGGGAACTTCGATCATTTTCATCTCATCCGACCTGGATGAAATTTTACAATACAGCGACCGTGTTTTGGTGTTCTTTAGTGGCAAGGTAACCCCGTTGCTTGAAGCCGATAAACTGTCGAACGAGTTGCTTGGTCAATTGATCGGCGGCAAAGGATGGTCGCAATTTGGGGTTGGAGAGAATCCACAATGAAGAAGAACTTCTGGATCAATGTCGGATTCCAGCTGGGTGCCGTAGCCCTGGCGCTGATTTTTACAACCATCATCCTGGTGTTGACGGGGGCTCCTCCACTGAAAGCTTATTGGAGCATCCTGGTGGGCTCTTTTGGATCGGTGGGTGATATCGCCGATGTATTGATTGCCTGGTCGCCGCTGCTGCTGACAACCGCAGGCCTGCTCTTCACCTTCTCGGCCGGACTGTGGAATATTGGTATCGAAGGCCAGATTACGATCGGGGCGATTTTCACGACCTGGATATTGCGCCTGCTGATGGAAACTGGCTTGCCGCCCTGGATGATCATCTCCCTCGGGATCCTGGCCGGGATGATCGGTGGTGCCTTGTGGGCGGGGTTGGCCGGAGCGCTGAAGACCTTTGGAGGAGTCAATGAAATCTTCGGCGGTCTTGGCCTGAACTTTGTCGCCACAGCCCTGACGATTTGGTTGATCTTCGGTCCATGGAAACGTCCTGGAACGGGATCGATGTCGGGCACACTGCCATTCCCGGAGGAACTCTGGCTGCCAACCTTCCCGGGGTACCGGTTAAGCCCCTGGGCGTTGGTCTTGGGGATCCTGGCGATAGTCCTCGTCTATTTTCTGCTCAAGGGGACATACTTCGGCTTGCGCTTGAAGGCTGTTGGTAGGAATCGGCGAGCGGCTTTTCTGCTCGGGATTCCAACCTGGCAATATATGATGCTATCCTTTTTACTGTGTGGGTTGTTCGCTGGCATGGCCGGTAGCCTGCAGGTCCTGGCGCTCTACCATCGCCTGATCCCACACATCTCCAGTGGCTATGGTTTCCTTGGCCTGCTGGTGGCGATGCTGGTCAACTACCAGGCCATCTGGGCTGCGCCGGTGGCATTGTTCTTTGCTGCCTTGAATATAGGCAGCATTCAATTGCCCATTGCATTGAAACTCGACTCGTCCCTCTCTGGAGTTTTGCAGGGATTCCTGGTCCTGTTTGTCATGCTGGTGGAAGGGGCACGCCAGCGACTGATCGGGAAGCGCTAAGGAGCAGGCATGGATACCAACACCATCCTTATCGGTTTGGCCGGAGTGCTGGCAGGGGCCGCGCCGGTGTTATTTGCGGTGATCGGCGAGACGATCTCAGAACGGGCAGGGGTGATCAACCTGTCGATGAACGGGACGATCCTGCTCTCGGCAATGGGCGGTTTTGCGATCGCCTATGAGACCGGCAGTCTGTTGCTCGGTTTCCTGGCGGGCATGTTCATCGGGGCACTGGTCGCGCTCATTGTGGCATTCAGCAGCATCACCCTCAAACAATCCCAGGTGGCAGTCGGTTTTGTCCTGGCCTTGGTCTGCCGGGATCTGTCTTACTTTTTAGGCAACCCTTTCGTAGGAGAACAGGGCCCACGCCTGCCGGCCTGGTCAATCGCTGGGCTGAGCGAAATCCCTGTCCTGGGACCATTGTTCTTCCGCCAGGATGCACTGACCTATATCAGCTACCTCGTCGTCTTCCTGGCCTGGATCTGGATTTTTAAGACCCGACCGGGGTTGATGTTGCAAGGCATTGGAGAACGCCCGGCGGCGGCATTTGTGCGCGGGGCGAATGTCAACCGACTGCGCTACCTGTATACGGTGATTGGCGGGGCGATCATTGGGCTTGCAGGCCCAACCTACTCCCTGTCGATCAAGGCGGGTTGGAAAGGGACGATTACCGGGTTGGACGGGATCGGTTGGATTGCTCTGGCGATCACTATTTTTGGAGGCTGGAGTCCGCTGAGGGCTGCGTTTGGCGCTTATCTCTTCTCGTTTTTGCAATGGCTGGGGCTGGCGCTTCAACCCAGCCTGCCTAATGTCCCCTCCCAGGTGTTGCAGGTGGCACCCTTTCCGTTGATGATCCTGACCCTGCTGCTTGTCAATATCGGCAATGCTGAATGGGTGGAGAGGGTACTGGCGGCCTTGCCAGAATGGTTACGCAGGGTCGTTACTCGTTTATTGCGCGCATTGCGTGCATCGCCACCATCTGCATTGGGTGTGCCATTTGATTCTGAATAGGGTCAAGACGCGGGGCGGCCGGGATGTCGCCTACGTTATAATCTAGGTATGACACAATTCATCGGTTATCGTTGTTCGCTCTGTCAAACCGAGTATCTCCCCGGTCAGGTGACCTACACATGCCCGCAGGATGGGGGTAATCTTGATGTCGTCCTGGATTATGATTCCTTGCGGCAAAAATTCCAACCTGAAGACCTGACCAGCCGGGCCGAAAACTCACTCTGGCGCTACCTGCCGCTATTGCCGGTTAACGACCCGGGTGGGGAGGGGACACCGCTGCGCGTCGCCGGTGGGACCCCGGTGTACATACTCGATCGGTTGGGGCAGCGACACGGGTTGAAACATCTCTGGTTGAAGGATGAGAGTCGCAATCCTACGGCATCTTTCAAGGATCGGGCGAGCGCGCTTGTCATTGCACGGGTGCGGGACATCGGTCAGATCGGCGGTCCACCGGTTGTAGTGACCGCCTCCACGGGAAATGCGGGTGCGGCGCTCGCCGGGATGGCCGCAGCCATCGGCATGCAAGCAGTCATCTTTGCGCCCAAGACAGCCCCGCCAGCCAAAGTCGCCCAGTTGCAGGTCTTCGGTGCCCGCGTCATTCTGGTGGATGGGACCTATGATGATGCCTTCGATCTCTCGATCAAAGCCGCCGATGAATTCGGCTGGTACTGCCGGAATACAGGTTACAACCCCTTCACTGTTGAGGGGAAAAAGACAGCTGCATTTGAGATCTGGGAGTGGTGGCAGGGACAGAATCTGGGTCAGCATCTTCCAGTCTCCCCACTGACGGTGTTTGTATCCGTGGGCGATGGCAACATCATCTCCGGTTTGCACAAGGGGTTCAAAGACCTGCTGGCGCTTGGCTGGTTGGAGGAAATGCCCCGGATTATCGGTGTGCAAGCCGAAGGGTCAGCAGCCATTGCGAATGCCTTCCATGCAGGCACGGAGACCATCACGCCGGTCGCTGCCCAAACCCTTGCCGACAGCATCTCTGTGGATCTGCCGCGAGATGGTGTCCGGGCGGTCCGGGCTGCCAGGGAGACGGGTGGTACGTATATCACTGTAAGTGACAAGGAAATCCTTGAGGCCATTGCCGCCCTCGGCTCTGTCGGGGTCTTTGCCGAACCCGCAGGAGCGGCGGCATACTCTGGCCTGGTCAAAGGTGTTGCCATGGGTGTTGTCCAGGCGGAGGACCCGGTGCTGGTCCTGAATACAGGCAGTGGCTTGAAGGATGTCAAGGCGGCCATGCAAGCCACGGGTCAGGCTCCGGTCATCGAACCCTCGATGGAGGCTTTGAAGAAAATCTTATGACTTCTGGATGGAGTACAACTGCTCGTTATTTTGCGCTTAGTCTCATATTATTAGCCGTGGCGTTGGTGGCCTGGTATGCGCGTGAGATGATCAAACCGCTCATCATGGCCGGCGTGATTGCCTACCTGCTCTACCCGGTTGTCGAATTCCTCAGCAAAAAATTACGCATCCGGCGGAAGATCGTGGCAAATAGCGTATTTTTCCTGAGCCTGGCGTTTGGCATCAGCCTGCCTGCCGTGTTTTTGCCGGTCCTGCTCAAGGATATTCAAATAGTAGCCAGGGACCTGCTAAAGACCCTGGATGAGGTCGGCGTGTATCTCGACCAGCCGATCCTGTTTGGGGAGATTGAGATCCACCTGGAAATGCTGGTCCCTGCGATCAAGGATTCGATTACGGCATTCCTCGCGCCGCTCCCGGCAGATGCCTGGCGGCTGATCGAGAGCACATCGAAAGGGGCGCTGTGGTTCCTGGTGATCGTGGTCGGCGCATACTACTTCATGACCGAGTGGGATAAAGTCCGTGACTGGTTGATCAACCTGGCTCCGGATGAATATCGTCTCGACATGCGCCGCCTCTATCTGGAGATCAAAGAGGTCTGGATGGCTTACCTGCGTGGCCAGTTGACCTTGATGATCATCGTCGGGATCACATTCTCTGTCGTCTGGTCCATCATCGGTTTGCCCGGCGCCTTGATCCTGGGTATCCTGGGGGGTGTCCTCAGCCTTATTCCCGATGTTGGTCCGTTTGTGGCAACCGGCCTGGCGTTCCTCGTTGCAATCTTGGAAGGCTCAACCTGGTTGCCGATCAGCAATTTCTGGTTCGCCATGCTGGTTGCCGGTTTATATAGCGTGCTTATCAATATCAAGAATATCTGGCTGCGGCCGTTGATATTCGGGCGTAGCGTCCATTTGAACGAAGGGCTGGTATTCGTGGTGATCATCGCCGCGGTCATTTTCTCCGGAATCCTTGGCGCGTTCATCATCGTCCCGGTGCTGGCATCCGCCGGGGTTGTGGTTGGTTATATGCGCCGCCGGATTCTCGGTCTGCCGCCCTTCCCGCCTCTGGATGAGCGCAGCATCAAGATCGGTACCGAGGATAAAATAAACACGAAGGTGTCTCCTGCAAAGAAACGACGGAAGGGATCAGGAGGCTAAGATGCCCGTCGTGTTTTCCATTGTCGCTCCGATCTTCAACGAGGTGGAAAACCTGCCTGAACTCTATCGCAGGGTGAGGGAGGTCATGTCCAGGGTTGGCGAGACCTGGGAATTGGTCCTGGTCGATGATGGCTCGACTGATGGTTCCAGCGAAGCGATCCGTGCGCTTGCTGGGCAGGATAAGCACGTCCGCCCGGTCATCTTCGCGCGCAACTTCGGCCACCAGATCGCCATCACCGCGGGTTGGGACTATGCCCGTGGGGATGCGGTTGTCATCATCGATGCTGACCTCCAGGACCCGCCCGAAGTGATCCCGGAGCTGATTGCCAAATGGCGTGAGGGCTACGAGGTGGTCTATGCCGTGCGCGCCGAGCGTGAGGGTGAGACGGTATTCAAGAAGTTCACTGCCGCGCTCTTCTACCGCGTCATCTTCCGGATCACCGATGTGAAGATCCCTCTTGACACCGGGGACTTCCGCCTGGTTGATCGCAAAGTGGTCGATGTGCTGAAGACCATGCGTGAACGGCACCGCTTCCCGCGCGGGATGGCGGCCTGGGTTGGTTTCAAGCAAGCCGGTGTGGAATACCGCCGCGCCGCCCGGCATGCCGGTGTGACCAAATATCCTTTCAAGAAGATGCTCAAGCTGGCCTTGAATGCCATCACAGGATTCTCTTATTTTCCCCTCCAACTTGCCACCTATTTCGGCTTCGTCTCGGCAGGGATCAGCATTCTTGCCATTCCGGTAGTGATCGTCCTGCGCGTGGCGGGTTCGCAGGCGTTCACCGGACAGGCTTCGACGCTGATCGCGGTCCTTTTCCTCGGCGGAGTCCAGTTGATCTCATTGGGTGTATTGGGCGAGTACATCGGACGGTTGTACGATGAGGCCAAAGGCAGGCCGCTTTATATCGTCCGGGAAGCGCCGGAGTAAAGATGAGCGCTTTGGATTTTTATATCATTCAGGAATACCTCAACCGGCTTGTTCCGCCGCGTTCGGGGGAGATGGAGGCCATGGAAGCCTTTGCCGAAGAGCATGGCTTTCCAATCATCGGCCCGGTCACCGGGTACCTGTGTTACCAGCTTGCCCGCATGATCGCAGCGCGATCGGTCTTCGAGTTAGGCTCCGGTTACGGTTATTCCACAGCTTGGTTTGCCCGGGCGGTGAAAGAAAACGGTGGCGGCACCGTCCACCATGTTGTCTGGGACGAAGGCCTCTCCCAGCAGGCACGAGAACACCTGACCCGCCTCGACCTGGTGGATGCGGTCCAGTTCCATGTCGGGGAGGCCGTGGAAGCGCTCTCCAACATGCCGGGACAATTCGACCTGATCTTCAACGATATCGAAAAAGAAGCTTATCCCGATTCGCTGCCAGTCATTAAATCCCGGTTGCGCCCGGGCGGCATCCTGATCATCGATAACATGCTCTGGGGCGGATGCATCTTCGACTCACAGGACAATTCAGCCTCAACGAACGGCATCCTGCGGGCGACTGACATCCTCGCTTCGGACCCGGATTGGATCATTTCCCTGTTGCCCGTCCGCGACGGGGTGATCGTTGCTTATAAGAAGTAAGCCCCGTTGGTCGGTCTTAGGCCGACCAACATTTTTTTTGGAGCAGAATGCCACACGATTTCGACAGCGTGATTGACCGGCGCGGGACAGGTAGCATCAAGTGGAAGCTTTATGGCCCGGAGGTGCTCCCGCTCTGGGTGGCGGATATGGACTTCCCTGCCCCAGAGCCGATCCGTGAGGCTCTTTTTCGTGCGGTGGAGCATGGCATTTTCGGCTATGAATTTCCTTCCAAACAATTGCGCGCGACCGTTGCTGCCCGGATGGACAAACTGTACGGCTGGTCGGTTTCGCCTGAGGCGGTGGTTGCCACGCCGGGGGTCATCGCCGGGTTTGTCGCAGCCGCCCGGACAGCGTGCGTTCCAGGCGAGGGGATTGTCGTCCAACCGCCAGTCTACCCGCCGTTCCTATCGGTCCACGAGAGTGTGGGCCTCACCCGGCGGGATGCGCCACTGCAGTGCTCCCAGGAAGGTAAAACCTTAAGTTACTCTATCGATTTTGAGGCCTTCGCGGCCGCTGTACGGTCAAACGGACCCCGAACTGGCCTGTTCCTGCTGTGCAATCCCCATAATCCCACCGGTCAGATCCATTCCCCTGACGACCTGGCGCGTATGGCAGAGATCTGCATGGCGAACGATGTCACCATCTGCTCCGACGAGATCCATGCTGAGCTGACCCTTGGAGAGGCGAGCCACCTGCCGTTGGCGGCCCTGGACCCGGAGATCGCCGCCCGGACGATCACCCTGGTCGCTCCCAGCAAGACCTTCAACGTCCCCGGCCTGTTCTGTGGTTTTGCGATCATCCCCGAACAGGACCTGCGCGAACGCTTCAAGAAAGTTGTCTCTCAAATGGCGATGCATGTCAACAACCTGGGGCTGGTTGCCGCCGAGGTAGCCTATTCCGGAGATTGTGATGATTGGCTGGCTGACCTGCGCCGTTACCTGACCGCCAACCGTGACTTCCTTCTGGATTTCATCGCAAACCACCTCCCGGGATTGCGGACCACGATCCCGGAGGCGTCGTACCTGGCCTGGTTGGATTCCTCCGCACTGGTTTCCCAAGGCAGGATCGAAGGTTCGCCGCATAAATTCTTCCTCCACCAGGCCGGGGTTGCCCTCAATGAGGGAGCGGAATTTGGCCCTGGCGGGGAACCATTCGTGCGGCTTAATTTCGCTTGCCCGCGCAGTGTTCTGGCGGAGGCGCTCACCCGGATGAAGTTCGCATTGGATGGCTGAACGCGCAAAAAAAAAGCGGATGGAGACTCTCCATCCGCCAGCGATGATTGTTGAGGAAAGGTCGATCCGAGACCGCAATTCGTCGCGGGGGACGTGAGAGAGAAAGCGGGCTGCTTTCTAACCGGAGGGGGTCCCGGCCTTGCCTCGGAAGGGGGCTAAAGTCGCTTTTTCGATAATCACCTCCTTGGTGAAAGACGGAAGCAACTTACATTCATATCATACAACAAAATCATCGAAAACGACTCATCACTTTTGTAAAGTTTTCCATATTGGATTGTAATCATCGTCAATTTACCCGCCGGGGAGTCTGAACTTAGACGGGCCAGAGGAACCAGACCAGTGTGATCGAAGTAATGTAAATCAACAGGGTGAGCGGCCCGCCGACTTTTACGAAGTCCATGAATCGGTACCTGCCTGGACCATAGACAAGAAGACAGGACGGTTCGAGCGGGGTCATGAAGGAACAACTGGCTGCCAGAGCGATGATGATACCAAACCCACGCGGGTCCAGCCCGAGCTGCCTGGCAGCCTGGATGGCGATGGGTACGACCACCGCGGCAGCGGCCTGGTTGGACATCGGTTGGGTCAATATCACGGTCAGGATGAAGAAGCCGGAGAGCAGCCAGACCGGGTGGGCGTCGCCCATGAATCGGACGATCAAGCCGGCCAGGTATTCGGCTGTGCCGGTTGCTTGCATGGCGGCACCAAGCCCCAGCATCGAGGCGATCAGGATCAAGACCCGCCAGTTTATCTCCCGGTAGGCTTCTTCGGGGGTGATGCAGCGGGTTGCGAAGACGACCAGTGCTCCGAGAAGCATGGCCACGGGCAGGGAGAGCAATCCGAAAGTCGCTGCGCTAATGGTGCCGATAAAGATGGCTGCTGCGAGAACTGTCCGTTTCGGGTCAGGCCTTCTGCCGACAACCACCGATTTCAGGATTCGGTAGTGGCCTTGATGCTCGAGCGCCTCGATCTGCTCTGGACTGCCTTGCAGGACCAGGATGTCTGCAGTCTGCAAGCGGACGCGGCTGAGCTTGCGGGTAAACCGTTTCCCATGGCGATCGATCCCCAGGATCTGCAAGCCATATTCATTGCGGACGTTTAACTTTTCCAGAGTCCGCCCGCTGAACGGAGAACCGGGGATGATGATCACATCCGTCAGGGCGATCTCCTCGGTCTGCAGGTTGGAGAGGGAGAATTTGACATCTGGCCGGATTTCTACGCCGCTTGTCTCCTTGACTCGCAGGATGTTCTCCCGCTTCCCTTCGACAAGCAAGACGTCTTGCGCCTTGAGCTCTGTATTGGCACGCGGGACGATGGTGCGGTTCCCGGACCGGATGATGCGGAGCACATTCAGGTCAAGCTCCTGCCCCAGGTTCGATTCGAGCAGGGTCTTTTTCACCAGGGGCGAGCCATCCGGGATGAGGATTTCGGTGAAGTACAATCCTTCGCTGATCGTACCGGCCTGGTCTTGCTTGATCCGGTCTGGGATGAAGCGGCGACCGAGCAAGAGCATGTAGCCAATGCCGACGATGGCGATCGGGATCCCGACTGGAGATAGTTCGAACATGCTGATCGGGGCCAGGCCATACTGGGTCATCAGACCACTGACGACGATGTTGGTCGAGGTGCCGATCAAGGTGATGGAACTTGCCAGGACCGAGCCGAAGGCGAGCGGCATCAGGAACTTGGCTTCACTGAGCTTGGCGTTGCGAGCCAGCCCGATGACGATCGGCAGGAAAAAAGCCGTGGCGGCAGTGTTGCTCATGAAAGCGCCGACCGCCACGACCACCAGCATGACCATCAGCAGCAGCCGGTTCGGATGCGGGGTGGCGAGTTGCTGCAGGGCTCGCCCCACCCAGTCGGTTACATGGGTATGGGAGAGCGCGGCCATCAGGATCAACAGCCCGAACACCATGATGAACACATCGCTGCCGAACCCTGCGAAGGCTCTCTCAGCCGGGAGCAGCCCTGATAGGATCAGGAAGATCAATATGCCCAATGCGGTAATGTCAGCGGGGATCCGGTCAATCGAGAACAGGACCATCGCAAGACAGAGTGTTCCGAGCAGAAGCATGATTTCCAGGCTCATGAGCAGTGCTCCGCAGCAGGGGGTTCAGGCTGGCAATATTATCTCGGGCGGTCAGCCGTCTCTATTAAAGAAAATAAATGGCGAAAGCTTGCCGTTACTATACAATATGCATCGAGGGATGACAAGTGTCTTATGATTGTTCCAAGGTTTGCCGGTTTGCTGGAGAGCGATGCCAGGAGGTGGGGAGTATTTCGATCGTCAGATACCCCCCTCTTCTGGAAGAGTTTTCCACGATGAAGATGATCGACCTCACGATCCAAAAAGCCCGCCGCCAACGCGCCGCGAGCGCAAGGATGTCAAGGCCTCCGAGTTCTTCGCGTAGCACTCCGCGCGCAGCCCACCCGCAGGGTGTGCAAGGGGTCGAGAACTCAAAGGCCTTTCGTTGCGTACCTCAGCAGATCTGATCCTGACTATTGAACAAATCTGCAATCTCTTCCCATAATGTTGGCGCTTCAAGGATTTTGCCAAAGGAATTGACCCAGTTTTTGATACGGTCTGTGTCTAATATGGGGTTCTTATCGATGATTGTCCGAATATCTTCCAGGTCTTTTGGGCGATGGGCGATTGCCTTCATGATTATCAAATCTTCGGGAGTGGGAAGGCGAATTGATAACGTGCTTGTAGATCGTACAATCCCTCTCGCAACCATCTCTTCCTCAAAAGGCAATATTCCGAGGGAAATGTCAATGTGTGTGTGAGTGGGAGAATGTTGCAGCAACAAGACGCGATTTTTACGGGCAAACTCCTCTGCGTTTGGAATTCTGGGTTGGATGTTTTCAACCCTTGCAGTTTCCAGGAATTGGGGAATATCATCCACGGAAAGCAGGAATAGCGCATCCACATCTGCTGTCAGACGCGGCTTGCCCAAAAAGCCGACCGCGATTCCGCCAATAATGACGCCGCGATTATCAGATTTTACGAGCAACCTTTGAACGGCTTCGATTGTCGCTCGAAACGGTTCTATGTCTTTGTGTAATTTCATCCCGCCCCTTTCAATTTTGCCCAACGCAAGAATACTTCCATTTCACTGTCATCATCACCGCGGGTTAATCCATTTTCAATTGCGAACCGGGCAAGAGAGTTAATTTGTTTCCAATGCATTTCAATGGGCATGGCGCGCAACTCCTGCCGTTCGATTTCTTCAACGGCTTTCCAGCGCTCGCGATAGAACCTGATATCGAAATTGGTGTCCATGTAGTAATTATAGCACTCAGACTCGGACAAAGGCTTTACTATCAGTATTCCCGGGCTGGGGTATAATCAAGTTGTCAGACAACTTCGCCTAATCCCCGCAAGGAGTTTCCCGCAATGACCACAATCGACCTCACCATCCAAAAAGACCGCCGCCAGCGCGCCATCCAGCGCGCCCGCGAACGCAAGATCGTCATCCCCACCTTCGCCCAGATGAAGGATCCCTCGAAGATCCCCGCCAAGGTCAAGGAAGACCTGAAGGGTATCGGCCTGTGGGATGTCCACCCGCGCAACCTGTTCCGCATCAGCTGGCACAACGAACCGAAAGCCAAAGGCGGGGCATACGGCGGGGTCAATTTCCTCGAGCTGCCCCCCAGCCTGACCGGCGTCCCGGCACGGATCATCGTGCTGGTCGGCAAGTGGTTCCCGACCGGCGCGCACAAGGTCGGGGCGGCGTTTGGCTGTCTCGTGCCGCGGCTGGTGACCGGTCAGTTCGACCCGACCTCCCAGAAGGCTGTCTGGCCTTCGACCGGCAATTTCTGCCGCGGCGGCGCCTACGATTCTGCCTTATTGGGTTGCGAATCCATCGCCATCCTGCCGGAGGGCATGTCCAAGGAGCGTTTCGATTGGCTGGCGCAGATTGCCGGGGAGACCATCAAGACTCCCGGGTCCGAATCGAATGTCAAGGAAATTTTCGACAAATGCTGGGAGCTGCGCAAGTCGGGGCAGGACCTGATGATCTTCAACCAGTTCGAGGAGTTCGGCAACTACCTGTGGCACTACGAGGTGACCGGACATGCGATGGAGGAAGTGCTCAAGCAGGTCATGCGTCCGGGTGACAGCTACCGGGGCATGGCCTCCGCCACGGGCTCGGCCGGGACGCTCGCCAGCGGTGATTACATGAAGCAACTGTTCCCCGATAGCAAGATCGTCGCCAGCGAAGCGCTGCAGTGCCCGACCCTGCTAGAGAACGGGTTCGGCGCCCACCGTATCGAAGGGATTGGCGATAAGCATGTCCCGTGGGTGCATAATTCCAAGAACACCGATATGGTCGTGGCAATCGACGACAACGCCGTAGTCAACCTGGCGCGGCTTTTCAACGAAGAAGGTGGACGGGCGTTTCTGGTCGAGAAGGGCGTCCCGGAAAATATCGTCGCCCAGCTGGAGTTGCTCGGCTTCTCCGGGATCTCCAATGTCTTGAGCGCGATCAAGTTCGCCAAATATTATGAGCTTGGTGAACAGGACATCCTCCTGACCGTACTGACCGATTCGATGGAACTGTACCAGTCCCGCCTGGCGGAGATGCGCCATGAGTACGGCCAATACAGCGAAGCGGACGCCGCCGCGGATTTCGCCCGCTACCTGCATGGGCAGTCCACCGACAACCTGCTCGAACTACGCTATACCGACCGCCGCCGGGTGCACAACCTGAAGTACTTCACCTGGGTCGAACAGCAGGGCCGGACATATGAAGAGATCATGGAACAGTGGTATGCAGCCGATTACTGGACAGGTGTCCAGAAGCAGGCCGCTGCGATCGATGAGTTGATCGTGGAGTTCAACCAAGAAGTCGGGTTGATATAACCCGGGTTCCTGCTTGTAAGGAGCCTATCTACGAACGATGGCCGAGGCTGGGAAATGCATTCCCAGCCTCGGATTGTCATCCGCGCCGGAATGACACTATAATGGGAGCTATGCTTTCGCCCTCCGACCTGATCCTGGTCTGCCTGATACCCACGCCACGCGACATGGAGATCGCCCGCATGCTGGGCTGGTATCGTATTCCTCTGCGCACTGCGCCCAAAGTGGTGGCAGTGGATTTGCTCGCTTTTTACCAACCGGGTTCGTTTGCCGAGCGCGGCGGGCGGATCGAGTTCATCGCCCGAGTTCGCGGCCACGAGTTGACGACCCGCGCCGAACTGCTGCGCGATGATACGGACCATCCCCGGGCAATGGAGGAATATTTCAAAATCCAGATCGGCGCGTTGGAGCGGTTGCCGGCCCCGGTCGTGGCAGACAAATGGAAGCGCCTGACGTTCCTCTATACGACCGGGGAATACCTGCTCAAGGCCAGGACGCTTGATGAGTTGGTCGTCGATAGCGACGAGCGGCAGTTGCTCTGGCGGTCCCTGCGGGAACGGGCAGAGCGATCCCAGGATTATTCGACCGACCTGCCGGGCGCAGACATTCCCGCAGAGGTCTTGATGGCACTGCTCGGGATCAAGGAATTCCAAGGCCGCTACGAATCGGGAGAAAAAGAGGAACCAGCATGGTAGAGAAAAAAAACCCCGAGCAACCTGCCCCGGAACCTGTCTGGACCTATCGCGGCTACCAGATCCGACCGGGAGAATTCACGACGGCAATGGTCCATTTCTTCCGCGCCGAGGTGCAACGGGCCAACATCTACCGGCAGCGGCTCGACCATACGTTCAACTGGGCGGTCATCACCACCGCAGCAGCGCTGTCTTTTGCGTTCACCGAGACTGGGGGCAGCCATATCGCCATCCTTCTGGACCTGATGCTGGTGACGTTGTTCCTGTACATCGAATCCCGCCGCTACCGGTACTACAAATTGTGGAGTTACCGCGTCCGCCTGTTGGAGACGGATTTCTTCGCCGCCATGCTCGTGCCACCCTTCCACCCCGCTGCGGACTGGGCCGAAACCCTGGCGGAAAGCCTGCTGCATCCATCCTTCCCGGTCTCCCTCTGGGAGGCAGTCGGGCGGCGACTGCGGCGCAACTACCTGCTGATCTATATCGTCATCGGCCTGTCGTGGGTGGTCAAGCTCGGCCTGCATCCCACTGCAGCGCAATCATGGGGTGAATTCTTCCAGCGGGCCGCGATCGGTGCCCTGCCCGGGCAGATCGTCGTTTCGATAGGCATCTTTGCTTACCTGCTGCTGTTCGTCGTCAGCCTGTTGACGGTGGGGCTGCAGCAGTCGACGGGGGAGATCCTGCCCCGTTTCGGGGAGATGGCTGACAACCTGCGGGGTGCCCGTCAGGGTGGCCGGGCCTGGTTCCGCCCCAGCCGCAAGCGCAAGGAGTTGTTGACCTTCATCGTCACCGACAAGCCGAAAGAGGTCGCCGACCGGATCCTGCAGGACATGAAACGCGGCGCGACGATCCTGGCAGGCACCGGAGCCTATACCGGCGAGGCTCATGGGGTCTTGATGGTGGCGCTGACCGTTACAGAAGTGGCCCAATTAAAGGTGCTGGTCGCGGAGCAGGACCGCAACGCATTTGTCATTGTGTCGGCTGCCCAGAGCATCTTCGGCGGTGGGTTCATGCCGTTGGGGGAGGACGGGAGCCGCTGATGCCCACCTTGCTCAAAAACGGCACCCTGATCACCGCCGCAGAGACGTTCCAGGCGGATATCCTGCTGGATGGCGAGCGCATCTCCCAGATCGGGCAGGATCTGTCCAGCCCGGATGCAGAACTGGTCGATGCAGCGGGCAAGTTCATCACCCCCGGGGGTGTCGACCCGCATACCCACTTCGATCTGCCAATGTTCGGGACGGTCTGCTCGGACGACCACTACACCGGCCACAAGGCAGCGGCCTTCGGCGGGACGACGACGGTCATTGATTTCGTCCCATTCGATAGTCCCACGCTGAATGAATCCATCGACACCTGGCAGCGCAAGGCTGAGAAGGCGGCGGTGGATTACTCGTTCCACATGAACTTGACCAGGCTGGACGATGCGATCGCGGCTGAACTGCCTTCCCTGCCGGCCAGGGGGATCACTTCGATCAAGGTCTTCACCGCGTACAATGAACGCCTGCGTCTGGATGACGGCGCGATCTTCCGGGCGATGCGGATTGCCAGGGACAACGGCATGCTCGTCATGTTGCATGCCGAGAACGGCGATGTCATCGAGACGCTTACTGCCGAGGCGTTGGCTGCGGGACGGCGGACGCCCGAGTGGCACGCCAGGACCCGCCCTGCCTGGGGCGCGGTCGAGGCGACGCTGCGCGCCTGCGCCCTGGCTGCCCAGGCGGATGCCAGCCTGTATGTGGTCCACATGAACGTTGCTGGGGAAGTGGACATGCTCCGTTATGCCCGCGAGCGCGGCGTCCGGGTGATGGGCGAGACCTGCCCGCAATACCTGTTCTTCACCCAGGATTCGCTGCGCCGCCCGGATGGAGCCAAGTGGGTCTGTTCGCCGCCGGTGCGCACCGCCGCCGACAATGCCCGTCTCTGGCAGGGTTTGGCCGATGGCAGCCTCCAGGTGGTTGGTACCGATCATTGCCCGTTCTTCTTCGATGGCACCAAAGCGATCCTCTACGAAGGGCAGCAGATCGCCATCCCAGGCAAAGAACTCGGCAAGGACGATTTCACCAGGATCCCGAACGGGTTGCCGGGGGTGGGTGACCGTCTGCCTGTGTTGTGGACCTACGGCGTGCGCGCCGGGCGCATTTCTGCCAACCAGTTCGTCGCCCTGAACTGCACCAACCCGGCGCGGATATTCGGCTTATACCCGCGCAAAGGCGCCCTGCTGCCCGGCGCGGATGCGGATATCGTCATCTGGAACCCGGAGAAAAAGGTCAAGTATGGCCTGGCGCATGCCCACCAGCGCACCGATTACAACCTCTACGAAGGCTGGGAGCTGGTCGGGATGCCGGAGAAGGTTTTCCTGCGCGGCAGGTTGATCGTCGACGGGGATGCCTGGCTGGGGGCGGCGGGTGATGGCCGCTTCGTCAAACGGGAGGCCGGTGAGGTGGTCGGACAAGGCTGAGCGCCCCGCTGTCGACCCTGGGAACGCCGGGTCGGGAACAAATCGGGGGAAACCGACATCTAAGATATGTCATCTTCAACATATCTGTGAAAGGAATCACCATGAAAAAGGGAATACACATCCTGTGCGTTACGATGGTCGTTTTTAGCCTGGTCTTGTCCGCCTGCGGGCCGGAGGTCGAGGCTATCGATGCATCGAGCCTGCCGCGGGTCAGCGACCCGGATGCCGACCCGGGCGAGGTGCAGGCCCTGGTGGCTGGCAACAGCGCCTTTGCTTTCGACCTCTATCAGGCCCTGCGGGCTACGGACACCAACCTCTTTTATTCCCCCTACAGCATCTCCCTGGCCCTGGCAATGACCTACGCCGGGGCGCGCGGCGAGACTGCTGACCAGATGGCAGCCACGCTGCATCTCAACCTTCCGGATGAGGATCTGCACCAGGCCTTCAATGCCCTGGATACAGACCTGGCCTCCCGCCCGGAGCAGGCTGTGGATGTCGACGAGGATCAGCGCTTCCAGCTCAACATCGTCAATGCGATCTGGGGGCAGCAGGGCTACCCGTTCCTGGAGGAGTTCCTCGACCTGCTGGCGCTTAATTATGGCGCCGGGCTGCGTCTGGCCGACTTCGTCAACGCCCACGAGGCTGCCCGTGGTGAGATCAATGACTGGGTCAGCCGGGAAACGAACCAGCGGATCGAAGACCTGTTGGCGGAAGGCGTGCTCGACCCGGCCACCGTGATGGTCCTGGTCAATGCGATCTACTTCAAAGCCGCCTGGCAATACCCGTTCAGCGAACCAGCCACCCGCCCGCAGCCCTTCACCCTGCTGGACGGCACCCGTGTGGATGTTCCGATGATGTCGTTCAGCGAACCCGCCCAGTTGGACTATCGCAGCGGCGACGGTTACCAGACTGTCTCACTACCGTACATGGGCGGATTGGCCGAGATGGTGGTCCTGCTGCCAGACGAGGGCAGCTTCCCGGCTTTTGAAGCCAGCCTGACCGCGGAACGGCTGGTAGAGATCCTGGCCGGCATGGAGACGCGCAGCGTCGCCCTGAGCCTGCCGAAGTTCGAATTCACCAACGATTTCAACCTGGACGAAAAGCTGCCAGATATGGGCATGCGGGACGCATTCGACGCTGGCCTGGCCGATTTCTCGGGGATGGACGGCAACCGTTTGCTGTTCATCAGCGCGGTCATCCACAAGGCGTTCGTCAGCGTGGACGAAGAGGGCACCGAAGCAGCCGCGGCGACAGCGGTGGTCATGACCCGGTCGGCCATGATCCTGGCGGATGTCGAGCTGACTGTCGACCGGCCGTTCATCTTCATCATCCGTGATATCCCCACCGGGACGATCCTGTTCATCGGGCGGGTGCTCAACCCTGTTGAATAGCTGGTCACGTAAAGAAAAAAGAGAGCGATGGTGTCTAACCCATCGCTCTCTGTGTTTAACGGGATTCGTTCAGAAAATTGAGCAATCGGGGATGGTCTGTGTACACCCCGCGGAACTCCTGCGGTAGCAGGGCCGCGATCCGGCACATGATCTCGTCCGTGTAGCGCTGCAGGGTCTCGTCGCGGCCTTCCTTTGGCAGGGGGGGCAGCGAGAAGAGCGGCCCGGCTGTGACCGTCACCGGCAGCCGCTTGAGCCGTTTCAGGTGGGATAACAGCGACTTGTCGGAGGATCCGGCGATGCCGATCGGCAGGATCGGGTAGCCCAGTTTTGCAGCCAGGTAGCTGATCCCCTGTTTGCCTTCGATCATCGCGCCGGTCCGTGAGCGGGTGCCCTCGGGGGCGATGACCAGGATCTTGCCCTCCTTCATCTTGGCGATGATATTGCGCATCGCTTTCAGGTCCGGGTTGAAGCGGTCGATGAAGATGAAGTTGAGCTGCTTCCCGAGGAAGCGGAAGATGGGCTTCTTGGCCCACTTCTCGCCCACCAAGGTGAACAGCTCGCGGTGGCCGAGGGTGTAATAGCCGATGAAGGCGTCCACCAGGCCCAGATGGTTGGAGGCGACGATGAAATGGTTATCCTCGGGCACGTGCTCCCAGCCGCGGACATCCATCCGGGTGACGGTGTCGAGCAGGAATTTGATCAACCGCCGGACAAGTTTGCGCATGGCTCAATTTTACAACAAAAGTTGTCCATGCGCCCTGGTTGAATGGAAACCTGTCAGGGCAGGCTGCTGCCATCCACCGTCGGGTCGGCGTTGAGCCAGTTGCCGAGATCGCCCAGGGCGCCATTCCAGGATTGCCAGAATGCGTCCGCGGTCGGCAGGGGCGTGGGGCTTGGAACTGTCGTCGCGGTCGGGGATGGGCTGGCCGTGGCAGTGGTCGTCACTGTAGGCGAGGCAACCGGGATCGAGGTTGCGCCTGTCTCGGCAACGGACTCCGTTGACGGGCTGATCGTTGTCGGGCCGGGGACAGGGTCCGGGTCCATGACCGGTCCCAGGCGGCGGGTCAGGCGGGTACAGCCTGCTGTCGCAACGAGCACCAATGCGCAGAGCAGAAAATAACGAGCGGCTTTTTCCATATACGTCCGGTCCTCCTGCCCACGGTTATACCCGCCGCGGGTTGCTGGCTTGTGACCGGGCTGTAAAAAGCCTGTAAAAAAAGGGGAATTAGCCTTCGCTTGTCAGGATGTGGGTGATGATCGTTGCCCCGGAGCCGCCGATATTCTGGGCCATGCCGATCCGGACGCCGTCCACCTGGGTCGGGCCGCACTCACCGCGCAACTGCTGGACGACCTCGACGACCTGGTAGACCCCGGTCGCGCCGACCGGGTGGCCGCGGGCCTTCAACCCGCCGCGGGTGCAGATCGGGATGCGCCCCTGCGGGGTGATCTCTCCGTCCAGGCCCAGGCGCACGCCCTGGCCGCGCTCTGCGAATCCGCAGGCCTCCAGCGACAATGCGCTCATGATCGAGAAGGCGTCGTGCAGCTCGAAGACATCGACGTCCTGCGGACCGACCCCGGCCTGCCGGTACGCCTCCCGGGAGGATTTGTAGGCGGCCTGCAGGAACAGCGGCTCCTTGCGGTCATGGATGGCGAGGGTATCCGTGGCGGATGCCGACCCGGCGATCAGGGTGCGGGCCATGCCCGGCCTGACGGAATCCGCCGGGACGATGTAGACTGCCGCGGCGCCGTCGCCGATGGGCGAGGCGTCCAGCAGGTTGATCGGCGTGGCGATCATGTGGGCCTTGTTGTATTCGGCGGCGGTGATCTTCTGCTGCAACCGGGCGCAGGGGTTGTGCAGCCCGTTGGCGTGGGCGTTGATCGAAAATGGGGCGAAGTCGGCGTGTTTCCAACCGTACTCGTGCATGTAACGGCGCATGACCAGCGCGTTCAAGCCGACGAACGAGACGCCCATATCGCCTTCGTAGTCGGCATCCGCGGCGGTGGCCAGGCTGGCGGTGACCTCGTGGGGGTGGCGGTCGGTCATCTTCTCGATGCCGACGACCACGGCCGAATCCAGGTCCCCGGAGGCGACAGCCATCAGGCCGAGGCGGATGGCGGCCGCGCCGGAGGCGCAGGCGGCCTCGACCTTGACCGAGTCGCCGCCGCGCAGCCCGGACCAGTCGGCGATCAGGCCGCCCAGGTTGTTCTGCTGGTCGACGATCCCGGAGAGCATGTTGCCGACGAACAGCCCGGAGGCTGACTCCCGTCCGGCGTCATGCAGGCAGCGGATCACGGCCTCCACGGCCAGGTCGCGCAAAGAGAATTCCCAGTGTTCGTCGATCTTGGTCTGTCCGATCCCAACGATGGCTATCTGGCGCATGAGCTTCCTTATCAGATGGTTGCTTTCCCCAATTGTAACGGAGACTGCTCTCAGGTACTATCAAAAAAGACGATCGACCGGGAATGGGCCGCCTCGCCGCCCTGGAGGGCTTAGGTGATGCGCGAGTCCTCTATTGTCATCGGTTTCCCCCGATTGTTCAAATCCGATCCTTTTTGCGGCGCGGCTGCGGGTCGCGCACCAGCCCGAAGAGCATGGCGGCGATGACCAGCCCGCCGACGGCGGAGGCCATGAAGGTGGTCTGGAAACCGAACCGGTCGGCGATCAAGCCGCCGACCAGGGGCGCCAGGATGGTGAAGGGCGCTGCCAGCGTGTTCGACAGGCCGATGTAGGTCGGGCGGGTCGCCTCGTCCCCAAACTCGACCGTGATCGCCATGCCGATCGTCCAGTAGGCCACATTGGCCAGTCCCGCCAGGATGAAGACCGGGTAGAGCCAGGCGATGGACTGGGCGCCCCAGGCGAGCAGCGCGCTGAGCGTGGCGGCGAACGAGCCGGCGATGAGCATGGCCCGGTGGCCGAAGCGGTCGCCCAGCCAGCCCATCGCGACGTTGGCGACCGTCTGGCTGACGGTCAGGGCGGCGGTCAGGAAACCGGCGGTGATCTCGTCCATCTGGAAGCGCTGCAGCCCGTAGAGGATGTAGAAGGCGAAGCCCATCGTGGCGAAGTTGGAGAGCAGGCGCACGGCCAGGAAGGCGCGGAAGTTGCGGTCGCGGCGCAGGATCTCCAGCCCGCCCTGCCAGGTCGAGGCCCGCCGCTCCGGGATGACCTTCTCGGTGTCTTCCGGCTCGCGGGTCAGACCGAGGAAGACCATCGAGAGACCCATCGCCGCGGCGGTCAGCAGGAAGCACAGGCTGTAATCGAAGGGCGCATCGAGCCGGTCCAGGAGGTAGCCGGCGCCGATCGCGGCGCTGCCGAGCAGGATGTTGGCCACTGCCGCCTGCAGGCCGAAGAAGGAGCCGCGCCAGTCCGAGGGGATGATCTTGGCGATCAGCGATTGCCAGGCGTTGGCGGTGAAGCCGGCGCCGAGGCTCTGCCAGACGAGCAGGGCGAAGGTCAGCCCCAGGGCGGCCTTGACGCCCAGCCTGGCCAGGAAGAGAGCCACCAGGGCCAGGCCGAGGTAGGGCAAGCGTTCGTGGATGGTGATCAGCATGACCATCGGCTTGAAGCGCCGCAGGCGGGAGACCGCGTTGGCCATGAACAACTGCGGCAACTGCCAGCCGACGGCGTGGACGGCGGGGATCAAGCCGATCAGCAGGGCCGAATCGGTCATCTGGGCGACGAAGAGCGGGATGATCGTGCCGAAGGAGCCGAAACCCCAGCCGAGGCCGAAGAAGCCCCCGTCGAGCAGGTTGACGGTCAGGTTGTATTTCAGGTGCTTGCGGACGGCTCGTTCGAGCGCAGACATACCCGCCGATTCTACCACTGCCAGTCCCGGGAAGTCGCTCCAGAAATCGATTGTAAAATCCTTGCACACAGGATGAGTTTTGGTGTAAAATAGAGATGCTCCACTGGTTGGGTGCCCCCCTCACCCGGCCGTGGAGCAATTTTTTTAACACCCTGCGAGGCCGCTGGTGGTGCTTGCTTTTTCCCCGGGGGTCATTATAATGATATTGAGTGGGTACTGTTTTTTTAGGATTCAGGTGGAGAGTCATGTAACATTTGTGGCATTGTCAACTTATGAGCGATCATGTGCAGAATGTCAACCGGATCCACGTGGTTTTGGGAACCATCCTCTCCCGGACCGGATAAGCTCCTGAAAATTATCAGGAGTTGTGCAGGTTGCCTGTAATGATACGGGCCTTATAACCACTGGCTGGGCGGCACAACGCTCTTGTACACATTTTCTCTGTGAGCGATAGTAGAGGAGTATCAAGACGTATGGCTAGCCAATCTGATAGGAAGCAGAAAAACGCCTTGAAGGTGTTTGGATACATTGTCGGTGTAATCAGTGTAATCATAGCAGTTATCGCCCTTTTTTACGGAGAGAATTTATGCCAGCAGACAAATCCACCACCCTGGATTCGTCCAGCCCTAAACACCGTCTGCCCTGCTAAACCAACGCCTTCACCTTCTCCAACTACACGAGTAGATGAATGTGGACAGCCCGGCGACGATTGGAATTGTAACTGTATTTCCTCAGTCAATTGGCAAACATTTTCCGAACCCTCTGAATCATTTATTCAGAACAATTGCTGGGATCTCGATCCATGGGGAATTGCTGCAGAACAGGGGAATCTCCTAATAGTTATGGAGAGAAATCGCGACTCAATTTTCCAGGAAGAATACACAAGGCGCGGAATCCTAACCCCACTTCCATTTAGTGCGACCATCTCACTCGATCTGATGATAACTAATTTATCGACGAATTACGTAGATCAACTGACGAATCTTACGATTGGCATAATCCCATCAAATCCCATTGATCCGGTGTCTGGCATTAGTTTGATTTACCAAAGGGAAAGCACCGACTCCCCGATTGCTATTAAGCTCCACGAAAGAGGCTCTTTGCAAGAATACGTGCCTCTGTCTTACTCACTCGGCCAGAGGCATCACATTGAGATCAGGACAACCGCAGTGTCAGCTTCCATCTACGTTGACGGAAGACTCGCAGTAGGTCCAGAGCCTCTTCCCCCAAGTCCCGCTTTGTGGATAGGCTATCTAATGCCCAGATCAGGCGAAGTCAATGCCAGTATCTCGTCACTGAGTGTGGTCACCGAATGAGCCGCTCAAATCCGGCTCGACATGACGGGTGGGGCTGCGCCCTCACATAAAAGTATGCGCCACCGATAATCGCGATTCCGGGCTCAAGACAGATCCTACCAATCCCCAACCGCAGGGAAGCCAACCCGTTGGGTAGCATAAAATTATTGTATCGAGGAAAACTATGGCTGAAAGTTTTATTACACTACGCTTGGAAGGCATTCAAAGAGAGAATCGTTTTGTTCTATTAAAGGATTTTCTCCAGGAGCTAGGGCATCTTCTAAACCTACTTAATGAGACTGATCGACATATCTCGGCACGAAAAGGATTAACAACATACTATCGGGTTGTAGATTTACGTCATTCAAGCCCAGCTACGATTGTTTTAGAAGCATTGCCCATTGATCCTCAATACGACTCCTCGCATCAGATAATATCATTATTTTTTGACATAATTACACAAATAAAACAAGAGGGGAGAATTTCTAAACCAGTTAGCTCGACAATTCTAACAAGCCTACGTGAAATGGCATTACCAATTGGGCGCACTCTTTCTCTGATTACAGTTCAATCCAACGGAAATCAAGTTGAGATTGATAAGACCTTTGGCGGCAAAGTTATCGATTTACTTAAGCCTGAACAAACTTTCCCTGGCTCTGTTAGAGGGATGTTGGAGGCGATAAACGTTCATAAAGATGCCAACGTGCTTCGTATGTATCCTGATGTCGGTCCCTCAAAGATTACTTGTTACTTTCCGTCGGATCTTCAGGAAATAGCAATTTCTGGTGTCGGTAAATTTGTTGAAGTCAGAGGCACATTGAAATATCGGGCTAATTCCCAATATGCAGAAGAAATCAAAGTTGATTACATTGATATCTTCCCCGATGAGGATGATTTACCTTCACTTTTGGATCTGCGAGGAATTGCTCCAGATGCTACAGGGGAATTATTATCTGAAGATTTCATCAGAGAACTGCGCAATGCCTCATGATAAAGTGATTTATTGGGATTCGAGTATTTTTATCGCTTGGCTCAAGGATGAACAACGTCCACCGGGCGAGATGGATGGTGTACTCGAATATGTTTACCTTGTGGAGGCAAAAAGAATTAAACTGATCACTTCAACATTAACACGAACTGAAGTTTTTGAAGCAAATTTAACAAATGATGTGCGCGAAAAGTATTCTAAGCTATTGAGTCGGAGAAACGTTCAGCTGATTGATGCGGACTTAAGAGTGGCTGAATTAGCTCGGAATCTTCGAGAATATTATCAGAGTCAAAGCAAAAAAGATGGAACATCAAGGCTAACAACTGCTGATGCTATCCACCTCGCAACTGCAATACATTATAGAGTTGATGAGTTTCACACCTTCGATGATGGAAAAAAAGGTGGTCTAAGCCTCTTATCCCTCAACGGGAATGTTGCTGGCTACCAATTGACAATTCGTAAACCGCCTGTAAGTCAATATAGATTACCAATATGAATTTTCATCCCATCACGCTGTCTATCGATTATCCTCTGTATCAAGGGATGATGGGAAATTAGTTGAAAACCGATGCCGACAGATCATTGGGCAGGAGTCTCGCCCGCACTGCTCGGCAGGTGAGCCAACCGATAGCCCGCTAAAATGTAAACTGGGCAGGAGGACAGAATGTCAAATGAGATTAACCAGCAGGAAAACCTAAAAGCATGGGCACGACGAATCTCTGATGATTTCACTAAAGGCAAAAGCCTTTCCGAAGTAATCGCATATCTGGTTAGGTCAGGGTGGACAGAAGAAAGCGCTCGAGAATTTGCAGGTAGTATTGCCCAAAGGTAACTATTCAGCCAGAACGGTGACGAAATTAGGAACGTAAGGCGAACCGGATAAAGCCTGAGAGAGAACGTCCAGAATACGTTGTTTGTTTTTCCTGGCAGTCGAAATATAACTGCGGATATGGTAGAAAGCCTCCGCCC
>JBDRPT010000004.1:0-4726 GCA_043826785.1 Chloroflexota bacterium | reverse complement strand
CCCCCCAAAAAAAAAAAATGTTATTATTATTATTCGCCTTCCCCCACTCCATGTGGGGGGGGGTGGTGGTGGGGTGGCTCCCCCCCCCCACCACACCCCCGAATCCTATCCAACTGCGTAACTCCTAATATAGTTACTGTTCCTGGATACAATCGAGAAGAGCATGACTGGAAAATCAGAGCTATTGCGGACAATCCATGAGCGCATTGACAAGAGCGGCATTCCCCCAACAGAACGGGACTGCCTGCTCGAACTGCTCAACCTGCTGATACTAACCACCCAGGATATCCCCGACGAGCTGGAAAAAGAACAATTAACCAAACGTTTGATCGAAGCCATTGCAGACAATGGCCAACTGCTGACGACCATCCGCCACCAAGCCTCCGAACTGGACGCCCTCAGGCGGATCACCCTGAACCTGACCTCCAGCCTGGAACTGCAGGAGGTGCTCAGCGCCGTCGTGGCCGAGGCCATGCGCCTGGTCCACAATGCCAATGACGCCCATATCTTCCTGTATAACTCCCAGGAGGACAAGCTCACCTTCGGCGCTGCCCTGGATGTTAACGGGCAGCGCGATGTGCCCTATGCGGTTCCACGTCCGGATGGACTCACCCATAAAGTCGCCCGGAGCGGCAAATCCATCGTTATCAACAATATCGCCGCGCATCCCCTTTACACAGAACACCAAAAAAAAAGGACTGGCTCGATCATCGGCCTCCCGCTGCTCGTCGGCAGCCGCGTGGTCGGGGTCATGAACATGGCCCGCACCACCGTGGGGCCATTCTCCCAGTCAGAGATCCGCCTGTTGAGCCTGCTGGCCGACCAGGCTGCGATCGCCATCGTCAACGCCCGCCTGCACCGCGCGGTCGCCCTGCAGGCCCGCATCGACGTGCTTACCGGCCTGCCCAACCGGCGGGCCCTGGATGAACGCCTGGAGGAGGAGATCATCCACGCCCATAAGACCAAACGTCCCCTGACGGTCATCATGATGGACCTGGACGGCTTCAAATCGATCAATGACACCTACGGGCACGATACCGGCGATATCATCCTGCGTACCGTCGCCCAATCCCTGCTCCAGACCTTGCGGGCAACAGATTATCTTGCCCGCTATGGCGGCGATGAGATGACCCTCATCCTGCCCAATACCACCCTCTCGCAATGCCAGGTGGTAGTAGATAAGATCCTCGAACACATGCAGTCCCTCTCCATCCCGATACCGGACGGGAAAAAAGTCAGCATGGCACTCTCCGGGGGGATAGCGCAATATCCCAAGCATGCCAGCACGGCCCCGGGGATGCTTCGCGCCGCAGACGAAGCGCTCTACCGCGCCAAACGGCACCAGCGCGGCGCTTTCCTCATCGCCCGGATGGGGACAGGCGACCTCGACGCCCCCAAAACATCCTAACAATTCCGCTACCGGAGATGGAAACTGGCCTCCGGTTTTTCGTCTGTCTAAACATCATTCGCCCAAGGAGAAACAAGCCATGCCCCGACGTGTCAAACTTATCCTCAACCCGATGGCCGATCTCGGTAAGGCCTGGGCAATCGCGTCATCCCTTCGCCCCCTGCTCGCCGAACTCGGTGGTGCAGACTGGAGCGGTACCGTGTACCCCACCCATGCCACCGAACTGGCCCGGCAGGCCGGGGAGGAAGGCTACGACCTGGTCATCGCCATCGGTGGGGATGGCACCGTCCACGAAGTCGTCAACGGCCTGATGCAGGTCCCCGAATCGAAACGCCCGCTGCTGGGTGTAGTCCCGGTGGGTTCAGGCAACGACTTCGCCAACGCCATCGGTATCCCGATGGACCCCGGGCAAGCCCTCACCCGGGCGATGACCGGAGACCCCAAAGCGATCGACCTGGGCCTCATCCGGGATGAACACGGGCGGGTCGAATACTTCGACAATACGATCGGGATCGGTTTCGACGCCATCGTCACCATCCGCTCGCGCAAGGTGCCCATCTTCCGGGGCTTGATGATCTATTTGATTTCCGTCATCCAGACCGTTATTCTGAACTATGTCACCCCGAAGATCGCCATCGAAACAGAGAGTGAACAATGGGAAGACCGTTTGTTGATGTTGTGCTTATGCAATGGGCCGCGCGAGGGCGGCGGTTTCATGGTTGCTCCACAGGCCAGGAACGATGACGGCCTGTTCGATTACACCTCCATACGCAAGACCAACCGGGCGATGATGTTCCGCCTGATCCCCGAGGTCATGAAGGGCACCCACGGTCGCTTCCGCCAGGTGCGCATGGGCACCTTCCGCAAGATGACCCTCAGAGCGGATGAGCCGCTCTTCATCCACACGGATGGCGAAATGTATTCCAGTTTCGGCTCCAAAGTGACGGGGTTCACCGTCGAGATCCTCCCGAACGCCCTCAAGATCATCGCCTGACCTGAGCGAGGTCATCTTGCCAGACCTGGTCCAATCGCTCCAGAACCACGACCTCGGCCACTTGCGCATTGTGGCGGAGTTGTGGGGCGTGGACCTGACCTCCCCGGATGCGGGCGCGGCCGTCAAGGAACTGGCCGGTGCCCTGCTGGACCCGGGGCTGGTCCGGGAGGTGGTCGAATCGCTTCCATCCAATGCGCGCGCCGCCTTGGAGGCGCTTAAGGATGAGGGCGGCAAAATCCTGTGGACCCAGTTCGCCCGGCGCTTCGGGGAGATCCGCGAAGCCGGCCCCGGCCGGCGCGACCGCGAGCAGATTTACCGCCAGCCGGTTTCAGCAGCGGAGATGCTCTACTACCGGGCCTTTCTGGCACGCGCCTTTTTCGATACCCCCTCCGGCGCGCAGGAGTTCGCTTATCTTCCCGAAGATCTTCTCAATTTGATCAACCGCGGAGAGATTAACACAAGCCCCTCTGCATCCCATTCTCCTGAGGCTGGGGAGCCATTGGGCCGCCCGGCCTTGCCCAAGGAACGCCAACACCCCATTTCCGCCTGCGACCGCCTGCTCGACGATGCCACCACCCTGCTGGCTGCCCTGCGAATGGAGATCGCACCCCCACTGACGACCATCCCGGTGGACATCGTCGCCGCATTCCTGCGAATTGCCGGCCTCCTGACCGGTCAGACGCCCCAAGCCGAGGCGGTCAGGCGCTTCCTCGAATCGCCGCGCCCGCAGGCCCTGACCATGCTGGCCGAAGCCTGGCGGGCCAGCAAGACGTTCAACGAATTGCGCATGTTGCCGGGTCTGGTCTGCGAGGGCGAATGGGCCAATCACCCCGAGGTGACCCGCGCCTTCGCGCTTGACCTGCTGGCAAAGGTCCCGCCGGGAAAGTGGTGGAGCCTCACTGCGTTCGTCCGGGAGATAAAAGAAAAATACCCCGACTTCCAGCGACCGGCCGGGGATTATGACTCGTGGTTCATCAGGCGCGCCGCCGACGGTGCCTACCTGCGCGGTTTCGCCGCCTGGGAGGACGTGGACGGGGCCCTGGTCCGTTACCTGGTTAGCGGGCCGCTTTTCTGGCTGGGGATGGTCGAACTGGCCTCGGCGGAGGATGCTGGCCCGGTGACAGCCTTCAAGCGAGTTGATGCCGGTAGCGTGAAGAAAGAGGGCGCCAAGCTGACGGTTACCTCCAGCGGGGGCATCAGTGTGCCGCGCCTGGTCCCGCGCCCCGCCCGTTACCAGATCGCCCGGTTCTGCGATTGGGAAGATGAGAAGCCAGACGACTACCGCTACCGGGTGACGACGGACTCGCTCAAACGGGCGATCCAGCAGGGGCTTAAGGTGAGCCAGTTGCTCACCCTGCTGGCCAGGAATGCCGCCGCCGACATACCTCCAGCGTTCGTCAAGGCGCTCAAGCGCTGGGAGCTTCACGGCACCGAAGCCCGGGTCGAGACCCAGACCGTCCTGCGGGTCAGCCGGCCGGATGTGCTGACGGAACTGCGCAAGTCAAAGGCGGGGCGCTTCCTGGGCGAGGCGCTCGGACCGGCGACGGTTATCATCAAGCCGGGGGCACAGGCCAAGATCTTGGCCGCACTAACGGAGATGGGCTTGCTGGCGGAAATGATTACAGAGGGGGAAGAATAAAAGCCGCTTATCTATTGCAATTGTTCGATGATAAATTTGATTTTTTCAAAGATCAGCCCGAATCCTTCAAACTCTTCAGCGGCTAAGTTGGGCACAATCTTTTCTGCAAAAACTTGCTTTCCCTCTTTAATGCTTACAAGTTCAAGTTCATTGTCTGTTATCGTGTTCTTCTCTGTAACTTGTCCGCTATGCGTATTATTCTTGACGTTAAAGGTTAAACCATAGCCCTCATCAGTTTTTAAGTTTAGGGCGGTCACGCTAAAGTAATTTTCTATCCAAAGAAGTTTTAACTTAGCCAGATTTTCTTTTCCAGGAGGAGTCGGTAAATAAAACGCTCCCGCTTTTCTATCTACTGAAATCCCGCAACCGTCCTTTTTTGCAAACGTTTGATTCAATTTGTTAAATCCCTTGTCAATACCATCCCCGTCTCCATCAAAAATACCGATAACAATACCGTGCTCTTTTCGATGAGTATTCAGTTCAGCACGCAAGGCGTCTGCGCCACCATCTACTCCTTTTTCAATTTCCACTTCTTTGATTTTATGTAACTATTCAGCCAGAACGGTGACGAAATTAGGAACGTAAGGCGAACCGGATAAAGCCTGAGAGAGAACGTCCAGAATACGTTGTTTGTTTTTCCTGGCAGTCGAAATATAACTGCGGATATGGTAGAAAGCCTCCGCCC
>JBDRPT010000003.1:0-11700 GCA_043826785.1 Chloroflexota bacterium | reverse complement strand
TTTTTTTTTTTGTCTTTTTTTTTTTTGGTGGGGGTGTGGGGGTGGGCCCCCAACCCCCCCCCCCCCACACCCCCCCACCATCTTGAAGTGCGTAAGTCCTATACTGTATAAAGCGTAAAAAATGAAACAAAATCACCGTTGAGTCTTTATATTCTCGTCCGCTCAAATCAGAGCCTTCTACGAGGAGCAGTAATACTGTAATCGATAACCACCTAACCGCTGCGTGGCTCAGGTGTGTATCTCTTTTTTATTTTGAAGTACAATCATGCTTATCAAACAACGAAGCGAGGCAGAAATGAGCAACAGTGAACAAAAAAAGGTCATCACTACGGATAACGCGCCAAAGGCGATTGGCCCATACTCGGTCGCCATTAAACTTGGCAGCCTGGTATTCACTTCCGGACAAGTCGGTATCAACCCCCAGACAAGCGAGATTGTCACTGGAGGGATCGAAGCTGAGACTCGCCAAGTCCTGACAAATGTAAAACACGTCCTCGAAGCGGCCGGGACCAGCCTGGGTCAGGTAGTTAAAACCACGGTTTTTCTTCAAACGATGGCTGATTTCAGCACGATGAACGCAGTCTACGCGGAATATTTCCCGGACGATCCTCCGGCAAGGTCTACAATCGCAGTTGCTGGTCTGCCAAAGGGTGCTCTGGTCGAAATCGAGACCATCGCCACCACTGAGTGACTGCAATAGTGTCTATCCATTTTTAGCCAATCGACCGATTTGGGCATATGTCTTCTGAATTGATCCTGCTTGTGGATGACGAACCATCCATCGTACAACTCGTCAAAATGTATCTCGAGCGCGAGAACTTCCGTGTCGAGTCTGCGGCTGATGGCAATGCAGCCCTCGAGGCCATAATTAAATTGCAACCCGCTCTGGTGGTGCTGGATATCATGCTACCGGGAATGGACGGCTTCGATATTTGCAGGCATCTTCGGGGCGAGAAGAACCCAGTCGCTATCATCATGTTAACTGCTCGGGATGAAGATATCGACAAGATCATCGGCCTCGAGTTGGGCGCCGACGATTATTTGACCAAGCCATTCAACCCACGTGAACTTGTCGCCCGAGTTAAAGCCATCCTGCGCAGGACCGAGCAGAGGATGAAGGTAACCGGGAAGCCGATCCACTTCGGTAACCTGACAATCGATCCCGCCCGGCGGGAAGTCAAGGTGGATGAGAGATATTTGGAGTTGCGGACCCAGGAGTTCGACTTGCTGCTGACATTGGCCGAACACCGCGGCCTGGTCCTCTCGCGCGAACAACTCTTGCATCAGGCTTGGGGTTTTGATTTCTACGGACAGACACGCACCGTAGATGTCCACATCGCCCACCTGCGAAAAAAGTTGGCGGGAAGCACCACAGTAATTGAGACGGTAACCGGTATCGGCTACAAACTTGTAGAATCATAAAGAGCGAAAGGCAGATGTTCTCATCTCTTCGATGGCGTTTATGGTTGAGTTATGCACTGGTAATCATAGCAGCCATGGGGGTCACTGCGATCATTTTGGCTATAACGCTAATCCGGACACCGATCTTTTACCGGCAGGTACTGACCAATCTGAGCAATGTCCAAACCCTGGTTGTTAACAACCACTCAGACCTGGGCAACCTTCCACCGGCAGAGATCACCAACCTGCTAAAGCGGTACGACCAAGAATATGACGTTCGCTTGCTCGTGTTCGACCAGAGCCGTCAACTCATCGCCGATTCTCGCCAGGGAACTACTCCAGCCATCGAAGGCTTACGCAGGTTTCAACTCCTGGTTGATTCGAATATATTGCGCGACGAAAACGGGGGCTACTGGTTATATTCAGTTGCCCGGTTAAGGAACAACCTGACCTTGATTACTGCAGCCCCCAGGCCACAGGTCCGGATATTATCCCTCTTCCGCGATGAGTTGTTTGGACCCTTCATCCAGGCAGGCTTGATTGCTCTTGTACTATCGCTCTTTGTGGCTTTCTGGCTTGCGCATTGGATCGGCAACCCCCTCCAACAAATTATCCGGGCATCTCGTCAGATGCCCGCGGCATCCTCCCTCAAGTTATCTGCTAGCGGACCGGTGGAAGTTCAGGCCTTGACCAAAGCCTTTAACGAGATGTCAACTCGGGTGTCCACCAGTCAAAAATCCCAGCGTGATTTTGTCGCCAATGTCTCCCACGAGTTGAAAACACCACTCACCTCGATCCAGGGGTTTGCCCAAGCAATCCTGGATGGCACTGCTGAGACAATTGAAGAACGACAACAGGCAGCGACGATTATTTTCAATGAGTCCGGTCGTATGCACAAGCTGGTCCTCGACCTCCTTGACCTGGCCCGCCTCGATGCCGGGACCCTTGAGCTGCAACGGGCTCCAGTCGACCTAGCTGCCCTGCTCAGAGCAATGGCTGAGCGATTTTCTTTGCAGGCCCGCTCTGCGGGGGTCGTTATCCAGATTGAAGCCAATCATCTTCCAGTAATCACCGGGGATGGCGACCGTTTGGCGCAGGTTTTTACCAATCTTGTCGATAATGCGCTCAAATTCACTCCGGCAGGTGGAAGGATCACTCTGCAAGCAGAGAAATCCGACTCTTATCTGCAGATAACCGTCTCCGATACCGGGGCCGGGATACCCACAGAAGCAGTAGCCCGGATATTTGACCGCTTTTACCAGGTTGATCCGGCGCGACCAGGAGGGGAAAAGCATGGCTCCGGGCTGGGCTTGGCAATTGTCAAAGAGATCGTCACTGCCCACGGTGGTACAATTAGCGCCCGCAGCGAACCTGGACAGGGTAGCGTGTTTACCATCCGGCTCCCGATCATCCTCTCCACCGATACCACTCTGACAGCCTCAAAAAAGTAAGCGGAAAGCGACTCTGGAGATATAAACTTTTATATGGCGCCATTTGTTTCAATTATTGTTCCCTGTTTCAACGAACAGGCCACAATCCTTGGCCTTCTATCCGCGCTCGATGGCCAGACTTATCAACGATCCGCGATGGAGGTGATCATCGCGGATGGGATGTCTACCGACAATACCCGGTCCCTGGTCGCATCATTCTCAGCACAACACCCGGATCTGGTAATCGTCCTGATTGACAATCCAGATCGGATCATCCCTGCGGCGCTGAACCGTGCGATTGAAACTGCTCGCGGAGAAATCATCGTTCGCCTGGATGCTCATTCATGGCCGTACCCGGATTATGTCGAAAAGTGTGTGGCCAGTCTACAAGCAGGACTCGGTGAAAACGTTGGCGGCGTATGGGAAATCCAGGCCATCAATGAACACTGGATCGCCCGATCGATCGCCGAGGCAGCCGGGCATCCACTTGGCGTTGGCGATGCGCTCTACCGCTATGCCACAAAGAGTTCCTATGTGGATACGGTCCCATTTGGAGCCTTCAAAAGGGATCTACTCGCCCAGATTGGTTTCTTTGACGAGACCCTGCTCACGAACGAAGATTATGAGTTCAACACCCGCATCCGCAAGTCTGGGGGTCGGATCTGGCTAGACCCCGCGATCCGCTCGGTTTACTATACCCGCGCCAGTCTGGGTTCGCTTGCAAAACAATATTGGCGTTATGGTTATTGGAAATGGCAGATGCTGAAACGCTACCCCGAAACACTCCGCTGGCGGCAGGGTCTTCCACCGGTTTTTGTCCTCAGCCTTCTGCTTGGTGCAATCCTGGCGTTCTTCTTATCATCATTTCGCTATTTTATCGTAGTTGAAATCATTGCATATTTTAGTATATTGGGGGTGGCTAGTCTGGAACGATCCTGGAGAAGGAGACAGCCAAGCCTTCTCGCAGGGATGCCGCTTGCAATCGCAATTATGCACATCTCATGGGGCGCGGGTTTTTTATGGAGTATCATTAAGAATATGACAATATACAAAGCACAACGAGGCCATGGATGATGGCGCCCGAGTCGAAAAACCGCCGTTCGGGTTGGCGCGTCCATCCTCGTGAGCAGCAGTCGATCCTGGTTATCGGTGACTTTCTTGTCGCATACTTGGGATTGGCAGCAGCCATCTTCGCCTGGAGCCTGCGCGACCAGTGGCTCGATTTCTCGGTCTCATTTATCCGCGATAGGGTTGATGGGTGGTATTTTCTCCTGCCGATCGCATGGATCTTGTTGTTGGTTGACAGCTATGAACCGCACCGGGCTAGCAACTGGAGAACCACATCGCGCAGCATCGCCATCGCAGCGATGGCGGGATTGCTCTTCTATGCAGTTGTATACCTGCTCTCGGAGAGAGCCTTGACCCGAGTGGGAGTGGGCTTTTTCCTATTTTTCGCAGCCACGCTTACCTTGATCTGGCGATTATCCTACATCTGGATATTCACCGCGCCTGCCTTTATGCGCCGGATAGTGATCATTGGCGCTGGTAAAGCTGGGTTGACACTCGTGGAAGCCTATAGAAATATGTGGCCACTTCCCTTTAAAATTGTCGGCTTCATTGACGATGACCCGAAGAAAATTGGCAAGGATTTTGAGGGTTTGCCAGTACTGGCCGGGAGCGATAAACTGTTCGATGTGATCAAAAACGAATCGATCTCCGACCTGGTGATTGCCATCACGGGTGAGATGCGCGGTACTACATTCCAAACAATCCTCGACGCCCAGGAACGCGGCATCGAAGTCACTCCGATGCCAACGCTGTATGAAGAACTATTCCGCCGCGTCCCCATCCACCACCTTGAGTCTGAGTGGTTATTGCGTTCCTTTGCAGACCAGGCACGGGCACCCAGGTTCTACGAGCTAGCCAAGCGCTTGCTCGATATCTTTGGGGCCATCCTCGGGTTACTCATCTGCATGATAATTTACCCCACCATCGCAGTCCTGATCATGTTTGACAGCGGTTTCCCAATCAATTACCGGCAGATACGTTTAGGAAGAGGCGGCAAGCCCTATCACATCAATAAATTCCGCACCATGCGACAGGACGCTGAGAAGGATGGTAAAGTTCAATTAACCCAGCAGAAAGATGGCCGCATCACCCGAGTTGGGAATATGCTCCGCCGTACGCACATTGACGAATTGCCTCAATTTCTCAATGTCCTCCGGGGAGAGATGAGCCTGGTCGGTCCAAGGGCCGAACGCCCAGAATGGATCGCCGAATTCCAGCAGCAGGTTCCATTCTACCGAGCGCGCCTGCTGGTCAAACCGGGAATTACCGGATGGGCACAGGTGAACTATAGTTATTATGCAACAGTCGAAGAGATGGCAATCAAACTCGAATATGACCTGTACTACATCAAACATCGTTCCCTGCTCTTAGATATCGCCATCCTGCTGCGCACAATCGGCCAGGTGATCGGATTCCGGGGTAGGTAAACATTGGAACGTGTCCTCGTAACTGGCGGAGCCGGCTTCATTGGCTCCCATATTGTCGAAGCATTACTGACCCGGGGGGATTCCGTGCGCGTCTTGGACAACTATTCCACCGGTCGTCGTGAAAATCTCTCCGGTTATGAAGAACGCATCCAAGTCATCGAAGGGGACCTGCGTGACCCCCTAGCCATAAGCCATGCAGTCCGGGACATCGATCTGATCTTCCACCAAGCTGCTTTCATATCTGTCCCCCAATCCATGCTCGAACCTGAGACCTGCTTTGCTGTCAATGTGCAGGGGACGGTCATGCTCCTCGAAGCGGCACGCAAGTCCGGGGTCCGCAAGGTTGTCTTGGCTTCGAGCACCGCAGTTTATGGTAATTGTGAAAATGTACCCGTCTCAGAGGATGAACCGTTAGCTCCGGTTTCCCCATATGCGGTTTCGAAACAGGTCGACGAACTCCTCGCCAGTTTATACTCCAGTTCATATTCGTTACCGGTTGTGGCTTTACGTTATTTTAATGTCTTCGGCCCACGCCAGCGCCCCGATTCTGATTATGCTGCAGCGATTCCGATCTTCTTCAACCAGATGCTGTCCAATCAGCCGGTCACCATTTACGGTGACGGCCGACAATCACGCGACTTCATTTATGTAAAGGATGTTGTCCGTGCAAATCTCCAGGCTGCCGAGGCGGACATAGGCGGAGAAGTGTTCAATGTCTGCACCGGGATAGAGTCCTCACTGCTCGACTTGCTCGAGACGATCAGCGGCCTCTCGCCAATCGCGCTCGAAGTCCGCTTCGAGCCTCCCCGCCATGGGGATATCTACCGCTCCGCGGGTAATCCCGAACGCGCCGCGTCCCGATTGGGGTTCCGGGCCGCCAGTACACTTGCTGACGGCCTCCAAGAAACTTTACAATGGATGAGAAATGAACCATCATAAACAACGCTTACAGATCCGCAACCGTTATGTTTTCCTGGTTGACCTGTTGCTGACCGTTGCGGCGGTGTTGGGCTCCTTTGCCCTGCGCCTGGAAGGGATGATATTTTATTTTTACCTACCTGCAGCCTATTGGATGATCGCGGTCAGTTTATTGATCAAACCGATCGTGTACTATTTCTTCGGCCTATACCGCCGGCTCTGGGTATACGCCAGCACAAATGAACTGAAACTGATCAGCGCCTCAGTGACTGTGGCATCAGTCGCAGTCTCGACTGTGATGCTGACTCTCTTTGCCATGCGTTTGATCCTGCCCGGCCTGCCTCGCTCGGTGCTGTTGATCGATTGGCTGCTTTCAATCATTGGCGTCGGCGGCTTCAGGCTCGTCCTGCGGCTTATCGCTGAGGGACGGGCAGCGATCGATAAACGTCGCAGCGGGACTGTAAGCCGGGCACTGGTGATCGGTGCTGGTGACGCCGGCGCCCTCGTCGTCCGGGAAATGCAGAAGAACCCCCAGCTTGGCCTTAGACCGGTCGGGTACCTGGACGATGATGTGGCAAAACAACGCCACCAGATCCACGGAGTGCCCGTAGTCGGCAAGCTCAGCGACTTGCGCAAAGTATTGGATACCCGCCCGGTAGATGAAGTCATCATCGCTATCCCTAGCGCAGGGGGACGCATCGTCCGCCTGGTGACAGATATCTGCCGGCTCAAGGGTGTCCCATTCCGCACCATGCCGGGGTTGTACGAACTCATCGGCGGTAAAGTTAGCGTAAGCCGGTTGCGAGGCGTGGATATCACCGACCTTCTGCGGCGGGAACCAGCCCATATCCAAGACCAACTGATCGGAACCACATTGATCGGAAAGCGTGTCCTGGTGACCGGAGCTGGCGGCTCGATCGGCACGGAAATTTGCCGCCAGATCGCACGCTGGGGACCTGACCAGTTGGTGATGCTCGGCCATGGTGAAAACAGCATTTTCGAAGCCCTGCTTGAATTGCAAGAAGACTTCCCGAATATCGGCATCCGGCCGGTCATCGCCGACGTTCGCGATCCCATTCGCATGCAAGCGGTATTTGAGAATTATCGACCCCAGGTGGTCTTCCACGCCGCGGCTCACAAACATGTTCCCCTTATGGAAAGCAATGTCGAAGAAGCGATCACCAATAATGTCATCGGGACTCGCAACGTCGTTCAGATGGCCACGGCGACAAATGTTGATCGCCTGGTTCTGATCTCAACCGACAAGGCTGTCCGCCCGGCAAACGTGATGGGCGCGACAAAACGGCTGGCAGAGATGATCGTCCTGGATGCAGCCAACCGGACAGGAAAAGCATACTCAGTAGTCCGCTTCGGTAATGTGCTCGGCAGCCGGGGTAGCGTTGTCCCGCTCTTTAACCGGCAGATAACCCGTGGCGGACCAGTGACAATTACCCACCCGGAGATGAAACGCTACTTCATGACCATTCCCGAGGCGGTCTACTTGGTTTTGCAGACATCCGCAATGGGCCAGGGTGGCGAGGTGTTCATGCTCAATATGGGTGAACAGGTGCGCATTGTGGACCTGGCCGAGGACCTGATCCGCCTTTCAGGGCTGGAACCCGGGAAAGACATCGAGATTGCATTCACCGGAATCCGCCCTGGTGAAAAACTGAGCGAGGACCTGTGGGAATCAGGCACAACTTACCAGAGCACAACCCACCCGGACATCTACCGTGTCGAGGCTGAAGAGGCGAATATACCGCAGAATATCATCCAGACCATCGATGAGTTACACCGCCTGGCCCGGGATGGCGAGACTGCGGCAATCCTGACCATGCTGGACGAAGTCCTCCCTGGCGCGACCGTCCGGGTCACGCCGCCAACCGACCTCACCTCGGTTGTGTAATCCGGAAGGTGGCAACCCCAACCATGGAAGTCTCTCTTCAAGAATGGGACACATTCCTTGAGACCATCCCCTCCCCCCACTTGCTCCAGACCGGAGAGTGGGGTGAGTTAAAATCCCTGTTTGGTTGGAAACCAGTGCGGATCCAGGTGGGAGCTATCGGCGCCCAAATTCTCCTCCGCCGCCTGCCCCTCGGTCTGACAATCGCTTACATACCGAAGGGACCGGTTGCATCTCCCAGAGCCACAACGAATGCGGGGAAATTCTGGATAGAAGTCGATCGGATCTGTCGGGAGAGGCGTGCCATTATGCTGAAACTTGAGCCCGATGGATGGGAGGGCGAAGGGATTGACATCCTTCCGCCTGATTACTCCTTCAGGCCAAGCCCACACCCGGTCCAGCCAGCGCGGACGATCCTCATCGATCTCGAGGTTAACGAAGGGGAAATCCTTTCCAGGATGAAACAGAAGACCCGTTACAATATCCGCCTGGCAGAGAAGAAAGGCGTCCTCGTGCGTCCGTGGACTGACCTGACAGGATTCCACCGGATGATCGAAACAACAGGCAACCGGGACACGTTTGGGGTCCACACTCTTGAGTACTACCGGAAAGTCTATGACATCTTCCACCCAAAGGGCATGGTCGAGATGTTCGTCGCCGAGTACGAAGGCCATCCTCTGGCTGCACTGATGGTGTTTGCCCGTGGAGAACGGTCCTGGTACATGTATGGAGCTTCAAGTGATGAACAGCGCAATCGCATGCCCGCCTATCTATTGCAGTGGGCAGCGATTCGTTGGGCAAAGGACCGCGGTTGCCTGACCTACGATATGTGGGGGGTGCCAGATTTCAACGAAGAAAACCTCGAGGCTGACTTTGAGAGCCGCAACGATGGCCTGTGGGGTGTATATCGCTTCAAACGGGGGTTCGGTGGAAAGGTCATCCGGGCTGCCCAGCCACGCGATCATGTCTATAATTCTTTACTCTATCGGCTGTATCTCCTGCGTATGGCAGGACGGGAGGCAAGTTAGTTGGAAGCTTTCACAGGAAATCCCTTCCAGTGGAACGAACTGGTCGCCTCCCTACCTGATCCGCACTTGCTACAAACATGGGAGTGGGCTCAGGTCAAGACCAGGTATGGCTGGCAAGCTATGCCATTCATATGGAAAACCGAGGCTGGCAGGATTGTCGCTGCGGCAATGGTGCTTAAGCGCCAACTGCTGATGCGCGGATTTGCTGCCAGGCTGAACATCCTCTATCTCTCCAAAGGCCCACTGTTGGACTGGACTGACTTATCATTACGCAGGCAGGTTCTTGACGACCTGCAGGCCTTCGCCCGCCGGCAAGGCGCCATTTTCCTCAAGCTGGACCCAGACGTCCCCCTGGGTTTCGGTCTCCCCGGAGGAGAAGGTTCCACAGAAGATGCCAGTGGACAGGCTGTGAGGAATGAATTGCTCCACCGCGGCTGGCGTTTCTCCTCAGACCAGATCCAGTTCCGCAATACAGCCGTGCTCGACTTGACTGGTTCCGAAGATTCCTTACTTGCCGGGATGAAACAGAAGACTCGATACAACATCCGCCTGGCAGAACGCAAGGGTGTCTCGGTACGTTCCGGAAAAGATACCGACTTGCCAATGCTCTACCGGATGTATGCCGAGACCTCGATCCGGGACGGATTCGTCATCCGGGAGGAAGGCTATTACCAGACCGTCTGGCGGGCGTTTATGAGGTCGCCTTCAGGGGGAATTTCTCCATGGGCTGAACCTTTGATTGCTGAGCTGGACGGTCTCCCGGTAGCCGCCATATTCATCTTTTATTTTTCAGGCCGGGCATATTACCTGTACGGTATGTCCAGCGGCATCCATCGGGAGAAGATGCCCAACTATTTGTTGCAATGGGAAGCAATCCGGCGCGCAAAACAGGTCGGATGCTCGCGCTATGACCTATGGGGTGCTCCTGAATTTTCAGACAAGACTGACTCTCTCTGGGGAGTCTACCGTTTCAAAGAAGGCCTGGGTGGAAATGTGCTCCGCACTCTGGGCGCCTGGGATTACGCTCCCAACCCGTTGTGGTACGCGCTCTACACCCAGGTCGTTCCCCGCCTGCTTGACGTGATGCGCCGGACCGGTCGGAGCCGCACCCGGCAGAGTATCGCCTGATAAGTAAAATACATGCTGAAGAACTAAGAGGAGTTGATGATGATCCCAAGGATCAAATTTGCCCATCTGCCCACCCGGATCGAAAAACTTCCCCGTTTGACGGAAGCCCTCAACGGTCCCCGTTTGCTGGTTAAGAGAGATGACCAGACCGGGCTGGCATTCGGTGGGAACAAAACCCGCAAACTTGAGTACTTGATTGCAGATGCGACCGCCAAAGGCGCTCGGACATTGATAACCGCAGGGGCAATACAATCCAACCATTGCCGGCAGACCGCCGCAGCAGCCCGTCGCTTCGGGTTTGACTGCATCCTCGTATTGGTCGGCGAGCCCCCGGCTGCGGTTAGCGGCAACCTCTACCTCGACAAACTCCTGCGTGCCGAAATCGTCTGGACAGAGAAAGCCCGGCGGGATACCGTCCTGGAGGAGACCTTTCACCTGGCAGAAAAACAAGGGCAAATTCCCTATCTCCTCCCTTACGGAGGGTCGAATCCGATCGGTGCGTTGGGTTACGTCACCGCCATGGAAGAGTTGAATTCTCAGGGTGTCCGCGCCGACTGGATCGTGTTTGCTTCATCATCCGGGGGAACACAGGCCGGGATGGTCCTTGGCGCGCGCCAGCATAAGATCAAAGGGAAGGTGCTTGGGATCAGCGTCGACGAAGAGCAAGGAGTGCTTCAAGAACGGGTTGCCAAGCTGGCAACCGAGACAGCAGCGCACCTGGGAAAAAATTTCACTTTCGCAGCCGGGGATGTCCTGGTCAATGCCGACTACTGCGACCCCGGCTATGGGGTTGTGACCGATGCAGAAAAGGAAGCCATCCGTCTGTTCGCCGGGACCGAAGGCCTGCTGCTGGATCCGGTCTACACTGGCCGGGCTGCCGCCGGGTTGATCGATCTGATCCGCAAAGGATTCTTCAAACGGACCGAGAGCGTGCTCTTCTGGCATACCGGTGGGCAACCGGCGCTGTTTGCAGAGAAGTATCGCTATCTTTTCTAAGATTCCTGGCAGTCGGGGGCTCGGATTCAACTTGTACCCGGACATGCTAAATGGGTTTGATGTGATTTTGAGTTTATCCCCATAATGGTCGCGCCATCGGCGACCATAAATGGCCTGTTTTTTTCAATCAGGATCAGCCTGTCCGGGCACGAGGCCGTTTTCGATTGAGAGATCATAACATCATGATGATGACTCCTTAGAAAAGTGCATTTCCCATCAGCTTGGTTCGACGGGTTTGCATCCTTGCCTCCATGCAATTCGGGAGTGGCTATATTTATGGGCTAAAATAAGGCAATGAACACATGTCCATATTGCCACTCAACAACCCGCCAAAATAAAGCGGGCCAAACACAATCAGGATCACAACGTTACCGCTGTATGCACTGTCACCGGAAGTACAC
>JBDRPT010000002.1:0-33343 GCA_043826785.1 Chloroflexota bacterium | reverse complement strand
TTTTTTTTTTTTTTTTTTTCCTGTTGCGGTGTGTGGGGGGGGGGGGGGGGGGTGGGCCCCCCCCCCCCCCCCCCCCCCCACACCCCCGAATCCTATCCAACTGCGTAACTCCTAAAGTAATTATCTCGGGTGTGAATTATCTTCATGTGGTCAGGATGTAAAACTGCTGTAAATCTATTTATGATGAGATCATCTAGGGGCTGAACGAGTATAAAAGTCCCTCAGGCGTATCATCGAACAGGCTTGCTTGACAATCTCCCTTTCTGCGGGTAAAATCTGACCCGCTCAAGCAACAGGCCGAGATAGCTCAGTTGGTAGAGCACGCGACTGAAAATTGCGGTGTCGTCAGTTCGATCCTGACTCTCGGCACTCCCGATCGGTGCGAGTCTTGTATGCGGGTGTAGTTCAGCGGTAGAACGTCTCCTTGCCAAGGAGAAGGTCGTGGGTTCGAATCCCATCGCCCGCTCACCAGATAAGGATTGTTGATTGATGATTGCCGATTGATAGCTCTGGTCCGTCAGTCATCAATCCTTCTTTATCAGTAGACTACAGTCTCTGGCGTCGTGGCCAAGTGGCAAGGCAAGGGTCTGCAAAACCCTGATCACGGGTTCAAATCCCGTCGACGCCTCTGATATAGGAAAGCGGGTCGGGGAGAGAAGACTCGCTTTTTTTTATTTCCAGCCCCGTAAACATCCAATATTGTGAAAGAGTTGCAATGTTAATCAGCATTTATATTATGCCTGGTTGTTTGGATTCGTCTATAATGTTAGTTTGACAGGTGTGTCAGGTAGGATCGTAGAGTGAGTTCTGATGACTCCAAAGAAGCCCAGTAAGAAAGGAAGGGGTGATGGCCAGATTTTGAATAAGGGGGACAATTCGCCATTCGCAGCCTATGCAACGGAACGAGAAGATCTAAAATCCCTTGTCTATGTTAGTCCTGAGATCGAGAATATAAGTAGATATCCATCCCAGAAGTGGATTAATAATCCGGAATTCAGGCTGATCGTCATCCATCCAGATGACCGCTCCCGGGTTGCTTCCCAGTTCCAAAAATGCGAAGACACCGGGGAAGACGTTGACATCCAATATCGCTGGGTGGGACCGGATGGAGAGGATATACCCGTCCACGACAAGGCGACCCGGGTCAAGGATCAGACTGGGACGTCGCAATTCTGGCAAGGTAGGATCTACCTCCTGAAGGGTCAATCTTTTTGGGGACCGATCACCGGAGCGAAGGATCAGGATGCATTGGCGGCCAGTCTGGAGCAGTACCGGGTTTTGTTCGATAATGCGCCCGTCGGTATAGGTGTTTCCTCTATGGCTGGGAAGTTGTTGGCTTTTAATGATGCCATGTTGGTTCCAGGGGGATATACCCGTGAGGACATTGCCAAGCTGGAAGGCGTCCAGGATTTATATTTCGATCCCAGCCAGGGGGAACGGGTATTGCAGATGTTGCGAGATGGGGAAGCTGTCTACAAACATAAAATCCAATTCAGGCGTAAAGATGGGTTTCCGTATGATACTCTCCTGACCCTAGCCCCGATCATATATAACGGTGAGCCATGTGTGCAGGCATTGGTCGAGGATGTGACCGAGCAAACGCGCGCCGAGGATGTCCACAGGGTGAGTGAAGAGAGACTGCGTGTAATCATCGAAAATACTATCAACGTTTATTACACCCATAACACCGATCATGTTCTAACATATATGAGTCCTCAGGTGCGTGACCTGTTAGATTGTGAGCCTGAAGAAGCACTGATCAACTGGCATTCATTTCTCAGTGATAATCCAATCAACCAAGAAGGGATTGAGTTAACCCAGCAGGCGATCGATAGCGGAGAACGGCAGAAGCCGTATGTGTTGGAATTAGTGGGGGCAAAAGGCAGACGCGTGTGGGTGGAGGTGCATGAGAGTCCGGTAGTTCAAGGCGGGAAAACCGTTTCGGTTGTTGGATCGCTTGTCGATATCACTGAGAGTAAAGAAACGCAGGAAGCGCTGGACCGCAGGGATGCTATCCTTGCATCGGTTGCATTCTCTGCGGAGGAATTCAGCACTGCAAAGAAATGGACTGACCGTATAGAGACAGTATTAGCCCAGATTGGCAAAGCCGCGGGTGTCAGCCGCGTATCCATATTCCAAAATAGCACCATGCCTGATGGAGACCTGGTCCATTCTAAGCTATTTGAATGGGTTGTGGATGGCGTTACTGCAGAGATCGATAATCCTATTTTGCAGAATATATCCTATGAACACCAGGGGCTTAGCCGGTGGAAGGAAATCCTAACAAAAGACCAGATTGTTATCGGTCATGTCAGTGAATTTCCGGTCAGTGAACAGGTAATCACCCAGCCACAGGGGATCAGTTCAATGGTTCTTGTGCCGATCTTTGCAGGTCCAAAATGGTGGGGGTATATGAGTGTTGACGAGTGTCTTGGGGAGCGTGAGTGGCACCCCGTTGAGATACAGGCGTTGCAGACGGAAGCGAAGATTCTGGGGACGAGCATCTACCGCGAACAATCCGAGGAAATCATCCAGGAATCGGAGATCAGTTACCAGGGCCTTTTCGATACTGTCTCGGAGGCAATTTACATCCAAAATAAGGATGGCTATTTTGTGGATGTAAACCAGGGAGCGGTAAAGATGTACGGGTATCCGCGTGAGTTTTTGATTGGAAAATCTCCCCTGGATGTCAGTGCACCGGGCAAGAATGATATGGAAGCTGTCAAACATCAATTGGATAGAGCCTTTGCAGGTGAATTCCAAACGTTTGAATTCTGGGGCATGCGCAAAAATGGCGAGATATTCCCTAAGGAGGTCCGCCTCTATAAGGGTAAATATTTCGGCCAAGAAGTTGTCTTCGCCCTGGCTCAAGACATCACCGGACGGAAAAAAGCAGAAGTAAATTTGACTCGCCAGCTAAAAGAATTATCCGTCCTGCATAGCGTGGCAACCGTTGCTGCCCAGGCTAAAGACGAAGATGACCTGATTGAGAAAGTGACGGCGATTATCGGAGATGAATTCTACTCGGATCATTGTGGCTTCGGTTTATATGATCCAAGTTTGAAAGTGTTGCGCCCACACCCATCCTATCGCGGGATTACAACTGAAACTCACCCAAGGATTTACCAGTTGGATGAAGGCATTGCCGGTCGGGTCGCATCCACGAATAAAGCGGAAAGGATTTCGGATGTAACCAAGGATCCAGCATATCTTGAAGTCAACCCGGACATGCGTTCCGAACTATGTGTCCCTATTCATGTCGGTGACAGGCTCCTTGGAATCATCAACACAGAAAACGCGCAAGTGGATTTCTACACGGAAGCAGATGAAAACCTTTTATTGACCGTTGCTGACCTGGTGGCAACAGCGTTGGAAAAAATCCATTTATTTGAAGCCGAGCAAAACCGCCGCCAGGAGGCTGAGACCTTGGGACGTGCAGCCGCCGTGGTTTCTTCATCATTGAACCTTGAGGATGTTCTCCAGGCAATCCTGATCTCCTTGAAAAAGGCTATCCCCTACGACAGTGCAAGCCTTTTCTTGATGGAGGAAGATTCTCTCTGCTTGAAGGTCGCTGAAGGATTGCTGAACATGGAATCCTTGCTCAATCGTAGCTTCCCGGCTGACAACCCGCTTTTTCAGGAGATTCAATCGGTCCAGGCACCGGTCGTCCTGCAGGATGCGCAACTTGATCCCCGATTCCAGAGATGGGGTGATACTACCTATATTCATGGGTGGATTGGGGTACCGCTGATGGTCCGAAACATTATTTTCGGATATATCACTCTGGACAGTCGCGAAGTCGGTGTCTATAACGAAGAAACAGCATCATTAGCCCAGACGTTTGCACACCAGGCGAGTATGGCAATTGTCAATGCAAAGCTGTATGAGCAGGCAGTCCATACTGCAGAGCGATTGTCTATCCTGCACCGAGCCAGCCATGAGATTGCCAGCGCCAGACAGGATCCCGAACAGGTGTACGAAGCTGTCCACAGGGCTACCGAACAACTGATGCCAGCGGAAGCATTCGCGATAACCATACTTGACGAGACGACGCGTGATATTATTGCAGTTTATCTGCATGATAAGGGAGAGCAATGGCCTACAAAGCGCTTTCCATATGGAGCGGGATTATCCAGCACGGTCGTTGAAACAGGACAATCGATACTTATCAAAGACTTGTTGGTAGATGGCGTTGGTGACTCGATCCATTTTGGCGCTGAAGAGGAGGTCCGCTCAATTCTGGCTGTTCCTCTTCGTTCCTCGGATCGGGTGATTGGCATGCTCTCAGCGCAAAGCTATAAGCAGGACGCCTATACGAAGGAAGATCAAACATTGTTGGAGATGCTTGCCGCAAATGCGGGGGTGGCGATCGAAAATACACATCTTTATGATGAAACATCCCGACGATTGCGCGAGTTGGAAGCCATCAACAGGCTTTCTACTGCATTACGCGCTGCCCAGGATCAAAATGAAATCTTACGGGCATTGATGAATGAAGCGCTCAAGGTTATGGATGTTAAAGCGGGAGTCATCTGGTTGTATAACCAAGAGACAGGTTTCTTGGAGGAGGCAGTTCCAAAAGGTTGGTTCACGAAGGTACGTGAGGAACCGGTCAAGAGAGGGGAAGGCATCGCGGGCAAAGTATTTGAGACCGGCGATATCATCATCTCGTCTGACTTTGCCAATGACCCGCGAACGCGCTCAGAGATTCGCCCCCACATCCCCCCTGGATGGGGAGGTGCTTGCATTCCCATCCGCGCAGAACAGGTAATCCTCGGCGTTTTGTTTGTCTCGGTGCAATCGCCCCGGCAGGTACGTCAGGATGAAGTATCCTTGCTCGTTATCCTCTGCGAGATAGCCGGGAGTGCAATCCGGCGCGCCATCCTCTCTCAACAGACAGAACGGCAGATGCAGCGGTTGGCGTCACTGCATGCAGTCGACATGGCTATCAGCTCGATCCTCGATCTGAATGTTACCCTGAACATCGTCTTGGACCACATCATCGCTCAACTGGGCGTCGATGCAGTAGACATCCTGATGTTGAATCAACATTCCCAGACACTCGATTATCGTGCTGGGACGGGATTCTACACCGACGCGATCATGCATTCCCATCTCTACATGACATCGGACTTACCGGGACATGCAATCCGCAGACGTGGCCTCGTCGCGATACCTTATCTGGCCACTGCTGAGGAGTTCACCAGGCGACAGATTCTTGCCGGCGAGAGGTTTGTCTCTTATGTTGGAATTCCCTTGATTATCAAGGGACAGGTCCGAGGCGTTTTGGAAATTTTCCATCGGTCTCACCTTGAAACTGACTCTGAATGGAAAAATTTCCTTGAAACCCTCGCGGGGCAGGTTGCTATCGCTATCGAAAATTTCAATCTTCTGGAAGAATTGCAACGCAGCAACATGGAACTGTCGCTGGCTTATGACGCAACCATCGAAGGCTGGTCGAAAGCCCTTGACCTGCGCGACCGGGAGACGGAAGGTCATACCCAGCGCGTGACTGAGGTGACTTTGAGACTCGCCCGGGCAATGGGGGTTGAGGATACGGATCTGGTCCATATGCGCCGCGGTTCGTTATTACATGATATCGGTAAGATGGGCGTCCCTGATCGTATCCTGAATAAAACCGGCCCCCTGGAGCCGGAAGAGTGGAACCTGATGAAAAAGCATCCAGAATTTGCCTACGAGATGCTCTACCCGATCTCTTATTTGCGCCCGGCGCTTGACATACCTTATTGCCACCATGAGTATTGGGATGGCTCCGGCTACCCGCGCGGGTTGAAGGGTTTGCAGATCCCAATGGCGGCACGGATATTCACCGTTGTGGATGTCTGGGATGCCCTCTCATCTGACCGGCCATACCGGAAGGCGTGGTCACGGGAAACCATCCTCGCTTATGTAAAGGAACGACGGGAAAAACAATTCGACCCCCAGATTACAGACGCATTCTTGAGTATCGAATCAGGTCAAGACGGTGGCTAAGTGAATTGCCTGTTCGCTACTGTTTCCGGTCGGTGATGTAATTCGCCAGATCTACCAGAGCCTCTCGCTCCACGCTTGGGGGGAGAGGTTGAAGAATATCCAACGAACGCTGGACATGCTGCCTGGCTTCAAGGGATGCCTGTTCGATGGCTGGACTGGCCCGGATCGCGTTGACCAAACGCTCCATTCGTTCATGGTTTCCGTAACCTCCCTCAGCCAGAAGGAGGACATCTGGGTCTTTGGGATTGGCTTCGGCGTAGTAGAGAGTGGGGAGCGTAACAAGGCCCTGCAGCAAATCGCCTCCGACAGGTTTGCCGATCTCAGCCTGGTCGCTGGTGAAATCCAGGATATCGTCCACGATTTGGAAAGCTACACCGATCTCATAGCCATACCGGCGCATGGCTTCCGTGAGCTCATCATCAACCGGACTGACCATGGCTGCGGCGCGAGTTGACATCTCGAACAGAGATGCAGTTTTTGCATAGATGCGCTGGCAATAATTCTCCCGACTGACCAGGCCACGTGACCTGAAAAGTTGGGTCAGTTCTCCATTAACGATGATAGCCAGCGTCTCGGCAAAAAGTTTCATCAAGGGCAGGTAGTCAGTCTCGGCTGCCAATTTCGCAGCCCTGGCAAACATAAAATCGCCGGTCAGGACCGTCGCTGCGGGTGACCAGCGGGCGTTTAAAGTCGGCATGCCGCGCCGTAACAGGGAGCTGTCGATCAGATCGTCATGGATCAGGGTGGCGGTATGTAACATCTCAACCGCCGCTCCCAGGGTCACAAGCTTGTCTTGTGGTCCTCCAAGCATCTGGCCGACAAGGAGTACCACTGCTGGACGGACGCGCTTCCCGCCTGAGGCGAGAAGATGCCCGATGGCTGCGCGCAGGTCGGGATGACGGTCATCCGCCTGGGCGCGGATCATTGCTTCTACTCTCTGGAGTCCCTCTTGGACTGGACTGAAAAAGTTGGCAGCGCTCAAGTCACTCTCCCCAGGCGAAGAGCCGCTTGGCATTGTCAGTTGTGACGGCGGCAATCTCCTCCGGGTCCTTGGATTTTAGCACCCCAATTTTATCAGCAATCAGGCGAACATTGGCCGGTTCGTTTCGCCGACCGCGCTGTGGATGGGGTGCGAGGAAGGGAGCATCAGTTTCGATGAGCAGACGATCCAGTTCGATTTGGGCGGTGATTTCCTGCCGTCTGCTCGCATTCTGGAATGTTACCGGTCCGGTGATCCCAATGGAGAATCCAAGCTCGATTGCCCGTATTGCTGTATCGAGAGATCCACTGAACGAGTGCAGTACCCCGGGCCTCTCTGCCAGTGAGTTTTGATTTGATCTTAATTTTGCCATCCAATTCTCTAGGATGGTCAATAAGTCCTCGGCGCAGGTGCCGTGAAGGGCATCTTTTGCCTCGCGCATATGCAGGACTACCGGAATACCGAGGTTTTCTGCCAGGGTTAATTGTTCGTTCAGGACGGATTGCTGAAGCTCGTGCGGGGCGGAATCCCAATAATAATCAAGGCCAATTTCACCAATAGCAACAATTTTCGAGTCCCCGGACGGGTGGCCACGCTTTTCAATCTCAGCTAATTGTCGCAAATCGTCTTGGGTCGATCGGGTCCAGGTCAATGCATCCGTAGGGTGGACGCCGATGGCTGCATGGAGCATCGGGTGGCTCTGGACAAGTTTAACAACACCCCTGCTCGACGCCAGGGTGAGTCCCGGGATCAGGATGTGGGTCACCCCGGCCTGGGCGGACCGTTCAAGCACTGCGACGCGGTCGGGATCGAATTTGCTAAAATCCAGATGACAGTGTGTGTCGGTGAGAATCACGGGGCTCGAGGTTGGCTTGTCTGTTCCATGCCAGCTCTTTTAGATTGCTGGCGCAAAATACAGACCGCTATTTTATCCCTGCAATTTTCAATCCATCCTGCAAAATTGCCTGGACTCTATCCTTGTGGGTAGTTTCGCAGTATACCCGCATGATCGGTTCAGTCCCGGAGAAACGGATCAGCATCCAACCCCCGTCTTCAAGCCGGAATTGGAAGCCGTCCACAGTGACAAGTTCTCTGACCTTCAAGCCGCCGATCGTCGCCGGTTTGGCGTCCATGATCTTCTGCTCGCGGGCCTTGCGGTCACCCTTGAATGGTGTGTCGATGCGGTCATAATAATACTCGCCGCCAACTTTTTCAAAAAGCATTTTGAGCAACCCGGTGGGCTTTTTCCCGGTACGGACCATGAAGTCGAGCAGATACAGGCCGGCCAGGATGCCATCGCGCTCGGGCACGTTGCCGCGGAAGGCATAGCCGCCAGATTCTTCCCCGCCGATGAGAGCATTGGTCTCGGTCATCTTGGGGGCGACATACTTGAAACCGACACCGGTCTCATGGACGGGGACATCGTATAGTTCCCCAAGTCTGTTGAGCATGGTGGTCGTGGAGAGCGTTTTGACGATATCGCCACGCTGGCCGCGGATCTCAAGCAGGTAATATGCCAGCAGAGCATACACTCGCAATTGGTTGACGAATTCTCCGTTCTCATCGCCCACACCAATGCGGTCGGCATCACCGTCGGTGATCAGCAGGACATCGGCTTGGTTAGTGGTTGTGGCTTTAAGCCCGGCGTTGATGTTCGGCGGGATGGGTTCGGGCCGCTTCATATCGGGGAAATAGGGATTGCGTTCGTTGTGGATCTCGATGACCCTGGTCTTGCCGCCGGCGAGCAACTTGGGGAACCAGCCCGCGCCGTTCCCCCACATGACATCGACCATCACAGTCAACCCGGCATCTTTGATGGGCTGCAAGTCAATCAAATCCTGGATGTGGGCGATATACGGCTCAGCCGCATCGAAGATGACTATCTCACCTACAGCTTCGGCTTCCTTATAAGGTTTACGTTTTACATCCTGGATATTGTCAGGGATCAGCGCTTCGATCTCTTTCAGACCTTCAGGGTGGATTGCCCCCCCGGTCTCATTCCGGACCTTGAAACCGTTATCCGTCGGAGGGTTGTGCGAAGCGGTGATATTTACTGCCGCGCAGGCTTTCTTATTTACAACGGCAAAGGCGATGACCGGCGTCGGCGTTGCGCCGTCGGTCAGCCAGACCTTGAGCCCGTTGGCTGAGAGAACTTCAGCGACCGCGGCTGCGAAATTCTCGGATGCGAAGCGTTTATCATATCCGACAATTACCCAGTTGCCATTTTTCCCTTTCCCATTAAGGTAGGATGCAAATCCTTGCGCGCACCGCCGGACGTTTTCAAAAGTATAGTCCTCGGCAATGACGCCGCGCCAGCCGTCCGTCCCGAATCTAATCTTATCAGCCATTTTCATAATCTCCCATCGTGGATTCTTGTCCGCAGGAAATTATAACAGAGGCATTGTTATGGTTTATAGTAAATACGATGGATAGAGCTTAGGACTCAGCAGACTGGAACCTCCGCTTGCTAATGCATGGATCTGCGAAGGGTGATCGATGTAATTTTGAGATTCTCCGTCTGAATGGCCTTTTTATCAATCAGAATCTACTTGTCCAGGTCCAAGATAGTATGATCCAGATCGGCGTGGTCTGCTGTTAACTGTTATTGAATCACATGGGGGTATAATCTTCATGATGATCTACCTCGATTATGCTGCCACGACACCTGTGGATGCTCGTGTCTTGGAGGCGATGATCCCTTATTTTACGGACACATTTGCTAACCCGTCCTCTGTCCATCGGTTTGGACAGCGCGCCGAGGCTGCAATCGATGCCGCCCGCGAGACTGTGGCGCGTTGCCTCAATTGCAATCCTGAAGAAGTCATCTTCACCTCCTGTGGATCGGAGTCGGACAACCTCGCTTTGCGCGGGGTGTCTCTGGCTATGCGTGAAAAGACCGGCGCGGACTGGATCCTGACCTCGCCTGCCGAACACCCCGCAGTCAGCAAGACAGCCATCGACCTTGAGAAATACTTCAACCTTCGGGTCGAGTGGCTTGAGCTAGACTCCACCGGTACCGTGACCCGCGATGCGGTTGACAAGGCCATTTGCGACCATTCTGCCATAGTCTCGGTCATGTATGCCAACAATGAGATCGGGACGGTCAATCCCATCGGGGCGATTACTGATCTCTGCCGTCGACATGGAGTTCCGTTCCATACTGATGCCGTCCAGGCCGCGGCCTATCTGGATGTGGATGTCGATAGTCTCGGTGTGGATCTGATGTCCATGGGCGCACATAAGTTTTATGGTCCGAAAGGCGTCGGGGCGCTGTATGTACGCAACGGTACGCCAATCCACTCCCACTTGACCGGTGGCGGACAGGAATATGGCCTGCGCGCCGGCACATCCAACGTCCCCTACATCGTCGGTTTTGCTGAGGCGCTGCGCTTGACAGTCGAAGAACGCGAAGCGCGAACTGCCCATGTAAAGCCCTTGCGCGATCGGATCATCGGGACAGTCCTGGAAGAGATCCCGGATGTGCTGTTAACCGGTCATCCTGAAAAACGCTTACCGAACCATGCATCATTCGTTTTCAAGAATGTGGACGGTAATACCTTGTTACAGATGCTCGATGCAGCAGGATTTGCCTGTTCCTCTGGTTCGGCCTGCAAGACAGGTAACCCTGAACCGAGTGAGGTGATAGCCGCTTTGGGCCTCTCCCGTGAGTGGGGGCTTGGATCCCTGCGAGTGACCCTTGGAACAGACACTTCGCCCGGGGATGTGGATAGCTTCCTCAAGGCCTTACCCGGTTTGATTGAAAAGGCACGGGGTTTACAGCGGAATGCCTAAAGTCGCTGTCGCCATGTCAGGAGGTGTCGATTCCTCCGTTACGGCTGCCCTGCTGAAACAGCAGGGCTATGATGTCATTGGGATGATGATGCGGCTCTGGAGCGAACCCGGCAAAGAGGATTCAAACCGGTGTTGCACTCCAGATGCGATTGCCGTCGCCCGGCGGGTTGCTGCCACCCTGGACATACCATTCTATGTCGTCGATGCGAAAGAAGTATTCCGGAGCATCGTTGTGGAGTATTTTCTAGACGGATACGCCCAAGGGTTGACGCCGAACCCGTGCCTGGTGTGCAACCGTTTTCTTCGCTGGGAATTTCTCTTTGAGCATGCCATGGCGATGGGCGTGGAACTCATGGCAACAGGTCACTATGTCCGTCTTGGGATGGCCCGCGATGGCCAGAAGGCATTTTTGCGAGCTGTCGACGCTGACAAGGATCAATCCTATGTCATGCACGTTCTCACTTGTGAGCAGTTGGCCAAGGCGCTCTTTCCGATCGGAGATTATTTTAAAACAGAGGTCAGAGCAATGGCAGATTCGCTTGGCCTTGCTGTCGCCAACCGCCCGGACAGCCAGGATCTGTGTTTCCTGGCAGGCGAGGACTACCGCGAATTCATCCGCAGGAATAAGCCCGGGATCGCTGTACCGGGTCCAATTACCACCCGAGATGGGACGCAGGTCGGTACACATGAAGGGTTGCCTTATTACACCATAGGGCAGCGCAAGGGATTGGGGATCTCTTCGCCAGTGCCCCTTTACGTTCTGTCAAAAGACACCCGGTCGAATCGTTTAATCGTCGGTACCGAAGAGCAACTCGGCGGCACGGAGTTGACAGTTGTGGATGTCAACTGGATCTGTGGCGTAGCCCCAGATCAGCCCTTCCGGGCCGAGGTAAAAATCAGATATACAGCCCGGCCTGCCTGGGCGCTCGTGACCCCAACTGATGGCAGCAACGGTGTCCGGGTCCGCTTCGAAATATCCCAACGCGACATCACCCCGGGGCAAGCAGCCGTTTTCTATGACGGTGACCTTGTCCTTGGTGGCGGAGTGATTGCCTGAATGGTACTGACTTTGATGAGACGTGACAACCGCGGGAATTATCTATGCCACCAGCGCAGGTAGTCACTTCTGTAGAAATCGGGAATGGCACCCCGGTCTACCGCCAGATGATACAATTCAATATTCGGGCGCTCCTGAAAAAAACGATCAGCATATGTAAGCAAATCCTGCAAGGCGCTCAACCGCCAGCTTTAGCTCTGATTTCGTACATTGGAGGTACCATGACTTTCCCAACTTTGATCTTCGGAATCTTCCTCTCCACAGCCTATGGAACGGCTTTCCATTTCTGGAAGGGCGGTGAACTGAAACGGCTGATCCTTTTTGTCTTGCTGGCCTGGATCGGATTCTGGGCTGGACATATCATCGGCGGCCTGCTCGAGTGGCAATTTGCCGCCATCGGCCCTCTGAATACAGGCATGGCAACCCTTGGTAGCGCTCTGGTATTATTCGTTGGTAACTGGCTCGGGCAAGTCGAAGTCGTCCGGGAATAAAAATCCCTCCATGCGAGGAGGGATTCGTTGTTTTATTAATTATGATGTAGTTTAAGCTATTGTGACGTTTGCTGCCTGCAATCCTTTCGGTCCCTGCTCGACCTCGAACTCCACTTTCTGGCCTTCGTGGAGGGAGCGGAATCCTTCCGCCTTGATGGAGTTGAAATGTACAAAGACATCTGTACCGTTTTCGCGGGCGATGAAACCATAGCCCTTCGATGCGTTGAACCATTTGACCGTGCCGGTCTCGCGCTCACTCATATTGCTTGTCTCCTTATAGGTTTGACGAATGATGCTGGTTCCGTGCTCTAAGCTTTGGGTTAAAAAATGCCCACCCGAAAGGGCTGCTTTTTCGGCCGGCTTTGATCTTAATTCTAAGCACGAACACCTGCCACACTTGAATAAAGTTTATCAGTTTGAATTTCTTTCGTCAAGATAGCTATTTAGAGTTCAGACATGAGTTCGGACAGGGCAAACGACCCGAGAGAAGGCAGAACGTGCCAGGAGGAGGATAGGAGGGGAGAGGTTGGCTTGAGTTTGAGAAATATGAAGGGTCCGGAATAGATCTGTTGTTTTCGGCCTCCGTCCGGGAACAGGTGTTGGCGCAGGGTCTCGCCCAAGATCAAGGTGATGGCATAGGCGATCAGGAGCAAAGCGACCATCTTCCCCATCAGGACCCGGCGTTTGTTCATGAGCTTATGGAAGTTGAGCAAACTCTTCAAGTCGTGGAAAGCTTCTTCGATCTTCAGTCTTTGGAAATAGATCGCCAGACCGTCTTCCGCCTTGAGATTGGTCATCTGAGTTCTAGGGGCGGGTGGACAGAAAACCACCCCTGGCGGGCAGCTCGCCGGAGACGGTTGTGGTCTGCGGCTGATCATTATCGCCCCCCTTGAGCACCACGGCAGCCAGCGCCAATACCCCTACCACAATCAGGATGCGTGCGAGGTTGTTTGTTTTCTTATGACGACACTTCTTCGGCATGAGGGTCTCCAACCAGGCTGCGCAGAGCCGGATGGACGCTCAAGAGCAGCAGCAGGGTCATGATAACGGCGGAGGTGATGCACCAGATACACACCGCTTTGATCACGAAGGGTTCGAGGTAGGTCAGGTAGGCAGAAAAAACCGTCCCAAAGAAGGCCATGCCAAACAGTGCAATTGGCGCACTGGATGAAAGCCAGCCCCATTTTTGGCGCGCAGCCCACCAAGTGGCGAGGAAAGCGATGTAGCCCCCTGCGCCGAGTACGCCAATAGGTAACACGCCCCACAAACGCGCGTAGCTACTGGTCTGCACGGCATTGCAATCGCCCACCGGTCCGCAAATGGCCTGGTAGAGGCTGATTTCGATGTAGGATAAATAGCCAGCAACACCAAGGCCGATAATGCACAGGGCAGGGACAAGCCCGTCTTGCCAGGCAGGCAGGGGCGCGAGAGAAATGTCCTTGAACACACCGTATATCAAGGCCCCGAGCGCGTAAAGCAGGGAGATGACCATGCCCACCAGCACGAGGATGGCAAGAATGAAGCCGTTCGGCTGAGGCTGGGTAGAAGGCTGAACAGCGGCAACCGCCTCCGGCGTCGCTGAGACGAACCGCGGGGGCAATATCGGCGCCTCCACCCCGCCGGTGGACAGGTATCTTTCCACCAGTCCGGGCAGTTCAGCGGGGATTTGCTCCCCAATCAGAGCATAGTCACCAATAAGGAGCATAGGCAAGTCCACCTGCTCTCTGAACAGGTCAAAGGCGGACGCAACTTGATAGAGATATTCGACATCTTCGGAGGTGACGATATCAATCACCTGAACATCCAGGCTTTCGCCATATCGCTCATCGAGCGGCATCAGCGCCTGCCCGGCAATCAATTGACAGGAGTGGCAATCGGCCGTTAAAAACAAGATGACTTCGACGACCGCGCCGGTTGAGTTGAGCCCGGGAGTGGGCCTCGCCGCGGACAGGAAAGTCTCCAGGCCAGAGATGTCCGGCCAGTCCACTCCGCCTTGGGCCAGATAGGATTCGATCAGTCCAGGCAGTTCAGCGGAGATCTGGGCTGGACCGACCAGAACCTGTTCGCCGAGGATCAGCAACGGTACGCCCACGCGCTCGCGTGGGATGCCATAGGCCGCCGCGACTTCGTACAGGTGATCCACGTCCTCCATCGTCACAACCTCGAACAGTAGAATCTCCAGTTGTTCACCGTATTTCTCCTGAAGCGGAGGCAGGACATTTTCGAGCGCCTCGTAGCAGGACGGACAGCCATCCTTCCAGAACAGTACGGCACGGACGATGGATGGTTCCATGGCCTGCGCCCGGGCGGGTTGAACAGATAACGCAGTGAACACCAGGAAAGCGGTCAACTGGCCCAAGAGGATAATCCAGCGAGCAAGTCTCAAGGGTATCTCCTATTCTTGAACCGCGTGCGCCAGGGTAGAAAATTCCACACCCAGCGGAAGATTGATTTCATCGGCGATCTCAGCGAAATAACGTTTGACCTGTGTCAGGACAGCCTCGCCCTCGGCAATACGTGGGAGTTGGTACACCTGCCTTCTCAGGGCGTTGAAATCGTCGATCTCGCTGCGTTGCAGGTTTTCACCGCGCTGCTGGCTGGCGATCAGTTCTTCGGGCATGGCGTGCATGCGCTTTTCCAGGTCTCTGAACATGATGAGCAAAAGCCTCACGTAACCAACCAATGACTTCTACTTTTTACGGAAAGCGCCCAACACAGACCAGTGTTTCATCTATGACCAGGCTCGGATAGACTATAACGGCCGTGTATTGCTGCATTTCCAGTGATGTTTTGACTTCCATAATTTTTACTTCCAGGTCTGGAATTTCTTGGTCTAAATCATTTTGCGCAACCAGGACTGCCCGCCGGACCGTGTAACGTTGGGTCTTTTTTAAACCAAGAATTTTTACATTTACTTTTGACCGGCACATTTCAAGCCTGGGTTTGTGCATATAGCCGCTTCTGCAGCCAGAAGGCCACGTTGACCAGCCCGATCATGACCGGCACCTCGATCAATGGCCCGATGACGGCAGCAAAGGCCGCACCACTGTTGATGCCAAAGACGGCCACCGCCACGGCAATGGCGAGCTCGAAGTTGTTGCTGGCCGCGGTGAATGCCAGCGTGGTGGTCTTGGAGTAATCTGCGCCAATGGCTTTGCCCATGAAGAAACTGACCAGGAACATGACCACAAAGTAGATCAGCAGCGGGATGGCAATCCGGACTACATCCAGCGGTAGTTGCACGATCAGGTCGCCCTTGAGCGAGAACATGACCACGATGGTAAAGAGCAGGGCGATCAGCGTCAGCGGGCTGATTTTGGGAACAAATACCTTGTCATACCATTCCTTGCCTTTGGTGCGTACCAGAAAAAAGCGCGTCAGGAAACCAGCGATGAACGGGATACCGAGGTAGATGAACACACTCTTGGCGATCTCGCCGATGGTGATGTTCACGATGTTACCGGTCATGCCAAACCAGGTAGGCAGAACGGTAATGAAAACATAAGCATACAAGCTGTAAAACAGCACCTGGAATATGCTGTTGAAAGCCACCAGACCGGCAGCGTATTCGTTATCGCCCTTGGCCAGCTCGTTCCAGACGATGACCATCGCAATACAGCGCGCCAGGCCGATCAGGATCAGGCCGGTCATGTATTCGGGATAGCCGCGCAGGAAGATGATCGCCAAGGCGAACATCAGGATGGGACCGATGACCCAGTTCTGGACCAGCGACAGGCCGAGCACCTTCCAGTTCCGGAAAACATCACCCAGCTCATCGTAGTGGACTTTGGCCAGTGGGGGATACATCATCAGGATCAGCCCGATAGCGATGGGAATATTGGTCGTCCCGATCGAAACAGTGGTATTGAACTTTTGAACAGCGGAGGGGAAGAGAAAACCAATCCCTACCCCGACCGCCATCGCCAAGAAGATCCACAAAGTCAGGTAGCGGTCGAGAAAAGAGAGACTTTTACGGGTGTCTTTTGACATGTAACCTCCAGATAGGTTATTTTGATTTGAGCACACGCAGTTTCTCGCGCAGCATCTCCACTGTTGGAGCGCCTCGCATGCCCTGCGGGGTAGAATACACGCGACAACTCAGCCCGTATGTCGGGCGGGCTTCGGGCCACCAGTCTTGGCCATTCGCGCGATACGACGGCGAGCCCAGGAACTTCAGGCGGTTTGCCTGCTCATCGTCTTTCACCTTAATCAAATTAATTTCAGCCTCCAGCCTTTCAGCATGCAGGGCGGGTTTTAGATTTTCCAATCCGTCTTGCCAGGATGGACAGCCGTCGAAGTACAACAGGTCAATCTGCATGAGACTCCAGCGATGCACGAATCTCGCGCCCGATGTCGTCACGGACTCGGAGAAAATCGTCCATGTCGTCGGTTTTGGCCGGGTCGGGAAAACTGTGGTGGACGTGCTTCCCCTTCCCCAGCCAGATCGGGCACTCCTCTGCGGCCGAATCACAGACGGTCACCACCAGGTCAAAGTCGACACCGCGGAACTCGTCGGCCAGCTTTGAGCGGCATGAGTTGGCCGGTGCAGAGGAACAGGGCTTTCTTTTTCATTCCGCCGTCAGCGCGCTGGTCATGAAAGTGGTGATTTCCGCCGGCGAGGGGATCCGACCGGAAGAGACGACTTTCTCATTGATGACCAGCCCGGGCGTAGACATGATGTTGTAGGCCATAATATCGGTGTAGTCTGTCACCTTGACGATTTCCGCCTCAAGGCTCAGTTGATCCACCGCCTGGCGGGTAAGCGCCTCCAACTTCTTGCAGTTGGGGCATCCGGAACCGAGAATTTTGATGGTAAGCATGGGAAAACCTCCACAGTTAGAAAATAGGGTTTTGTTGGATGGAACAACCTTGTCGGCATTCCGCCGGTTGACCAGCCAGAGTACGAAGGCCAGGATGGCCAGGAAGAGGACCAGATAGAGCACCACCAGACCCACGCTGGCGCCGTCCACCCAGGCGCCGTAGATGAGGCCGGCAAGGGTGCTGAAGAGCGCCACCCAGCTGACATAGACCCAGGCCTTGAGCCGACCGATGATGGTGGCGGTGATCAGGATGCTCTGCAGGCTGAGCTCGGGGTCTGAGATTAGGTAGGCCAGCAGCGGGCCACGGTGCATGCCCAGGCTGAGGAACATCTGGGCAATCGGCACCTCGACCAGGGTCGGGAAGTACATGAAGACGCCGAAGACCACGCCAACGAAATTCGCCAGGATGGTGTTCTGCCCGGTGAGGGTCTGGATCCACTCCGGTTTGATGATGACCCGAATTATCCCCACGACAAACACGCCCACCACCAGCAAGGGGAAGATCTGCTTCACAAAGCGCCAGGACTCCCACAGGAAATCGCGGGTTTCGTCCCGAGTCAGGCCAGATCTGAGCATCCAGCCCAAAGCGACGACGGCGACCAGTACGCCGAAGAACTTGCCGGTGAAGGCCAATATCAGGCCGTCAACGTGCGGGGTCATTCCGAGGGCAGCTGCCAGCAGGGTCAGGCCGACCAGGCCGGTCGAGATCCAGGTCCAGGCGTTGAAATTATCGTGGATCTTCTCAATGCCTTTCCAGGAAGCCAGGCCAATCAATGCCAGCAGGCCGATCAGGATAGCTCCCTGGGCGGTTACGCCTTCCTCACCTCTGGCCGGATCGAAGGGAACGAGTCGGTACAGCCATTGCTGGAAAGTGTCCATGCCGTTGACGGGCAGGTTGACCTGGGCGTAAGTGTGCTTGAGGAAATCGAACTGGAACGTGCCGGCCACCAACAGGAAGACCAAGATTAGCAGGAAGATCACCGCAGCCCGGCGTATGGCCGCTTGCCCGGCGAACATGGCGTCAGTGGCGGTATCGTGCTCAGCATCCGCTTTGCGAAAAATGAGTGCCATGATGAGGCCGATGCCGATGCCGAAAACCAGCGAGAGCAACAGGCGGGCGATTGCCAAGTCCATGCCGATGATACCCCCGGTGTAGACTAGGGCCAGGATGTTGATCGCCGGGGCGACGAACAGGAAGGTGATTGCCGGGCCGAGGCCTGCGCCCTTCTTGTAGATCCCAGCGAAGAGCGGAATGACCGTGCAGGAACAGACCGCCAACAGGAATCCGGCGGCGGCCGAGGCCGGGTACGAGATCCACTTGGGCGTGTTGCGCCCCAGGAAGCGCGTCACCGTTTCCTTGGGGATCAGGGCGGTCATCGCACCGGCGATGTAGAAGGCCGGCAGCAGGCACAGCAGGACATGGGCGGCCAGGTAGGCGGCCAGGTTGCCGAGTCCGCCGGAAAGCAGTTTCGAGAGGAATGCAAGGATGTCCATTGTTTCTCCGTTGTGTTCCAGCCGTGACCGATAAAATCGAAACCGTGGCTTGGGTTGGAGCAGGGATTGGGATTATGTTGACCGCGAATTGTTTCGCAGTTTTACATCAAATTTCTCGGGCGCGGCCTTGAGCATGTCTTTGGCCTGGCGCTGAACCCTACGGTCGCGAATCAGTTGGCGGATGTAGCCGGCCGACGGGAATTCGATCGCGTCCCGGGTGCATAGGTTCGCGCAGGTGGTGCATCCAACCATGCAGGCCTGTGCGGGGCCACGACCACGGGCTTGTTGGCCTCGTAATTGAAAGCGTAGACGTTCTTGCCGCAGGATGTGGCACACAGGCCGCAGCCGGTGCAGCGTTCGGCGATAACGGTTGGGTGCCAGACGATCTCCTGGCGAGGGATGTCATGCCATATATTGGGAATAGGGGTGGTCATGGACTCTCCTTGGCCTATGCACGATGCTAGAACAGCTTTTCCAATGCGATGCGCCGGTCGTGAAATTGGTTTTGATCCCGCAAGGGCGGGCATTCTGATAAGCGCCATTTCTGCTGGATCAGGCCAACCGCAAAAGCCAGGCAGGTGGCTTCGCCGCATTCTCGGCAATTCGTCTGCGGCAGGAGCGCCCAGATGTCCAGGTGCTGCGGAGCGCGCTTTTGGGCAGTCATGGCGACCAATTCATCCCTCTTTTCCCAGACAGCATTGACGCTGTTGGTCAAGGCATCCAGCAATTCCAGACCTTCCGCCACATCTTTGACCTGCGTGATGCAGATTTCATCGCTTTGGATGGTGATGAATCCGGGCTGTCGGCGGAAAGTCAGGGTACAGCGTTCCGGGTTATAAGCAATAATGCTCGGTAATGTTGCCAGGTAAGGAATGACTTCTTCCAGGGAGCGCGAAGGTTTTCCGATAACGATAATCTTGCCCGGTTCGGCCAGGCAAGGCAGGGTGCGTACCAGGGTGATGGAATCGAGAAAATTCATTTCTTGATCAAGTTTCCAGAGACCAGTTGAGCGCCTTTCCCGGGCACTTCGATCATGACCTTTCAGCCGCCTTCCAACAAATCACGCGTCTTGCCTTTGCAGTGTTTCTTGAGGAATTCCAGAGCGCCGGCTGCATCGCTGTCGATCAGGATGCGCATCAACTCGATGATATCTGCGTCTTCCAGAAGGATGTGAAGGTCTTTTTTCATTTGTTTCCGGTCCCGATTCGGAACTCGATTCAATTAGAGCTTCGGATGCAGATCCAGGTTTTTTTTTCCGAGGGGCGCCCTTCGGTCGTTCCGGGCATCATTCGGCTGCGATCTGTCACTTGTCCGCATTGGGATTGCAGCTGGGACAGTCGCACTGCCTCGGGTTCAGAGAAACCGGCAATTCTACGCGCTGCATTTGGGCCAATTGGCGAAGAACATCCAAGACAGCCGGATTGGACAGCTGGTAGAAGACATAGCGTCCTTCCCGCCGGTCAGTGACCAGCCCGGCTTCGCGCAGCGTCATCAGATGCTGGGAGATAAAGGCCTGCCGGTAGGTAAGGGCTGCTTCCAGGTGGCAGACACATACCTCCCCCGCGCCGATGGCAAGCAGGATTTCTAGACGCGGTTCAGGGCTGATGGCCTGCAGGAAACTGCTCAGTTTCGCAAGACTGGATGGGTCGTTCAACTTTGTCATATTCATGATCTTGAATATATTATATGCTTATATTCAATTCTGGGAAAATGATATTTATCACCAGATCAGATTACAGATATCACGCTGGTGCATCAAATCACCGGGAGTCTGGGCCACAAATCATTGACCTGCCCTGTGTTGCATGGAGAATCTCAATAAAATCGTTGCCCTACCAATGGATCTTGGTAGTCCAGTGCCAAACTTGATGCTGCGGATAGTCTCATCTTTTACGCGCCCATTCCCAAGCTTTACGCTAAGATTCCCAAAGTTTATGGGATTCGACAATCAGGCTGGCTGAACCTTATATCCAGTATAAGAGGTTTCACCTTTGTCCGAACTCTTCTCCGAAGGTCAGAGATATTTTCCTCGAGATTATATTGTCGTTCAGATGATTAATGATAAGATAAGCATTACTATTTGCACGTAAGGATGGTGCCATGAATACCCAGATCGAATCATTTCTCTCTGCTCGCCTGCATCTCTCGCCACAGATTGTAAAGGACCGCATTTTCTTCATCAGCAACCTGTCCGGGCGCTTGAGCCTCTATGCCATGTATTATGGGAGCTCGGTACCGGAACCGCTGCTGCCGACCAATATCGCCGTCCAGAACCCGCACCTGGTCGGTGGGTATCCGTTCTATGTCTTCCCGTTGCTCGACAAGGTCCTGGTCATGCTCGACCACGACGGGGACGAGAACTACCAGCCAATGCTCGTCCCGATCGATGGTGGATTCCCTGAACCGGCCTTTGATAATTATTTTGCCAGTTATCGCGTCCACCTTACGGACTGTGACAGGGATAAGAACATCGTTTACTTGAATGCGGAACGGCGGGATAAAAGCCTCAATGAAGCTTACCGGGGCAACTTACGGACGAATGCCTTAGAGAAACTGGACGAATCTGAGTGGGGAGCCTGGCCGGGAGGTCCCAGCGAAGACCATTCCCGCCTGTTCCTTGCCGACGGTTATTCAATGGGCGATTCGGTCCTTTTCCTGTACGAGGGTGACAGGAAATCGCTGCTCTACGGCATTCCGATGGACCAGCGGAAAGTGGGGCAGGTTGTGCCACCGAACGGACTGGGCTCCGCCGAGTTCACTCCTTCCGGTTCGGGCGTGCTGGTATCGTCGGCGGTGTTCCAGGACAGCTACAGTCTCGGAGTTATCGACCTGGGTGAACCGGGTGAGATCCAACCGATAGCCATAGAAGGGCAGATACATGCCGGCATCGGTGAGTTGACCGGGATGCGCCACCTAAGAGGTACTCACTATGCCGTTGAATTCAACATTGACGGTTGTTCCTGGCTCTATGAAGGCTACTTTAACGAAGCCAAACGCTTGATGACCCTCCGGCATGTCATCGTTGGAGAAGGCGACCTGGCAGATGGCGTGCTCGAGAACTGGGATTACGACAAGGTTGCAGATCGCTATGTGTTCTCGTTCTCAACAGCCACCAGCCCGACCCAGATCTATACTGTTGAGGGGAAAGATCGCCTGACCATCGTCATGCACACCAACGAACGGATCCTGGGCATCCCCGAGGAACTGCTCTCCAAAGGGGAGGATGCCTCTTTCGACTCCTTTGATAAAACCCGTATCTCTGCCAGGCTCTATCTCCCTTCCCCGGAACTGGGTTATACCGGTCCCCGACCCCTGGTCTACTATATCCACGGTGGGCCACAATCGCAAGAACGCCCGGATTTCGCCTGGTTCTCGATGCCTCTCATCCAGTTCCTCACCCTGCGTGGTTTTGCCGTCTTTGTGCCAAATGTACGCGGCTCATCGGGATACGGCCTGGCTTATGCTAAACAAGTCGACCGTGACTGGGGCGGGCAGGACCGGCTTGACCATCACCATGCCATGACGAAGGTTCTCTCTGGAGACAAGCGCGTGGATGTGACCCGCGCCGCGGTGGTCGGACGATCCTACGGCGGTTATATGACCCTGACACTTGCTGGCCGACATCCTGAGTTGTGGTCTGCAGCATGTGACATGTTCGGCCCCTATGACCTGAGTACTTTTTCCGAGCGGATTCCCGAGACCTGGAAACCGTATTTCAAACTCGTCCTGGGTGACCCGGAGACTGAGGAAGGTCGAACACTGATGACCGAACGCTCCCCGAAAACCTACCTCGACAACCTCGCCTGTCCGCTGCTGGTCATCCAGGGTCGCAACGACCCTCGGGTGGTTGCAAAAGAGTCTGAGGAGCTTGTCGCCGATTTGCAACGCAAGGGCAAGCAAGTCGATTTGCTGGTCTTCGAAGACGAAGGTCACGATGTATTGAAGTACGAGAACCGCGTTACCTGCTACAATGCCATCACTGACTACTTTGCAACTATCTTGAAACCCTGAAGAAGCGAGAAGCATGCCCTGGAATCTTACCTCTACCCATGCGCAGGCCGGTGACCTGGCTCAACTGGTCGGCCTGAGGCATAAACATTTCATTATTACCCTTGTCACTGGCGGCGATCTGCATACCCATCGTGGTATCCTGAAACACGACGACCTGATCGGCCTGCCGTGGGGCAGCCAGGTCTTCAGCCACCAGGGGAGCCCGTTTTTCCTGCTTCAGCCGTCGTTGGCTGACATCTTGACGGACCTGCCGCGCAACACCCAGATCATGTACCCGAAAGATATCGGCTTTATCCTGACAAACATGTCCGTAGGCCCCGGCCAGCGGGTGATGGAAGCCGGTACCGGGTCCGGATCGATGACAATTGCCCTGGCATATGCCGTCGGGCCTGAAGGGCAGGTCATCTCGTACGAAAGGCGTCCCGAATTCCAGCGCCTTGCCCATAAGAACCTGAGCCGTCTTGGCCTGGAGGGGCGGGTCGACTTCAAACTCGGCGATGCCGCCGATGGTTTCGTCGAGAAAGACGTGGATGCCTTTTTCCTGGATTTACCTAACCCATGGGACTATATCGCCCAGGTGCGCTCTGCGCTCAAGCCGGGTGGATTCTTCTGCAGCCTCTTGCCTACGTTCAACCAGGTGGAAATCCTCCTTTATGCCCTGCGCAGGCAGAGATTCGCGTTCATCGAAGTCTGTGAGATCCTGTTGCGCTATTACAAGCCAGAACCCAAGCGTCTGCGCCCGACAGACCGGATGGTGGCTCATACCGGTTTTCTCATCTTCGGTCGCCGGATCGAGCCGAGCACGGACGAGCGGGGTAAAGACCTGCTGAAAGAAGCCGGACTGGCCGCAGAAGATGAGATCGAAGAAGAAACCCGGGAATGATCGAATCCTGCTTCAAATTTGACAGCCTTTTGTGCGGCCAACCGCTCGTCTATTCGGAATGCGCCCGGGTCATCCCCTGCGGTGTATGTGGAAAAACGGATGAAACCCAGGTTGCCTGTCGTGACGGACATTTCGTCTGTGATCGCTGTCACGCTGCTCCGGCGAATGACTTGATCGAAAAGGTCTGCATCGCCAGCCCGGCCACGGACCCGGTCACTCTGGCGATCGGCCTGATGAAGCTTCCGCAGGTCAAGATGCATGGTCCAGAGCATTACTTCCTGGTTCCGACAGTATTATTGGCGGCTTACTACAACATTAAAGGTGGGTCTCCGGACAAAGCGGTCCAGATCTGGCAGGCGCGCAAACGGGCGGAGAACGTGCTGGGAGGGTTTTGCGGCTTCTATGGGGCCTGTGGCGCAGGGGTGGGGACAGGGATTTATATAAGCCTGATCACCGACTCAACTCCACTTGCGGTGGAGGCGTGGGCTCTCTCCAATGCGATAACGGCGCGCAGCCCGGCAGTCATCGCGGCGCATGGCGGGTCGCGATGCTGCAAGCGGGATTCATTTCTTGCCCTGCAGGCGGCAGTGGAACTGCTGCGCGAGCATTTTTCCATTCATTTGGATGTTCAGGAACCGGTCCTATGTGAGTTCTCGCATTTCAACCGGGAAAGTTTGCTGGATGGGTGTCCATTCCACATCCAAGAAAGTGAGCAGTTGGCATGAGTAAATCTTACCGGCGGATCATCACCGGGCTGGCCATCATCCTCGTTTCCAGCCTGGCGTGCAGGTTTGGCACGTCGGTTCCTCCGACGGATGATCCGACATCCATCCCGCCATCGCCTACACCGCGCGAGTTAGGTCCATGCAACAATATTTTCTATCCCTTCGTCCAGGGTTCGCAGTGGATCTATCTCGTCTCCGGTGTGCAAGAGAATTCGCGAATCGGTTTGTCGGTTGCAGGTGTCGAGGATTCACAGGCCATGATCGACATGCTCGACCTTTCCACCGGTCTGGTGACACAATCGATCGTTGATTGCCAGGACCAGGCGATCGTCAATTTACCTCTGTTGACTCTGGGGACTTTGTTCGGTGATATCGTCGCCGGTGAGATGACAGTGGAACATGTCTCCGGTGTATTTATGCCTGCTGAACAGGAATTCGTATCCGCTGGATGGGATCTTGACTGGGAAGGTGAATACCTCGCTGCCGGAAGGCTTGTGATCCAAGACGAGGGCGAAGAAGTAAACATTATCCTGAATGATTCACCCATACGGATTTTTTGGCAGATGGAAGGTCAAGAGCAGGTCAGTGTCCCGGCGGATACCTACAATCAGGCCTACCGTATCCGCCGCGAGACGACCATGGATGTATCCGTAGACCTGGATGGAATTGTTGTGGCAGGCCAATTAGTCCTGGTGACGATCCAATGGCATGTGCCTTATGTCGGGATGGTCAAAACCGAGGTCGATTCTGCACACCTGGTTTACCGTTCGTTGACATTTCCACTGCAACTCGATGTGAAAGCAGAGTTGGTCGAGTTTCGCGATCATCGATAAAACGGAGGTATGGTGTTTCGTAGACGACACATTTTAGGCTCTCTGCGCCGGGCGTTGTCCCCGCCAGTCCCACTATGCGCAAGCTTCAGTAGCTTCTTGAGGTTGATATAACTAGCTTTATCACCACGAACGGGAGTGACCGCTGGTGAACATTCTCGAAACAGATATTGCCCACAGATTGGGAGCATCCTTCCTGGCTGGGCAGATCGCCTGGACGGATGGCTATGCAACGATGGAGGCCGCCCACACGGGCGGTTTGACCTGTGCGGCGGTGCTGATTCCCTTGGTCAGGGAGAACAGCGCCTGGAGCATGGTATTCACCCGGCGGACAGATACGGTGGAAAGCCACAAGGGCCAGGTCTCTTTTCCGGGCGGGGCGTGTGACCCTGGCGAGCTTCCTGAGCAGACCGCCTTGCGGGAAGCCGAAGAGGAAGTCGGGCTGCAGCCAGGCGATGTCCGCGTATTGGGGCGACTGAATGATATCGTGACGATCACCGGGTACCGGGTGTCGCCAGTGGTCGGTGTGGCCCCCTGGCCGTATCCATTTCAACCCTCGCTAACTGAAGTCAGCAGGATCTTCACCATCCCTTTGACATGGCTTGGCGACCGTATCAACTGGGAGGAGATCCCGGTTACCCCTCAGGGCATGCCACGGTCAGTTCCGGTGGTTACTTATCATCAATATGATGGCGAGATTGTCTGGGGCGCGACAGCCCGCATGGTGCAATGTTTCCTGGCTGTTCTGACAGGACCAGGAGGGGATGCCCAATCCATTAGCGACGCAGACGACCCCAGAGTTGCCTGATCCGGGCTACCAGTTGCCCCCATGCCAGGCGGGTCTCAAGAATGGGATCCTTCACCCGCCATGCAGCCGGCTCTTTGAGGGGAATGATCGATCCGGCCACCCGGAAGAGGAAGATCAGGAAACGGTATGCCGGCATCAGGATCGGGATCCACCAGCTTTTCAATAAGCGTTTTCTTTCATCTTTCCCGACGATGGGAAAAGTGGTTGCGGTTGTGAAGTAATTGATCCCGGCATAAAAAATGTACATCAGGACGAGGGCGTTGAAAACCAGTGCAAAAGGATAGCCGAAGAAGACCATTAGGGGGAACAGGAACATCCAGACCAGGCGGGGGAATAGCAGGGTATGGTCGATCATCAACAGGCGTGAGAGCGAAAGGCCGCGCATCTGAAAGAAGTTTGGACGGATACGCTCCGGGTTGAGTGCCGCCACTTCGAGTTGGCCACGCTGCCAGCGGACGCGTTGGGCATATAGGGAAGAGAGGGATGGGGTCGGCTCGAGGTAGACGATCGCCTCTGGGACACAGACGATCCGGGCTGCTTTGATGTGCTTATAGATATCCAGGGTGAGTTTGGTGTCTTCTGAGACGGTCGTCCCATCGTACAGGAAGGTATGCAGCAGGGCCTCGCGCCGGAAAGCCGAGAATGCCCCTGCCAGGGTGAACAGGCTGTTGGTCATCGTCTGGTACTGACGTCCCATCCAGAATGCAGAGAGATATTCCTGGAATTCACATTCGGCAATCAGGTAAGGCAGCAATCCATCTTCAGGCGCGGCAGGCAGGACTTCCACTCCACCGGTTGCAGCAGAGATGGATGGGTCGGATTCGAAGGCCGCGACCATCGCTTCGATGGCGTTGGCGGAAAGAGCCACATCTGCATCGATGTTGATCACGTAATGCCCTGTGGTCATGTGGATACCGGTGTTCAAGGCCCCGGGTTTGCCTCGAAACGGGATCGAGATCCAATGCATTTGCCCGTCCCACAATTTGGCTTGTTCATGTTGAAATACACCAACAGTATCATCGGTGCTGGCATTGTCGACCACGACAACTTCGAGCTGCCTGGCAGGATAGGTTTGTTGTCTGATGGATTGAAGGCATTGACCGAGCGACTTCTCCCCATTGGCGACCGGGATGATGATGCTCACCCGCGGCCAGTGGGCCTGATCACCGTGGATCGCGGCTGCCTTCTTCCGGAACATGGCGTAGACGAGTCCGAAGAACAAGGCCAGCGCGGCAACCCCGTCGATCAGGAATGGGATGATCAGCCAGATGCCCCAGTAGACCCAGAAGGATACAAAATGTGTCAACATGGGTAGTTCACCCGGTTTTGTCTTTAAGCAAATCTGCCCGGATCTGCTGCAGGGTAGGTCGGGTGATCAAGGTCCAGAAGATGATGACAACGAAGAGGAAGAAGATGATCCTGCCGATGACGGTGTGGGAGATGAACAGGGTATCCTTGCCCAGATAGGCCAGGGTAAGGACGATGAATAACAGCCGGACCAAGTTGCCGAAGTAGGTAGCCAGGAAACCGAAGAAGATCCGTCCGATCCGGGGGCCAGCAGTCCAGCCGGGGAAGAAAGCCAGCAACCCAAATAATACCGCCCCCTCCAGCAGACCAGAGCATTCGATCCCAATCTCCAGCATGGTCCAACCCTGACCCTGGGGGATGACCAGCACCAGGATAGACCCCGGAGCCTCCTGGAAGATGCGCGTCTGGACACCAAACAAGGCTGCAATACCATGGACACTGTAGGCTGATGAAGTCTCCAGCCAGCGCTCAAGCGGGATGAGCGCATGTCCGCCGTAGATGATCAGCAGGGCAGAGCCGACTGCGCCGACAACATAGAACAGGAACCACAACCGGTAATGATAGAAGAAGAAAGTCGCTCCTGCCCAGAGGAGGCACAGTATCCCGAAGAGGGCGATGTTCAAGCGCGTTTCTTGTCCCTTCGCCTGAAGCGCAGCCAGGCAAGTACAGACGCTCCGATGATAAAAGTAACCAGCAGGGGGATACCCATCGCCGGGACCGGTGCCCAGACCAGCGGGCCGATGGCATCTGCCGGAGATCCTTCGTTGGCGTTCTGATAACTGCCCAGATTCACGCAGATCTGCTGGTTTACTGTAATTCCCAGATCGCTGAAGGAAGCTGAAACCTCGGTGCGCGTTCCGCCGGTTGGTGCACTGCCAGCTGGATCCCCCCAGTTCCCGGAACTGCTCGAGATTTGACCCCCGGTTCCGGTGTAGATGGTCAGCGAAGTTGACCCCGAGGAGCCAGAAGGATCGTAGTACATGAACAGGATCCTGTCGACGGCTTCACTGGATGACCCGTTGCAGTTGGTATCGATGAAGATGCGGTAGTAGACACTCGCATTCCCCTGGCCTCCGGGATAAATGCGTTGGATCATGAAGTAGACCGTGGAGACTCCCGGGTTGGTGCCCCAGTAGAAAGCGGTCAAATCCACTCTCGCTGGGGTGACATCACCTGCCGGGTCGGTCAGGTTAGGCATCCCGACCCAGTCGCTGAAGGAACCGTCGATGACCAGCGTCGCGGCCAGCACACCTGTCGGTGACGCCAGCAGCAAGATCAGGGTCAGGAGCAGTACCTGACGAAAGATCGATTTATTCTTCCTTGTTTTTGTTGACATGGATACCTCCTTGCCAGAATAAGAGCCCTATGAAACATCCAAACAAGCCGAACAGGCTGACAAACCCGCCGTAGTAATAGACCATCGGGGACTCGAACACAATCCGGACTTGATGCCTGCCAGCTGGAGCGGTAAATGCCACCATCTGGTAGAGTGAGTGGTTGGCTACCGGCTGGTTGTCGAGGTAGATGGTCATCCCATCACAGCCGATCACCGGTACGAGCAATTCTCCCGGAGTCGCCAGCTCATACGTGAAGCGATAGCCTTCCTGGTCGGCGACGTACTCTTCCAGCGGCACGGTTGCATAGGAGATCGGTTCCCCGGCGGGGACGGGCAGGATTTGGCTCAAAACCTCCAGCCCGAGCGGGTCATGGGTGATCAGAGTATGGTAAGGCAGGTTCAACCCGACGAACCAGATCTTTCCCTGGCCGATGGGTACGTAGCCCAGAGCGGTCCCGCTGACACCATGGTATTCGAACTGGATGGACTCCACCAGATCACCCTGCGGGACCACGGCCACCCAAGGAAGTTCCCGGAAGGGAGTGAGTGAATCCCGGTTATCATCCAAAGTAAGCCAGACTGGTTCGGTGAAGAAGCGTACTCGTTCACCGTAGATGTCAAGGAAACGCGGCACGCGGGCGAGTGGGTCTTCGGGTGCGGCGCTCAAGTCCACAAGGACCGAGCCGCCGGCTTGCGCATAGGCTACCATCAATGCTTCGGCCCGGGATTGGTCATGCCAGTTGAAGCGAGAAAGGACAATGACCGAAAATTGGGATAGGTACCCCAGGTCATAGTCGTCCACGTAAGGGGATGAGGCCAGTAGCAGACCGGGGAAAAGCGCGGCGACATTGCTTGCGCCACTCCCAATACCGATTGCCGGTGAACTGAGATACAGGGCCCGCGGCCCGCCATCCCGATGGTAAACAACCAGGTGGGATTCATCCCAGACTCGCTGGTACCCGTACCCGGGGAGCAAGCCGGTAAGTGGATCCAGGCTGATGCCGGTTTGCAGGAGCACCAGGTCATCTGCTCCGAGGATATCCAGGAGTTGCAGAACGAAACCCCAGTTCCCGGTCTCCATGGCGCCATTCAAAGCCGAGACTGTCGTGGCCGTGCAGGCGGATTGGTATGCCCAACCGAAAACCTGCTCGCGCCCTGATTGTGACGTGAAGAAGTAACTTGGGGCAGAGCCCAAACGGCTGAAGTCCAGCGTGGCTTGCCTCCAGCCAGATTGGCGTCTGAGCACTTCCGCGGTGTTCAGGATCTCGTTCGAGGGGGGGCGGGTGTGGGCGAGGAGGCGCACTGAAGGCCAGAAATCCAGCGAAACGACCAGGACGAGGACAGGGATTGCGATCAGTCCCCACTTCTGTTTCCGCAAGGCTGCCAGCAGGAATGCAAGGCTGATGGCCAATGCCAGGACGGAGAAACTAAGGAACCGGATCGGCCAGAAGAGATGGTGGGCTGGCAGGCCGTTGAAGGCGGCATTAAACCCCGGCGTGCTGATCAGGATGGTCATCACACCGACAGCGAGAAAACTGACCAGCAACGGTGATCGTGCGGGTTTTATTAATAGACCTGCCATCAGGATGGCAGTTATGGAGAGGCCGATGTAGACGATCTCTGGCTGGGTCAGGCGCAGGAGGGGGTTAAGATAAGTCGTTAACGGGAATACTGCCAAGGCCTCGCTAACCGCTGCCTGGTCTAGCTCACCGATCCCTCCGCTGAGGCTGGGGAGCAACCAGAAACTGGATAACATCAATCCAAGCACCAGGCAGGCGATGGCAGCCAGAAGATTCTTAAACTGTCTGGAAATGAGGGAATAGATGCTTGCAACCAGAACTAAACAGACGCAAAAGATGGCAGCCATCATCGCATGGCTGAGGACAGTAGCAAGCATGAGCAGCGCGCCGGTTAACAGATGACGCCGCTTTCCCTGCCCAGTCAGAATCTGGAGGAAACAATAGGTCAGGGCGGGTAGGAGCGAAGCAGCGAGGGCTCTGGGGAGATTGCCTTCCGCCAGCGCAACTCGCAGGGTGTCCGGAGCCAAGGTGAAGAAGATGCCACCGATTGCGGCAGGTACCCAGCCGACATAGCGGGAGAACAGCAGGAATGACAACCCGCCGATCAGGGCTGCAATGATCACGAACCAGTTTCCTGCCGAGATCATATCCCCGCTGAACAGGCTGATCCCGACAAGGATGTAATATGGCAGAGGTGGGTGTTGGCGGAAGAGTTGGTGGCCGTTGTACCAGTATGGGAACATTTCCGGGTAGAAGTGACCCTTGCCGATCTCCTCGGCCAGGTATTCAGCCTTGAGCAGGTGGCCAAGCGTATCTGAGCCCCAGGGGTAGGCCGAGGCTGGGTCGGCCAGCCAGAGTCGGGAGAGCGAGATCAGCACCGCAGCGGAAACCAGCAGGATCGCAAAACCTATCTCAATTGAGACCTTCCGGTTCATAAGGACTCTTCGCTATAGGTGACCCGGACTGTCGGCGATTCCCACAAGCTGATCGACTCGAGGGTCAGAGCAGGCGGCAACCTTTGTTCGATATTCTGGTACAGGACGGCAGCGAGGTTCTCGGTGATCGGTTCGAAATCCGGCGAGAACGTGGGCAGGTCGTTTAGAAGCTGGTTGTGGAAGTACTGGACTTCTTGCTCGGCAATCGCCCGCAGGTCTCCGAACCCAAAGATATACCCAGTATCCGGTTTGAGTTTCTGGCGGGTGGTGACATTGACTCTGAATGTGTGATTGTGCACATCCCCCCTCCTGCTGCTGCTGGTAACATAATGCCGGGCATTGAAAAAGACGTCGATGCTCAGCGTATAGATGCTGCGGCGGAGTTTCTGGATCCCGCCAGCGAGACTCTGGGCAGGCGAACGGTTATTACCATGAAGATGAATATCATCCATCGCCAATCGTTCTCTGACCAGATCAGAGAAGGCCTTAGATGACCCTTGTGGTTCGTTGGCGATAGGTTCATTGGCACCCTGTTTACTAAATTCGGCGCTTTCCCAGAAGTTCGCTTTGTTGTCCATTGTCAATATATATAGATATGAATAAAGAATATCTATCGATAATCATTTTAATTATACCCAATCGGCCCAATTTGAAGCTTACAATATCAATAAGAAATTGTGCTGGTTAGATTGGGTGAATTTGGTGTTTAAAAAGTGGCTGTAAGCTGATGGGGTTTCCTATTTATGACGATTAATCGATGATCTTGGCATCTAACTCGGAGTTAGATAAGAACCCCCATCCCATCTGGATGGGGGTTCTTCGATAAATTGTGGTGAAATTTCCTGATTCAGGCAAGACAGGCTTATTCGGCCTCATCCTCCCCTTCTTCTTTCTTGCCCTTTTCGATAACCTCGGGTTCGACTTCTTCAAGCTCGATTTCGGGCTCTTCCTCGACTTCCTCTTCCTTTTGCGCAGTGGCGATAGCGATCATTTCATCCTTATCGACCATGACTTCGAGTTTATCCGATATGATCAGGTCACGGACGTGGATGCTGTCACCGATCTGCTTGATGCCGGAGACATCAACAACGATGTTTTCGGGCAGATCTTGTGGGAAGCACTCGACATCGATCTCTGTGAGGCCGGTACTCAAGAAGGCATCGAATTCCTTGACCGCGGGTGAATCACCTGCCAGCACGATACCGATTGCCGTACGGATCTTCTCGGTTAGAGAGACTGCCTGGAAGTCGACGTGGATCAGATGGCCCTTGATGTAATGGCGCTGCTTCTCGCGGACCAACGTGGGAAATTCCTTCCCTTCCAATTCGATTGTCACCAAGCTGGAGGCCGATAAACGGTTCAGGATCCGGGAAGCATCGTGGGAATTCATCGAGATATTGATCGGTTCGTCGACGTTTCCATAGATCACTGCCGGCAGTTCGCCTGCCCGGCGTAATGCCCGCACCTGCTTGCCTGTTACCGAGCGGGGGGTTGCCTTGACAATTGCTTTTTCCATATTTGTACCTTCCTCGAGCACCTCTCACCCGCGCATGCGGATTACCTACGCTCTTATAAGTTGATGACCCCGGAGATCCGGGGGGTTCACGTACGATTGCGTCTGAACAATAACCTGCCTAGGAGCATGACCGTTCCAGCAAGGAGGCCAGCCAGCGCTGAAGCGAGTACGACCTGACGGGTGTCCATAACGGTTTCCACCGGAGCGTTGACATGTCTTGCGAGTAGGAACACTGTCTGCACCTTGTCGGCCTGAACAGAATCCGCAGCCAGGAACCCGGTACGGGAACCTGCCAGCATGACCTCGTCTGCGATGATCATGCCTGCGGGTCCGTTGAGGGCTGTTTCCTGGGCCCGGACCAGCCCGACAGCGCTCCCAGTGCTGGTCACTGCCCCGGCTTGGATCATCCCGATCAGCGAGTTGCGCGTGGATGCATACTCAGCATTCACCTCGCCAGCAAGGCTCTGTTGGATTTCCACTTCGCCAGCTTCCAAATGGGATGCATAGCTGCTGCGCATGCGTACCAACTCGGCTTCAACCTTGCCGGCCCGTGAGTCGGTCATATTGATTACATCCGGGCGGAGTTCCTTGGCCTTTTCAGGTGCAGGTTTCTTCGTCATGGTCACCTCTCGGCAAAAAAAGCGCCTCCCCGTGGGAGACGTCTCAAGAACGCGGCGGAATTGTAGCCTTCCTGGAAGGTTTCGTCAAGGGATGACATTTCATGTGTTAGCCCAAAGTAGTAGAGTCCCCTTTTACCAAAGTTAAAATGTCCCCTTGGAAAGGGACAAGAAAGTGGACAAACTACTCACTATGAGCACAAAAGAGATCCATCGACTGGAAGTGA
>JBDRPT010000001.1:0-10953 GCA_043826785.1 Chloroflexota bacterium | reverse complement strand
TTTTTTTTTTTTTTTTTTTTTTTTTTTTCCTTCTTTTTTTTTGGTGGGGGGGGGGGGGGGGGGGCCCCCCCCCCCCCCCCACCACACCCCCGAATCCTATCCAACTGCGTAACTCCTAACTATATTAACAACATGGCTTGTACAACGATGCGGTTCTATGGTAAAATCAGCCGCCTGTTAGGGCAGGCTACGCACTTAACGGCAAGAAAGGAAGTCAAGATGGCTAAATGCGCTCGTTGTGGTAAAACAACCACCTTCGGTCACAACCGCTCTTTCTCGATGCGGGCGACCAATCGCGCCTTCCGCCCCAACCTTCAAAAAGTGACGGTGTTCGAAAACGGGCGCAAGGTGCAGAAGGTACTCTGTACCAAGTGCATTCGCACGTTGGTAAAGACAGTATAATCGGTTTTTACTTTCGCTATGGAAGAAAAATCGCGGCTCTGCCGTGATTTTTTGTTTCCGGAACCCTGGAGGATCAGTATCAATCATTTTGCTCTTATCGGGGTGTCGGGTTCGCATTTACTCCGATTGATTGTTAGCCTGTTGGTTAGAATGAATGATAAGCTCAAGATCAGGTTAATCTGGATCGTAGCTTCCGGATGGCTTCCGTAATCCCATCTGGGTGCTGGAACACTGCGCTTGCTGCGACGAATGCGTCGGCACCTGCGTCCCGAACTCGAGGAAGGGTCTCTGCAGTGATGCCACCATCAACTTCCAACCATGCCGGTGAGTCAAGCGCATCCAATCTTTCCCGTATCTCAGCCACCTTGGGAAGGACACTCTCGATGAACTCCTGACCAGCGTACCCGGGGTTGACTGTCATCACCAGTACCAGGTCAGACAAGTCCAACCCGGGTTCGAGCGTACTGGTGGGTGTGTCCGGGTTAAGCGTTATTCCGGCGTTACAGCCCAGGGAGCGGATTGTTTTTAATGTGCTGCGTATATCCGGGCAGGCTTCAACATGGACGGTTAGGTTATTCGCCCCTGCCCGGGCGAATGAGTCTAGCAGGCGTTCCGGCGATTGTACCATCAGATGGACATCTATTGGTAGTCGCGTCACCCGCCGGCATGCTTCGACGATCACCGGCCCCATGGTCAAGTTCGGGACAAAGTGGCCATCCATCACATCGACATGGATCCAATCCGCTCCGGCAGCTTCGCATTCCTGGATTTGTTCTCCCAGGCGAGTAAAGTCGGAAGACAGGATGGATGGTGCGATAATGCAAGCCCGTTTTATTCTCATTTAGCGGATGGGGGGGTTATATACAAAATATACCCAGACCCAGAACGGGATCAGACCGCCAGCAGCAAGCAATGCCACCAGACCCAGCCCGATCGAGATCCAGTCGATTTCTCCGTTCGACCGTCCTGTCTGGGTTTGCAGGGGTTGGGTCTTGGGATGTGGAATTGCCTCCGGGGTTAGGGCCAGGGCGGGGGAGGTAAGGGTTGCACCGAAGTTGAGCAGCACCCGGCCCAGCTGGTCTGCAGTCCGATAACGGGCGGAGGATTCTTTCGCCATGACTTTGAGCAGGATTTCCTCGAGCGGTAGAGGCGCCTCCGGGAGCATTTCAGTGAGCAATGGCGGGTCTGCTTCCAGGTGCAGGCGCGAGAGGTCTGCTGCCGTTTGCGCTTGGAAGGGAAGTGTACCGGTTAGCATCTCATACAGGGTCACTCCCAGGGAGTAGACATCAGAAGCGGGAGATGGTGCTGCCCCGGCAGCCTGTTCTGGAGACAGGTACTGCGGCGAACCCCAAACGATGTCACTCTGCTCATCCGGGTGGATGCTAACAAGGGCGCGGGCGATCCCAAAATCCCCAACCTTGAGACGCAGGTCTGGGGTGACAAGCATGTTCTGCGGTTTGACATCACAATGCACCAGCCCCGCCCGGTGCGCATAGCCGATGCCAGCGCAAGCCTGGATGATTAGCGGTAAAGCATCTTCGGATTTGAAGCGACCCCGTTGGCGGATCAGGGTTTTCAGATCTGTTCCCGGCACGTATTCCATCACAATGTACAATAATCCATGGTCGAATCCGACGTCATGAACTGTGACGATATTCGGGTGGGAAAGGTTGGCAGCTGCCTTAGACTCTTGGTGGAAACGGTTTTGAAAATCCTTGTCGTGGGTGTAGTCCTCACGCAGGACTTTGACCGCCACATACCGTTCCAGCATCATATCACGGGCACGGTAAACAACGGACATCCCCCCCTTGCCCAGCCGTTCCAACAATTGATAGCGATTGTTTAGCAGGCGAACAGTATCCATGAGCCACTATTACCCTGACATACGATTCTGATTCCTACGAACCAGCCGTTTGAACGAATCATCTTGAGATCTCAGGGATAACTTCGATTGAGTCCGAGTACTTGGCGGGATTATATCATAGCGACATTATCGTCTTATAATAGAGCCATGGCTGATGCACTCTTGATCTATAATCCGGCTGCAGGCCGGATCTCCGTCCGACCATTTATCGGCGGAGTCATCCGGGCGCTTAATGATAATGGTTGGCGAGTTGAAGTGGCGGAAACGCTGAATGGCCGGCATACAACCCAGCTCGCCAGGATGGCCGCCAAGGAGGACTTCCGGGCTGTGTTTGCGATCGGGGGGGATGGAACTGCGGGTCAGGCTGCCTGCGGTCTGATCGGTTCACAGACTGCTCTCGCATTCTTGCCAGCCGGTACAGCCAATGTCTGGGCAATCGAACTAGGGATGAAGGCGTTCGTCTGGCCCCGCTGGGGAATATTATCCGAGAATGCCCGCATCCTCGCACAGGCCCCGGTCTGCGTGGCGGATGTCGGCCTGTGCAATCACCAGCCGTTTCTAATGTGGGCTGGGATTGGCCTGGATGCACTCGCAGTTAAGAAGTTGGAACCACGCAAGCGCTTTGAGAAATACTTGGCTGTTCCGCATTACGCCGCGACCACCATCTGGAGCGCCACGCTCTGGCATGGAATGAACCTGCAAGCCTGGGTAGACGGAAAGCTCGTTGAGGGTCATTATTTGTTGGCCGTGGCCAGCAACATCCGCCATTATCTGGGAGGAATGGCGCAGATTTCTCCAGGTGCATACCTGGATGACGGTATGATGGACTTGTGGTTATTCACGGGCAGCACTCTGGCTGATGCATTCCGACATTTCTTCGATATGCGCGCTGGCCGCCACTTGACTTCAGATGAGGCGCGTTGCTTTCCTTTCAAGGTTGCCCGCATCAAGTCTGATACGCCTTTCTCGATCCAGTTGGACGGGGAACCGATGCTTGGTACTCAGGAGGTCGAGATCAAGGTGATCCCAAGAAGCTTGCGTATCCTGATCCCTCCCCAGTCTTTGCACCTGCTCGATCCGAAGATGCAACCGAAAACATGACAAGAGCCTTTCTTTGAAAAGATACCTGTCCTTGAGAGACAAAATATATAACCCTAACCATGTGGTAGTGCCAGAATGAAGGATATTCTTAATCTAAGAGTAGTGGTCGGTGCAGCTATCATAGGTTTGGTATTAACCTGCGCTAGCCTTGTCTATATCATCCTTGCTTACCCGTTGATGAACGCGAGGACACCGACATTAGCGGCCGCGGTGACGGTCATCCTGGGTCCTACGTCCACGCCCCGGTCTGTCCCCCCGACCCAGACGATGCTTCCGCCGACACCCACACCGTCACCTACGCCGTTACCTGGCACAATCCATGTAGGTTCCTTTGTGCAGGTTACCGGCACGGAGGGGGAGGGTCTGCGCATCCGTTCGGCTCCCAGCCTGAATGCCACGCCGCTATTCATCGGGTTTGACAACGAAATCTTCCGTGTCACTGCCGGTCCGCGGGATGCGGATGGATATCATTGGTGGTACCTGACTGCTCCCTATGATGAATCCCGGTCTGGTTGGGCTGCCGCAGATTACTTGACATTTATTGAGACCCCATAACATGCGAGTCGGCAGCCTGCCTGTGCTGCCCGTGCATCGAGTTGTTTGGAGAGAAAATAGCCGATGAAACCAATATCAATTACTGCCCATCGCCAAGAACGCGAACTCTCGGTTACCTGGGAGGACTCCCATGTCAGCAATTACCCGTTTGTCCTGCTCCGGGCTGGTTGCCCATGTGTGGAGTGCCGTGGAGGTCACGAGAACATGACTGACAAGCCGGACCCTGAAGTGTTCACAAAGACCTTGGGTGACTCTCCGGCTACCCGCCTTAAGACACTCGTGCCAGTTGGATCGTATGCGATTACCCCGGTCTGGGAGGATAGCCATGAGTTCGGAATCTATAGTTGGTATTACCTGCGGGCTTTATGCCCCTGTGAGACCTGCCAAGGTAAATAACTGCAATTGAATCTGTGAACAAAATAAAACACATCCCGATTGCTTTTCGGGATGCGTTTACGGTTTCCGGCCATGCAAACTTATGGAATGGGGGTGGGTGTCCGGGTGGGCACATTGCGGGTTGGCGATGGGGTGGGTGTGATCCCTAGGCGCTCCATAGCCTCGGTCCGCCATTCGGGTGGGGTCACATTTTCAGGAAGCTCAAGTAGCAGGCGCCAATTGCGCCGGGCGGCAATCTCCTCTTCTAGTTTATCGAGGATGATGGCTTGCCAGTAATAGAGCTGGGTGCGCTTGACGTCTGTATTCGCCAGTGGGACGACATTCCGCTCAATCTGGATGTACGCATCCCCGGTGAACCCCTGCATATCGAAGGCAAGGGCGAGGCCGAGGTGGCCATCGAAGTCAGAGGGATCGTAGGCCACAGCCAGCTTGAAGTCATCTTCTGCATTTTCACCTTCACCGAGGGTAAGGTAAGCGTAACCACGTTGATAGTAGGCCTCCGCCATCCGCCGGTTGAGTCCGATGGCGCGATCGAGAACCGCGATCGCCGCTTCGTGTTCGCCGGCGGCATTGTATGCGGTCCCCAGGATGAGGAAAGCCTCAGCATCGTTAGGATAATAGAGCGTGTATGTCTGCATGGCACCAACAGCCTGGTCGGTCATTCCATTGGCCGCATATGCCTGGGCCATGACCAGATAGGCATCCAGCAGGGTCAGGTCAAGCCGGTTGGCTTCCAGCGCTGATGCGAGACCGTCCCGGTTGCGGCCCAGGGCAAGCTGAGCTTGAGCGAGATAGAGGTGCACCAGCGCCGAACCAGGTTTCTGGGCACGGGCGGTCCCGAGGTCCGATAGGGCGCTTTCGTAGGCGCCGATTTCGATCCGATAGCGGCCGCGTTCCATATAGGCAGCCGTGTACTGTGGGTCGTAGGTGATCGCCCGGTTCAAGTCGTTTATGAAGTCATATTCGGGGTTGAGAATGTGGAGGGTGATCGCCCGCCCGAGGTAGCCGGGGGCGAAACGCGAGTTGACATCTAGCGCCGCCTGATAAGCCAGGTAGGCGCGGTAGTTCTCGCCCCTCAGCCGGTAGCATTCGCCGATGTAATAATGGACATCGGCAGCTTCCGGTTCAAGGGTTAATACCTGTTCGAATAATGAGATCGCATTCTGGTAATCTGCTTGGCGGAAATAGCGCATCGCGGCATTGAATGCATCCTTGCTGGTGATTGGATGTTCGGTCACAACGTACAGCGGTGTGGGAGTATAAGTCGCATCGAGTAGCATCCATAGAGGAGTGGGCGCGGCAAACGTAGCTGTAGCGGTCCGAAATAACGGTGTGTTCGTCGGTGTTAGAGTGATTGTCACAGTTGGCCGCCGGGTTGGGGTACGGAACAGGCGGGTTGTGGGGCTGCGAGGCAGAAGCGTGCTGGCAAACACCAGACCAATCAATAGAGCCCCGCCGCCCAGGACAACGAATAACCTGACCAGGGGGTTTGCCCAGCCTTTGCGCTTGGGTTTCGGTTCCTGGGGGATCTTTAGCTTTTCTTCCCAAGCTCTGGGGTGGTTCATCGGAAATGGCGGGACTGAATCATCCGGCGGGATGCCCCCCAGCAGGACCAGCCCCCGTTTGGCAGCGACATTCTCCGGCTCGATCTTGAGAGCGGTCTGCAGACAGTACAGCCGCTCCTTGGAAGACTCTACCACTGCGCTCAACCAGACCCAGTAAGTGGCATTGTTCTGGTCCGTTTTGAGCAGGCGGGTGAGGATTTCTCGCGCCCGGGTCCGATCACCCCTGCGCAGGAATTCGATGGCTTCGTTCAGCATCGTATTTTCCCCACCGTCCGGGGACAAGCGCTCTTCGTCTGCCATGAATTGAGTTTAGCACAGCCTGTGACATGGGGCAAGTGGACCGGGTATAATTTCAGCATGGATCGTGGAATCGCTTTTATGCTGGTTTTATTCCTGCTGACTGCTTGTGGACAGGCAGAAATTAATGCCACAACACAGGATATCAGCGAGTTGCAGCCTTACCGGACCAACACTCTTCTCCCCACCTGGACCCTGATTCCGCAGTCGACCAGTGCGTTCAGGCCAACCCCGACCCCGGTGGTGTACACCGTCGTTGGAGGTGATAACCTTATCACGATCGCTGGTCGTTTCGGGGTCTCACTCGAAGCGTTGATGGTTGCAAACCCAGGGGTTTCAGCGACGGCTTTGAGCATCGGGACGGAACTGGTGATCCCGGTGGGCGGAGTGGCGTTGGATGACCCGACGCCGACCCCGGCTGTCCAGGTGATCCGCCAGGCGCGCTGTTGGATGGACACAACCGGAGGAGCGTGGTGCTTTGCACTGGTCCTGAATGAGCTATATGATCTGCTCGAAAATATCTCGGCGCAATTTACCGTGTTGAGTACGGATGGCGAGGAGCTCGATAGCCAGGTTGTCTTCGGATCCCTGAATGTCCTCCCCGGTGGCTATGCCATGCCTCTGCTGGCATATTTTCCACCACCATTGCCGCGTGAGATCGGGGTGCGTGTCCAGGTGTTAACCGCGATCCGGTTGTTCCCAAACGATCCCCGCTATCTATCCGCTTCGATCCAGGATGTGCTGGTTCAGATCTCTGGTTCGGGGCGGAGTGCGCAGGTATCGGGCCGGGTTCATATCGCTGGAGATGATGAAGAGGGCGCTGGTATCGTCTGGGTTCTGGCGACAGCCTTCGACAACCGGGGGAATGTCATCGGTGTCCGGCGCTGGGATTCCGATTCACAGGTGGAATCTGGCGGTATGCTGCCCTTTGGTTTCCAAATCTCGAGCATAGGGCCACCGATCGACCGGGTCGAATTCCTTGTGGAAGCCCGTCCCTAGATTACATAGCGGAGAACACGCCCCGGAACTCGGGGCGTGTCTTGGGTGATCGTTCGGACTATGGGCCGGGCTCCAACCACATATATCTCTCCAGGGAGATGTCGATTGGCGTCAGCGTAAACCCTTGGATATGTGACTTGACCAACACATAAGTAAGCGGGTGGAGAATGAACAGCGCTGGTGCGTCGTTGACCAGGATCTGTTCGGCTTGCTGGTAAAGCTGGATACGGAGTTGGATGTTCTGCTCAACACGGGCCTGGTCTAGGAGGGCATCGTATTCCGGGTTGCTGTAGTTGCCCAGGTTTTGCTGGGTGCCCGAATGGAAGAGTACATCGGCAAAATTCTCCGGGTCCGGGTAGTCTGCACACCAGCCAGTATCCAAGAGTTGTCCGTGGGCTCCGGAGTAAAGCAGGTCATAGTAGCGATCCGGTTCCAGATTTTCAATAGTAATCTCAACCCCGAGGTTCTGTCGCCACATCTGGGCGAGGGCTGCTGAACTTGCACCAGCGTCATTGCCGATCCCAGCGTCTGTGAAGATGATCGCCGGGAGGCCTTGCGGTCCACCATACCTGGATTCAGCCAGTAACTGGCGAGCGCGTTCCGGGTTGTAGGCCAATCCCTGCAAGTCCAGGTTGTACCCGGGCAGGGAGGGAGGGTAGAGGCCAGATGCCGGCAGGCCGATCCCATTGTATACCACGTCGATATATTTCTGCCGGTCAAAGGCCATGCTGAACGCCTGACGTACGTTGACATCATCGAAGGGGGGCTGGGCTACATCGAAGATGATGTAATAGGTGCACAGGTTTACCGCGCTGTGGACCTCTGTGTGCAGCGGCCCTTCGACATCCAGGACGCGTGGCACATCGTAGGAGGATACCGCGGCGATGTCGATCTCGCCAGATTCGTACAACCGGATCCCTACTCCCGAATAAATCTGGACGACTACATATTGGATCGCGGGAGGACCAAGGTAGTAATCCTGGTTGGCATGATATATCTTAACCTCGAACCGTTCCCAGCGGATTAGCTTGTACGGTCCGGTGCCGTTCGGTGTCCGGTACCATTCAGGACCCGACTCGACGTTTCCCCTGTCTACGACGAAGGCGGTCGGGTAGGTGAGCTTCATCAAGAAGTAGGGTTTCGGCGCGTCGATGGTCACCTGCAGGGTCAGGTCATCGAGGGCTTGCAAGCCGGAGATGTGATCCGCCAGACCGGAGCTCATTTCCACCACGCCGACGATGTCACCTAGATAGGTCAAGACAGTGTCCGATTGGGTGTCCGGATCGGCGGCGCGCTCCCAGGAGTAGATGACATCCTGGGCTGTAACCTGGCTACTGTCGTGGAACCGGGCATTGCTCCTCAGGTGGAATGTGTAAACCGTGCCATCCGGGGAGACATCCCATGATTCGGCCAGTTCAGCGACCAGGTTCAAACTGGGGTCAAAGGACACCAGGCCGCTGAAGACGCGTTTGTCTCCGCTGCCATGGGTTGTCGCCGGATCGTGCTCGCGGGGGTTGGTGCTCTCTCCACCGCTGAGGAAGAGAGCCAGGTCGCGAGGAACGTCATAGATGACGGGCGCCTCGAACTGCAGGGCATGGACGATTTCCAGGACATCATCGGCGTAATAATCATAGGCCGCGGTAGTACCATAGGTCATCAGGAAGTACATCCGGGGTCCATAGAAAACAGTCAACATACTGATTTTCAGTTCGAGGGTGTCATCGGGGATTACACCGGTTGCGATACTCCACCATGCCGGGGCTCCAATTACCAGTTCGATGGCTGTGTCTTCGAGGACGGTGATGTTGACCAGCCCTTCCATTGCGGTAGTGCGGATCCCCGTAGCAGCTGTTTCCAAGTCTTCATCCTCAATCGGGAAGACGTAAAGATACGCAAAGATCCGGCTATCCGGGCTGACGAAGATCGTCAGGTTTGATTCGTCCTCCGGGGGATCCAAGCGCCAACCGCGCGGATAGGGCGCACGCACACCTGCTTCCGGGCTATAGAACGTGTTGGGTGACAGGGTCGCTGTTGGGGGAGCAGGCCTTGTCGGGGTTGTCATCTGTGAGCCGGGGGTGCTTCCGGGGTTAGTTTGAGTCCCGGAGAGGGAACAGGCCAGCAAAGCGACCAAGGTTACCAAGGGGATGAGGATGTGTTTCGTGGTACGTTTCATGATTTCCTCCTGTGCCGCCGGCGGACCGTCAGAAGGATTGGTCCGAGGATTGCCGCGATGCCGATCACGGCACAGAACAGGCCGATTTCAATAAAGATGACCACCTCGGGCGTGATGCCAAGCCGCTCTGCCAGAGTGGGTCCGGCAGGAACTTCTTCGGGCGGAGCAGGGGGCGCCTCGCTGGTCGCTGCTGGAGAGAGCGGGGTTGGCTGAGGTGTGGGGGCAGAGGGGGCTGCGGGGATGCCGGAAACGGGGATGATGGTGGGGATGATGGTCGGGGTCGGGATGGGGGTTGGTTCGACCTCTCCGCGGCGCGCGGCAGCACCGATGCTTGCCCGCCAGGCATCTTCCAATCCATCGATATTAAATCCATAGACGGCCAGCAGGGACTCGTCCACAGTCGCGCCATCACGCAGACTGGTCAGAAGGGCTGTCATTTGGGACCTGCCGTGGGTGTCGATCAGGTAGTTGACAACACTGTACGACTCGGTATAGGAAAGGCTCGCCCGCTCGTACTCCTCGGAGAAGCCACCGCTTATCGAGCGTAGGGAGAGCAAGGTGTCATTGGCGATCGCATGTTCGAACAGTTCCTGTTCATAGAGGTCCGGCCCGCCTTCGCCGTAAACTGCCAATCCCTCAACAAGCCAGGTGGGGATGAATCCTAGGCAAGAGAAGGTCAGGTGACCGACGAGGACGTGGGTGATCTCATGGGCAACTGTCCGTTTGCCCCAATCGATGTCTGCGGGCGCGATCCCGATGATGACGATATCTTGTTCGGGGAAGGCCATCCCTCCGGTCCAGGAGGGCTCGTAGAGCACTGCGTTACGCATGTCTTGGGTGTTGGCGTAGATATACAAATGGATCGGGTCGGCGGGGCGCAGCCCAACATCTTGCGCAAGCCTGGCAAGAGCCTGGGAAGCGGAATTGAGCAGGTCCCTGCCGAAGGTATCCCCGCTTCCGTACCAGTGGAGTTGGATGGCGCTACCGCTCAGGGTCTGCCAGGAGTGGATGTCGTCCAGCCAGGTCAGGGTTTGTTCGGGGCTGGTGGCGATATTCCCGCTTGTGTCGGTAACCTTCCAGCGCCACCAGAGGGTGGCTCCTGGTGGGAGAGAACCAGATTGGCGCATCTCCCAGGTCCATTCCACCTGTGTCTCAGGACCCGGGTCGAACTCCGGGAAGGCTTTAGCAACGACGTTGCCGCAGGTCAATTGGTCCACGCCGTATTCCAGGATGACTGAGGTGATCGTGCTGGGAGCCTGGATGTGTGTGCTGAAGGTCACGCTGTCAGGGAACTGGAGACTGGCCTGGTTCTCGGAGAACCGTATCCCGGTCTGGGCGTGGGCCGGGGTTGTCAGGCTTGTGAGCAAAACGAGGACTATCAGAAGCTGGGATAGATATTTTTTCATGCAATCTCCCTTCTAAGCAACAAAGGTAGTATATAACATTTTTATCAGAAAGGTGGGAGTGGCGGAATTAATGGGCTAAAATAGAGAAATGAACACATGTCCCAAATGTAGTGGAACAATGCGGCAAAATAAAGCCGGGAGAACCGTGGCAGGGAGCCAACGGTTTCGCTGTATGCAGTGTGGATGCAAATACAC